>JAVBXK010000021.1 GCA_030824555.1 bacterium
GTTGCGGCCTTCTATCTTGGCCAGCACCGTGGCGCCTGCGCCTGCGGTGATGCGGTTCAGGCGCACCAGCGGGGTGCGGCCTATCGAGAGGGAGTTGTCTGTGTAGATGTTTGACATGGCAATCTTTCGTGTGTGTGGTTGTGTCGATCAATCCTGAACCCAAGGCAACCCGCGAAGACGCCAGCCGTCGGTGTTGCCCCTGTGGCGTGCCTCGTCGATTTCGCCTTCGAAGCCTTCCAGCACGTTGAACACGCGGGTGAAACCCGCTTTGGTGGCGACCTCGGCCGCCAGGGCGGAGCGTTTGCCGCTGCGGCACAGCAGCAGCACCGTGGCGTCCTTGCCTACCTTGGCTTCCAGCTCACGTGCAAAACGTGGGTTGCGTGTCTGGCTGGTGCCGGTGGCCCAGGCGACGTGAGCGGTGCCGGGCACATAGCCCACAAACTTGCGCTCTTCCGTCGTGCGCACATCGACCAGCACCGCATCGCCTGCCGAAAACAGTGTCCACGCCACGGCGGGCGTCACACCGCCCGCGTAAGGCGTGCCGGTTGCCAGTGCCACGGCGCGCGCTGCGCCCAGTTGTTCGGCCGCAGTGGTTGTTTCGATGGTTTCGGTGCTCATGCAAGCGTCCTTTCAGTCCAGTGTTTGTCTCACCGCATTGCGGCTGGGTTGATGCATGAAGTCACTGTATGGCGCAAATAACAGATTGCAAACGAATAAAAAATAGATTGCTAACAACAAATGTGTCTGTAAAAAGAATGCCCTCCCCCGGGAGACGAAATCAGGGGAGGGCATTCAGACGCCACGCTGCCACCCGTTTTGCCTCAGGTGGGCAGCGCCTCCCTCATGAGAAACCGCTGGGCCGCTCCCAAGTTTTCGCATCCCCCTTAGGGGGCCTGGCGCAATGCGACAGGTTTGGGGGCGCCCTCCAATCAGAACGTTTTTTCGCTGGTGATCGTGATGCGATGCAACTTGCGGTGCTGCGGGAAGTAGTCACCCACGGCGTAGTGCTGGGTCGACCGGTTGTCCCAGATGGCCAGTGTGTTGGCCTCCCAGCGCAAGCGGGCCTGGCACTCAGGCACCTTGGGCAAGGCAAACAGCTGTGCCAGCAGCGCGTCGCTCTGGGCGCGGGGCAGCCCCTTGATGTGGCTGGTGAAGGTCGGGTTCACGTAGATGATTCTTTGCCCGTGACCGGGTGCACCTGTACCACGGGGTGCTCCACCGGCGGGTACTTCGCACGCGCATCGCGAAGCTGCTGTTCGCCGTGGTCCTTGCTCAGCAGGTATTCCGTCCAGCGGCTGATCTCCCACGTGTGCACAGCCGTCAAGGTTTCCAGGTAGGCCTGAAACTCGGGGGCCAGGCTGTCGTAGGCGCGTGTCAGGCTGGCCCAGCCGGTGTCGCCGCCCACGGCTGGCAGCACCTGTGCATACAGGCTGGTGCCCAGCGGCGGCTGCTCGCGCCAAGTGATGTCGGCATGCCAGTTGTTGGCGGCGGATGGCCGCTGGGGCGTGCTTTCGACGATTTCGATTTGCGGGTGTGACTCCAGCCGTGGGAAAAACGCTTTCACGTCTTCCACGTTGCCGAAGATTTTGGTCAGCTCAACGTGCTGGGCTGGGGTCAGTACCTGGTTGCGGAAAAACAGCACTTCAAACTCAGCCAGCGCGCGGCGCAACTCGGCCTGCGTGCCGTCGTCTTGCGGCTGGCTCAGGTCCAGGTCGTGGATGACCGCGCCGATGGTGGGCGTGTACGGCTGCGTCACAAACCGGGTGTACGTGGCATTGAGTTCGTTCAGTTTTGACATGTTGAAAGTCCTTGGGCGTCAGGCGGTGATTGCCAGGCCTTCAGTCTGTGTGTGGCGGGTCGGTTGCACAACGAAGGTTTTGGCAGTTGCTTATGCGGGAAATGGCGGCCGTCATTCCGCTCGAAATCCGCATAAGCAACCGCGAAAATCTGATTCGACAGCGCCGCATGCGCTGCCTAACCTTCTTGCTCCTCACCAACCAAGAAGGACGTTTCAACCATGCAACACAGCATTTCCCGGCGACACATCGGCAAGTCCATCGCGGCCTTGTCTGCGGCCTCCGTGATCGGATTCGGTACGCAGGCGTTTGCGCAGGCCGTGCCCAAAGAAGTCCGCATCGGGTGGCAAAAGGGCTCGGCCATCCAGGTTCTGGCCCGCAAGCAGCAGGTGATCGAGCAGCGCCTCAAAACCCTGGGCATCGACAGCGTGAAGTGGGTCGAATTCCAGTTTGGCCCGCCCATGCTGGAGGCGCTGGGGGCCGGTGCCATCGATCTGGGCTCTGTGGGTGACACGCCCCCCATCTTTGCCCAGGCGGGCGGGTCCAACTTGGTGTACGCGGCGGCCACCCCATCGGCACAGCATGCGGTGCTGGTGCCCAAGCATTCACCCATCAAAACCGTGGCCGACCTGAAGGGCAAAAAGGTTGCATTCGGCAAAGGCTCCAGCGCACAGAACGTGACCGTGAAAGCGTTGGCCGTTGCCGGACTGACCATCAAGGACATCGAGCCCACCTACCTGTCGCCCGCAGACGCCACGGCAGCGTTCAACGGCGGCAACATCGATGCCTGGACCGTGTGGGACCCCTACTACGCCATCGCCGAAACCCGGTATGACGCCCGCGTGATTGCCGACACGTCCGACAAACGCCTGACCAGCAGCTCTTACTACATCGCCCACCGGGACTTCGCAACCAAGTACCCGGCTGTGCTGTCGACCGTGCTGGACGAAATTCGCAAAGCCACCATCACGGCTGGAAAGAACCGTGGCGAACTGGCGGCCCTGGCGGCTGAGGCCACAGGTATCGACGTGAAGGCTTGGCAGATGGCATTCAACCGGGCCGAATTCACGCTGGGCCCGGTGACCGACGCGCACATTGCCCAGCAGCAGCAACTGGCGGACACCTTCCTCGCGCTGGGCATCATCCCGAAGAAGATCAACGTCGCAGATATCGTGTGGCGGGCACCTGCGAACTGAGCCTGCTCAGACCGCTCAACGCCTGAATGGCCACGGCCGTTGGCGGCCCGTGCGGGCCGTTAGGCCAGTGTCTGGCCTACCTTGATCGTGACTTGCCAGTGGGCCACCTGGCCGTCTTGCACCTGACCCCGCGTCTCGACCACCTGAAACCACCTGACCTTTGCCCCCGTTGCGGCGGCTTTGGCAATGGCTGTTTTCACGGCGTCGTCACTGCTGACGGCGGATGAACCGGTGAGCTCGATGGTCTGGTACACGTGGTTGGTCATGTCAATCTCCTGTGAAGTGGTTTGAGTGCGTGAAGGGGATGTGGCGAGGCGTGGAGAGAAATGGAGCAATTGGTCGGGCTGTGTCTGCCTGCTCTGCCAGCACTGGATGCCCCAGCGGCGAATGGTGATCCATTCCAACGGATGGAACAACAGGGTTTCAACTGCCAAGCCGATCAGGATGACCATGACCAAGCCTACAAAGACCTTGTCGGTGTGCACCTCGTCGTGGTTTTGAAAGATGTACCACGCCAACCCGGACCCACCGCATCCAAGCCCAGCTCCCGGTGCACGGTCTGCGTTTTTCGTTTTAGCTTATGCAATAAGCTTCGTTCACTGCCGAGGGGCGATTGCCTAAAGTGGACTGGTCACCGTACCACCCACTGAAAGAAAGCAATCACATGAGCAAGCAACTTCGTCTGGGCGCATTCCTGCCCGGTGCAGGCCAACACATTGCCGCCTGGCGCCACTCCGGTTCCAACGCATTCGGCCCGCTGAATTTCGAGCACTACAAACGCCTGGCGCAGACCGCCGAGCGGGGCCTGTTCGATGCGTTTTTCCTGGCCGATGGCCTGGGCGTCAACTTCAGCGGTGTCATCGGTTCGGGCTCCAGCGCCAAGGCGGTGGATTTCGAGCCCGTCACGCTGTTTTCGGCACTGTCCACGGTCACCAGTCGCATCGGTTTCATTGCCACGGCGTCCACCACCTACGAAGAGCCCTACAACCTGGCGCGCAAATTCGCGTCTCTGGATGCGCTCAGCGACGGGCGTGCGGGCTGGAACGTGGTCACCACCATCGGTGACGAAACGGCCAAGAACTACGGTTTCGAGCAGCAACTGGCCGCCACCGACCGTTACGAACGCGCCAACGAGTTCGTGGACACCGTGACCGCCTTGTGGAACAGCTGGGAAGACGACGCCTTTGTGCGCGACCCTGCCAGCGGCCGCTACTTCGACCCCGCCAAGGTGCACCCGCCGCGTCACCAGGGCAAGCATTTCTCGGTGGCGGGGGCGCTCAACGTCTCGCGCTCACGTCAGGGGCATCCGGTGGTGGTTCAGGCCGGTCAATCCGAGCCAGGGCTGGATCTGGCCGCCCGCACCGCAGAAGTGGTGTTCACCGCCCAGCAAAGCCTGGAAGACGCCCAAGCCTTCTACGCAAACCTGAAAGGGCGGCTGGCCCAATACGGTCGCACGGCCGATGAATTGAAAATCATGCCCGGCGTGTCGGTCTACGTGGGCAAAACGGAAGCAGAAGCCCGCGCCAAGTTGCAGGAACTGAACGACCTGATTGCCCCTGAAGACGGGCTGGACCTGTTGGCCCGCCTGTCGGGCGGGGTAGACCTGTCGGGCTACCCGCTGGACGGCCCGCTGCCCGAGTTGCCCCGCACCGAGGGTTGGGTGAGCCGCCAACAGATGATGAGCGACATCGCCAAGAAGCACAACTTCAGCATCCGCCAGCTGTACCAGTGGGTGGCCACGGCGCGCGGCCACTGGACGCTGGTGGGCACGCCCACGCAAATTGCCGACCAGCTGCAACTGTGGTTCGAAAACGGTGCGGCCGATGGTTTCAATGTGCTGCCACCGGTACTGCCCGCCAGCCTGGACGAGTTTGTGGACCTGGTCATTCCCGAGCTGCAACGGCGTGGCCTGTTCCGCACCGAGTACACCGGCACCACGCTGCGCGAGCACCTGGGCCTTGACCGCCCGGCCAACCGCTACACCGTGACGCAGCAGGAACAGAAAGCGGCCTGAGTGACACACCGCAGCCTGGCGCCCAGTTCCGGGGGGGCAGGCTGTGCGGTGTCTTGCAGGCTCAAATTCGGGCGGTTGCGTGTGTCGGCCTGCATAAGGCCTTCTGCTCAGAATCTCCCTGTGGCAAACTGTCGCGCGCAGCGCCTCAGATGACTGCCATGAGACACACCGGGACAAACGATGACGAACGAAAATTTGGAGCGGCACGCCCACGACAGGACGTTTGCCGTCAACCTGATGCAGCACCTGGTGGTGCCCACCTTCGTTCTGGATCATGAGTGCCGGGTGATTGTCTGGAACCGTGCCTGTGAACGCCTGACAGGCGTGGCTGCTGCCGACGTGATGGGCACCTCCAACCACTGGCAGGCGTTCTATTCCGAACCACGGTTGTGCCTGGCCGACGTGCTGGCCTTGGGGCGTGCCGACGAGCTGGACACTCTGTACCCGTTTCACACCGAACCGTCCGACCTCGGGCATGGGGTCAAGGCTGAAAATTGGTGCGTCATGCCGCACGTGGGCAAGCGGCAGTACCTGGCTATCGATGCAGGGCCTATCTATGGCGCGGACGGGCAGTTGATTGCGGTGATTGAAACGCTGCGCGACGTGACCGAGCAGAAGGTGGCCCAGACTGCGCTCGAACGGTTGGCCACGCTCGATGGTTTGACCGGCATTGCCAATCGGCGGGCCTTTGACGAACGCCTGCAGCACGAGTGGAGCCGTGCGAGCCGCGCGAACGCACCGCTGTCGTTGATCATGGCCGATGTGGACTATTTCAAACGTTACAACGATGTGTATGGGCACCAAGGTGGCGACGAGTGTCTCAGGGCCGTGTCGGCCGTGTTCCAGCGGCTGGTGTTTCGGGCTTCTGACTTGGCTGCGCGTTACGGCGGCGAAGAATTCGCCATCATCCTGCCCAGCACTGATCTGGAGGGCGCGCGGGAGGTGGCGGAGCGCATCCGCGCCGAAGTCGAGGCTGCGGCGCTGCCCCACGCAGGCAGCGACGTGGCCTCATGGGTCACCCTGAGCCTTGGGGTGGCGACCGTTTTCCCTGGCGCCGAGGGTCAAACCGGTCAGCCAGGGACGTTGGTGTCGCAGGCTGATCAGTCACTGTATTCAGCCAAAAAAGAGGGGCGAAACCGGGTGGCCACCGCAGCCGTGGTTGCTTGAAATTCCCGGCAAAGCTGTGACAGGCATGGCCCAAACAGGTCAGCCGAGGTCGACCACGCGCAGCAGTTCGGCGGCTGGCAGGGGGTGCGAGAACAGATAGCCTTGACCGTAGTCGCAACCAGCGGCACAGAGCAAGTCACGCTGCTCAACGGTTTCGACACCTTCGGCCACGACCTTGAGGCCCAGTTTGTGGGCCATGACGATGATGGCTTCGATGATGGCGGCATCGCTGGGGTCGACAGCCATGTCGCGCACGAAAGACCGGTCAATTTTGAGGAAATCGATGGGAAATTTCTTCAGGTAAGACATGGCTGAATAGCCGGTGCCAAAGTCATCGAGCGAGATGCCAATGCCTGCCGCACGGAAACAGGCGAGTTTTTCGGCAATCTCCGGGCGGTCCTCCAGCAGCAAGCCCTCAGTGATTTCGATGACGATGCAGTCAGGTGGCAGATCAATTTCGGCTAAGTGGGCGATCCAGGTCACGTGCGTGTCGCCGGAAAAGAACTGGCGGGGCGACTTGTTGACGCTGACCTGAATCGGTACCTGCCCGCGTGTCGCATCCGTCCATTGTTTGGCCAGTCTCGCACTTTCGCGGAAGACCCAATCACCGATTTCTTCGATCATGCCGGTCTCTTCGGCAATCGGGATGAATTGCGCAGGACTGACTGACCCGTGCACGGGATGCCGCCACCGCAACAATGCCTCAGCCTTGACCGTGCGCCCCGTTGCCAGTTCGACAATCGGTTGCATGTGCACCTCGAACTGGCCAGCCGCGAGTGCACCACGCAGGTCGTTGGCCATTTGCAGCCGCTCCTGCGCTGTTTTTTGCATCTGGCCCGTGAAATAGCTGAAGCGGCTTCGCCCTGCCGCCTTTGATGCATACATGGCCTGGTCGGCGTTTTTCAGGAGGGCATCGACATCTGCGGCATCGTTGGGGAAAATCGTGATGCCAATGCTGGCAGACACATATGCGGCTTCGCCGTCGAAGTTGAATGGCTCCATCAGGGTGTGAACCAATGCTTGGGCCACTTCATCGACACGGCGTGTATCCGACAGGTCGGACATGACGATGGTGAACTCGTCGCCACCGAGTCTGGCCACCGTGTCGCTGGTCCTCACGCAATGGCCGATGCGCCGAGCGGCCTCGATGAGCAGGCGGTCACCCGTGTGGTGGCCAAGCGTGTCGTTGACCTCTTTGAAGCGATCCAGATCGATGAACAGCACGGCCAGCAACAAGCCTGAACGTCGGGTTTTGAGCACTTCCTGTTCCAGGCGGTCGCGGAACAGACGGCGGTTTGGCAGCTCGGTCAGCGAGTCGTAGTTGGCCTGACGCCAGATGGTTTCTTCGGCGCGTTTTTTGTCGGTGATGTCGGAAAACATGGCAATGCGCCTGAGCACCTTGCCATGGCCGTCGTAGATGGTGTTGATGGACAACCATTCGGGGTATTCTTCGCCGTTTTTGCGGCGGTTGCAGATTTCACCTTGCCAGCGCCCGGTGGTTTCCAGTGCCTTCCACATGCTGCGGTAGAACTGCGCGTCGTGGCGACCGCTTTTCAACAAAATGGGGGTTTTGCCGATGGCCTCCTGAGCGGTATAGCCGGTGAGGAGGGTGAATGCCGGATTGATTGCAATGATGCGGTTGTTGGCATCTGTGATGGTGATGGCTTCGCCTATGGCCTGGTAGACCGAGGCGGCAATCTGCAACGCATTTTCAGTCCGCTTTCTTTCGATGACCAATGCAGCCAGTCGTGCAGCTTTGTGAATCAGGACGATGTCCCCGATATCGGGAGGCCCCACCTGTTGGCGGTAGCAGACTAGCACGCCAAGTACTTGACCACTGATGGCATGCAAGGGCTCGGACCAACAGGAAACGGCACCGGGCATCGGCTCTGGGGAATCCTCAGTCCAGCATTGTGTGCAAGCGGTATGGGCGCGGATGTTTTCGATGCTGATGGCTTTGCCATGAATGGCTGCATCTGCGCAGCCGCCTTGATCGGCGCTGATCAGGCGGATCATGCCCTGACCAAGGGGTTGCGTTTTCGGTGATGCACAGCGGATCAGCTTGTCGCCAAATTCATCCACCAGCAAAATCGCACAGGTCATGCCTGTGGTCTGCAACCGGGCATCGGTGACAATGTGTTCAAGCATCACTTGCAAGGGTGTTTCCTGTGCAAGCTCATCCATCACCCTGACGCGTGTGTGCTCCCAGGCTTCGTTGCGCTTGCGCTCGGTGATGTCGAGGTTGTTGCCCAGATAGCCCGTGATTTCACCTCGGGCATTGATCACCGGCGTGGCACTGCCGCTGACCCAGGCAACCGACCCATCCGGCCTGAGGAAGCGGAAGTCGCCAAACCAAGGTTCCCCTGCTGCAACGGCCAATTGCCAGGAGCTTTGCACGGTAGCCAGGTCGTCTGGGTGCACTGTGCGGGTCCAGCCGTCACCAGCCGCCGCCTCAGCGGACAGTCCTGCGCTGACACACCAGCCTGGATTCACAAATTGGCAGTGGCCTTGTGTATCGATTTCGTAGATGCCAACCGACGCATGCGTGACGAGCTGGCGAAACCGAGACTCGCTGTCGTTGAGCCGTGCCACGCGCTCGCGCACTTTGGCTTCAAGCTGCACTCTGTGTGCTTCGAGTTCAAGCCGTTGGCGGTACAACTCGCAGAACACACGTACTTTGCTCTGCAGAACATGGGGGTCAAAGGGTTTGATCAGGTAATCCACCGCGCCCAAGTCATAGCCTTTGAACTGCAGCAGGGCATCGTTCATGCCAGCGGTCATGAAAATGATCGGCAGATGACGCGTTTTCGGGTTGGCCCGCATCAACTCCGCCGTCTCGAACCCATCCATGCCTGGCATCTGAACATCCAGGAGGACGAGTGCGAAATCACGCCGCAAAGTCAGGCGCAGCGCATCGTTGCCTGAGGCGGCCGTCACCATGTCCAGCGTGTCGTGCTCGCCCAGCACGGCTTTGAGTGCGACGAGGTTTTCAGGCCGGTCATCGACCAGCAGCAGGGCAACTTGCTCAGACATGGCGGTTTCCATTGCGTGACGTGACCAGTGAGGTCAGCAGGGCGGGGATGTCCACCAACGGTAAAACATGGTCTGCACGGGTCGTTGCCAAAGCTGCCAACGGCATCTGCGGCGCTTCGGCATCTGCCGGGTCCTGCACGATGACCAGGCCACCGCGTGCCTGGATGCGTGCCAATCCCCGGGCGCCATCGTGGTTGGCTCCCGTGAGCATGATGCCGATCAGTGCAGGCCCCCATGCTTCGGCAGCTGTTTCAAAGAGCACGTCAACGGAGGGCCTCGCATAGCTGACGGGCGGGTCTGCGGAGAGGGCCAGATGACCGTCAGGCTCCACCAGCAAGTGGTAGTTCGGGGGCGCGAGGTAGACATGGCCAGGTAAGGGCAGATCGTGCTCGTCAGCTTCTTTGATGTGCAACTTGCTGTGTGCGTCGAGCAACCGTGCCAGTCCGTCGCCAGCATCCGGGCCGATGTGCTGCACGACAAGGATGGGCAGTGAAAAATCCGCAGACAAGTCTCGGAACAGACTGGAGAGCGCCTGCACGCCCCCACTGGACACGCCGATGACCACCGCACGCCAGCGGTTGGCACGGTGTCCGGCACCCAGGGGTTCAGTCGACACGGCCATAGTTCTTTCGGTAAATGCGTGTGCCGGGTGCGAGTTCGGCGTAACGTTCGTGTGGCCGGTGCCGCTCCAGGCTTTCCTTCATGCCCAGGCACAAGAAGCCCCCGGGCAGCAAGCTGTCGTCAAACAGCTGCAGGCAGCGGTCTTTCAAAGGGGCTTTGAAGTAGATCATCACGTTGCGACACAGTACCAAGTGCATTTCGCCAAATTCGGCATCGACCGCCAGATTGTGAGGCGCAAAGACCATGTCCTTGCGCAAAGCCGCTGAAAGAATGGCTCGGTCGTACCTGGCCGTGTAGTAATCGGCAAAAGAGGCTTTACCCCCACTTTTTTGATAGTTGCGCGTGTAGCGTTGCATGTCTGCAATCGGCAAAACACCTTCTGCCGCCTGCTGCAGCACCGTTTCATTGATGTCGGTTGCGTACATGCGGTAACGGCCGGCAAGGCCCTCCTCGTGCAGCAGAATGGCCATCGAGTAAGCCTCTTCGCCCGTTGCACAACCCGCGTGCCATATTTTGACGAACGGGTAGGTTTTGAGAAAGGGCACCACGTGTTCGCGCACTGCCTTGAAGAAAAGCGGATCCCGGAACATCTCGGTGACGTTGACGGTGATGCCTCCCAGCATGGCCTCGAACAAGGGCCGTTCCCGTAGCAGGTGTGCCTGCGCCATCGAGAAATTGTCAAAAGGGGACTCCGCCAACCAGTGACAGAGTCGACGCTTGATGGACGCTTCGGCGTAATCGCGAAAATCGTAACCATACACACGGTGAATGCCTTCGAGCAGCAGCCGAATTTCCACGTCGCGGATGTCGTCTGTGGACATGGTCAGGTGCGCTGGAACAACCAGACGCGGATCAGAGAAAAGAGCTTGTCTACATCGATGGGCTTGGCGATGTAATCGCTGGCACCGGCAGCGATGCATTTTTCCTGATCGCCTTTCAGCGCCTTGGCGGTCATGGCAATGATGGGCAGGCTGGCAAAGGCAGGGTTCTTGCGAATCTCGCGCATGGCGGTGTAGCCGTCCATTTCCGGCATCATGATGTCCATCAGCACGATGCCCATGTCCGGGTGCTCAGCCAGCCTGGCCAGCGCTTCCCGGCCATTTTCGGCCTCGATGATGTGCATGTTTTTCTCGGCCAGCACACTGGAAAGCGAAAACACGTTGCGCATGTCGTCATCCACCAACAACACTTTTCGCCCCTCAAGCATGGCCTCTTTGTCCAAGGCGGTGCGGATCATGCGCTGTTTGTTTGGATGCAGCTTGCTCTCGACCAGGTGCAGGAAAAGACTGACCTCGTTCAGCAGTCGCTCCGGGCTTTTCGCCCCTTTGATGATGATGCTCTCGGCGAAACGGCGCAGCTTTCTTTCGTCTTCGTGGCTGAGGTCTTTGCCCGAGTGGATGATGACAGGCGTGTGCCGAGCCGTGTCGGTCGAGTCAAGTGCCTGCACGCGATCAAGCAGGTCGAACCCTGACATGTCTGCCAGGCCCAGGTCCAGCACCATGCAATCAAAGGGTCGGGCGGCCAGTTGCTCGATGGCTGCCGCGCCACTGGATGCCACCACGATCTCGACATCGCTTTCTTCCAACAGGGCCACCATGCTCTTGGCTTCGTCGGCGTTGTCTTCAACGATCAGCAAACGCTTCATCGAACGCGCCAGCGAGCCTTCGATAGAACTGAAAATTTCATCCAGTTTCTCGGCCCCAACCGGCTTGGTGGCAAAACCGATCGCGCCCATGTTCATGGCTTTCTGGCGATCTTCCAGGCAGGTGATGAAATGAACGGGAATGTGCCGCGTGCGAGGGTTGTCCTTCAGGCGGCGCATCACGCCCCAGCCGTCAAGGTCGGGGAGCATCACGTCCAGCACGATGGCGCTGGGCTGATGGTGCTCGGCCAGCGCCACACCGGTTTCCCCGTCCGATGCCGCGTAAACCCCGAACCCTCGCTCACGGATCAAGTCCTGCAAGATGCGTGAAAAGCTGACATCGTCCTCGATGACCAGAATGGACTTTTCGTCGTTGGCCGGTGGCGCTTGCACGGGTGCATGTTTGAGCGGCGAGACAACAGCCGGTGCGGGAGGCGCAGCTGTCGCCTGGGAGCCTGTTGGCAGCAACGGCAGGTACAGGGTGAATTCGCTGCCACGTCCCTCCTCGCTCGTCATTGTCAGCTCACCACCCATGCCGCGTGCCAGTTGAAGCGAGATCGACAGACCCAGGCCTGTACCGCCAAACTTGCGGCTGACCGAGCCGTCGGCCTGGCGGAACGCCTGGAAAACCAGTGACTGCTTGTCGACCGGGATGCCGATGCCGGTATCGGTGACCTTGAAGGCGATGGTCTGCACGGCCAGGGGGCTGCCCGAGCCCTCGACTTTGCTGATGCCCAGCACCACTTCACCTTGGTCGGTGAATTTGGTGGCATTTGACAGCAGGTTTTTCAGTACCTGTTGAATGCGCTGGTCATCACCCATCAGCAACGTTGGCATGGCCGGGTCAACTTCAATGCGCAGGGCCAGACCCTTTTGTTCCACAATCGGTTCGAACAGGGCTCGCAGGTTGTCGCAGAGCGCGGTCACGCCGACCTCGGCCCGCTGGAATTGCATCTGGCCAGCTTCAACCTTCGACAGGTCAAGTATGTCGTTGATGAGGTTGAGCAAGTCCTTGCCCGCAGACTGAATGGTGGTTGCAAACTCCACCTGTTTGTCCGTCAGGTTGCCATCCTTGTTCTGCGCGAGCAGGCTCGACAGGATCATCAGGCTGTTGAGCGGCGTGCGCAACTCATGCGACATGTTGGCCAGAAACTCGGACTTGTAGCCGCTGGTTTGCTCCAGCTCCTCGGCTTTCTGACGCAAACCGTCGGCAGCAGCTTCGATCTCGCGGTTTTTGGCACGGATGCTCTCGCGCTGCTCTTCCAGCAGCTGCGCGCGCTCTTCCAGCTCTTCATTGCTTTGTTGCAGTTCTTCCTGCTGCACACGCAATTCCTCAGCCTGCTGCAGGGTTTCCTCCAGCAGCTCGGCAAGGCGCTGGCGAGAGAGGTTGGCACCCAGCCCGATGGCGATGTCTTCAGCCGCGCGCTCCAAAAACTCACGCTCAAGTGCTGACAAGGGGTGGAAGCTGCCCAGTTCAATGGCCCCTACCAGGCGTTCGTCGTGCAGCAGCGGGAAGGCAATCACCTGCGCCGCCGGCGTGGTGCCCAGTGCTGTGGCAATGGGCAGATGGCCCGGGGGCACGTCTGACAGGACGATGGTGCGCCGCTCGGCCGCAGCCTGTCCGATCAACGTGCTGCCCACGCGGATGCGCTCATGGCGGGTGCCCTCACGCAGCCCCGCATAACTGGCGGCCAGTCGCAATTCATTGGCGCGTTCGTCATGAAGATAGAGTGCACCGGCACCCGCTCCGATGTATTCGGTCACGAAAATCAGAGAGGTGTCAGCCAGTTCGGCTGCCACCTGCTCACCGCGCATGCGGGTGCTCAGATCGTTCAGGCCACTTTTCAGCCAATCGCTGCTTTGTGCTGCCGCGCTGTTTGTGCGCAATGCCTGCGTCATCGCGCGCAGGGCGTCGTCCAGTGCAGATTGCACTTCAGACAGGCGCACCGCAGTTTTCAGCAACAGGCCCGACTCGTCATCGGGCAGGCCCTGCGTGTCAATCTGAAGCGGGCGCGTGGGGGCTGTTTCCTGACTCAAGTCACCGGCGGCAATCGATTCGGCAACCCGGATTTTTTCAGCGCCATTGCCGATCAGACCCTGCAGCGTGCCGATTGCCTGGTGCAGCGAGCCACGTACGCTGCGTGTGATGGTCAGTGCCAGTGCAATGCCGCCACCGATGGTCAGCAGCAGCAGCGCCAGCAGGGTGCGCACCGAACGCTGACTTTCGTCTGCAGCCGCCCGCTGGAGCCGGGCGGCATGGTCGGCGGCAAAACTGGCGACCGTTGCAATGTGTTTCAACAGCGTCGCTTCCAGCAAGTGGTTGTGCCCATCGTTGGCCGCGATGGCCTCGGTATGCCGACCCGCGCTGACCAAGGCCAGTGTGGCCGCACGGGCGACCCGAAGCGCCTGAAGCGCCTGTTCAACTTGCCGCACATCTGCGGCGTTGCCTTGGTAATGCTGGCGCACCACCGCAAGGTGCTGATCTGTCTGTGCGACACGTTCCCGCAGTTTGTCTTGTGTGGCAACCAGCGCTTCCGAGCCGTGCACGAGCCGGGTCATCAGGGCTTGGGACCCGAGCACGTCGGCGCGCACTTCCAGAATTTCCGTCGTTACGGTGAATGATTGCTCAAAGATGTTGTCTGTCAGCTCAGACAGCCGCAATGCATTTCGGCCACCCAGCAAGCCCAGTGCAGCTGCCCCCAGCAGCAGCAGGGAGAAGCCAAGAAAAAGGCGCGTGACGATCTTCGTGCGGCCCAGCATGTCAGGGCCTCCCCACAAGGCAAACGCGGGTTTGCGAACAGGCTTGGCAAGCGATGCCAAAACGCGAAACACAGTGATGGTTCATGCGGCTGCCTTTTTTTGTTGGCGAATCATACATTCGCCCTATCGCTCAGCCCAGGGCAATCGACGGCACTGAACCGGGTGAGGTGTTGGGTTGCCAGCCGCACGGGTTGAGGGGGCATGACCAGTGCTGCGCCACGGGCAAGGCCCCGCTCACGCCACCGGCTGCAACGCCCTCAGTACCTCTTCTTTCGTCAGTGTGGGCGCAAACGTTTCGATGAAGCTGTACACATAGCCGCGCAGCCAGGTGCCGCGCTTGATGGCCAGGCGGGTGGTGTTGATCTCGAACAGGTGCCCGGCGTCCAGCACACGCAAATGGGTGTCGCGTTGGCTGTCCACGGCGATGGACGCCACGATGCCGATGCCCATGCCCAGCTCGACGTAGGTCTTGATGACATCGGCGTCCATGGCGGTCAGCACCACGTTGGGTTGCAGGCCTTGTTTGGCAAACCCCTCGTCAATGTGCGAACGGCCGGTGTAACCCACTTCGTAGGTGATGATGGGGTACTGCACCAGGTCGTCCACCGTGACCGGCTCGGTCAGCTCGGTCAACGGGTGGCCCGGGGGCACCACCACGCTGTGCGTCCAGCGGTAGCAGGGCAGCGTGACCAGTTGCGGGTACTCGGTCAGCGCCTCGGTGGCCACACCCAGGTCGGCCTCACCGGACAGCAGCATTTCAGCCACCTGCTTGGGTGAACCCTGGTGCAGGTGAAAGCTCACCTCGGGGAACAATTGGCGGAAGTCCCGCACGGCCGGTGGCAGCGCATAGCGGGCCTGCGAGTGCGTGGCCGCCACCGACAGCCTGCCCTGGTTGGACGTTGAAAAATCGGCCCCGGCGCGGCGCAGGTTTTCGGCGTCGTCCAGCAGCCGTTCGATGATGGGGATGAGCGTTTCACCCGGCGGGGTCAGGCCGGTCAGGCGCTTGCCCAGGCGCACAAAAATGTCGATGCCCAGTTCTTCTTCCAGCTCGCGGATCTGGCGGCTGACACCCGGTTGAGAGGTGTACAGCATGGCCGCCACCTCGGTCAGGTTGAAGCCGCAGCGCACCGTTTCGCGCACCGAGCGCAGTTGTTGGAAATTCATGGGTCAGAGCAGGGCGTCGGCCCAGATGTTGCGCACAATGATTTTGATAGCTTCTATCGCTTTATATAAAAGCGTTATGTGGTATTTTGAATGTATTTTTAATGGTGTCATCGTGTCCCTGACCATGCGATCCGGGGCACGATGACTGTGATGGCCGCTCCATGCGTACACATCGTGGCGCGTGGGCATGGCGAGGCGACCACCCGTCAGTGTTCGCTCGTCACAGCTTGGCGATCGACACTTCGGTCGACTTGACCAGCGCCACCACTTCGGAGCCGATTTTCAGCTGAAGGTCGTCAACCGAGCGGGTGGTGATGACGGAGGTGACGATGCCGCCCCAGGGTGTTTCGACGTCGATTTCCGACACGACATCGCCACGGATGATTTCTTTGACTTTGCCCTTGAACTGGTTGCGAACGTTGATGGCTTGAATGGACATGGTTTTCTCCTTGAAAGTCCGATGGTTTGAAAAGGGGCCCCGGTTCAGCTGGTTTGAATCAGGGCGGATGAATCAGGTGAGGTGGGGCCGTCAGACCGCCCAGCGCAACCCGTGCGCAGGGGTGCCGGGCCAGTCGCCGGGCGCGGCATTGGCGGCTTCGGACTCGTCCTGCGGTTTTTGCAGCACGCGGTCCAGAATGCGTTTTTCCAGCGCGGCGAAGGCGGGGGTGCCCACCGAACGGGGGCGGGGCAGGTCGATCACCTGGTCGAGTGCAATGCGGCCGTCCTCGATCAGGATCACGCGGTCGGCCAGTGCCACGGCTTCCTGCACGTCGTGCGTGACCAGCAGCGCCGTGAAGCCATGCGTTTGCCACAGGCCTTCGATGAGGCGGTGCATCTCGATGCGGGTGAGGGCATCGAGCGCACCCAGCGGCTCGTCGAGCAGCAGCAGCCTGGGGTGGTGCACCAAGGCACGCGCCAGTGACACGCGCTGGCGCTGTCCGCCGGACAACTTGGCGGGCCACTCGTTGGCGCGTTCTGCCAGGCCGACTTGTGCCAGCACTTTCAGTGCCGCGTCACGGCGGTCCTTGGGCAGGCCCAGGGCGACGTTGTCGATCACGCGTTTCCAGGGCAGCAGGCGCGAGTCCTGGAACATGATGCGGGTGTGTTCACCCAGCCCGTTCAGGGCAGCGTCGTCCACGGCAATGCCCCCGCCACTGGGTTTTTCAAGCCCGGCCACCAGGCGCAGCAAGGTGCTCTTGCCGCTGCCGCTGCGGCCCACGATGGCCACAAATTGGCCGGGCTCGATGGCCAGACCGGCTTCGTGCAGCACGGTCCGGTTGCCGTATTGCTTGGTGAGCTTTTGGACTTGCAGGCGCACGCCGCCTGCGCTGGGTGTGGTGTGTTCTTGTGTCATGGGTGCGCTCCTGCGTCAGTGGCCTGCGGCCTGGTAGCCGGGGTGCCAGCGCAGCCAGTAGCGCTCCAGGCCCCGGGCAAACACGTCGGCCAGCTTGCCCAAAGCGGCGTACAGCAGGATGCCGACCAGCACCACATCGGTCTGCAAAAACTCGCGTGCGTTCATGGTCAGGTAGCCGATGCCAGCCTGGGCCGAAATGGTTTCGGCCACGATCAAAATCACCCACATCAGCCCCAGCGAAAAACGCAGCCCCACCAGAATGGACGACAGCGCACCGGGCAGGATCACCTCGGTGTACAGCTGCCAGCGGTTCAAGCCATAGGTGCGGCCCATTTCGATCAGCCCGGGGTCGACGTTGCGGATGCCGTGGAAGGTGTTCAGGTAAATGGGAAAGAACACCGACACCGAGATGAGGAACAGCTTGGCCGACTCTTCGATGCCAAACCACAAAATCACCAGCGGAATCATGGCCAGCGCGGGGATGTTGCGCACCATCTGGATGGTCGAGTCCAGCAGCGTTTCCGCTGTCCGCAACGACCCCGTCAACAGCCCCAGCACCAGCCCCAGGCCACCGCCCACGGCCAGGCCGCTGAGCGCGCGGCCCGAGCTGACTTGCACATGGGTCCAGAGTTCGCCGCTGCTGGCCAGCGCCCAGGCGGCGGCCAGCACATCCAGCGGTGCGGGCAGCACGCGTGTGGACAGCCAGCCGTTGACCGCGCTGATGTGCCAGAGCACCAGCAGCAACACAGGCACCACCCATGGCACCAGTGACCGGGCGATGTGCCCCAGCCACGTGACCACGGTTTGCCAGGGCACGTACGCGGCATCGTGCACGGGTATCCAGGGTTGTTCGGGGTGAACCGATGCCACGGTGGCCAGGGGCTCGGGGTGTGGGGATGCATGGGTGCTCATGGTGCAGCCTTTCAGTCTGGTTTTCAGTCTGGTGGGGTGGGGTCAGCCGTTGGCTGCGCGCAGCGGCGTGGGCACATGGGCATTGCCCACCACCTCACCCACCGGGCGCACCAGCGTGCTGCCCGCGCCGCGCCCGGGTGCCTGCACGCCGATGTGCGGGAACACCAGCTCGGCAAATCGGTAGGCCTCTTCCAGGTGGGGGTAGCCGGACAGCACGAACGTGTCGGCTCCCAGCGCTTCGTATGCCTTCAGGCGGCGGGCAATGGTTTCGCCGTCGCCCACCAGTGCCGTACCCGCGCCACTGCGCGCCAGGCCCACACCAGCCCACAGGTTGGGGCTGATTTCCAGGTTGGCGCGGCTGCCGCTGTGCAGTGCACGCATGCGGCGTTGGCCTTCGGAGTCCATGCGGTTGAAGTTGGTCTGCGCCTTGGCAATGGTCTCGTCGTCCAGGTACTTGATCAGGTCGTCAGCGGCGCCCCAGGCCTGGGTATCGGTTTCGCGGGGAATGACGTGCAGGCGCACGCCGAACTTCACCTTGCGGCCCAGGGCCTCGGCACGCTTGCGCACGTCGTTGAACTTCTTCTCGACTTCGGCGGGAGGTTCGCCCCAGGTGAGGTACAGCTCGACTTTTTCGGCCGCCAGGTCATGTGCCGCGTCGGATGACCCGCCGAAATACAGCGGCGGGTGAGGGCGTTGAACGGGCGGGAACAGCTGCTTTGCCCCTTTGACGTGGATGTGTTTGCCTTCGTAGGTCACTTCTTCGCCCGCCAGCAGGCGCGTCCACACGTCGAGAAATTCGCGGGCGTGTTCGTAGCGTTCGTCATGGCTCAGGAAGGTGCCGTCGGCCTCCAGGTCGCCCGAGTCGCCCCCTGCCACCACGTTCACCAGCAAACGGCCTTCGCTCAGGCGGTCCAGCGTGGCGGCCTGGCGGGCCGACACCGTGGGGGAAATGGTGCTGGGGCGCAGCGCCACCAGGAACTTCAAGCGCCGCGTGACCGGGATGAGGCTGGACGCGACGATCCACGAGTCTTCGCACGAGCGGCCAGTGGGAATCAGCACGCCACCGTAGCCCAGTTCGTCAGCCGCCTGGGCAATCTGCTTCAGGTAGTGGTGGTCAACGGCGCGCGCGCCTTGCTGTGTGCCCAGGTAGTGACCGTCGCCGTGAATGGGCAGAAACCAAAAGATGTTCATATGGCAAATCCGGATAAAGCGGGGGTGGGATGTCGTGCGCTGGTCAGCAGCAGATTGGGGTGGACAGCTTTTCCGCGCGGGCGGCGCGTCCATGTCAGCGGGGTTGCCTGCCAGCTGATGGCGGGTGGCGCACTGCGTGTGGGCAGTCCAACCGGTTGACGCAAAGGTGTGGCCAGGCCCCAGTCACACGCGGTGACCATGAGCAGGCGTGCGAACCGCAAGCGGCGGGCCAGATCAGGGTCGGCGGGTGTGGTCATGGTGTGTTTCCCTGCGCGTGGGGCGACTCAGCTCAGGTCAACCGGTGCCGCGTGGCGCAGGTTGAGTTTTTTGGGGATGAGCTTCAGTTCGAAGAAGGTGTCGGCAATCTGCTGCTGCTCGGCCAGGATGTCGCTGTTCACCGCTGCCGTGCCGAAGGCCGAACGGTTGAGGTACAGCTCTGTGATGGCCATGTCCAGCCCCAGCACTTTCGACAGTTCCTGCGCGGCAGCCAGTTTGTTCTTGGATGCCCAGGTGTCGATGGCGTTGATCTCTTCGATGGCGATCTTCAGCACGTCCACGTTCTTGGTGGCGAACTCGCGGGACGTGAAGTAGTACGCCCGGTTGTTCACGATGCCCGTGGCATCGGCCAGCAGTTGCGCGTCGAGCGTTTTTTGGGCCGAGGCCAGGAACGGGTCCCAGATGATCCAGGCGTCGATGGCACCTTTTTCAAAGGCTGCACGGGCATCAGGCGGTGGCAGGAAGATGGACTGCACGTCGCCGTACTTCAGGCCGTGTTTTTCCAGCAGCTTGACGAGGAGGTACTGGACGTTGGAGCCCTTGTTGTAGGCCACCCGCTTGCCTTTGAGGTCGGCCACGGTCTTGATGGGCGAGCCCTTGGGCAAGATGATGGCTTCCAGCCTGGGCCGTGGCACCGTGGCGCCGGCGTAGACCAGCGGTGCACCGGCAGCCTGGGCAAAGATGGGCGGGGCCTCGCCCACGTCGCCAAAGTCGATGGAGCCCACGTTCAGCGCTTCGAGCTGCACCGGGCCTGCGTTGAATTCAACCCAGGTGGCCTTCACGCCCAGTGGGGCGAGCCGCTTTTCCAGCGTGCCACGGCCTTTGAGGATGGACAGCCAGCCCTTCTGGTGGCCGACGCGCAGCACGCGGCTGGCGGATTGGGCCCAGCTGGGCCCAGCAATGGCGAGGGTGGCGCCTGCGGCTGCGGCGGTCAGCACATGGCGGCGGGTGAGGGCGGTGGTGTGTGTCATGTCAGGGTCTTTCGTACGGGTGCGGGCAAGGCTCCGCCCTGCCCCGGTCAAAGGGGGAAAAATCAAAAATGGGAGGGGTACCCGCCGTGGCGGGCGGTTCAGCGCAGGTGCTGGTGGCGGTTTAGGTGTGGTGCGGTCAGACGCTACATCGCACCGTCGAGAACGCGATGGGTTCGAACCCGTGAGCTTGCTTGGGCTGCGGTGTCAGCCCCTCGGCAATGAGCCGGGCAACCGACTGGTCCAGCCGGGCCGCGATGTCTTCACCCACGGCATAGTCACCAAATTCGTCTTTGGGCACCTGTGCGTCGGTGGCGTACACGCCCGGCAGAATTTGCCTGGCTGCCAGCGACTGCAGCACGGGCCTGAGCGCATAGTCCAGTGCCAGCATGTGGTGGGCACTGCCCCCTGTGGCCAGCGGCAGCACCACCTTGCCGGTCAGCGCATCTTGTGCCAGCAGGTCCAGAAACACTTTCAGCACGCCGCTGTAGGCTGCCTTGTAGACAGGCGTGGCAATCACGATGGCGCGGGCGCAGGCCACTTGAGCGGTGGCACGAGTGATGGTTTTGTGGTTGAAGTCTGCCAGCAGCAGAGCCTGGGGCGACAAATCTCTGATAGACAGCCGATCGTGGTGGATGCGATGCGCAGCCAATCGCTCTGACACAGCATCCAGCAGTGCGGCTGAGCGAGAGTGTTCGCTGGGGCTGCCTGCGATCAATAGGACGGACATGGGGCGTGTTCCTGGCGTGTGACAGCTTGGTGGTTTATTTCTTGGTGTAAATCTGGTCGAAGGTGCCGCCATCGGCAAAGTGCACCTTGGCCGCCTTGTCCCACCCGCCGAAGGCATCCTCGATCTTGAACAGGTTGAGCTTGGGCAGCTGCTTGGCGTACTTGGCTTGTGCCTTTTCACTGATGGGGCGGTAGAAGTTCTTGCCGATGATGTCCTGCGCCTCTTCGGTGTACAGGTACTCAAGGTAAGCCTCGGCTACCTTGCGGGTGCCCTTTTTGTCTGCGTTCTTGTCCACCACGGTCACAGCAGGTTCAGCCAGGATAGACAGCGAGGGGTAGATGAAGTCCACCTTGTTGCCAAACTCTTTCTCCAGCAAGTAGGCCTCGTTCTCCCAGCTTATGAACACGTCGCCCTGGCCGCGCTGGGCAAAGGTGACTGATGAGCCACGGGCACCCGTGTCCAGCACCGGCACGTTGGCGTACAGCTTGCCCAGGAAGTCTTTGGCTTTCTCTTCCCCGCCGTATTTGCGTTTGGCAAACTCGTAGGCGGCCAGGTAGTTCCAGCGAGCACCGCCCGAGGTTTTTGGGTTGGGGGTGATGACCTTGATGTCGGGGCGAATCAGGTCGTCCCAGTCCTTGATTCCTTTGGGGTTGCCCTGGCGCACCACCAGCACGATGGTGGATGTGTAGGGCGAGCTGTTCAGCGGCAGGCGCTTTTGCCAGTCTTTGGGAATCCAGCCGCCGTTTTTGTGCAGCGCATCGGTGTCACCGGCCAGAGCCAGGGTGGCCACGTCGGCATCCAGCCCGTCGATGATGGAGCGGGCCTGCTTGCCCGAGCCTCCATGGCTTTGCTTGATGGTCACGTCCTGCCCGGTCAGGGCCTTCCAGTGTTTGGCAAACGCGGCGTTGTATTCGACGTACAGCTCGCGGGTGGGGTCGTACGACACGTTCAGCAACGTGACGGGGGCGGTGGTTTGTGCCCAGCTGACGGCACCCAGGCCGACCAGGGCGGTGGCTGCGGTCAGGCGGGTGACAAATTGTGCGAAGCGGCGGCGTGTGTTCATGGTGTTTCCTTTCAAAACCGTTCAATGGCCTGAATGGTGAAAGGAAACGCTCATGAAGGGAACGACTGAGATTTCAGTTGTTAATAACGGAATCATCTGAGGCGGGTGCCGCCATCTCTTCCACCCGGTTGCGCCCTTGGGTTTTGGCCCGGTACAGGGCCTGGTCAACGCGGGCCAGCAGCAGGTCCAGCGAGTGATTTTGTCCGGCGGGCTGGCAGATCAGTCCGATGCTGGTGGTGATGGGGATGTCATGGCCTGCCCCGGTTTGTGGCCAGGGGGTGGGCGTGTGTATCAGGGTGCGGCGCAGTTTGTCGGCCAACACGTGGGCGCTGGCCGCATCGGTGTTGGGCAGCAGCACCATGAATTCTTCGCCGCCAAAGCGGGCCACACGGTCGGTCTGCCGCACCGATTGGGTCATCAAGCGCGCGACGTGCCGGAGCACGGCATCGCCCACAGGGTGCCCAAAGCGGTCATTGATCGTCTTGAAATGGTCCAGGTCCATCATCAGCAACGACAGGGGGCTGTGGTCGCGTTGGGCGCGGGCGCATTCTTGCTCAGCCTGGTGCAGAAATTCGCGCCTGTTCAGCAGGCCTGTCAGGGGGTCGCGGGTGGCGAGGGTTTCCAGTTCGGCCCGTTGTTGCTTCAGTACCTGGTTGGTGTCGGCCAGCGCGCGTTGCAACAGTTCGGTCTGCGTGTATTTGCGCCACAGCAGCACGCTCACCATCATGGCCAACACGCTGGCCGTGGCGGCATTGACGCGGTTGGTGAGCAGGGTGGCCGGGTCGGTTGACACCAGCCCCAGGCCCCACGCCAGCAGCGCCCAGGCCAGGGTGAACAGGACCAGTGCCCGCAGCGGCGGCAGCAGCAGAACGATGGCAACCCCTGCGCAGGCGTTCAGGTAGGGGCTGATGTTGGTGGTCACGGCCTGGTCCACCAGCGTCAGTGCCACGGCCCATGCCAGCACGGCCAGGGCCGTGATGTCGGGCAGCCGCCGCACGTGCCTGGGCGTGGCGTGGTGGCGCAACCCTTGGCGGGCCATTGCGCCCATGCCCAGCATCAGCGCCGCCATGGTGGCGTGGGCCCAGGCCACGCCGTTGGCCCATTGGGTGCGAACGGGGTCGGTGCTGCCCAGCACCAGGGCAAACACCAGCACGTGGGCCATGTTCAGCAGGCACAAGACCCAGGCAGCCGTTTTGAGGTGAACCAGATTGAGTTGAAGGGCCGCAGCGCTGACCAGCTGACCTTCTTGGGTCCACCGCTCAAGGGTGGCGCGAACACGCCTCAGGACCGACGGCACGAGAGAGTCATTCATCCAGTCATTTTCGATGCAAACGAAACCCCTCATGGGGGGCTGTGGACCTGCAGATCGGCTCGGTGAAAATCGGCAAATGATCCCAAACACGCTTTACCTGAGGCATTTGCTGCTGTCCCGGTCCGAGTGGATGGAGCGACGGCTTTTTGATGGCGCAGCGCGCAGCGGTTATGGCGACCTCACGCCCGCCATGTCCCGCTTGTGCGCACACCTGGCAGGCAGGCCGCTCAGCTTGTCGGAGCTGGCACGCAGGTTGACTGTTTCCCGCCAGGCCGTGCACAAGCTGGCCACTGAAACGGCCAGCCTGGGCTACGTGGAACTGGTTGACAGCGAGCAGGATGCCCGTGTCAAGTTGCTCCGCTTCACCCAGAAGGGGCTGAACATGGCTGATGCCGCCAGGCGCGAGCTGGAAGCCATTGAGGTCCAGCTGGCCGAGCAGATCGGGGTCGACAACATGGCTGTGCTCAAAAGCCTGCTGGCCATGCCCTGGGCAGCCGAGGAGCGCGAACGCGGACGCCGGGGTTGAAAATCTTTCGCTGGACCAATTTGCCTGAAAGCGTCGCGAAGCCCGGCAAAGTCGCAGGCACTGCCCTCCAGTGCATGGCGTTCAGCCCCGCAACTTGTGGTAATTCAATAAAAATATAAGCAACAGCGGATTTATTGGCTGAGAGGTGGTTCCAATCTGTCAAAGTAAACGGCGCACACTGCAAAAGTGCACAGAAAGGTTGGCAGCATGAAGAGCACACGCGTGTTTCAATTTGGCGAAGACGTCGATGGGTATCCCATCAAGGTGCTGAACGAGCGGGCCGTGCGCGCCGCTGCAGGCATTTTGCTGCTGGGGGCCATGACCTCGTTCATGAATGCCATGCTGCTGGGCAACTTCCAGCCCACCCGGTTTTTCGTGATGGTGTTCATGCTGGACATGGCTATTCGCGTGTTCATCAACCCGCTGTATGCGCCCAGCATGATCGTGGGCGGCTGGGTGGTGCGTTACCAGACGCCCGACTGGGTGGGTGCACCGCAAAAGCGCTTTGCCTGGGGCATTGGCTTGGTGCTGGGTGTGGTGATGTTCTGGACCATGGGCATCAACCAGATCGTGGGCCCCATCAACATGCTGGTGTGTGGCACGTGTCTCACGTTGATGTTCTGCGAATCGGCCTTTGGCATTTGCCTGGGCTGCAAGGTTTACAACCTGCTCAATAAAGAAAAAGCCCAGCTTTGCCCAGGTGGTGTGTGCGAAGTGCCCGCCGCGCCTCCCAAAAGCTTGGGCTTGGGCAAGATGGCCGTGCTGGTGGCCTTTGTGGGGTACACCGTGGTTGCTGGCCAGTGGGTCAAGGCCACGCGCCCGGTGGGCCTGGGTGGCTTCGATGACATGGCCACGCTGGAAGACATGGGTGTGAAAGGCGCTGCGCAACCTGGTGCCGCAGCGCAGCCCAGCGCGCCCGTGAGTGCCGCCGAGGCCGAGCGCTGTCAGGTGCCTGCATTTGCCAAGGCCATTGGCCACGAAGCGCAGTGGAAGCTGCACAACCACTGCAAGTGATGGCGGTCAGTGCGTTTCACTTATTCATAGCTTGAAAATCAATACAGAAAAGCGGTAGATCCGTTTTTTCTATTCAATACCGGATCAATCACATGACAACAGGTGCGAAAGCGTGGCGCAAGTGGGGGTTGGGCGTGGGCGGGGTGCTGGTGTTGGCCGGTTTGGCGCTGGTGTTGCTGCGCAGCGGGCCGCTGGCACCGGTCAAGGTCACGGTGGCCACCGTGCAGCAGGGAACGGTCAGCCCAGCGATCTATGGCATTGGCACGGTCGAGGCCCGCCGCAGCTGGATGGTGGGGCCCACCACGGCAGGGCGTGTCTTGCAGGTGCGCGTGGACGTGGGCGACACCGTGCAACCTGGCCAGTTGCTGGCAGAAATGGACCCGATTGACCTGGACCAGCGCCTGACCGCAGCCGACGCCTCGCTGGCCCGTGCCCGCAGTGCCCAGGCCGCTGCACACGCGCAACTGCAAGACACCACCGCTCGCCAGGCCTTGAGCGCTGGCAACCTGCGCCGCAACGAAGACCTGGCCAGGCAAGCCTTCATCAGCCCCGGTGCGTTGGAGGGGCGACAGCAGGAGCTGGCCTCTGCCCAGGCTGCGGCGCAGGCCGCGCAAGCCAACCTCGGTGGTGCCGGGCAAGACCTGCAACGCCTGGCCGCCGAGCGCGCGGCCTTGGCGCAACAACGTGGCAACGTGCGCCTGCTGGCCCCGGCAGCGGGTGTGGTCACCACCCGCGAGGCCGAGCCTGGCACCACCGTGGTGGCCGGGCAAGCGGTGTTGAGGCTGGTGGACCCGGCCAGCCTGTGGGTCAAGGCCCGCATCGACCAAGGCCGCGCCGCCGGGCTGGCGGTGGGCCAGCCTGCCCAGGTGGTGCTGCGCTCGCAGCCCAACCAGCCGCTGGCCGCCACCGTGGCGCGGCTGGAGTTGCTGGCCGATGCCGTGACCGAAGAGCGGCTGGCGCTGGTTTCCTTGGCATCGGCGCCAAAGGGCGCGTCGGTGGGCGAGTTGGCCGAGGTCACGGTGCAACTGCCGGCCAGTTCCCAAGGGCTGCTGCTGCCCAACGCCGCCGTGCAGCGCAACGCCGGGCAAACCGGCGTGTGGCGGCTGAACGCGGCCAACCAGCCTGAATGGGTGCCCGTGCGCGTGGTGGCCAGCAGCCTGGACGGCGCCGTGCGTGTGGACAACCCGCCCCACGCCGCCGCCCCTTCAGTCACCTTGGCCGAAGGCGATCGCGTGGTGGCCCACAGCCAGAAGCCCGTGCAGGCGGGCATGCGTTTAAAGGTGGTGGATGCGCTGGTGCCTGAGGGGCCTGGCTCTGCTCAGGCCGCGCAAGCCAATGCAGGCGCAGGGTCAAGGCCTGGGTCCGGTGCGCCCGCTGGGGTGGCCAAATGATCAGCCTGGCCGGGCGCGACATCCTGCATGGCTGGGGCAAGTTCGTGCTCACCGGGTTGGGGCTGGGCTTGCTGATCGGCGTTACGCTTTCGATGGCGGGCATCTACCGGGGTATGGTGGACGACGCGCACGCCTTGCTCGACAACAGCGGGGCCGACCTGTGGGTGGTGCAGCAAGACACGCAAGGCCCGTATGCCGAGTCGTCCAGCATCAAAGACGACGTGGTGCGCAGCGTGCGTGGCATGCCCGGCGTGGGCCGGGCTGCCAACGTCAGCTACCTGACCATGCAGGTGCGCGGTGAAGACGGGCAAGACGTGCGCGCCATGGTGGTGGGTTTTGAGAGCGACACCGAGGCCCCGCCCGGCCAGCCCCTGCACCTGGTGGCGGGGCGGCACATCACCCGCAGCCACTACGAGGCCGTTGCCGACGTGAAAACCGGCTTTGTGCTGGGCGAGCGCATCCGCATCCGCCGTCACGACTACACCGTGGTGGGGCTGGCGCGGCGCATGGTGTCGTCGGGTGGCGACCCCATGGTGTTCGTGCCGCTCAAAGACGCGCAGGAGGCGCAGTTTTTGAAAGACAACGACGCCATCGTGGCCGACCGCGCCCGCACCGCCGCCAACCCCGCTTTCAATCGCCCTGGCCAACCTGGCTTGCTGGACGCGGTGCAGGCCCTGCAAACCAGCAGCCACAGCGTGAACGCGGTGCTGGTGCAACTGGCTCCAGGTGCCCATGTCGTTTCCGCCGCTGCCAACCGTGCCACCCCCGATGCGTCTGCCCAGGCCGATGAGGTGGCCGCCGAGCTGCGTCGCTGGAAGCACGTGGCCGTGTTCACCCGAGCCGAGATGGAAGACATCCTGGTGGCCAAACTCATTGCCAACTCTGCCAAACAGATCGGTATGTTCCTGGCCATCCTGTCGGTGGTGAGCGCGGCCATCGTGGCCTTCATCATCTACACCATGACGCTGGGCAAGCTGCGCGAAATCGCGGTGCTCAAACTCATTGGCACGCGCAACAGCACCATTGCCGGGATGATCCTGCAGCAGGCGTTGGGCCTGGGGCTCATCGGGTTTGTGGTGGGCAAAGTGGCGGCCACGCTGTGGGCACCTGCGTTCCCCAAATACGTGCTGCTGCTCAACAGCGACGCACTCACCGGCCTGGGCGTGACCATGGCCATTTGTGCATTGGCCAGCACGCTGGCCATTCGGGCGGCGCTCAAGGTCGACCCTGGCACGGCCATCGGCTGAAGGGTGCCCATGAAACGGTTCAACCCTTTTCACTTGTTTGCCCGCCATGCTGCCGTGCCTGCTGCTGAGGTGGGCGGTGGCATCGTCATCGAGAACCTGCGCAAGGTGTATGGCACGGGCGACACCGCCGTGGAGGCGCTGAAGAACGTCAACATGCAGGTGGCCCCCGGCGAGGTGGTGGGCCTGGTGGGGCCATCGGGCTCGGGCAAAAGCACGCTGCTGAAATGCCTGGGGGCCATCATCGAGCCCACATCTGGCCGCATGACGCTGGGCAACGAGGTGATCTATGACAACGGCTGGCGCACGCCCGATTTGCGTGCCCTGCGGCGCGACCGCATCGGCTTCGTGTTCCAGGCGCCGTACCTCATCCCGTTTCTGGACGTGACCGACAACGTGGCCCTGCTGCCCATGCTGGCCGGTGTGTCCAATGCACAGGCCCGCGCCAGGGCGCTTGAACTGCTGACTGCGCTGGACGTGCAGCACCGCGCCCGTGCCCAGGTCAGCCAGTTGTCGGGCGGTGAGCAGCAGCGCGTGTCCATTGCCCGTGCACTGGCCAACCGCCCGCCGGTCATCCTGGCCGACGAGCCCACCGCGCCGCTGGACAGCGAACGGGCGTTGGGCGTGATGCGCATCCTGAACCGCATGGCGCGCGAGGCGCACACGGCCATCATCGTGGTCACGCACGACGAGAAAATCATCCCCACCTTTCGGCGCATCTACCAGATACGCGACGGGCAAACGGTGGAAGAGGCGGGCGAGGGGCGGTCGCTGGAGTAAGAGGCTGAAAGTCTTTCGCTCATGCCCGCTCGCCACCCCAAAACGCACCCGCTCGGCGTTGCAAATGCGCGCCATAGCCCGTGCTATGGCTGTGCTTTGCGCCTTGATCGGGCACGTTTTGATGCGTTGCTCGGGCACGCCCGAAAAACGCTCAGCCTCTGAGCTGCCGCAAGCCTGGCAGTGCTGTACGTGCAGCGAAACGGCGCGCAGCCCCTCTCAATTCAGCTTGAAGGTGCCCACCGATGCGGACAGGCGGCTGGCCTGGTCGCGCAGGCTGCCAGCAGATGCCGTCAGTTCTTCAACCAGTGTGGCGTTTTGCTGGGTCATCTGGTCCAGCTGACTGACAGCGATGTTCACCTGGTTGATGCCGTTGGACTGCTCGCTGGCGGTGGTGGCGATTTCGGCCACGACCTCGGTCACGCGCTGAACCGACGACACGATCTGGTCCATGGTTCGCCCCGCGGACTGCACCAGGGTCGTGCCCGCGTTGATGCGCTCGACACTGCCAGTGATCAGCGCCTTGATTTCGTGGGCCGCATCGGCACTGCGTTTGGCCAGGTGGCGCACTTCGCCCGCCACCACGGCAAACCCGCGCCCCTGTTCCCCCGCACGGGCGGCTTCCACGGCGGCGTTCAACGCCAGGATGTTGGTCTGGAACGCAATGCCGTCGATGGTGCCGATGATGTCTGCAATTTTCTGGGCGCTGGCATTGATGTCGTCCATGGCGGCTACGGCCTCTGACACCACCTTGCCGCCTGCCTGGGCCACCGAAGCGGCTTCGCTGGCCAGCCCGCTGGCCGTGTGGGCGGCGTCGGCGGCGTGTTTGACGGTGGTGTTCAACTCTTCCATGGCCGAAGCGGTTTCTTCGAGGTTGGCCGACGCTTCTTCGGTGCGCGCAGCCAGGTCGCCACTGCCTGCGGCCACTTGGGTGCTGGCTGACACGATGTCGTCAGACGTCTGGTGAATGGATGTGATGACCTGGGTGAGCGAACCCTGCATGTCGCGCAGCGCCCGCAGCAGCTGGCCGGTTTCGTCGTGACCCTGCGTGTCGGCATCGCTGGCGTGGGGGCGGAGGTCGCCTGCTGCCACACGTTGAGCGGTGTCCAGCGAGGTGTTCAGCGGGTGGACGATGCTGCGCGTGATGGTCCACGCCGCCACCACGCCCACAGTGAGCGCCAACGCACCCAGTGCCATCAGCACGTACTGCGCTTGGTCATTGGCCTGTTTGATGGGGCCAGCCGCACCGTCCAGCGCTGCCCGTTGCAGGTTCACCAGTTGCAGCACTTTGTCCTGATAGACCTTGGCTGCGGGGACGAACGTGCCCTCCAGCAGTTTGTTGGATTCTTCGGCCTGACCGTCTTTTTTCAGGCTGATGACCTTGTCGCGTGCAGCGGTGTAGACCTTGCGGACCTCGCCAATTTCGGCAAACAAGGCGCGTTCCTGGTCGGTTTCCATCAGGCCTTCCACCTTCTTTTGCAGTTCCGTGGCAGACGCGGCCGACGCCTTCTGTTCGTCTGCAAAGAATGTGGCCAGTTGCGGGTCGGTGCTTTTGGCGATGGCCGTGGTGCGCCTGACAGCGGTGTGAATGAGCAGGTACCAGTCGGCAATCAACCGCTCTTTGGCCAATGGCTTTTCAATGATGCCCTGCGTGGCCGATGAAGCTGACTGGAGTTGCCACACGCCCATGAGGGTGGTGATGAGGGAAAGCGCGAGAAGCAGGCCGAAGCCGACTGCCAGTCGGCGGCCAATGGAAAGCATGTGCATGGAAACCTCAAGTGGAACCCGCCGCCGCGCGCGAAGGGCGCAGTCGCATGGGTCCGATGGCCCATTCTGTGGGTTTACCCTGACGCTTGGTTTGCAGCGGAGATGCTGCTGTCCTGTTTGGGACCGTGCAGGCCTTATTCGAACGACGGCAGGTTGGGCGTGACCACGGGTTTGCCAGCAGCGACCCAGGCGTCGTAGCCACCGGCAAGGGAGCTGACGTTGAGGTAGCCCATGGCCTGCATGCTGACGGCCGACAAGGCTGCGCGGCCACTGGTTTTGCAGTACAGCACCACGTTCAGGTCGCGGGCTTGCAGGGCGGGCATGCCAGACAGCTTGAACTCCAGCAGCCCGCGGGGGATGTGAACCGCACCTTGCAGGTGGCCTGCGGCAAATTCGTCGGCCTCGCGCACGTCAATCAGCACATCTGCGGCGGCCAGGGCCGCATCTGCATCGGCAAGTGCGATTTCACGGCAATGGGCCTTGGCGGCCATGACGAGGTCTGTGGCGGTTTTCATAGGTGTTCCTGTTCATTAAAAAAATAGCTAACAACTAAATAGGTAAAAGAGTTAGGTCCTTTTTTTATGCACAATTTATATTGTGCGCTCGACGGGGAGGACCATCTGCATTGCGGTGGGGCAGCGCTTGAAACCGGGTGTGGTGTGCGACTGAATCCAGGTTCAGGTGGGCTCAGTGCTCCGCGTGCAGTTTCTCGTGAATGCGCCGGGTGGTACGCCAGACACCCCACAGCACCAGCGGAATGGCCGCACCCGCCGCCATTTCAGGGTTCAGCGGCAGGCCAGCGGCTTTGGCGGCTTTGCCCACATACAGCATGAGGCTGACCACGTAATAGGAAATGGCCGCAATCGACAGGCCTTCCACCGTGCTCTGCAGCCGCAGCTGGAGCGCCTGGCCCTTGGTGAGCTGGGCCAGCAGCTGCTGGTTCTGTGTCTCGGTGGCGATGTCCACCCGCGTGCGCAGCAATGCGGTGGCCCGTGTGACGCGCTCCGACAGCGAGGCCAGTCGGCCCGCAGTGGCGCTGACGGTGGCCATGGCGGGGGACAACCGGCGGTTCATGAACTCGCCGATGGTCTGTGTGCCGGGAATGGCGTGTTCGCGCAGTTCGGCAATGCGCTGCAGCACGATGTTGTGGTAAGCCGTGGTGGCTGAAAAACGGTAGGCGTGGCTGGCGGTGGCTTGCTCCACGCGGGCGGCCAATGTGGCCAGGTGGTGCAGCAACTCGGGGTCTGACTCTGTGCCGCGTTCAATTTGCGCCGTGATGTCGGCCAGTGCCTGTTCGGTGGCCGCGAGCATGGGGGCCAATGACTTGGCCACCGGCAGGCCGCGCAAGGCCATGAGGCGGTAGGTTTCCAGCTCAAGCAGCCGTTGCGACACGCGGCCTGCCCGCGTTTCGCTGGTGCCGGGTGGTGCCACCACCAGGATGCGTTCAAACCCGTTGGGGCGCAGCCGAAAGTCGGTCACGGCCCAGGAGTGTCCGTTGTTGCCCATGACCGAGGCCACCAGCATGTGGTCCCCAAGCCAAGTGCGAGCCTGCGCCAGGGTGTGGGTCGCGTCCGTGGGGTCGCCGTGCAGCATGGCCAGCTCGATGGCGGCAATGGTCTGGCCGGGAATGTCGCGAAGCCATTCAGGTGGAACGCGCAATGCCGACAGCAGTTCAGGTTCGGTGTGTCCCAGTGCCGCGTAATCGGGCGGGGGCTGAACGATGGAGTAGCGGGTGAATTCGCTGTGCCGCTCCCATTTCACCGTGTGGTTGTGACAGCGCAGACGCAGGAAATTGCCGTTCAGGTCGGCCAGCGTCAGGTGTTGCTGGTCGGGCAGGCGTTGCAGGTGGGCCAGTTCGTCAGCCCGGCTCACGCCCTCGTTCAGCACGGCCACGTAGACCACCAGCGCAGGCAACCGGATGCGCGCCGCCGGGCGGGCGTGCACCTCGTTGTGGAGGTGGGCGCGCATGTCGGCATCCGGCGGCAGGTGTTGGAATGCAATTTGCGCTGCCCCGGTGGGCATGCCTGTTTGTGGGTATGGCGGCGGTGTGGTGCGCATGCCCCTATTTTGCGCGACGACGTTGGTGTGGCGAGTTTCCTGATCTGTCATGCGTTGGCATCGAACAGGACGGTTCAAGTGTGGGTTCTGTTTGGCCGAAAACAAGGCAGGCAAAACCAAGTGTCGGCAGCACCTCCTGGTCGGCCCACCACGGGCATGCGCACGCCATTTTGTGAAAAAGAAGGGTCTTTGTGCTTTTTTTCTAAAGATCACTTCAGCGTGGCCGATAAAGATTTCGACGATAGAGAAATGCCGTGCGCATTCAGTCAGAGGAGTGTTGCCATGTTGTCACTGTCAAGCATCCATACAATCAGCCAGACACCGGTGGTGCGTCCATCGTTGGTGGCCGATGCTGCGCGTCCGTCGAGTCCGTCGAGCCCGCTGAAAGCGATCGAGCCCACCACGGCGGTGAGCAAGGAGCGGTCACGCGCGGAAAACAAGACGCCTGAAGCCGGGATGAGTGCTCAGTTGGCGGCAGCGGCTCGGGCTGCTGTGTCACCTCAGGCGACGGTGCAGCAAGCGAAACAATCCACTGACGGCACCAAGCAGCAGCAAACCCAGTCCGGCATTCAGCCAACCGAGCAACCGCCTGCCGAAAAAACGCAGATACAGAAAGCGCTCGATGCGCAGATGAAAAGTCTGCTTTCAAATGTTTGGAAGGCCAGTGCCAGGGCGGTGGATTTTCTGCTTGGAAGGGATGCCGTCCAGCAAGCGGCCCAGGCGAGCCAAGGGAGCCAAGCTGCTCAAGCTGCTGAAGCTGCCAGCCAGCACCAAGCCGACCTCTGGCCCGTCCTGAAGTCCGGTAAAAATGGCAAAGGCACCGCAGCCCAAGCCGACCCGGCATCAGCCGTGCTTTCGTACACGTCAAAAGGCGGCACCGCCAACGGTACGGTCGACTCCCGCGGTCGCATTGTCGATTACGTTGCATGAAGATCAGGCCGACATCTTCCAGCGATGTGTCTGTGCCAGTTGCCCGACGCCGAGTGCGCGCTGGGTAGGCTTTACCGGCAGGGTCAGATGCGGTGGCGAACGCCTGAGCCGCCCACCGCCAGTTTTTCCATCAGGGTTTGCGCAATTTGTTTCAACGGCAGCACCTCGTTGGCCGCACCCGCTTGGATGGCCATGCGTGGCATCCCGAACACCACACAACTGGCTTCATCCTGGCAAATGTTGTAGCTGCCAGCATCGCGCATTTCCCTCATGGCTTGCGCCCCATCCCCTCCCATGCCGGTGAGCATCACGCCGAACGCATTGGGCCCCAGCACTTTGGCTGCGGAGCGGAACAGCACCTCGACTGACGGTTTATGACGGTTGACAGGTTCGGTGTCTTCCACCACGGCAACGTAGTTCGAGCCACTGCGGTCAATGCGAAACTGTTTGCCACCAGGTGCGATGTAGGCGTGCCCAGGCAGGATGCGCTCGCCGTGGCTGGCTTCCTTGACACTGATCTTGCAAAGTGAGTCAAGGCGGGCCGCAAAGCTTGTGGTGAAGCCCGGCGGCATGTGCTGCGTGATGACGATGGCAGGCGAATCGGCCGGCAGGGGCACCAGCACCTCGCGAATGGCCTCTGTCCCACCAGTGGATGCGCCGATACAAATGACTTTTTCAGTGGACAGTCGGCTGTACGAGATTGTTTTGGACACCACGGGTGGGGGGCTGCTCACGCCAAGGGCAGGCTTCTTCACTGCCTCAGGTGGTGCGGAGGCATGGCGACTCACGTGTGCAACGGATGCAGTCCGGATTTTGTCGACGATCTCTGTTGAGAGGTCTTTCAAACCCGTCGCCACACCGATGCGCGGTTTGGCCACGAAATCGATTGCGCCCATTTCCAGCGCACGCATCGTGATTTCTGCACCTTTTTCTGTCAGTGTGGACACCATGACCACAGGCATCGGGCGCAAGCGCATCAGCCGAGACAAAAAATCAAGGCCATCCATGCGTGGCATTTCCACGTCCAGCGTGATCACGTCAGGGTTCAGTTCGCGAATCATTTCGCGCGCAACCAGTGGGTCGTTGGCCGCGCCGACGCATTCCATATCAGGTTGCTTGTTGATGATTTCAGTCAGCAGGCTGCGGACAAGTGCCGAGTCGTCGACCACGACCACCCTGATTTTTGCCATTCTCAATCAACTCCGTTAAAAAAGATCAACCGATCCACCGGCGGTGGTCTTGGCCAAGTTGGCCGCATTGCCCTTGCGCTCGGTGGATTCCAGCGACTCGGGATGGGAATGTGCCAGCTTCTTGACCATCGCCTTGCCCGTTGTCGGGAAAAAAACCACTTTGCGCGGGTAGATGTCAAGCACGTCTTTCGATACAACAGTGATGCGCTCTGTGTGCAGATAGTCGAGCACGAACTGTGTGTTGCGCTCTCCCACGTTCATCGTGGTGAACCCGGCCATGACCTGTCCGCCTCCAAATACTTTTGCTTGCATCGATTCTTTCCGTGCACCAAGTTTGAGCATTTCGTTGATCAGTAACTCCATGGCATATGAGCCGTAGCGTCCCGATGTGTCTGAGCTGTCGCCTTCCGGCAGCATGAAGTGGTTCATGCCGCCCACCCCTGCTTTGGTGTCCCAGATGCATGCGGCAATGCAGGATCCGAGCACCGTCATGATGAGGATGTCACTGTCCGCTACGAAGTATTCCCCGGGAAGCACTTTGACGGCATCGGATTGAAAGTGATGATCAAAGAAAAAGAATGAAGCCTCGCCCGGTTTGCGTGTCCGCTGCCGCAAAGTCAGCAATGAGTTGCTTTTTTGTAAGCCACCAGACAAGGGGGCGCCAGTTGATGTCAGACCGTTGGCCCTCGAACCGGTTGCGCCAAGGTCAGACGCGTTCATAGACGGTCTTTCCGCGAAGCGTGAACAGTGTCTTGGCGTCGGTGAAGTTTTCGGCGTGTCCCACGAACAGCATCCCACCAGGTTTCATGTTGCGGTGGATGCGTTCCAGCACGCGGCGCTGCGTGGCTGCGTCAAAGTAGATCATCACGTTGCGGCAGAACACAAAGTCGAACGCCTCACGGAAAGGCCAGTTGTCCTGGATCAGGTTGACGGTGAAGAAGTCGATGTGCTTTTGCAACTCCGGCTTCACTCGAACATAGCCGCTGTTGTTGCCTTTTCCCTTGAGGAAGTACTTTCTGAGCTGGTCAGCTGTCAACCCTTTGACGTTCTCTGACTTGTAGACCCCCGCGGCAGCGGTGGCCAGTACCTTGGTATCGATGTCGCTGCATTGCAGTGAATAGTTGGCACCCGGCCCAAGGGTGTCCAGTACCGTCATGGCGATGGAGTAAGGCTCTTCACCGGTCGAGGTGGCGCTGCACCAGATGCGTGGATTTGCACCCGACCCCATTTTCCGAAGGTGGTCCGACAGGATGGTGAAATGGTGCTGTTCGCGGAAAAACGCCGTCAGGTTGGTGGTCAGAGCGTTGATGAATTCCTGCCACTCGGCACCGTCGTTGTGCTCTAGCCAGTCTAGGTAGCCCTTGAAGCTCTCGTGCCCCGTTTCCCGCAAACGTCGCGAGATTCGGCTGTAAACCATGGCGTGCTTGCCATCATGCAGACTGATCCCTGCTCGTTGGTAAATCAATGCCTTGATACGCGCAAAATCCTGATCGCTCCAGACGAACTCCCGCCCCTGGGTCAATGGGCCGGTGTCGTCCGGCGCTGCGGTGTGTCTGTTCATTTGACTCAGTGTCTGGATCGGCGGATCAATCCGCTGGTGTCCAGAATCAGCGCAACCTTGCCATCGCCCAGAATGGTGGCGCCGGACACGTTGGGTACCTTGCGATAGTTGCTTTCAAGGTTCTTGATCACCACCTGCTGTTGCCCCAGCAATTCATCCACCATGACCGCAACGCGTGAGCCTTCTGCTTCGATCACGACCATGATGCTGTTGGGGTTGGTGAAGTCGTTGCGGGGAACGTCGAACACGCGTTCAAGTTCGATCACAGGCATGTACTCTTCCCGCACCTTGACCAGTTGTGCCCCTTGTGCAACGGTGTTGATCTCCCCTGGTTTGACTTGGAACGACTCCACCACGGACGAAAGTGGCAGGATGTAGACCTCGTTGCTGACGCGCACGGACATGCCATCCATGATGGCCAGCGTCAGTGGCAGACGGACCATGACCTTCATGCCTTTGCCTTCGCGCGACTCGATTTCAACCGTGCCATTCAGGGATGCGATGTTCTTTTTGACCACATCCATGCCCACGCCACGCCCCGACACGTCGGTCACCACATCAGCGGTAGAAAACCCCGGTGCAAAAATGAGCTGCCAAGCTTCGCCATCTGTGATGTCGTCGGCCACATCAATGCCTTTTTCCCGGGCTTTGGTGATCAGTTTGTTTCGATTCAGTCCACGCCCGTCATCCTTTACTTCAATCAGGATGGAGCCGCCTTGGTGTGAAGCAGACAAGGTGACGATGCCCTGTTCTGGTTTGCCGGCTGCTGCACGCACATCTGGCATTTCGATGCCGTGGTCACAGCTGTTTCGAATCAGGTGCGTCAGTGGGTCAGTTATTTTTTCGATCAGGCCCTTGTCGAGTTCGGTCGCTTCGCCGTGGGTGATCAGTTCAACTTTTTTGCCCAGCTTGCCAGCCAAGTCACGCAACATGCGTGGGAAGCGGCTGAATACAACTGACATGGGAATCATGCGGATGGACATCACCGATTCCTGAAGGTCTCGCGTGTTGCGGTCCAGGTCGGCCAAGCCCGCCAGCAGCTGTTGGTTGACCACGGGATCCAATGCTCGGCTGTTTTGCGCAAGCATGGCCTGGGTGATGACCAGCTCCCCCACAAGATTGATCAGCTGATCAACTTTGCTCACCGATACCCGCAGTGTCGAGGACTCCAGTTGTGCGGCCTGTGCTGCAGGTTTGGGTTCAGCCTTGCCTATGGGTTTGGGCGCAGATTCTGGCGCAACAGGTGCAGGCGCGGCTGGTGGTGACACAGGGGCAGATGCCACTGAAGCAACCGATGGGGGAGCGATTGGCGCATGAACGGGGGTGTCTTCAAACAGGCCGAAGCTTGCATCTTCGAGCACTGCAGCAGGGTTCGTGGCCGTCACTGAGGCAGCATCGACGATGCGTATGTTTTCTTTTGCGACGTGAAATGCGAACAGGTCGATCAGATCGCTGTCTGTGGATGTGGTTTCCACCGCAAACACGCGCATCGACGTGTCTGCAACGGGCATGGCCTGGATAGTGCCCAGACCAGAGATGTCACGGAACAGCTCGACGATGGCATCTGCCTGTTCAGCGTGATCAATGGGACCGATGTGAATTTCGAGTCTCCGACTGCCATCCGCTGAGGGGGCTGCGGGTAGGATGACGGGTGTGGCAACAGCGACAGGTGCAGGTGCTGGAGCCGCCACGGGGGGTGGCGCAGGACGCGGTGCGGCAGCGACAGCCGCGCCGCCAGATGCGAGCACACGGATGCGCTCGACCAGGCTGGAGGTTTCCAGCGCCGGACCGTCCGCCCCCTGATGTCTGGCCAACAATCCGCGCAGGGCATCAGATGACTCCAGCAACACGTCCACCATGGGGGGGCTCGGTTTAAGTTCGTGACGACGGAGTTTGTCAAGTAGCGACTCCATCTGATGGGTCAGTTCGGCCACATCGGCGAAACCGAACGTGGCCGACCCTCCCTTGATGGAGTGGGCGCACCGGAATATGGCATTCAACTCTTCATCGTCAGCAGTGTCGAGGTCGAGGCTGAGCAGCATCTGCTCCATTTGATCCAGGTTTTCTCCCGCCTCTTCAAAGAAGATTTCGTAAAACTGAGAGAGATCTATCGAGCCGCCGGCGCCGTGGTTTTCTTGCATGGTTGCACCCATTTTTGCCTCCGAAAGAGGAAACATTTCAGATTAAACGTTTACTTGATGACCTTTTGGATGATCTCGATCAAACGATTGGGATCAAACGGCTTGACGAGCCAGCCTGTTGCGCCCGCAGCACGACCAGCCTGCTTCATCTGATCACTTGATTCTGTGGTGAGAATCAAGATCGGGGTCGTGGCAAATGCGGCGGTTTCGCGAAGCTTTTTGGTCAAGCCCAAGCCATCGAGGCGAGGCATGTTCTGGTCTGTCAGCACCAAGTCGAACGATTGTGACTGCGCCTTTTCGAGCGCGTCCTGACCATCAACCGCTTCGGTCACGCGATATCCCGCACCACTCAGGGTGAAAGAAACCATCTTTCGCATGGATGCCGAGTCGTCTACGGCAAGAATTGAATGCATGAGGAAATACTCCGTTTTTTGTCTGCGCAAAGTGTCGTCAGAAAAGCTCAATGGAGCCTGCGTCCATTTCACTTTGCGTCACCGGGTTGGGGCGAGGAGGTTGAACCTCAATGGGCTGTGCTTGCACTTCGTCTTCGTCCAAGCCCATTGCTTCCTCGGCCAACTTGTAGGCACAAGCCTTCAGGATTTTGTCGGTATGCACCAGGAGTTGCGATGCCATGTCATGAAATTGCAGCTCCGTCACAGCCAGCTGGAGTGACTGCCGAACCGTCGGTAGCTCGGGGTGAGCGTTTGCGCCGATCTGGGCCAACGCTATGTTGGCCGAACTGAACCGATCCATCAGGTTCTCGGTGGCATGATCCAGCAGTCCGCCCAAGCGTTGCAGATCGTTCATGACGATCAGCAACGAATCCTGTAAATCGGCCACCGCTGTGACAGGCAGCGATACCGTGGGTTGGGGATTCGGCATGGGTTGGGTTATCCTGACCGGAACATGTGGGGTAAGTTGAGTGCAGTATCAGGCATCACTACAATTTTCGAGTTGTCTTGCTCAAATGGTGACTTGGCAGTTTATAGAAAAAACAGGGCACGTCTTGCACGCGGCTGATCATGCTGAAAAATTTGCACACGTCAACTGCTCCCAACTCTCCTGAAAGGCACAAATGCCCGTGAACAGAACGCTCAGGGGCCTGTACTTGAGTGTGGATACCGCGTGGCTCGAATTGATCGAAGGTGCCTTGAGGCGAGAATTCGATGAAGTGCATCTGACCCAAGTGGCTTCGCTCGAAGGGTTCGTCGCTAACGCACAGGATGGCGAGTTTGATGTCCTGATTGCCGATTACGCGCTGAACGGGGGCACCGGCGTGGATGCTTGGAATCAATTGGACCACGGTGACAACGGGGTCCCGTTTCTCATTTTGTTCACGTCCGATATCGGTGAGGCCGAGTCCATCGATGTGATGAGAAGCGGAGTCAATGAGTGCATTTATGCCGAAGACTTCCCTCGCTTGGGTTATGTGGTTCTCAAGTTGTTGGAGGTTTGGGAGGCCCGGCAGGCCAAGATTCAGGCCGATGCAGCATTGATCGTTTCTCGCAATCAGCTGCTGCGGCTGACTCAGCAGCTGCATGCCCGCATAGAGGAGGAGCGAACCGCTGTTTCCCGTGAAATCCACGATGACATCGGGGGGGCGTTGGCTGCTGTGAAGTTCGATTTGTCCTGGATTTCCCGACGTTCTGCCGATCCCACTGTCAAGGAACGGGTGCTTCAGGCAACGGCCACTTTGCAACAGGCGCTCGATGCAAGCCAGCGCATCATGCTGAGCCTGCGCCCAGCTATTCTGGATGAGGGGCTGGTGCCAGCATTGCAGTGGCTGGTGAATTCTTTTCAGAAACGGACGGAGGCGGAGGTTGTGTTTCGGTGTGACAAGGATGCCTTGAGCCTAGGGCCAGAGATTCAATCGGTTGCGTTCAGTGTGGTTCGTGAGGCCTTGACCAATGTGGTCAAGCATGCCCAAGCCAGCAAGGTCGTGGTTGATGTGAGCGACCAAGAGGGGGTGCTGACCGTTGAGGTGTCAGACGATGGTGTGGGGTTGGCGCCAAAGGCGCTGGCTAAAACCACATCGTTTGGCATTTTGGGTTTGCGTGAGCGTGCTCAGTCAATTGGGGGGTGGCTGGACGTCAGCTCCTCGGGGCGCGGCGTGTCGGTGATTCTCACGGTGCCGCTGGATGGGGTTGTTTTGCCTGATGTCACGGAGTTGAGCGAATGAGCATGATTAACGTGGTGGTATGCGATGACCACGCCATGGTTCGACGTGGCATCAAGGATGCCATTTCTGAGGGCGTGGATATCCGTGTGGTGGGCGAAGTCGGTAGTTACCCGGAATTGCGTCAGCAGTTACGCGAGGGGCCCTGCGACGTGTTGGTGCTTGATCTGAACATGCCAGGGCGGGGCGGCTTGGAGGTGCTTGCTGCCCTCAAGGAGGAGGGCTCCAAGATCAGGACACTTGTCGTGTCGATGTACCCGGAAGACCAGTACGCCATACGCTGTTTGCGGGCCGGTGCCATGGGTTACCTGAACAAGTCTGCAGACCCTGCGGAGCTGATCAATGCCATCAGGACTCTGATGCAGGGGCGCAAGTATGTGACGCCCGAGGTTGCTCAGAAACTGGTTGACAGTTTGCTGTCCCCGGAGGTGGAGAGCCCGCATGCCAGTTTGTCCGAGCGTGAGTTGCAAACGCTGCAAAAAATGGCGTCAGGTCGCCGACTGTCGGAAATTGCAGATGAGCTGATGCTCAGTCCCAAAACGGTCAGCGTTTACCGTGCACGGGTGTTACAAAAATTGAACTTGTCCAACAATGCCGAATTGACGGCGTACGCCATTCACCATGGGCTAATGTAAGCAAGAGGGTATTTGCAGGCGTGTTTCGTGCCATCTGTGCCCTGTCAACGTCCGGCAAAAATGTCGGGAATCAGGTTCAGTAATTTGATGAGTGGTTGCTCCAACATCGGCAAAGTTACCGCCAAGCCCAGCAATCCGGCTGACAGGGTCAGGGGAAAGCCGATGGCAAAAGCATTCATTTGTGGGGCCACCCGCGACAGAATGCCCAGCACTGCATTCACGAACATCAATATACCAATCATTGGCAGTGCAATATGCAAACCGTAGCTGAAAATGACTGCGCCCAATTCATGCAAGCGCATGCTGGTGGCCACATGCAGTGGATCCGCCCCAATCGGAAAAGCATGAAAACTTGCGATGACGGTCTGAATCAGTAACAAATGACCGTTGACCACCACAAATAGCAACATCGTGGTGTTGCCAAAGAACCGCCCGACTGTACTGGACTGGGATCCTGTTGCCGGATCGAAAAAGCCTGCAAAGTTGAGACCCATTTGCAGACCTATCAATTCCCCCGCCATTTCGACTGCAGTGAACACAATTCGCGCAGCCAGGCCAATGGAGAGCCCTACTATGGCTTGCTGCACCCCGACTGCAAACGCTTTGGAGTCGTTCAGCGACACGAGAGGCTGTTCCGGCAGGCCGGCTTGAGCGCACAGTGCAATGAAAAATGCCAAGGCAACACGGGTACGCGCGGGAATTGAGCGGGCAGATAAAACGGGCGCGCTGGTAAACAGCGCCAACACACGTAGAAATGGCCAAAAAACAGGCGTCACCCACGCCATGATCTGTGCTTCTGTGAAGCCAATCATGGTGCAATCCCTTCACGCCGCAAAAGAGGGTATGGATTGGAGCGTTCGCCGGATGTAGTCCACCAGCGTTGTCAGCATCCAAGGACCAGCCACGGCAAACACGATGATTGCTGCCACCAATTTGGGTACAAAAGACAGTGTGGCTTCGTGAATTTGCGTGATGGCTTGGAACAGACTCACGAGCAGTCCTACGATCAGTACCACGCCCAGCACTGGAGCCGACACCATCAGCAGCAGGAACAGCGCGTTTTGCGCCATGGTCAGGACGACTTGAGCGTTCATGTTTGCCTCAGGTGACGAAGCTGGCAGCCAATGAACCCAGCAACAGGTTCCAGCCGTCTGCAAGTACAAACAGCATCAGCTTGACCGGTAGGGCAACAAGCACTGGCGAAAGCATCATCATGCCCAAAGACATGAGTACGCTGGCAACGACCATGTCAATCACCAGAAATGGGATGAATATCAGGAACCCGATCTGGAACGCAGTTTTCAGTTCGCTGGTGGCAAATGCAGGAACCAGAACACGCAGAGGGGCCGTTTCCGCCTTGACATCTGGTGGTAGCTTGGCCAGCTTGGCAAAAAGCTCGAAGTCCGACTGGCGGGTTTGTTTCATCATGAAATTTTTGACGGGTACCTGTGCTACATCGACCGCTTGCTCGAAGGTCATCTTGTTCTCGGTGTATGGCACATAGGCATCGTTGTAGACTTTGTCCAGAACAGGGCTCATGACAAAAAAAGTCAAAAACAATGACAAGCCAATGATGACCTGTGTGGGCGGGGCCGATTGCGTGCCAAGCGCTTGCCGCATCAGCGACAACACAATGACGATGCGCGTGAACCCAGTCATCATCAGCACAATGGCTGGCAGAAAAGACAGTGCCGTAAAAAACAGCAGTGTCTGAATCGGGATGGAATAGTTGGTGCCAGCTGTCCCTTGCCCAATCAGCAATGGCAATTGACCGGCCTGCTGCGCAGCGGCGGTCAAGGGCAGGCTGCATAACAGTACGGCTGCGAAACGTTGCGCAACGGCGGGAAGCTTGCGTACAGTTTTCATGGGTTGTTGTGAGGTACAGGCAGGGGCTTCGGGCCATCATTGGTTGACCACGCGTCGAGCAGCGTCACCGATTGTGATGTGACGCCCAGCAGCAGGCGGCGGGTCTGTGAGCCTTGCTGCACCTCAATGGTCACGACCCGCTGTTGCGCCCCCACTGCTAGTGCTGACACCAGTCTTGTGGGTTGCTCAGGTGGTTTGAGCCCTTGCCAGCCTGACGCCCGGACGCGGCGTGCAAGCCACGGCATGCTGACAATGATTGCCAGCAACGCAATCGCTGGCCAGGCATCGATCAAGGATGGCATCAACCGCGACTCAATCGCTTCAGTCGCTCCGACGGCGTGACGATGTCAGTCAGGCGGATGCCGAACTTGTCGTTCACCACCACCACCTCGCCTTGGGCAATCAGGTAGCCGTTCACAAGCACATCCATGGGCTCACCGGCCAACGCGTCAAGCTCCACCACCGAGCCCTGGCCCAGCTGAAGGATGTATTTGATGGGTACTTTCGTTCGCCCCAACTCAACAGACAGCTGGACCGGGATGTCGAGCACCATGTTGATGTCGTTGGCCCCGCCTGCAGGCTTGCCGATGGCCGCGAATGGGTCATCCATGGCATCGAATGCAGGCGCACCACCGTGACTGGTGCTGGCAGATTGCGTTTGCTCTTCCAGAGCCTGAGCCCAATCATCGGCCATGGACTGTTCGGCGCTGGGGTCCATCGGGGTATCAGTGCTCATAAGAGTCTCCAATCCAGTTCAATGTGCTGGAGCGCAGATTGCGTTCAACTTTCAAAGCGTATTTCCCTTTGTGGGTGCCATATTGGCATTCGAAAACAGGCACGCCATCCACTTTGGCTTGAATGATGGGTTTGCGATCAAGTTCGATAAAGTCCCCAACCTTCATGGCCAGCAATTGCTCGATGGTGGCATCGGCCTTGGCCAGTTCTGCGACCAAGTTCACTTCAGCGGCCTGAATTTCGTGACCCAGCACAGTCACCCAGCGTTTGTCTACTTCGATGGCATCGCCCTGTACCGAGGAATAGAGCACATCACGGATCGGCTCCAGCGTAGAGTACGGAATGCACACGTGCAGGGAGCCCGTCAGGTCGCCGATTTCAAGTGTGAATGTGGACGACACCACGATTTCGCTGGGTGTGGCAATGGTGGCAAATTGCGGTTGCATTTCCGAGCGTTGATATACCAGTTCAAGTGGGTATACACCCTTCCATGCTTTTGCGTATTCTTCTGCTGCCACATCGACCAAACGGTTGATAACGCGCTGCTCCGTCGGTGAAAAGTCTCGACCTTCAATCCGGGTGTGGAACTTGCCATTGCCGCCGAACAAACTGTCAATCACACCGAAAAGCAATGTGGGCTCGCAAACGATCAGGCCGTTTCCACGCAGCGGCTTCACGGCCATGATGTTGAAGTTGGTCGGTACCACCAGTTCGCGCAGAAAGGCGCTGTATTTTTGCACCGACACCGCCCCAACCGACACTTCAGGACTGCGTCGAATGAAGTTGAACAAGCCGACGCGGAGATTGCGGGCAAACCGTTCATTCACGATCTCCATCGTCGGCATGCGACCACGAACGATCCGTTCCTGGCTTGACAGGTTGTAGTCACGTACACCGTCTGTCGGTTCGTCTTCTTTGGCGAGTTTTTGACTTTCGCCCGTGACGCCTTCCAGCAGGGCGTCAATTTCTTCCTGTGATAGGTAGGACTCACTCATGGTGTTTCCCCTTGTGGGTCACTGGACAATGAAGCTCGAATACAGCACCGCCTCAACGGGCAATGGCGGCAGGTTTCGTTTCTTCTTCTTTTTGGCTGGGGGGACTGCCTCTTCTTCTTCATCTTCAACCTCGTAGCCGAGTTGCTCCGAGGCCGCACGGATGATGGCCTTGGTCAACTTTTCTTTGCCTTCTGCTGCCAGCAGTTCGTCAGCAGTCCGCAGCGAGACCGCGATCAAGACAGCGCTGCGGATGCTGGGCATGTATTGCTTCATGGTATCGGCAGTTTTGGGGTCATCCAGCTTCAGCGTGATACCAAGCTGAACAAACCGCCCGCCGCCAGGGTCGGCCAAGTTGACCACCATGGCGTCCATGGGCAGGTAGGTGGGCGGCTTCTTTGGGTCAGGCGCTTTGTGCACAACTGTAGGAGCCGCTTTTTCTGCTTCGCCATGACCCTCCTCGTCTACTGGCTTTTTCTTCATCAGGAGAAAGGCCGCACCGCCGCCAACGAGCGCCAGTACAACCACAGCAGCAATGATGATGATCAACATCTTTTTGCTTTTGGGTTTCTCTGCTGGTGCGCTTTCTTCACTCGGTTTTGCTGACATGGTGTGTTTCCCGTTGGCTCGGTTCAGTGGCTGTCAACAACGTGCTGATGCCGAATTCCTGTGCAATGTGTGATTATTGGCGCGCATTGATCTGTCTAAAAGGAAATGATGAGGGAAAAAGCACGGTTTGTTTGTATGTCAGGCAAACAGGTCGAGCTTTGTGGCCGTCGCAATGGCTGGGCGGCGAAGAGGCTGTGCCAACGGGGCCGTGGTACCTGCTGATGCACTGCTCTGACCGCCGGATGCCGCGCGTTGCGAAATGGCTTGATCACTTGCCTGGCGGTTGCCCGGTGCGTGGTCTCCCTGGCCTGCGAATGGCGGCCTTTGGCCAACCGTGACATCGCCCAGTGTCATGCCTTTGGTTTCAAGCATGTTTTTCAACAGATCCTCAGCTGACAGTGTGAGTGCATCACGTACCTCGGCGTCAGCAGCCTCGAAGGCCACGTGTACTTCGCCGTCGCGCATGGAGATGTTGACTTCCAGCGGATTGTCCTTGTCGTCTCCCACCGTCAAGCGGGCACTTTGTGTGCCTTGGGTGGCCCAATACGCAATTTGCCCACCCAGGTTGTCCATGAGGTCGACCATCTCGTTTTGATCCATACCCGTGAGAGTCGTGGGATCTGTCGATGTCGACGCAGTCGGCGTGTGGTCACCTGTTTGCATGTGCTCAGTGCCCGGGGACCCTGTCTCTGCGGCAAGACGGGGCCCTTCCTGCTTCAAGGTCTCGCTGTCGTTCGCAGGGGCATTGACTTTTGCCGTGTCTGGCGCGACCTCTGTAGCTGGTCTGGCGACCAAGTCAACTGTTGCGCGGGGCTGGAAGCTGGTTTCGGTCGTTTTTCCGTTCGAGGCAAGGCTTTGAAGTGTGGTGCCAGCCCCGGCTTTTATGGTTGCTGCACTGGTGGACAACTGGTTTCGCGAGGCGCCCATACGGGTCTTGGCGACGCTGGTTCTGTCAGCCCCGCTCGCCAGAGTCTCCATGGGCGCTTGGGACGTAGCCGATGCAACCGTACTGGTCGGTACCGTCGCCGCTGAAATCTCAGTGGGAACCATGCCACTCACATCGATGCCGGGGGGGGGGGCGTTGCTTGCTGGTGTCGATTGCTCGGGCCGCATAGCGGTCGGAATCGGAATAGTTGCTTGTGAGGATGCGAGTGCGACGCCTTGTGCGAACGGTGAAGCGCTGCTGGCAGGAGGAGCGTAACCCGTTGACGCTTCGACCGCCCATTTGCCCGATTTTGACGGATCAATTTGAGCAGACAGTACATTGACGGGCGGGTTTGTATTTACACCAGACGGTGTGGTGTTTCCTATCGCACTGGGTGTCGCAGGCGTGGCTGAGCCTATCGAGGGCGTAACAGTTCCTGTTGCGACCTGCGCTGAGGTGTCAGCCGCTGCCAGCGCCTGCCAGTTCAACAGTCCTGCCAGGGCCGCTTGACCGAAATCAGACGGCGAGTCAGCGTCGTCCCCTGGGTTGATTGCCGCTGCGTCGCGACCATCGCCAGTCAAAGGGGCCGCAGCATCGGATGACACGGGTGTGTCACCGTCTTCCGCAGACATCAACAGCGCTGCAAATGCATTGGCAATTGGATTTGAAGCCTGGTTTTTGGCCTGTGCGTTTTTGGACAAGAAATTAGCTGAGCGTTCAATGTTGCTGGTGCTGGGTGTGACGGTGCTCATGTCAGGGACTCCTGTTCGTTTTGTCTGCGCTGGTAGGCCAGCATCGACATGGCCATTTCATCGGTTTGCTTTTGCGACCGCTTGTGTTCGGCCATCTGCTGTGCAAACCGTGTGCGTTCAGCAACCTTTTTCAGGGTTGCCAGTTCTTTTTCTTTTTCCTGCAGGTGGCGTCGGGTGGCCTCTAGCGCCGCTTCTTTTTGCAGGATGACGTTGCCCTGAAAGTCCACTGCTTGCTGAATTTTTTCGGCAAAAGCGCGTTGGTGCTGCATCAGGGCGACACTGACGCCCTCGGCCGCGCGGGCGTGCCACTTCATTTCTCCATCTTCCGCGTAGTCGGTCAGTTGCTGCAATTGCCGCTTGGCCTGGCCCAGGTCTCTCATTGCTGCGGCCACCATCGTCCCGGCCTCGTCACGCTTGCGCGTGGCGAGATCGATCACGATCCCTAGGCTTTTGAGGTTGACAGACATGTTCAGCTTTAGGTCTCAGTTGACTTGTTTTGGTTCACGGGCGGTCGTTGGCGGACTCGTTCAGCAGTTGGGTCATTTGCATCACGCATTCGGGCAGGGGGGCCGCTTCGTTCATGTCCTGGGACAGGAATTGCGTCATGCGTGGGTACAGCGCGATGGCGCGATCTGTTTCCGGATCGCTGCCCACTGCGTACACCCCCAGTTGTATCAAGTCCCGGGCTTTTTGATACCTTGAATAGAGGGCTTTAAACCGGCGAGATGTTTCCCAATGCATGGGCGTGGTCACGTTGTGCATCACACGGGATGCCGACTGCTCCACATCGATGGCCGGGTATTGCCCAGCCTCAGCGAGGCTGCGGCTGAGCACAATGTGGCCGTCCAGGATGGCTCTGGCTGCGTCGGCAATCGGGTCTTGCTGGTCATCGCCCTCTGACAGCACTGTGTAAAACGCCGTGATGGACCCCACGCCGTTCAACCCATTGCCGCTGCGCTCCACCAGCGTGGGCAGTTTGGCGAAGCAAGAAGGTGGGTAGCCCTTGGTGGCGGGCGGCTCCCCGATGGCCAGTGCGATTTCGCGCTGGGCCATGGCGTAGCGGGTGAGCGAGTCCATCAGCAGCAGCACATGCAGGCCGTCGTCCCTGAACCGTTCGGCCACAGCTGTGGCGTAGGCCGCCCCTTGCATGCGCACCAAAGGTGGCGAATCGGCTGGGGCCGCCACCACAACGGAGCGCCGACGCCCCTCCTCGCCCAGGATGTCTTCGATGAACTCCTTGACCTCGCGACCCCGCTCACCGATCAGGCCCACGACGATCACATCTGCTTGGGTGTAGCGCGCCATCATGCCCATGAGCACGCTTTTACCCACCCCCGATCCCGCAAACAGCCCAATGCGTTGCCCACGCCCGACGGTCAACAGACTGTTGATACAACGCACGCCGGTATCCAGTGGCACCCGGATGGGTTCGCGCTCCATGGCGTTCAGCGGTTGCCTGTCCATGGGTTGAATGTCGATCTGGGTGAGTGGCCCCAGTCCGTCCATCGGCAGGCCGTGCGCATCCACCACCCTGCCCAGCAAGCCAGGACCCAGGGGCAGCCGAAGCATGCCTTTTTCATGTGGGTTGATGGGCCGACCAGGGTGCCCCAGCTTGGGCAGTGGGCGGTAAGGGGTCACCGGTGTCACACGTGCACCGGCTGACAGACCATGGACATCGCCAGCAGGCATCAGATAGGCGCGGTTGCCTGAAAAGCCGACCACCTCGGCCAGAATGGTGCTGCCGTCGCCTGCGTCAATCAGGCATTGGCTTCCCACGGGCTTGCGAATGCCTGATGCCTCCAGCACAAGCCCCGCCAGACGTGTCAGTTGCCCACTGACTTCAAGTGGGCTTGGCAGTTGTGTGCGTGCTTGCGCCTCGGCCAGGAAAGTTGACCAATGCGCACCAGGGTCATTTGGCTGCATGGTCGGGCTCCCATGCAGTGCTCAACCCCAGGTTGGCAATGGCCCGGCTCCACCGGGTTTCAAGTGTGGCATCTACCCCGGTGCCGGGTGCTTCCAACACGCAGCCACCGGGGGTGATGGCCGCATCGGGCACAAAACGCGGGTTGCCCGGTTGCGCAGGGGCTGTGCCTGTACCTTCCAGTGCAGCAAAATCATTCGGATTCAACCGCACGGTCACGGGAATCGTGTCGGCCTGCAAAAGTGCCAGTGCTTCGGTCAACACAGGCTGAATGGCTTGAGGGTCAATCGTCAGCTCGCGACGCAACACCTGGCGGGCCAAGTCACATGCCATTTGCAACACGGCTTGTGCCATCTGGTCTTGTGCCTGTGCGAGTTGGGTGCGCATGCTTGACAGCGCCTCGTCAAAGCGCTGCTGGGCTTGTTCAGTTGCCAGGCGGGTTGGCTCGGCCAGTGCATTGCGAGTGGCCTGGCTGCCCTCCGCGTTGCCCAGGGCGTACCCTTCATCAAACGCCTGCTGACGGGCATTTTCTACTTGCGCCGCCACCTCTTCCGGTGATGGGCCCAAGGGCAGCTGAGGCTCGATTTCCTCGACATGCGGGGTGCCGTCTACGTTGGCAAACCGCCACTCCGAGACGGCATTGATTTCCTCGCTGGGAATGAAGCGCGAATAGGCCGATGACTTAGACCATTGCGTCATCTCCGCCTCCGCCTATCACGATCTGGCCTTCGTCTGTGAGGCGGCGAACGATTTTCAGAATTTCCTTCTGCTGTGCCTCTACCTCGGAAAGGCGAACCGGGCCGCGGGACTCCAGGTCTTCGCGCATGCTGTCGGCTGCCCGTGAAGACATGTTGGCCAGCACCTTGTCTCGCAACTCCTGCGAGGCACCTTTCAGTGACAGCACCAGGGTTTCCGAGGCCACTTCCTTCAGGACCATCTGTACGGACTTGTCGTCGAGTTTGAGCAAGTCCTCGAACGTGAACATCTTGTCCATGATCTTCTGTGCCAGATCGGGATCGTGCTCGCGGATGGATTCGATCACGCCGGTTTCAACCGCACTGCCCATCAGGTTGATGATTTCAGCGGCCGTTTTCACGCCACCCAGCGAGGTTTTGCGGATCTTGTCACCACCGGCAAGTACCTTGTAAAGTACCTCGTTCAGGTCTTTCAGCGCGGTGGGCTGAATGCCTTCCAGCGTGGCGATGCGCAGCATCACCTCATTGCGCGTGCGTTCGGTGAAGTTTTTCAGTACGCCCGCAGTTTGGTCAAAGTCCAGGTGGACCAGGATGGCGGCCAAAATCTGCGGGTGTTCGTTGCGCAGCAACTCAGCCACAGACAGTGGGTCCATCCATTTCAGGCTTTCGATGCCCGACACATCGCCACCTTGCAAGATGCGGTCGATCAGCAGCGAGGCTTTGTCATCTCCCAGTGCGCGTTTCAGCACTGCGCGCACGTAGTTGTCGGTGTCGGTCACCAGCAGGCTTTGCGATTTGGCCTCACCAGTGAATTTCAGTATGACTTCTTCCACCTTCTCGTGGGTGATGCCACGGGTGCGGGCAATGGTTTCCCCCAGCTTTTGCACCTCTTTGGGGGACAGGTGTTTGAACACCTCAGCAGCCTCTTCCTCGCCCAGCGACATCAGGAATATGGCTGCGTTTTGAACGCCATCGTCTTCCACGGTAGAAACCTTTCGTCAATGTGGCCTCAGCCACCCTCGCCATTGACCCAGCCCTTGACGATGTTGGCCACCGCCACAGGGTTCTCTTTGGCCAGGCGTCTGGCGTCTTCAAGGCGCAGTTGGTGCTCGGAAGGTGCCAGATCTTCAGCTGGTGCGCCCAGTCCTGGCAACAGTTCGCTGCGCTCCTGTGCATCTCCCACGACTGCTTCCAGTTGGCCGGTACTGCCGTCGACCGCTTGGCCTGCTGGCGGTGGCGGCGGAGCCGTGATCGCCTTCAAGCCGGGACGCACGAATCCTAGCAGCACAATGGCGCCCAGGATGACTGCACCCAGCGGCCAGGCGAATGTGCGGGCCAATTCAATGTTGTCGGGTTGTTTCCAGATAGGCACTTCAACCTGTTCGACCTTTGTGATCGTGAACGGCGCGTTCATGAGGTTGACGGAGTCTCCTCGCTCTTTGCTGAAGCCGATCGCTTCGCGAACCAGCGCTGTCATCTGCTCAATCTGTTCTGCAGGCAGGGCTTGTGGAGCCTCTTTGCCTGTTTTGGGGTCGGCTACCATGCGATGGTTGATCACCACTGCTGCAGTCAGGCGCTTGACATTGCCGGTGGCGCCTTTGACCACGCGAACGGTTTTGTCCACCTCGTAGTTCACCAGCGATTCGCGGCGCATGGTGTTGGCGCTGTTGACGCCTGCCGTGCCGTTGGGCCCGGTGACGCCAGGGGCAACGGCCTGACCATTGATAGGCGCGGCAGATGGGCCAGGTGGAATGTTGCTGACTGCACCGGGTACACCTGGCGTGGTGCCGTTGGTGTCGGTGTTGTTCTCAACGGTTTGCTGGCTGCGGACCGACATCGGTGCGCCAGAGCCCTGGTTTGGACCATGTGACTCCGACGTTTGTTCGGATTGCGAAAAGTCGACGTCTGCCGTTACTTGAGCGCGTACATTGTTCCGACCCAGGATGGGTTCCAGAATGTCCATGACACGTCGGGTGTAAGACTCTTCCAGTTTGTTGACGTATTGCAGCTGTTGGGTGTCAATGCCCATTTGCTGGCCATCGGGTGGGTTGGACAGCAGGTTGCCGGCATCATCTACCACGCTGATAGCCTTGGTGGCCATTTCGGGCACGCTGGCAGCTACCAAATGCACGATGCCAGCCACCTGTGCTTTGTCAAGCGTACGGCCAGGGTGGAGCGTCAGTAAAACCGAAGCGGAAGGCTTCTGCTGTTCCCTGAAGAACCCGTTCTGGTTGGGCAATGCCAGGTGAATGCGCGCAGACTGCACCGCACTGATGGATTGGATCGAACGGGTCAACTCACCTTCCAGACCGCGCTGAAAGGTCAGCCGTTCCTGGAACTGGGTCATGCCAAAACGGTTGGCTTCCATCATCTCGAACCCACCGACCGACCCTTTGGGCAACCCTTGCGAAGCCAGGCGCAGGCGGATGTCGTGTACTTTTTCTGCCGGCACCATGATGGCGCCACCACCTTCGGTGTATTTGTACGGCACGTTCATGGTGGCCAGTTGCGCCACGATGGCCCCGCCATCCTTGTCGTTCAGGTTGGCAAACAGCACGCGCCAATCGGGCTGCTTGCCCATGAAGACGGCTGCGATGACGATGGCCAGTAAAACCACCACCCCACCCAAAGCGCGGATTTTCTGGCCATTGCTCAGGCGGCCAAAGCCTTCTGCCAGCGGATTGCGCGGCAGCGTGGGCTGGACATCAATTTCAGCAACTGCGGTGCTCATGGTCGTATCGGTTCAAAGAGGTGCAGGGGCAAAAGCCCTGGATGACTGCATTGTCTGCACCCGATGCATCCGCTAAAGCCCGATAAGCCACCGTTTGACCCGGTTTATCCGACTCAAGCTCGGGTGGGTGGCGCCGTACGATTGCCGTCCACTTCCCTGAATGGCAGGAGCACACCATGACCATGCGCATCAACACACTTCAAAGCCAGGCACTGGCTCAGTTGGCTGCACAGCGCCTGCTCAACCCTGGTATCGCGTCTGCCGCACCCAGCACAACCTCTGCTGCATCCAAGATTGCGCCGGTTGCCACAGCTGTTGCCAACGCCCCCACCGCCAAGACAGAGGCCACGTTTTCAACCGCTTTCAAGAATGCACTGACCGCAGTCAGCGCAGCGCAGAACAACGCCACTCAATTGCAAAACAAAGTTCAGATGGGTGAGCCCGGTGCCAGTCTGGAAGAAACCATGATCGCCATGCAGAAGGCGCAAATCGGATTCCAAGCCGCACTCAATGTGCGCAATCGCATGGTTCAAGCCTATTCCGACATCATGAACATGCAGGTTTGATCATCGGGACACCGACGTTTTCGACGCACCGGATTCGCGCTGAAACCCATGCGCACGCTCAAGGCAGGGTTCTCTGGCGAAATGAACTTGTGGTCGTGAGCCTTGCGCGTGCCATTTACTTGGAGCGAAGCTCTCTTCTCAAAATCTTCCCGACGTTCGTTTTGGGCAGTTCGTCCCTGAATTCAATGTATTTGGGGCGTTTGTAGGCTGTGAAGTTGTCGTGGCAGTAACCCGTGACCTGGTCTTCAGTCAGAGTGGGGTCGTCTTTGACAATGAATGCCTTGATGGCTTCGCCCGTTTTGCTGTCCGGTATGCCAATGACGGCGCATTCCACCACGCCAGGGCACAGTGAAATGACGTTTTCCAATTCATTGGGGAACACGTTGAACCCCGAAACGATGATCATGTCCTTCTTGCGGTCAACGATTTTGGTGTAACCCTCTGCATCCATGATGCCGATGTCGCCGGTGCGCATGTAGCCGTCGGGCGTGAAGGTTTTGGCGTTCTCTGCGGGTTGGTTGTAGTACCCCGTCATGACGTTCGGACCTCGGATGCAGATTTCGCCTGATTCTCCGATGGGCAGGGAATTGCCGTCGTCATCCTTGATGGCCACCTCGATGCTGGGCAGGGGCAGGCCGATGGTGCCGGTGAAGTTGCGGTTGGTGACGGGGTTGTTGGTGCCGATGGCGCAGGTTTCGCTCATGCCCCAGCCTTCGATCATGGGGCAATGAGTGACCTGCAGCCATTGTTTGGCTGTGCCCTCCGAGGCGGCCATGCCCCCTGCCTGCGACACGACCAGATTGCTGAAGTCCAGGCTGCGGAACTGCGGGTTCTGCAACAGCGAATTGAACAGCGTGTTGACGGCTGGCAGCAGATGGAAGGGCCGACGTTTGAGTGTTTCGACGAATTTGGGGATGTCCCGCGGGTTGGGAATCAGCGTCATGAACGAGCCGGATCGTATCGACAGCAGGCTGAGCGTCAGCGCAAAGATGTGATACAGCGGCAGGGCCGCAATGTTGTTGAGTTTGCGGGGGTCGCCCAGCCGCTTTGTGGCGGGGTTGAACCAGGCTTCGGCCTGAAGGATGGCCGCGATGATGTTGCGGTGAGTCAGCACGGCACCTTTGGACAGGCCTGTCGTGCCACCGGTGTACTGAAGGAAAGCTGTGGTGTCGTGCTGGCAGGCCACGCGCTTGAGGGCCTTGCCCGCGCCTGCGGCGAGCACCTGCTTGAAGGGGGTCACTTGAATGTCGCCCTGCGGCCCGCTCAGGGGCATTCTGAATGCGGGCACCATTTTGGCCAGATGGCGCACGGCAAAGGTGATCCACCGGCCGTACCAGAATCCCAGCAGGTCACCCATGGAGGCCAGCACGACGTACTTGATCTGCGTTTGCGCAATGACCTCTTCGAGTGTGGATGCAAAGTTCTCCAGTATGACGATGGCTTCTGCACCCGAGTCGCGCAGCTGGTGTGCCAGTTCCCTGGGTGTGTACAGCGGGTTCACATTGACGCAGGTGTACCCCGCTCGCAGGATGGCCGCCATGGTGACCAAAAACTGCGGCACGTTGGGCATCATGAGTGCCACGCGCGCACCGGGGGCCAGTCCTTGTGCCTGCAGCCAAGCGCCCACTGCGGTAGACAACTCGTCCAGCTGGCCGTAGGTCATCCACTCTTCCATGCAAACCGCGACGGGCGAGCTGGGGTGCTTGCGAAAAGACTCTTCCAGCAGCTCGACCAGGGATGGGTACTGGTCCACATCGATGTCATGTGGCACACCTGCCGGGTAGTTCTTCAACCAGGGTTTTGAATTCATATCGCGCTCCTGGGGCGCATTGTCAGTTGCATGCAAGACAGGCCGCTTCAGGGCAAGCCCTAGGAGGTTGTCTCCGAAAGCTCATCTGGGTGGCCACGACGGGGCACATCCCCCAGGAATCCTGACCAGTTCCCTGCGGCAAGGCGTTCGGCCGCATAGGGGCGCCTCAGTCAAGGGCCTGCGCACGCGCCAGCTGCCGGGTGGCCTGGTCGGGGGTGTTGAACAGGGTGGCCAGCCAGTCGCTTTCACGTTCGTTCACGGCAGAGAGGAACACATCGGCTTTGCCCATCGACTTGAATGCATCGAAGCCTTCTTCCAGCACATGTTGCAGTGCGGACAATCCAGCCGCGTGCGCAGGGCGTCGCATGAGCCTGAGCGCTGTGCGCAGGCCGGGCACACCCACCACGTCGGCCAGCCGCCAACCCATGCGCAACACCGCATCCAGTTGGTGCTGCCTGTCAGCGGAGCGCCCGATGTGGGCCCAGCAGTCGGCGTAGCCGCGGGCCAAGGTGGCGGCGTCCAACCGCCGGGGCAACTTCAGGTTCTGCCATGCGCGGGCCATGCAACAGTCGAGCTCCTCGGTGAGCGCGTGGACCTCAGCCAGTTCAACGGCCAGCGTCATGACTTTGTCTGGAAACAGGCGCTCCACCGCCCCGGCGATGCGTGCAAATTGGGCATCGCGTTCCGAATAGTCTTGTGCGCCATACAGCTCGGCCAGAAAGAAGTGGGTGGCCCGCGCGTGGCGTGGGTCGGCCAGCAAATCGGCATAGGTCTGCCGAAAGCGTTGAACCTGAATGTGCCGGATGGTCGCCAGCGCGTCACCCAAGCCCAGGCTGCCAATGGTGTCCCGGTGGCGGGTGACTTCAGCCAGGTGTGCCCGCAGCGCCGCTGCCGTGGGGCGGGAAGTGTCTTGCTGGGAGATCAAAGCGGTGGGCAGTCGCATACGTGAACGCCATTGTGCAGTCGCCCACTTGTCAGCAACTAGGGTCTGGTGCCTACAAGGCGCCACGGGTGGCGTGCGATATTGCCACTCATGAAAAGACGAAGCTGGTTGAAGTTGGGCCTGGGCTCCGCCGTGGTGCTGGCGGTGGGCGGTGGGCTGGTCGCCTCCATCGAGCCGGGTTGGCGGCAGGGCCGCTTTTCTGACGATGCGGACACGGTATTGCGCGCCTGCGCCCAAGCGTTGCTGGCAGGCAGCTTGCCCACAGGTGATGACGCGCAGGCTGCTGCGTTGAACGGCTTGATGACCCGCCTGGCCGATGCCGTTGCGGCACTGCCCGCACACGCGCAGGCCGAATTGTCCGAATTGTTGGCCCTGATGGGCACCGCCGCGGGTCGCCAATGGTTGGGCGGCGTGTCAACCCCTTGGGCGCAGGCCAGTGTGGCCGAGGTTCAGGCGGGCTTGCAAGCCATGCGGTTCAGTCGCATCAGCCTGCGTCAGCAGGCTTACTTGGCCTTGCACGACCTGACCGGTGCAGCCTATTTTTCTGCCCCTTCAACATGGACGGTACTGGGCTATCCCGGACCGCGCGACCTGTGAGCAAGCTGCCTGATCCTTGGACCCTGGGGCTGCAACAGGGTTGGAAGGTGCTGGGCCACACATCGGCCCCGCCCCCCGTGCTGGAGGCCGACGTGCTGGTCATCGGTACCGGTGCCGGCGGGGGCATCACGGCCGAGTTGCTGACCCGTGCGGGCATGCGCGTCATCATGCTGGAAGAGGGACCGCTGAAAACCAGCACCGACTTCAATCAGCTTGAAAGCGAAGCCTACCCGTCGCTGTACCAGGACAGCGCCGCCCGCAAAACGGATGACAAGGCCATCAACATCCTGCAAGGGCGTTGTGTGGGCGGCTCGACCACGGTCAACTGGACCAGTTCGTTCCGCACACCGTCTGACACCCTTGCTTTCTGGCGTGAGCGCTTTGGCTTGGACGACCTGACTGACGATGCCATGGCCCCCTACTTCCAGCAGGCCGAGCGCCGCCTGAACGTCAGCACCTGGCTGACACAGCCGAACGAAAACAACGAATTGCTGCGGCGCGGCGCGGCGCAGCTGGGCATACCGGCTGCCGCCATCTTGCGCAACGTGAAGGGTTGCTGGAATCTGGGGTCGTGCGGCATGGGGTGCCCCACCAATGCCAAACAGTCGATGCTGCTGACCACCGTGCCCACCGCGTTGAGCCAGGGCGCCACGCTGGTGGTGAACACCCGCGCCACCCGGTTGAACATCCGCAACGGGCGCATCACGACCGTTTCAGCTGAATTTCATGATAAAAAAATGGCTTCACCGCTTTATCCATATGTGAAGTCAGCTATTGAAATAAAGTGCGCCCACGTGGTGGTGGCGGGCGGGGCCATCAACTCACCGGCGTTGCTGCTGCGGTCGCAAGCGCCTGACCCGCATGACCGATTGGGTTTGCGGACGTTCCTGCACCCCGTGGTGATGAGTTCGGCGCGCATGGCGCAGCGTGTGGAGGGCTGGGCCGGTGCACCACAAACCATCTATTCAGACCATTTCCTGGGCACCCAGCCCATTGACGGGCCCATGGGCTACAAGCTGGAGGCTCCGCCCATCCACCCAGTGATCTTTGCGTCCAGCATCCCCGGTTTCGGCGAGGTGCAGGCGGGCATGCTGAAGACGTTTGCGCACCAGCACATCCTGCTGGCCCTGCTGCGCGATGGGTTTGCCCCCGAATCAGCTGGGGGGCGGGTGTCAGTCCAGTCGGACGGCAGCCCGTCGCTGGCGTATCCGCTGAACGACTTTGTCATGGAAGGTGCGCGGCGTGCCCTGTTGAGCATGGCCGAAATACAGTTTGCGGGAGGTGCCCAAGCCGTGCTGCCTGTTCACGAGCAGGCCCAACCGTACACCAGCTGGCCCCAAGCCAAGGCCGCCATCACGCAGATGGCCATGGTGCCGTTGCAAACACGGGTGGTCAGTGCACACGTCATGGGCGGCTGCGGCATGGCTGCTGAGCCCGCGCAAGGCGTGGTCAGGCCCGATGGCGTGCATTGGCAGGTGGCCAACCTGTCGGTGCACGACGGCTCGCTGTTCCCGACCAGCATCGGGGCCAACCCGCAACTCTCTGTCTACGGGTTGGTGAACCGCCTCACGCAGGACCTCATCGTGAGGTTGGGCGGCAAGGCGGAGGCGCTGGCGTGAAACCTGAACACAGCGGTGAGCCTGACCAGGGCCGCCATGGCATGGCGGCCCACCGAGATGCTGACACATGACGACAGTCAACCCGCAGGCGGCGGTCCGCTCGTCCCAGGTGGCCAACGTGCAACGGGCGTTGACCGTTGGCTGGGTGCTTTGGGTGGTCGGTTGGACCGTGTGGTGGCGTGCAGACCCGGCCGTGGCATGGGCCGGGGTCGGTTTGTTGCTGGCACAACACGGCCTGTTGCTGGCGTTTCAATTCGGTTTGTCGGCTCGGGTCAGTCGGGCTGCGGGTCAGACCGTGCCGTCTGGCGGGGCGCTGGTCGGCGCGTGGTGGCGGGAATCGGTGATCGCGGTCAAGGTGTTTGGCTGGCGCCAACCCTGGCGCTGGCGTGCGTGGCCTGATACGTTGCCAACGCTGCCGGTAGCGACCCGAACGGTCACATCACCCGGCGTCACTGCCGGCACAGGCCCACGCGGGGTGCTGCTGGTGCACGGTTTCATGTGCAACCGTGGCATTTGGAATGGCTGGCACGCAGCCTTGGCCCAAGGCGGGCACCCGGTGGTTGTGGTGAACCTGGAGCCCTATCGGGGCGCCATAGACGACTACGTGCCCACCATCGAACAAGCTGTGGCGGCATTGACCCAAGCCACCGGGCGTCCGCCGCTGGTGGTGGCCCACAGCATGGGCGGCCTGGCCATGCGCGCCTGGTTGCGTGCCACACCCGGCGCGCAGGCCCGCGTGGCCCACATCGTCACCTTGGGTACCCCGCACCAAGGCACCTGGCTGGCCCGGTGGGGTTTTGCCACCAATGCCCGCCAGATGAGACTGCGCAGCCCCTGGTTGTGCGAACTGACGGCGAACGAGCCGCCAGACCTGGGGCGGCTGTTCACTTGCTGGCACTCGTGCGCCGACAACATCGTGTTCCCGCTGGGCACGGCGGTGCTGCCTGGCTGCACCGAGCGTTACCTGTCGAACGTGGGGCACGTGGCGCTGGTCGATCACCCGCAGGTGCGAGCCGACACACTGGCGCTGCTGGCCCGCTGAGGCGTTCAAGCTGCCGTGATCGAGTGCACGGCTGGGTGCGCAGGTGTTGCCTGCATGCCACAAGGTGCCTGGCGTGCCCCCACCTTGAAAGCACGGCATCAGGCCTCATCCTGTATAAGGGTAAACCCTTATGGAGAATGCCATGAACCCAATCAACGCCCCGACCAAGCCTGCCGCCGCGCTGTATTTGCCCATCAAGTCGCTCGGGCCGCAGCACCGCGAGCGCATTTGCGCCCATCTGTTGGCGCTGGACGAGGGTGACCGTTACCTCCGTTTTGGCTATCCGGCGGGCGACGTGCAGATTCGCCGCTACGTGGACAGCATGAATCTGGCCCGTGACGACGTGTTCGGCATCTTCAACCGCAAGCTCGAACTGCTGGCCATGGCGCACCTTGCCTATGCCGTGAGTCCGGATTGCAGCCACTGCGCCGAGTTCGGTGTCAGTGTGTCCAGCCATGCCCGGGGGCGTGGTTATGGTGCACGCCTGTTCGAGCGGGCCACCATGCACGCGCGCAACGAGGGTGTGGACATGATGTTCATCCACGCGCTGAGCGAAAACACGGCCATGCTCAACATCGCCCGCAAAGCGGGTGCCAGGCTGGTGCGTGACGGCTCTGAAACAGAAGCTTTCCTGCAACTGCCCCCGGCCAATTTCGACACCGTGATCAGCGAACTGGTGCAAGAGCAGGTCGCGCAAACCGATTACCACCTCAAGCGCCAGGCCCACGCCTTCCGGCGCATGCTTGCCGTGATGCAGGAAATCCGCCGAGGCGTGCGCGAGGTGAAAGACAACGCCCCGGCCTGATCGGCACCACGCGCGGCTTGACGCGCTGCTTGGTGCACAGGTTGGTTTGCAGGCGCGGCTCGGGCCGCTGGGCCATTGCCTGCGACTGTCACCCCCTTGGGGTATCCTAGGCGCGTTTTCACTTTTCACATCCGTCTGTGGCCGATCCTCACCCTGCCAACCCATTGCAAACAGCCCAGCGCCCAGGCAAATCGGCGCACCGCATGCAGGACAAACGTGGCCTGTTGCAAAAACTGGCCGAAATGTTGCACCCCGGACCAGACTCCACCGAAGAGTTGATTGCCTCGCTGTCCGAAGCCGAAGACCGCCACATCATCAACACCGAAAGCCGCGTGATGCTGGAAGGCGTGCTGCGTCTGTCAGGCATGACTGCTGGTGACGTGATGGTGGCCGCACCTCGCATGGATGTGCTCGACATCAATGCCTCGTTCGACGATCTGCTGCACGCCGTGATTGACACCGCGCACTCCCGTTTCCCGGTGTACGAGGGTGAGCAGGAAAACATCATCGGCATCCTGCTGGCCAAAGACCTGCTCAAGTTGCAGCGCGCGCCCGAGCTGAACCTGCGTGCCCTGCTGCGGCCCACCACGTTCATCCCCGAAACCAAGGGCCTGAACGACCTGCTGCGCGAATTTCGCGGCAACCGCAACCACTTGGCCATCGTCATTGACGAGTTCGGGCGTGTGGCGGGGCTCATCACCATCGAAGATGTGCTGGAAGAAATCGTCGGCGAAATCGAGGACGAATTCGACGACGACGAGGAAGAGGGCGACATTTTTTCCCTGGCCGACGGCACCTGGCGCATCAGTGGCGACACCCCGCTGGCCCGCATCAACGAGCACTTCGACCTCCAGCTGTCCGACGACGACGTCGACACCGTTGGCGGCCTGATTGCCCACGAAATGGGGCACGTGCCCAAGCGCGGCGAACAGCACATCCTGCAGGGCTGGCGCTTCGAGGTGTTGCATGCCCGAGGCGGCGCGGTGAAATGGTTCAAGGCGCGCCCTCCCATCGCCACATCGGTTTGAGGCTGCTGGCTGCCGCCTTGGCGGGCGTGGCCCAGGGCTGGGCGCTGGCCTGGCCGTTTGGTGTGGCGCAGGCCGACTGGTTGACCCCGGCCAGTGCCTGGATGAACCTGTGGCCGCAACCCGGCCAACCCTGGCCTGCGCTGCAGGTGCTGGCCTTTGCGCTGTGGGTCTGTTTGTTGCGCGGTGCCGCGTCTGGCCGTGCGGCCTTTGCATCGGGGTGGGTGTTTGCCTGCGCCAGCCTGACCGCCACGTTCTGGTGGCTGTTCATCTCGATGCACACCTATGGCGGCCTGGCCGCACCGCTGGCTGTGGCTGCCGTGGTGGCGCTGGCCAGTGTGCTGGCGGTGTATGTGGCGCTGATTTCATGGCTTTATTGGCACTCATCGCTTTCCAGTTGGTTATTGGATGCTATTTTTTTTGCGTCTCTGTGGGTGCTGGCGGAATTGGCCCGTGGCGTGTGGTTCACCGGTTTTCCGTGGGGCGCAGTGGGCTACGTCCATGTCAACAGCCTGGGGTGGACCGCGCCGTGGGTGGGCGTGTACGGCATGGGGGCTTCGGCCGTGGGCCTGTCGGTGGCGCTGGCGCATGCCTGGCAGCGCATGGGGCCGGGCGTGGCTGGCCGTGTGCTGCCCGTGTTCGGCGTGTTGGCCATGCTGGCTGTTGGGCCGCTTGTGCAGCGAGTGCTGCCCGGTTTCACCCAGCCTGTGGGTGAGCTGCCGCTGGTGCTGCTGCAAGGCAACATCGCGCAGGACGAAAAGTTCCAGCCAGGCAGCGGCGTGCCCCGTGCGTTGGCCGACTACGCGATGGGGTTCACCCGCCAGAGCGCCGGTGCGTCGGCCACTGACGGCCTGCTGCCCCGCGAGCGGGCCCCCGTGGCGGCCGGTGCATTGGTCGTGGCACCTGAAACGGCACTGCCTCAGCTGCCGCAGCAACTGGGCGTCGAATACTGGCAGCCCGTGCTGTCGTCGCTGGCGGGTCAGCAGCACGCGGTCATCACCGGGTTGCCGCTGGGCAACCCTGCCGATGGGTACGCCAACGCCGTCTGGGGCATCACCCCGCAGCAGGCCGGTCGGGCGATTCAGCGCCTGGCCGTTGGCGAGTCGCCAGCGCGGCTGGACGAAGGCGAGGGCGGCCTCTACCGCTATGCCAAGCACCACCTGGTGCCGTTTGGCGAGTTCATCCCGCCGTTTTTCAGGTGGTTTGTCGCGCTGATGGACATCCCGCTGGGCGACTTCAACCGGGGCACCTTGAAGCAGCCACCGTTCGAGTGGGCCGGGCAGCGCATCGCGCCCAACATCTGTTACGAAGACCTGTTTGGTGAAGAGTTGGCACAGAGGTTTGCCGACCCTGCGTTGGCCCCCACGGTACTGGTCAACCTCAGCAACCTGGGCTGGTTTGGCAACACGGTGGCGCTGGATCAGCACCTGCACATTTCCCGCTTGCGCGCGATGGAGCTGGAGCGGCCCATGGTGCGGGCCACCAACACGGGGGCGACAGTGGTCATTGACCACCGTGGCACCGTGACGCATGCACTCGCCCGCATGACCGCCGACGAGCTGGTGGCCACCGCCAACGGACGCGACGGCCTGACACCTTACGCACGTTGGGCAGGGCAAACGGGCCTGTGGGCGGCATGGGCTTTGGCCGGTTTGGGCGGCCTGATGGGCTGGTGGCTGCGGGGCCGTGCACCGTTGCGCGCCCCTCGCCGTGCTGGCGGCACACCCCCATCGGGACCGGAAACGTAAAATCGCGGATTCAGCCTGTTGCTGCCCCTTCGGCGACGGCAGGCCTTTCGGACCCTTTTGTTGCGCGCGTTCGCTGCGCCCCCCAACGCCATGCTCACATTCCAGCAAATCATCCTTCGCCTGCAGTCCTACTGGGACGCGCAAGGCTGCGCCTTGCTCCAGCCCTACGACATGGAAGTGGGCGCGGGCACCAGCCACACCGCCACGTTTTTGCGCGCCATCGGCCCCGAGCCGTGGAAGGCCGCCTACGTGCAACCCAGCCGCCGCCCCAAGGACGGCCGCTACGGCGAAAACCCCAACCGCCTGCAGCACTACTACCAATACCAGGTGGTGCTCAAGCCCGCACCCAGCAACATCCTGGAGCTGTACCTGGGGTCACTGGAAGCCCTGGGCTTCGACCTGAAGAAAAACGACATCCGCTTTGTTGAAGACGACTGGGAAAACCCCACCCTCGGCGCCTGGGGCCTGGGCTGGGAGGTGTGGCTCAACGGCATGGAGGTGACGCAGTTCACTTACTTCCAGCAGGTGGGCGGCATCGACTGCAAACCCGCCACCGGTGAAATCACCTACGGCCTGGAGCGCCTGGCCATGTACCTGCAGGGCGTGGACAACGTCTACAACCTGAAGTGGACCGACACTCTCAGCTATGGCGACGTGTACAAACAAAACGAGGTGGAGCAGTCCACCTACAACTTTGAACACAGTGACGCTGACTTCCTGTTCACTGCCTTTGCGGCCCACGAAAAGCAGGCCAAGTACCTGATGGAACAGCAACTGGCGCTGCCCGCCTACGAGCAGGTGCTGAAGTGCGCGCACAGCTTCAACCTGTTGGACGCACGCGGTGCCATCAGCGTGACCGAGCGCGCCGCCTACATCGGTCGCATCCGCAACCTGGCCCGCGCCGTGGCACAAAGTTATTACGAGAGCCGCGAACGCTTGGGCTTCCCCATGGCCCCGCGTGAATGGGTGGCACAGATGCCAGCCACCGCTGCCGCCAAAGCCGCCTGAACCGGGGATCACGACACATGACCACACAAAACCTATCTTCACAGAATCTTCTGGTTGAACTGTTCGTTGAAGAACTGCCGCCCAAAGCCCTGAACAAACTGGGCAACGCCTTTGCAGGCGTGCTGCTGGAGCAGTTACAGGCGCAAGGCCTTGCAGGTGCCGACGCGGTGTTGACGGCGTTTGCATCACCCCGTCGCCTGGCTGCCCACGTCACTGCCGTGGCCCAGCGTGCCGCTGACAAGCCCCAAACTTTGAAGCTCATGCCCGTGGCCGTCGGCCTGGATGCAGCAGGCAATGCCACGCCCGCGCTGCTCAAGCGCCTGGGTGGCATGGGGGTGGACGTGTCCGACCCAGCCGCTGCGGTGGCACGGTTGACCCGCCAGATGGACGGCAAGGCGGAAGCCCTGTTCCTGCAAAGTGTCGTGCCCGGCGTGGACCTGGCCACTGGTTTGCAAAAGGCACTGCACGAAGCCATTACCAAGCTGCCTATTCCCAAGGTCATGAGCTACCAGCTGCAAAGCGGCTGCGAGCTGCCCGGCTGGAGCAGCGTCAGCTTCGTGCGCCCCGCCCACGGTCTGGTGGCGCTGCACGGTGCCAACGTGGTACCCGTGAGCGCACTGGGCCTGCACGCAGGCAATGCCACCCACGGCCACCGCTTTGAAGCCGCCATCGACCCCGTGCCGCTGGCCCATGCCGACGCCTATGCCGACACCCTGGCGCGCGACGGCGCCGTGATTGCAAGCTACGAAGATCGTAGCAGAGACATGTTGCGCCAATTGCGTAAAGCGGCTAAAGAATGTCAAGCTGTCTTGGAAATTGAGCGTGGCATGCACTCGTTGACGGAGACAGAGGTTGAGGAGGTGTTGCTTGAAAACCCTTTGGTTCAGGAAGTGACCGCACTGGTCGAGCGCCCCAATGTGCTGGTGTGCCAGTTCGAGCCCGAATTTTTGGCCGTGCCGCAGGAATGCCTCATCCTCACGATGAAGGCCAACCAGAAGTACTTCCCGCTGTTGGACGCCGCAGGCAAGCTCACGAACAAGTTCCTGGTGGTCAGCAACATCAGCCCGGCCGATGCCAGCGCCGTGACCGGCGGCAACGAACGCGTGGTGCGCCCGCGCTTGGCCGATGCCAAGTTTTTCTTTGACCAGGACCGTAAAAAGTCGCTCGAATCCCGTGTGCACGGTTTGTCGAAGGTGGTCTATCACAACAAGCTGGGCACGCAGGGCGAGCGCATGGAGCGCGTCTGCGCCATTGCCGAGACCATCGGCCTGCAACTGGGCGGCGCCGAGCTGGCCGGTCAGGCCCTGCTGGCCGCGCGGCTGGCCAAGTCTGACTTGTTGACCGACATGGTGGGCGAATTCCCCGAGCTGCAAGGCATCATGGGTGGCTACTACGCCCGCCACGACGGCCTGGGCGACACCGTGGCCGACGCCATCGAAGACCACTACAAGCCCCGCTTTGCCGGTGACGAGCTGCCCCGCAACGCCGTGGGCGTGGTGGTGGCGCTGGCCGACAAGCTGGAAACGCTGGTGGGCATGTTCGGCATCGGCAACCTGCCCACCGGCGACAAAGACCCGTTTGCCCTGCGCCGTCACGCGCTGGGTGTGGTGCGTTTGCTGGTCGAGAAGGATTTGCCGCTGGATTTGTCTGCGGTGCTGGCCGCTGCGGTGCCCGCGTTCGGTTCGCTGATCACCGATGCGTCGGCACAACTGGCCGAATTTGTATTCGACCGCATCAGCGGCAGCTTGCGCGAGCAGGGCTACAGCGCCCAGGAAGTGGACGCCGTGCTGGCGTTACGCCCACAGCGGTTGGCCGACATCGCCCGTCGCTTGGCAGCGGTGCGCGCCTTCGCTGCGCTGCCCGAAGCCCCCGCACTGGCCGCAGCCAACAAACGCGTGGGCAACATCCTGAAAAAGGCCGATGGCGAGGTGCTGGCCAAAGTGGATGCTGGCCTGCTGACAGAAGCCGCCGAAACCGCGCTGGCCCAGGCACTGGCCGATGTGGCGACCCAGGCCGATGCCGCCTTTGCGGCAGGTGACTACGCCGCCAGCCTGCAGGTGCTGGCCGCATTGCGCACACCGGTTGACGCGTTCTTCGATGGCGTGATGGTCAATGCCGACGACCCGGCCCTCAAGGCCAACCGACTCGGCTTGCTGAAAACCCTGCACGAAGCCATGAACCGCGTGGCCGATCTCGGCCGACTGGCTGCCTGATGGCCACTTCAGGTTTCGCTGGCAAAGGCCGCTGGGCGGCTTCGGCCGCGTTGGGGTCTGCTGTGGTGTGGGTGGCGGTGCGCTGGTGGCTGGAGGCGCGGCTGGAGCGCAACGGTTGGGTGTTGCCACCCGAGTTGTCGCCCGCCATCGACCCCGACACGTTCATCCTGCGCTTGATGGGGGGGGCTGTGGCTGTTGTGGTGGTGTTGGGTGTGCTGTGGTGGCTGTTGCGCAGCCACTCGCCACGCACCGTCAGCCGCACCTTGTGGGGGCTGCTGGGTGTCTGGGTGGCCGTTTGGCTGTTGGGCGCAGTCAGCCAGTGGCAGAACCATGCCAACCGCCTGAACCTGGCACCCACGCAAACCGAAACCTTGCGGGTGGTGGGGGTGCAGGTCACCAAGCCGTCCACCCGCACCCTGGGCGGCGCCAAGATGTACGTGGATTGGCCCGAGCAGGGCGGCTTGCACACGGTGTTGATCGAAGACGCCAGCGAAGCCTTGCTGCGCCAACCCAGCCAACTGACGCTCACGCTGGCACCCGGACGCAGCCACGGCTGGTACGTGCTGGGCTGGTCGGTGCAGGGTGTCGATACCAAAGGACAACCATGAAGCTGCTGATCCTGGACCGCGATGGCACGCTCAACATGCCGCGCGACGATTACATCACCACGCCCGACGAGTGGGTGCCCCTGCCCGGCGCGCTGGAAGCCGTGGCCCGGCTGAATCAGGCCGGATGGAAAGTGGTGCTGGCCAGCAACCAACCCGGCATCGGCCGGGGGTTGATGGATGTGTCGGTACTCAATGCCATTCACCAGAAAATGAACAAGGCGCTGGCGGCGGTGGGCGCGCGCGTGGAGGCCGTGTTTTTCTGCCCACACGTGCCCGAAGACAACTGCAGCTGCCGCAAACCCGGCCCGGGTTTGCTGGAGCAGATCGGGGACCGGTTTGCCACGCCGCTCAAAGACGTGCCCGTGGCGGGCGATTCGATATGGGACGTACAGGCCGCAGCGGCGGCTGGGTGCCAGCCCCATTTGTTGCTGACAGGCAACTCTGCCCACCTGCGCAACGCGCCACAGCTGCCTGATTTACCGCCTGGCACCCGCGTGCACGATGACTTGGCCGCCTTCGCGGAAGCCCTGCTGGCGGGTGATGGTTCTGATTGCTGAAAAGCCATGTGTATCAAGCTCTGAAGCCTATTTTTGTAAGAAATACATGTCATTCATCCGTTCTGTCCTTCACTTGCTTTGGATGGCCGTCACCGTCATACCTTGGGCGCTGGCGGTGCTGGTGGCTTCGCTGTTCGCCAGTCCCACGCGCATTTACTGGATGTGTGCGGGTTGGCTGAAGGCTGCGGTGAAGGGGGGCGAAGTCATCCTGGGCATTCGCAACCACATCATCGGTTGGGAGAACTTGCCCACCGGTGCCACCAGTCCGGCGGTGTTGCTGGTCAAACACCAGTCCACCTGGGAGACGTTTGCGATGGCGGCACTGATGCCACACCCGCTGGCCTACGTGTTCAAAAAAGAGCTGCTGTACGTGCCCTTTTTCGGGTGGGCCATGTCGCGCATGGACATGATCCACATCGACCGCTCGCGCGGACGCGAGGCTTTTTCCAAGGTGGTGGCGCAGGGCAAGCGCCTGCTGGCGCAGGGCACGTGGGTCATCATGTTTCCTGAAGGCACGCGCATCGACCGCGGGCAAAAAGGCCAATACAAATCGGGTGGCACCCGCCTGGCCATAGAGACTGGTGCACCGGTGATCCCGGTCGCGGTCACATCGGCCAAGTGCTGGCCCCGCAAGGCGTTTCTGAAAACGCCGGGCACGGTGGAGTTTTCGATCGGGCCACCCATTCCCAGCCAGGGCCGTCAGCCCGACGAGCTGATGCGCGAGGTGGAGGCATGGATCGAAGCGGAAATGCGCCGCCTCGACCCCGAGGCCTACCGCTGAGCTGCCTGGCACGCAGTCAAGGCAGCACACCCTCGTCACGCGTTGTCGCGCGAACCCGCCCAACCTGCCATGGCAGCGCACCGTATTCAGCCCATGTTTGAACAGCTTTCGCTGGACGGCATGGCCTTGCCAACGCAACATCTTTCCGCACCCGCACCCGCACCCGCACCCGCACCCGCACCCGCACCCGCACCCGCACCCGCACCCGTAACGGTGCCCATGCCCGTGTCGGGCGTGCCATCAGGGGTACCCGTTCAGCCCGTCGTCGCTGCCAAGGCGAGTCCGTGGCACCACCCGCAAGCCACTCGCTTGGCCGTGTTGCAGGGGCGCGAGGTCAGTTTTGTGTTCAGGCGCGGGCAGCGGCGCACCATCGGGTTTGGTATCAACACGCTGGGCCTGACGGTCAGTGCGCCACGGTGGGTCACGCTGGCAGCGGTGGACGACGCGCTGCAAACCAAGGCTGCCTGGGTCGTTCGCAAGTTGGCACAGGTGGGCGTGCACCACGAAGTGCTGCAGGCGGCCCGGCTGAACTGGGCTGACGGGCTGCAACTGGCCTGGCTGGGCAGCACCGTGACCGTGCGGCTGGGTGCGCCTGCCGTGCGGCGAGGCATGCCCCTGGTCGAGCACGCAGACGGCGTTTTGTGGGCTGCACTGCCACCCACCTCAACCCCCACGCAGCTGCGCGATGCCGTGCAGGCTTGGATGATGCGCGCTGCCCATGCCCACTTTGTGCAACGGCTGGACCATTTCGCGCCACTGCTGGGTGTGCGCTGGGCGTCGTTGCGCCTCTCTGGGGCCACCACGCGCTGGGGCAGTGCCAAGGCCGATGGGTCCATTCGCCTGCATTGGCGGTTGATGCAATTTTCACCCGACGTGGTGGACTATGTCGTGGCGCACGAGCTCAGCCACCTGCGGCACATGGACCACAGCGAGCGGTTCTGGCAAACCGTGGCCTCGGTGGTGTCCGACTACGCTGCGCTGCGCGCGCACCTCAAAGGCGAGCGGTTGCCACCCTGGTGACCGGGGTCAGTGAAATGCTGCAGTGCGGCAAATTCGGCGGGGCACAATGTCGTGCCCGAACCGGGCGGGGTGAGCAGTTGGTCTGCCGAAGGAGTTTGATGTGGACACGTTTATCTGGGATCGGAATTTCATCACTGGCCTGGCAGATGTCGACCGCCAGCACCACGAACTGGTGGACCTGTTCAACGAACTCAACCACTCGCTGTTCCATGGCAGTGACACGGGAGCGGCTGAGCTGGAGGCCATCTTCCAGCGACTGCTGGCCTATGCAGCCATGCACTTTGCCGACGAAGAGGCGCTCATGACCGATGCGGGGCTGGATGCCCGGCATCAGCACTCGCACCGACACCTCCACCAGCAGTTTGTCGAGCAGGTCCGCAGCATGTGGGCGTTGCGGCACACCCTGCGCCAGCCTGCTGAAACCATCATGGGTTTCCTGACCGCCTGGTTGGGGCTGCACATACTGGGCATTGACCAATCGATGGCGCGGCAGTTGGCTGCCATCCAGGCGGGTACGCCTGCTGTCGATGCATTCGACCATGAAACCCGTGACACCGACCAGGGCACCCAGGCATTGCTCAAGATGGTGGGCAACCTGTACCACGTGCTGGCTGAACAGAACAATGATCTGGTGGCGGCCAACCAGCAACTCGAAAGCCGTGTGGCGGCGCGCACGCGCGACCTGGCGGCTGCCAACGACCAGTTGCAGGTGGCCAACCAGCAGTTGCAGGCGTTTTCACGCACCGATGGTTTGCTGCGCATCCACAACCGGGCCTACTTCGACGAGCGCCTGCTGGAGGAAGTTGCCCGTGCCCGGCGCCAGGCACAGCCCTTGGCCATCCTGATGATGGACGTGGACTTTTTCAAGCGCTACAACGACACCTACGGTCACCAGGCTGGCGATGCCTGCCTGCAGGCAGTGGCCCGTGCGGTGGGCAGTGTGGTCAAGCGCCGAACCGATTTCCTGGCCCGCTACGGCGGCGAAGAGCTGGTGGCCTTGTTGCCCAACACGCCAGGCGATGGCGCCGTGCTGCTGGCCCAGCGTGTTGTGGATGCCGTGCGTGCGGTGGGGTTGGCGCACGCGGCATCGGATGTGGCGCCGGTGGTCACGCTCAGCATCGGGGCCGCCAGTGCCGTGCCTGAGGTGGCGGGGGATGCTGAGGCCGGTGTGCAGTTGTTGGCGCAGGCAGATGCGGCGCTTTACCAAGCCAAACACCAGGGGCGCAACCGCGTGGTGCTGGGATGATGTGGCGCGCGCAGCGCGCCCTTCAATCGATTGGACTGGCCTCCTGAAACACCGCTATTTGGCGTACACACGGTGCTGAGGCGCGGTTACATTGATCGGTCAAGCAACCCCTGCGCGTTCGGCGCACTCTGGAGCACTTCGATGGACGTGTTTGTTTGGGACCGCAGTTTCAGCACCGGTATGCAGGCCATGGACGACCAGCATCGCGGGCTGATCGACATCTTCAACGAGCTGCACCGCGTGCTGTTCGACATCGACCTGCCGACAGACCGGCGTGATGTGACCATGCGCAGGTCGTTCGACCGCCTGATGGCCTATGCCCGTTCCCAGTTCGCTGGGGAGGAGTCGTTGATGCAGTCGTGCGGCCTGGATGACCGGCACCAGTTTGTGCACCGCCGTCAGCACGAGCAGTTCATCCGCAACCTGCGTGAGCTGTGGGCTGATCGCGACACACTGGCAGACCCGGCCAGTCGGCTGATGGGCTTTCTGTCGTCATGGATAGGGCTTCACGTGCTGGGGGTGGACCAATCCATGGTGCGCCAGATGCGCCTGATCGAGGAGCAACAGTCGGCCGCCGACGCCTACGAGCGTGATGCCAGCGTCTCTGACAAGGGCTTGCGCGCCATTCTGAACATGGTGGGACGGCTGTACCAAGACCTCTCGCAGCAGACGCATGCGCTGGGTCACACCCGTCAGGATTTGCATGACACCGAACGCCAGTTGCAAGTGATGGCCCAACGGCTGGAAGTCCATTCGCGCTACGACGAGTTGCTGCAAGTCGTCAATCGCCGGTATTTTGACCAACGCTTGAACGAGGAGGTTGCGCGGGCCTTCCGCAGCGAAGACCCGCTGTCGGTGCTGGTCATTTCGCTGGACTTCCCCGCCAAGGATGACGGCCAGGAAGGGTTGCCCGCGATCGACGCTTACCTGCAAACCGTGACCCAGGCGGTGGCCGGCGCCATGAAGCGCACCACCGATCTGGTGGCGCGCCACGGCCCGCAACGGCTCGTGGTCATGATGCCCGAGACCGATCGCCACGGCGCTTCACTGGCCGCACAGCGTGTGGTCGATGCGGTGGCCAAGCTGCAAATGCCGCACCCCGATGCCAGTGTGGCCCCGGTGGTCACGGCCAGCGTTGGTGTGGCGGGCTGGGTGCCACGCAGCCGCGACGACGATGCGCTGCTGCTGTGCGAGGCCGAGGCGGCTCAGGAGTTCGCCCGCATGGCAGGCGGCAACCGCATCGGCATGGCCTGAACGGTTGAGGCTGCTTCAGGCCGCTGTGGCCGATGGTGGCGCCAGACCCTGGTTGCTGATCCATGCGACCAGTTCGGGCGCACTGATGGGTTGGCTGAAGAAGTAGCCTTGCGCTTCGTCACACCCTTGCAGGCGCAACCACGCCAGTTGACCGGGTGTTTCCACCCCCTCTGCAATGGTGCGCAACCCCAGGCTGCTGGCCAGGCCAATGATGGCGCTGGCAATGGCCTTGTCGTCGGGGTCGGTGGTGATGTCCTGCACGAAGCTTTTGTCGATTTTCAGCTTGTCCACCTTGAACCGCTTCAGGTAGCTCAGTGACGAATAGCCGGTGCCGAAGTCGTCAATGGCCATGTGCACACCCAGTGCATTGATCTCATCAATGGCCACGACGGCACCCAACGGGTCGGCCATGGCGACGCTTTCGGTCAACTCCAGCTCCAGGCAGTCGGGCGGCAAACTCAGTTCGTGCAGCACCGATGCCACCAGCGCGGACAACCCGGCATCCCGAAACTGCACGGCTGACAGGTTGACCGCCATGGTGAAACGACCCAGCCCCTGGGTCATCCAGTCTTTGAGTTGCCGGGCTGCTGTGCGCAGCACCCATTCGCCAATCGGCAGGATCAGACCACTGCTTTCCGCCATGGGAATGAACTCGACGGGCGACACCACGCCCAGCGTGGGGTGATGCCACCGCAGCAGTGCTTCGACCCCGACCAGCTGCCCATTGGCCAGCGACACCTGGGGCTGGTACACCAGCTGCAACTCGTTGCGCTCCAACGCGCGGCGCAAGTGGCTTTCCAGCGTGAGGGTGCGGCTGGAGCGCACCTGCATGTCTGCGGTGAAGAAGCGGTAGCCATTGCGCCCCTCTTCCTTGGCGCGGTACATGGCCACGTCGGCCGACTTGGACATGGCATTGAAATCGGCACCGTCGTTCGGGTAAATGGCGATGCCGATGGACAGCGTGACCGACACGTCGTGCCCTTCGATGTGCATGACGGGGGCCATGCTGTCCATCAGTTTCTGGGCCACGTGTGCAGCCTGTACGGGGTTGCAGTCGGGCAGCAGCAGCAGGAACTCGTCCCCCCCCTGTCGTGACAGCGTGTCGCCGGCCCGCACCGACGCCAACAGGCGCCGCGTGGTTTCCACCAGCAGCTCGTCGCCGGCTGGGTGGCCCAGCGTGTCGTTCACGTTCTTGAAGTGATCCAAGTCAAGGAACATGAGCGTCAGCGGTTCGTTCTGGCGTTTGGCCATGCTCAGCGACTGACTGAACCGGTCGGCCAGCAGCAGCCGGTTGGGCAGACCGGTCAGGGCGTCGAAGTAAGCCAGCCGGTGAATCTGCTTCTCGGTTTCCTTGCGCTGGGTGATGTCTTCCTTGATGGCCAGGTAGTGCGTGACCCTGCCATCAGCTTGCTTGACCGGTGAAATGCGCACGGCCTCGGTGTATTCGGTGCCATCCTTGCGCCGGTTGGTGAACTCGCCTTGCCACGGTTTGCCCTGGGTCAGGTGTTCCCACATCACGGTATAGGCCTGCGGGTCGGTCTTGCCCGATTTCAGCAACCTGGGGTTGGCCCCCACCACTTCCTGCTGTGTGTAGCCAGTTGCGGTATAGAACGTGTGGTTGGCGTATTCGATGCGCGACGCCAGGTCGGTGATGACGATGGAGTGCGGGCTCTGTTCCACGGCCAGCCAAAGCTTGCGCAGGGTGGCCTGGTCCTGGGCGCGTTCCACGGCCAGGCCGGTGAGGTAGGCGGTGCGCTCCAGTGCCTGGATTTCATGGTTGCGTGGGAGCCGGGGCTCTGGGCTGTAAATCGCAAACGTGCCCAGTACCTTGCCTTGGCTGTCCTTGAACGGAACCGACCAGCAGGCGCGCAACCCGTTGTCAAGGGCGATTGCTTTGTGGTTGGTCCACAGTGGGTCGTTGGCGATGTCCGAGACGAGTACCGTTTCACCAGTGAAGGCCGCTGTGCCGCATGAACCGACCTGTGGCCCGATGGCCACCCCTTCAATGGCCTGTGTGTACGCGGGCGGCAGGCTGGGGGCTGCCATGCTGTGCAGATGCTGGCCACTTTCGTCGAGCAACAGGATGGAGCACATCGTGTCCGGGATCAGCTCTTCGTAAGCCAGCAGCAGCGTGGTCAGCAGTTGCTGCAGGTCAACACCCCGTGCCATGCCTTCCAGTACTTTGCGTTCGATCTGCTCGGCCTGCTGCCGTGTGTGCCGCTCGGTCACATCGGTCAGCATGCCGTGCACACGTGTGACCTGGCCTGACGCGTCGCGCTGGATGCGCGTGTGGTCTTCGATCCAGAGCCAACGCCCATTGGCGGCACGCAAGCGGTAGCTCTGCTCGTAGCTGTCTTGCTTGCTGGTCAACTTGGTGGCCACGTCGGCATGGATGCGGGGCAAGTCATCCGGGTGAACCAGCGATTCGTACAGCAAGCCGCCAGCCATGAATTCGGCCCTGTCGTAGCCCCACTGGCTGACGTTGTGGGTCACGAACTCAACGGGCCAGCCCTCCTGGAGGGTCCAGACCATGGCCACCACGGGTGAGCGGTTCACCGAGTCGGACAGCAACTCCAGCATGGCCTGCCTGCGGTCAATTTCCTGTGTGGCCCTGGCCAGCGCCGCCTCATCGATCTTGCGCTGCTGGATGTCCATGGTCACGCCCATGGCATGGGTGGGCTTGCCTGTGCTGTCACGCTTGACCACCCGCCCGCGCGTGTGCACCCAGCGCCATTCGCGGTCATAGCCCTTGACCTGGTACTTGGTGTCGATTGGCGGGGCGTTGACATCGGCCAGCACAGCGCGAATTTGCCGTTTGGCTTCATCCACCTGGTCGGGGTGAATGCGGTCGAGCAGCGACTGCAGACCCAGTGATTCCGAGGTGGGCAGCGCGCCAGCACCCATCAGCTGCTTGAGCTGGTCGCTGTAGGTGATGCGGTTGTGCTCGATGTCGTATTCCCAAAACCCCAGCTGCGCAGCGTCGGCCGCCATGCGGTAGCGCTGTTCTGCCAGCACCACCTGGTTGCGTTGGGCGGCATCCAGCCCGTGCAGGTACCAGCGTTCCAGCGTGGAGCCCAGCCGGGCCATCAGGCTGTGCTGTTGCACCATGCCCAGCAGTTTGCCGTCCTCATCCACCACAGCCAGGTGGCGGGTGTCCTGGGTCTGCATGGCCAGTGCCGCGTCCATGAGCTTGGTGTGCGGGCCAATGGTGGGCACGGGGCTGTGCATCACGTCGGCCACGCGCAGCACGGTGTCCGTGACCGTGGCGGCCTGCACCAGCAAACCGGGCATGTCGCGCTCGGTCAGCAGGCCGATGGGGCGGTTGTCTTGCATGGCCAGGACATAGGTGCTGCCGTGCTGGACCATGAGTTGCAGCGCGTCGCTCAGGGGCACAGTGGGCGCGACGAGTGGTTGCGTGTGTTCGACCAGTTCGCTCAGCTCGCCCAACTGGGTGAGCAGCCGGGTGTCGACGTGGCGGCGGAAGTCCCCTTCGCTGGCCAGGCCGATGGCGGCACCGGCGTCGTCCACCACCACCAGGTGGCGCAGGTTGCGGGCACTCATCTGGCCCCAGGCTTCGGCAAACGGGGTATGGGGGAGGGCCGTGACCACCGGTGCGCTCATGGCCTGGCTCACCAGTACCGGGCGCGGCGCCGCGTGTGTCAGGTGCTTGAGCATGTCCCGCTCGGTCAGGATACCCACCGGCCGCCCATCGGCCACGACGATCAGGCTGGACACGTGCGCCTGGTCCATGTGGCGCGCGGCCTCGGTCAGCGTCAGGTCGGGTGTGACGGTGTGCAAAGCGCGGCTCATGATGTCGGCCAGCGTGCGCTGCTCGACAACGGTGGGTTCAATGGGGCCGGGCGGGACGGTTTGCGGGCTTGTCACGGTTGCGGTTCCGGGGTGTCGGGCTGGGGAGTGCACCACTATAGCGACGCAGCGATTGCCGCAACTGATGCATGTCAATGAAACGGGCCCCGCGCCAACGGGTTTGTCGGTAGCGCCGGGTACGGAGGATTGACGTAACATGAGCCGTTGACGTGCACGTCAATCAACGGTGCCTCCCGTTCCCCCTTTCGAACCTTGAACCCATCATGGCCCAGACCACATTCACCATCAGCGATTTGGCACAGGAATTTGATCTGACCACCCGTGCCATCCGGTTCTATGAAGACATGGGGCTGTTGCAACCCGAGCGCACAGGGCCGGGTGGGCGGGTACGCCAGTACAGCGCCCGCGACCGCACCCGGCTGAAGCTGACGCTGCGTGCCAAGCGCCTGGGCCTGAGCCTGACCGAGGCCAAAGACATCATTGACATGTACGACAGCCCCCGGGACACCGCCCCGCAGCTTGAAAAATTCTTGCGCGTGCTGGCCGAGCACAAGCGCCAGCTGGAGGAACAGATGGCCGATCTGCAAGCCAACCTCGACGAGGTGAAACTGCACGAAAAGCAGACGCGGGCCCTGTTGGCGAAAGCGATCAAGGCCGGTTGACCGGTGCCCCACCGTGCCAGGCTCGGGATTCATCTGATTGACGTTTACGTAAACGTCAATTAAAGTGAGCTGTTATGCAAACCCACGACACCCCCCTTTTTGAACGCGTCCACACCAGTTTCTTGCGCCAGGGAATGATGCAGCACCTGGGCGCGCGCCTGCTGGCTGTGGTGCCGGGCGAGGTGGTGCTGGCGCTGCCGTATTCAGACCGCGTGACGCAGCAGCAGGGCGGCTTTCATGGCGGGGCCATGGGCGCGCTGGCCGACATCGCCGGTGGTTATGCCGGGCTGACGATGGCCCCCGACGGCATGGAAGTCACCACTGTGGAATACAAGGTCAACTTCCTGAGTGCGTTCAACGACGGCGAGTTGCACGCCACCGGCAAGGTGGTGAAGGCGGGCAAGCGCGTCATCGTGACCACGGCCGAGGTGGACCACGTGGCCGCCGATGGCCGCCGCACCCCGTGTGCCGTGATGCAGCAAACCCTGATGACCGTGCCCAAGACGTATTGAGTCCATTTTTTTTAAGGCTTTTTTGGCCTTTAGCGCTTGATCCATAAGGATTTCAAGCTATCTATTCAGATTTTCTATTCCAACAGGAGACCCCACCATGACCAACCTGCCCGGCCTGAACTTCCAACTCGGTGAAGACATCGACGCCCTGCGCGATGCCGTGCGCGACTTCGCGCAGGCTGAAATTGCCCCCCGCGCCGCCGAGATCGACAAGAACGACCAGTTCCCCATGGACTTGTGGGAAAAAATGGGGTCTTTGGGCGTGCTGGGCATCACCGTGGGCGAGGAATATGGCGGTGCCAACATGGGCTACCTGGCGCACATGGTGGCCATGGAAGAAATCAGCCGCGCCAGCGCATCGGTGGGCCTGAGCTACGGCGCGCACAGCAACCTGTGTGTGAACCAGATCAAGCGCAACGGCAACCCTGAACAGCGCGCCAAGTACCTGCCCAAGCTCATCAGCGGCCAACACGTGGGCGCACTGGCCATGAGCGAGCCCGGCGCGGGCTCCGATGTCATCAGCATGAAGCTCAAGGCCGAAGACAAGGGCGGCTACTACCTGCTCAACGGCAGCAAGATGTGGATCACCAACGGCCCCGACGCCGACACCATGGTGGTCTACGCCAAAACTGAACCCGAAATGGGCGCACGCGGCGTGACCGCCTTCATCGTCGAAAAAGGCATGAAGGGCTTTTTCACCGCGCAAAAGCTCGACAAGCTGGGCATGCGCGGCAGCCACACCGGCGAAATGGTGTTCCAGGACGTTGAGGTGCCCGAGTCCCACATTTTGGGTGGTCTGAACATGGGGGCCAAGGTGCTGATGAGCGGCCTGGACTACGAGCGCGCGGTGCTGACAGGCGGCCCACTGGGCATCATGCAGGCAGTGATGGACAACGTGGTGCCCTACATCCACGACCGCAAGCAGTTTGGCCAGAGCATTGGCGAATTCCAGCTCATTCAGGGCAAGGTGGCTGACATGTACACCGTGCTGCAGGCCGGGCGTTCGTTTGCCTACATGGTGGCCAAAAACCTTGATGCGCTGGGCATTGACCACGTGCGCCAGGTGCGCAAAGACTGCGCCAGCGTCATTTTGTGGTGTGCCGAGCAGGCCACCAAAATGGCCGGCGACGGCGTGCAGATTTTCGGTGGCAACGGCTACATCAACGAATACCCGCTGGGCCGCCTGTGGCGCGATGCCAAGCTGTACGAAATCGGCGCGGGCACCAGCGAAATCCGCCGCATGCTGATCGGGCGCGAACTGTTTGCCGAAACGTGCTGATCTGCATGGCCGGGTTTCTGCCCATCAGTGGTCAGACCTTTGAAGCCTGGGGTTGGCGTCCCTTGGCTACCATCTCTGCATGATGACCAACAGCCTTCAACACCTCTTTGACAACAACCGTGCCTGGGCTGCCCGCATGGAGCAGCAGCGGCCCGGTTTTTTCAGCCAGCTGGCCAAACAGCAGTCGCCCAAGTATTTGTGGATCGGCTGCTCCGACAGCCGCGTGCCCGCCAACGAAATCATCGCGCTCGACCCGGGCGAGGTGTTCGTGCACCGCAACATCGCCAACGTGGTGGTGCATTCCGACCTGAATGCCCTGTCGGTCATCCAGTTTGCGGTGGATCACCTCAAGGTCGAGCACATCATGGTCGTGGGCCACTACGGCTGTGGTGGCGTGCTGGCTGCGTTGCGCGGCACCCGCGTGGGGCTGGCCGACAACTGGTTGCGCCACGTGTACGACGTGAAGCTGCGCCACCGCAACCGCATCGATCACCTGCCAACGGCCCAGATGGAAGACGTGATGTGCGAGATGAACGTCATCGAACAGGTGGGTAACGTGGCCATGTCCAATGTGCTGCAGGACGCCTGGGCACGCGGCCAGAAGGTCGCTGTGCATGGCTGGTGCTACGGCCTGAAAGACGGCCTGGCCAAAGACCTGGGCGTGACCATGAGCCACTCCAACGAAGTGGTCAATGTGTTCCGCACAGCCATCAAGCGTTACCCGCGCGACCTGTCGGGTGCGGCGATGGTGGCGGCCCAACCCAAGTAGGCATCAGCGGTGATGTTGCCCAAACGCCTGGACTCTGCCGTGGCCTTCGACATCGCGAAGGCGATGATGAACGGCTTCAACCGGCATTACCAACTGTTCCGCACCGAATCGGCCCGGGCCAAACACCGCTTTGAAACGGCCGACTGGCGCGGCCAGCAGCGGGCGCAGAAAGAGCGCATCGAGTTTTACGACCTGCGCGTCAAGGAATGTTCCAAGCGGCTGGCCGCCGAGTTCAAGGCAGGCGAGCTGCCCATGGACGTGTGGCAGCAGGTCAAGCTGCTGTACATCGGCATGCTGGTGGACCACAAGCAGCCCGAGCTGGCCGAATCGTTCTTCAATTCGGTGACCACAAAAATACTGGACCGTACCTATTTTCAGAACGATTTCATCTTCGTGCGCCCGGCGGTCAGCACCGAGTACATCGAAGGCGAAGACCCCGGCCAGCCCTCCACCTACCGGTCGTATTACCCCAAGAAGGACGACCTGCTGACCGAGGTGCGGCAACTGGTGGCCGACTTTGCGCTGCACGTGCCGTTTGACGACCTGGACCGCGACACACAAGCCGTGTGCAACGGCCTCAAGCCCCTGTACGACCACAAGCGCCTGCGTGCCAACTTCCAGGTGCAGGTGCTGTCCAGCCTGTTCTACCGCAACAAGGGCGCGTACGTGGTGGGCAAGCTCATCAACGGCTTCAACGAGGTGCCGTTTGCCTTGCCCATCCTGCACAACGCACAGGGCAAGCTGGTGATTGACGCGCTGCTGACCGGCGAAGACGAGCTGCTGATTCTGTTCAGCTTTGCACGTGCCTACTTCATGGTGGACATGGCCGTGCCCAGCGCCTACGTGCAGTTTTTGCGCAGCCTGATGCCGCGCAAACCGCGTGCCGAGTTCTACAACGCGCTGGGCTTGGCCAAACAGGGCAAAACGCTTTTTTACCGCGACTACCTGTTCCACCAGCGGCACAGCACCGACAAGTTCCGCATTGCCCCCGGTATCAAGGGCATGGTGATGCTGGTGTTCGATTTGCCCAGTTTCCCGTTCGTGTTCAAAGTCATCAAAGACTTTTACCCGCCACCGAAAGACACCACGCGCGAGCAAATCCGTGGCAAATACCTGCTGGTCAAACAGCACGACCGCGTGGGCCGCATGGCCGACACGCTGGAGTTTTCGAACGTGGCCTTCCCGCTGGATCGGTTCCAACCCGAGCTGATCGCCGAACTGCAGAAATTTGCGCCCAGCCAGCTTGAAATTTCAGACCGAGACGGCGATGGCAATACCGAGCTGATCCTGAAGCACGTGTATATCGAGCGGCGGATGATCCCGCTCAACATCTACCTGCAAGAAGCGTTTGATGTGCTGCAGGCCAACAGCGGTGCCGATGACACCGCGCTGCGCCGGGCCGACGAACAGCTCAACCGCGCGGTGGTGGAGTACGGCAACGCCATCAAAGACCTGGTGGCGGCCAACATCTTCCCGGGCGACATGCTGTGGAAAAACTTCGGCATCACCCGCCACGGCAAGGTGGTGTTCTACGACTACGACGAGATCGAATACATCACCGACTGCAACTTCCGCAAGGTGCCCGAGCCGCGCAACGAGGAAGAAGAGATGTCGGGCGAGGTCTGGTACAGCGTGGGTCCGCACGACGTGTTCCCTGAAACATTCGGGCCGTTTTTGCTGGGCAACCCCATGGTGCGCAAGGTGTTCATGGCGCACCATGCCGACTTGCTGGATGCCACGTTCTGGCAAAGCCACAAAGAGCGCATCCAGGCGGGGCACGTGTTCGACGTGTACCCGTACGAGCAAGACAAGCGTTTCAGCCGCGATGTGCACGACGCTGCATCGCCCACGTCTATATGACTGTCAGTTTGATTTTCGTAGCTTGTACCGCTTGTAGATAAAGCGGTAGAGCCTGTTTTTGTTTATAAATTGGAGCACACATGAACACCCAGCAAAACGACCCCGTTGTCATCGTCGGCGCAGCCCGCACCCCCATGGGCGCGTTCCAGAGCGATTTCGCTTCCCTGTCCGCGCACGACCTGGGCGGCGTGGCCATCAAGGCCGCCGTCGCGCGCGCAGGCATCGCGCCCGAACTGGTGACCGAGGTGCTGTTTGGCAACTGCCTGATGGCCGGCCAGGGTCAAGCGCCTGCACGTCAGGCCGCGTTCAAGGGTGGCTTGCCCAAAAGCGCGGGTGCGGTCACGCTGAGCAAAATGTGCGGATCGGGCATGCGCGCCGCCATGTTTGCGCACGACATGCTGCTGGCAGGCAGCCACGAGGTGCTGGTGGCCGGTGGCATGGAAAGCATGACCAATGCCCCCTACGTGCTGCCCAAGGCGCGTGGCGGCTACCGCATCGGTCACGACCGCATCTTCGACCACATGATGCTCGACGGCCTGGAAGATGCCTACGAACCCGGCCGCAGCATGGGCACCTTCGGCGAAGACTGTGCCGCCAAATACAGCTTCACCCGCGAGCAACAAGACGCCTTTGCCACCGCCAGCGTGCAGCGCGCCAAAGCTGCCACCGAAAGTGGTGCGTTTGCCACTGAAATTGCGCCCGTCACGGTCAAGGGTCGTGGCGGTGAGGTGGTGGTGTCCATCGACGAAGGCCCGGGCAAGATCAAGCTCGACAAGCTGCCCACGCTCAAGCCCGCATTCAAGAAGGACGGCACCATCACGGCGGCCAGCAGCTCCAGCATCAACGATGGCGCGGCTGCGCTGGTGCTGATGCGCGCCAGCACTGCGGCCAAGCTGGGCTGCACCCCGCTTGCAAAAATCGTGGCGCACGCCACCCACGCGCAAGAACCCGAATGGTTTGCCACCGCCCCCGTGGGCGCGTCTGAAAAAGCCCTGGCCAAAGCCGGTTGGGCTGTGGGCGATGTGGACCTGTGGGAAATCAACGAAGCCTTTGCCGTGGTGCCCATGGCCCTCATGCACGACATGGGCGTGCCGCACGACAAGGTAAACGTCAACGGCGGTGCCTGCGCGCTGGGCCACCCCATTGGCGCATCCGGTGCCCGCATCATGGTCACGTTGATTCACGCGCTGAAGGCCCGTGGTCTGAAGAAGGGCCTGGCCACGTTGTGCATCGGCGGCGGCGAAGCCACCGCTGTGGCGCTGGAAGTGCTTTGATACACTGATCTGTAAATAAACACAGTATCAGGAGCCCCAATGTCATTGACCTCTATTGAATTGTTTGCTGGGGCTGGCGGCCTTGCCATGGGTGTGGGTTTGGCAGGGTTCAAGTCCTTGGCCGTGGCTGAGTGGGACAGGTGGGCTTGTGACACCATTCGCCAAAATCAACTGAGGGGGTGTCCACTGGTGGCAGATTGGCCTCTCTACCAAGGGGACGTGCGTGATTGGATCAACACGGTAGATACCCAGGGGTTGGAAGGCAAACTGGACTTGTTGGCTGGTGGCCCGCCCTGTCAACCGTTCTCAATGGGCGGCAAGCATCAGGCCAACCTGGATGCCAGAGACATGTTTCCGCCATCTGTCGCCATCGTGCGGGCGCTGAAACCAAAGGCCTTCATTTTTGAAAACGTCAAGGGTCTGACCCGAGCCAGTTTCAGCAATTACTTCGCCTACATTCAGCTCCAGCTGGAGTTCCCAGAGATCAGCAAGAAGGTTGATGAGGCTTGGGCCGATCACCTTCGGCGCTTGCAAGAGTTCAAGACCTCTTGCAAGAAAAGCGGGGAAGGGTTGTCATACCGGTTGTTCGTAACCTTGGTCAATGCCGCCAACTTTGGCGTTCCACAGAAGCGTGAACGTGTATTCATTGTTGGATTTCGCTCTGATGTCGATGCTCAGTGGGCATTTCCTTCGGAGACGCATTCGTTGAATGCGCTGTTGCACGATCAGTATGTGAGTGGCGAGTATTGGGATCGGCACAAGGTGTCGCAACGTAACAGGAGTGCTCTGCCCGACAAATTCAAAGATTTGGTGGCAGGCATGAAAGGTTTGGGTCTTTTGCCTACCCAGGCGGCGTGGCGGACTGTTCGCGATGCTTTGGATGGTCTGCCAGAGCCGTTGGTTGGTGGTTCTGCTGCGTTTCTCAATCACAAGCTTCAAACCGGCGCTCGCGTTTACCCGGGGCATACAGGCAGTCCTTTGGACTTGCCTGCAAAAACGTTGAAGGCCGGTGGCCATGGTGTTCCCGGAGGGGAAAACATGTTGGTCAGGCCAGACGGCAGCGTGCGTTATTTCAGCATCAGAGAGTCTGCTCGACTGCAGACTTTTCCTGATCAATATGAATTGCACGGTGCTTGGGGCGAGGCCATGCGTCAGTTGGGGAATGCGGTGCCTGTTGTTTTGGGTCAGCAGGTTGCAGCCAGCGTGGCGACGCAATTGGTGCTGGCCAACCACAGGCAGCTTGCTCAGCAAGCGGAGCTTTTTGAAGGGTTTGTGGCATGAGCACGGATGCCCCGTACAACCCTCTGGAAAAGATCAACCTCGGTGCCAGCGTCGCAGATGCATTGCTGTCGCGTGCCGCATTGCCGTTGGCCAATCTTTCGTCATTCACGGGTGCTGGAATCTATGCGCTGTACTACACAGGCGATTTTCACGCTTACGAGCGGTTGTCGAAGATCAATCGGCTTCAAGGCCCCAAAGTGCCCATATACGTTGGGAAAGCCATTCCTGAAGGTGGACGAAAGGGTGGAGGAGTCAGCTTGGCTAATGAGCTGGGCGTCAGACCTACCAAGGCACTTTTCAAGCGGTTGAGTGAGCACGCAGAAAGCATCAACTCCACAGAGTTGTCGGTTGACGACTTTTCGTGTCGGTATCTGGTTGTCGATGACATCTGGATTCCGTTGGGTGAATCGCTGCTGATTGCCCGGTTTTCACCCCTGTGGAATTTGCTGTTAGATGGTTTCGGAAACCATGATCCCGGCAAGGGCCGCTATAACGGCCTTGCTCCCAAATGGGATGTTCTCCACCCTGGACGGGCTTGGGCAGTCAGATGCCAGCCGCGCCAGGAAACTGCAAAACAAATCGCGCAAGAGGCCAAAGCTTGGTTGGCCCAAGCCCCTGCGTTGATGCAGTCCAAATACACAGTGCAGGAAGCAGAAGCCGAATACCTTGTGACTCAACTCTCTCAACCCGATTAAATATTATGCTGCTCACCGAAGACCAAACCATGGTGCGCGACGCCGTTCGCGCCTTTGTGCAAGACCAAATCTGGCCCCACGCCCCTGCGTGGGACAAGGCGCACACCTTCCCGAAAGACGTGCACAAAGGCCTGGCCGAGCTGGGCTGCTACGGCATCTGCGTGCCCGAAGAGCTGGGCGGCGCGGGCCTGAACTACCAGACGCTGGCGCTGGTGCTGGAGGAAATTGCTGCGGGCGACGGCGGTGTCAGCACCACCATCAGCGTGACCAACTGCCCCGTCAACGCCATCCTCATGAAATACGGCAACGCCGCCCAGCAAAACCAGTGGCTGCGTCCGCTGGCTGCAGGCCAGATGCTGGGTGCGTTTTGCCTGACCGAGCCGCATGTGGGCTCCGATGCGTCGGCCCTGCGGACCACCGCCACGCGTGTGTCCGCTTCGGCGGACCGCGCCACTGCGGTTCAAGACGGTGACGGCTATGTGCTGAACGGCGTCAAGCAGTTCATCACCAGTGGCAAATACGCCGACCTGGCCATCGTCATTGCGGTGACCGACAAGGCCGCCGGCAAACGCGGCATGAGCGCGTTCATCGTGCCCACGTCCGCCCCCGGTTACGTGGTGGCGCGGCTGGAAGACAAGCTGGGCCAGCACAGCAGTGACACGGCACAAATTAACTTCGACAACTGCCGCATTCCGGCAGAGAACCTGATCGGCGCGGAAGGCGAGGGCTACAAGATCGCGCTTTCAGCCTTGGAGGGCGGGCGCATCGGCATCGCCGCGCAAAGCATTGGCATGGCGCGCAGCGCGTTCGAATGCGCGCTGAAGTACGCCAAAGAGCGAGAGAGCTTTGGCCAGCCCATCTTCAACCACCAGGCGGTGGGCTTCAAACTGGCCGACATGGCCACGCAGATCGAAGCGGCCCGCTCGCTTACTCACCACGCCGCCGCGCTGCGCGATGCAGGTCAGCCCTGCCTGAAAGAAGCTGCCATGGCCAAGCTGTTTGCCAGCGAAATGGCCGAAAAGGTGTGCAGCGATGCCATCCAGATCCACGGCGGCTACGGTTATGTGAGCGACTTCCCCGTGGAGCGCATTTACCGCGACGTGCGCGTGTGCCAGATTTACGAAGGCACGTCGGACGTGCAAAAAATCCTCATCCAGCGCGCGCTGGCCTGACCCCCTGCCGAAAGCCCCGCATGCCCATCACCAAAGGTTTCCGCACGCTGGTGGACGAAGCCACCGCCCAAATCACCACCTACACCGTGTCCCAGGTGCAAGCCCGCCTGGCCGCCGGTGACCCCACGCTGCAGCTGGTGGACATACGCGATCCGCGCGAGCTGGAGCGGGAGGGCACGGCCCCCGGTTGCGTGCACGCGCCGCGCGGCATGCTCGAATTTTGGGTGGACCCGGCATCGCCCTACTTCAAGCCCGTGTTCGGTGACGAGAGCAAAGAGTTTGTGCTGTTTTGCGGCGCGGGCTGGCGCAGCGCGCTGGCCACCCAAGCGTTGCAAAACATGGGGCTCACCAACGTGGCCCACATCGACGGCGGGTTTGCCGAGTGGAAGAAGCAGGCTGCACCCATCCAGACCCTGGCCGAGCACCACGAGGCCAGCAAGGCCAGGCACGCCAAGCCAGGGGCAGCTGGCAACTGACGGCAGTTGGCCCACTGCCACAGCTCACCGCTCAAAGTGTCCGTGGTGCTGGTGGCTGACGCGGGGTGGGTTCGCGGTATTCGCCAGGCGTCAACCCCGTCCAGCCTTTGAAGGCCCGGATGAAGCTTTTTTCGTTCAGAAAGCCCGACGCTTCGGCCACCTGTTTGATGGGGCGGTTGGTGCGCGACAGCCATGTCTGCGCCATGTCGCGCCGCACGTCGTCTTTCAACGCCTGCAACGAAGATCCTTCTTCTTTCAGTTGCCGGTGCAAGGTGCGCGTCGAGACGGCCAGTGCATGCGCCACCGCGTCGGCGTTGTGAATGCGGTCGAGCGATGTGAGCAGCAGTTGCCGCACCCGCTGCACCAGCAGACGGTCTCTGCGGTACTGCAACACGGTCAAGGGCAAGGCATGTTGCAGCATGTGGTGCAGGGCTGCCTCGTCCCGCAGCAGGGGCAATGCCAGGTAGCTTGAATCGAAATAGATAGCTGTCTTGCCTTGAGCAAAAAGCGACTCGCCGCTGAAAAGTATCGAATATGCGGGCGAATGTGCAGGCGCGCTGAACGCAAAATGAGCCCCTTGCAACGGTATGCGCGAATCCACCAGCCAGCAAGCCAGGCCATGGATGTTGCGCAAGACCGAAACCAGGCAAAACTCGCGAACCGGACCCAGGTCGGTGCATTCGGTGATGCCGATGCAAGCCGTTGGTCCGTTGACTGACAGCGTCAAGCCGATGTCGTCAGTCAGCAAACCGTGGTGTCGGCACCATCGCTTCAGTGCCACGCCCAGGTTGGGCGACGAAATGGAAGCCCGCGCCAGCATGCCGTAACTGCCCCATGGCAAACGTCTGGAGAACCAGCCCAGTGCCTCGTCGTCAAGCTCGCGCATCGCGGCTTCGGAAATTTGTTCCATTTGCCAAGCGGTGATGCGTGCCGCTGGATTGTCGATGTCCGATGGCGTGATCTGTGCCATGGCAAGCCACCCGGTGGGGTCCATGCCCCTTTTGTGGTAAGTGGTCAGGATGGCTTGAACAAAGGCCATGGGCGTGGCGGCGGTGCTGGAGCGTGGGCGCATCAGCGTAGTGTGCCAAAGTTGGAATTGAATGGCACTTTTTGCAACCTCTGTGTCACCCCATACAACCCGTCTTCACCGCACAATGGCACCCGTTTCAATCGAAATCACAAGGCACACATGACCACACTGGAGACCAAACTCAACCCCCGCTCGGCTGACTTCCAGGCCAACGCACAGGCCATGCAGGTGCTGGTGGACGACTTGCGCGTGCAGGTTGCCCAGGTGGCGCTCGGTGGTGGCGAGGCGGCCCGTGCCAAGCACACCGCACGCGGCAAGTTGTTGCCCCGCGACCGCGTGCACATGCTGCTGGACCCCGGCTCACCGTTCCTGGAGGTCGCACCCCTGGCCGCGATGGGCATGTACCCCGAGAAAGACGGCAAAGGTGGCACGAAAGATTCAGCCCCCAGCGCCGGTTTGATTGCCGGTGTGGGCCGCGTCAGCGGCGTGGACTGCATGATCGTCTGCAACGACGCCACCGTGAAGGGCGGCACCTACTACCCGCTGACCGTCAAGAAACACCTGCGCGCGCAAGAAATTGCCCAGCAAAACAACCTGACGTGTATCTACCTGGTGGATTCAGGCGGGGCCAACCTGCCCAACCAGGACGAGGTGTTTCCTGATCGCGACCACTTTGGCCGCATCTTCTTCAACCAGGCCAACATGAGTGCCCAGGGCATTTCTCAGGTGGCCGTGGTCATGGGCAGTTGCACGGCGGGCGGTGCTTACGTGCCCGCCATGAGCGACGAAACCATCATCGTCAAGAACCAGGGCACCATTTTTCTGGGCGGCCCACCGCTGGTGAAGGCGGCCACGGGCGAGGTCGTCACGGCTGAAGACTTGGGTGGCGGCGACGTGCACACCCGCCTTTCTGGCGTGGCCGATCATCTGGCGCAGAACGACATGCATGCCATCGCGCTGGCGCGCCAAGCTGTGTCACATTTGAATAAAAATAAGCCTCCATCGCTTTTCAAACAAGCGATAGAGGCTCCTAAATTCGATGCAAAAGAGCTGTACGGCGTGATCCCTACCGACACGCGCAAACCATTCGACGTGCGCGAAATCATTGCCCGCATCGTCGATGGGTCCGACCTGCACGAGTTCAAACCCCGCTTCGGCACCACGCTGGTGTGCGGCTTTGCGCACATCGAAGGCATGCCCGTGGGCATCATTGCCAACAACGGCATCCTGTTCAGCGAATCGGCACTGAAAGGCGCGCACTTCATCGAGCTGTGCTGCCAGCGCAAGATCCCGCTGGTGTTTTTGCAGAACATCACCGGCTTCATGGTGGGCCGCAAGTACGAAAACGAAGGCATTGCCCGCAACGGGGCCAAGATGGTCACGGCCGTGGCCACGGCCAGCGTGCCCAAGTTCACCGTCATCATCGGTGGCAGTTTCGGTGCCGGCAACTACGGCATGTGCGGCCGTGCGTTCAGCCCCCGCTTTTTGTGGATGTGGCCCAACGCTCGCATTTCCGTCATGGGGGGCGAGCAGGCCGCCAGCGTGCTGGCCACGGTCAAGCGTGACGGCATCGAAGCCAAAGGCGGCGCCTGGAGCGCCGATGAAGAAGAGGCCTTCAAAGCCCCGTTGCGCCAGCAATATGAAACCCAGGGCCACCCCTACTACGCCACGGCCCGCCTGTGGGACGACGGCATCATCGATCCGGCCGACACCCGCCGTGTGCTGGCGCTGGGCCTCAGCACCGCGATGAACAAACCCATCGAAGACACCAAGTTCGGCGTGTTCCGCATGTGAGGTGGTGCGCCGCATGAACCCGCTCACCCATTTCGGCACCCTGGCCCGTTACAACCTGTGGGCCACACAACGCCTGCTGCAAGCCACCGAGGCCGTTGCAGAGGCCGACTACCTGCGCGACCTGGGCCTGTTTTTCAAAAGCATCCATGGCACGCTGAACCACTTGCTGGTGGGCGAACACCTGTTGTGGTACCCGCGTTTTGCACGCGGGGTCTCCCCCAAGGCAGGCCCCGCGCTGGCGCTGGACATGGAGGCCGAGACTGACCGCGCCCGGCTGGGCCAGGCCCTCAAAGGCGGTGCGGCCAACTGGTTGCCCCTGATCGAGAGCTGGCCTGCCGAGCGTTTTGACGGCGCGCTGACCTACACCACCATGCGCGGCACCGAGGCCACGTTGCCGTTTGCCGCCACGCTGGCCCATGTGTTCAACCACGGCACGCACCATCGCGGGCAAATCAGCGCAGCGCTCACCCAACTGGGCCAAGCTGCGCCCGAGTTGGACTTGGTGTATTTCCTTCAACAAGAGGCTCAGACATGAGTTCACTGCTCGTCACCACCGAGGGCCACGTGGCCCGCATCACCCTCAACCGCCCCGATGTGCGCAATGCCTTCAACGACGAGGTCATTGCCGAGCTCACCCAGGCCTTCACCCAGGTGGGCCAAGACCCACTGGTGCGCGCCGTGGTGCTGGCCGCCGAGGGCCCCGCTTTCTGCGCAGGGGCCGACCTGAACTGGATGCGCCGCATGGCCGATTACTCGCGCGAAGAAAACCTGGCCGATGCCGGGGCACTGGCCGAGATGCTGCGCACCATCCACAGTTGCCTGAAGCCCACCATAGCGCGCGTGCAGGGCGACGTGTTTGCCGGTGGCGTGGGCCTGGTGGCCGCCTGTGACATGGCGGTGAGCGTCGACACCGCCACCTACTGCCTGAGCGAGGTCAAGCTGGGGTTGATTCCGGCCACCATCAGCCCCTACGTCATCCGCGCCATGGGCGCGCGCGCGGCGCAGCGCTATTTTTTGACGGCCGAACGCTTCAGCGCCGCAGAGGCCCACCGCATTGGCATGGTGCATGAAGTGGTCACGGCCGATCAGCTCGATGCCAAGGTGGCCGAGCTGACGCAAGCGCTGGTGTCGGCCAGCCCCAATGCCGTGCGCAGTTGCAAGATGCTGGTCAACGAGGTGGCCGGGCGCGAGATCGATGCCACCCTGATTGCCCAGACCGTCGAAGGCATCGCCGACATCCGCTCCAGCGCCGAGGGCAAAGAGGGTGTTCAGTCCTTCCTGCAAAAGCGCAAGCCCGCCTGGCTGGTCGGTTGAGCGGCTGCCCGAGTTGCTTGCCCCACACACGCACTGCCATGACACAAGCCGTATCTCAGGTCATGACTGATGGCATGACGCAAGCTGTTGGCCAGGCCGTCAGCCAGGCCGCCGCTCAGCTCGACATGCCCAGCCTGCTGGCCTTGGCCGGGGCGCTGGGTTGGGCCAGTGGTTTCAGGCTGTACGCCGTGGTGTTTTTGGTGGGTGGATCGGGCGCACTGGGGTGGTTGCCGCTGCCTGCCGGGCTTCAGGTGTTGCAGCACCCGGCCATGCTGGGCGCCAGCGGGTTGATGCTGGCGCTGGAGTTTTTTGCCGACAAGGTGCCCGGCATCGATTCGCTGTGGGACATCGTCAACAGCGTGTTGCGCGTACCGGCCGGTGCCGCGCTGGCTGCGGGGGTGTTCGGCGCAGACGGCGGCACCATGACCTGGGTGGCCGCCTTGTTGGGTGGCAGTCTGGCCGCCACCAGCCAGGCCGCCAAAACCACCACGCGTGCCGCCATCAACACGTCGCCGGAGCCGTTTTCCAACATCGCGGTCAGCTTTCTGGAAGATGGCCTGGTGGTGGCCATCGTGTGGTTGGCCACGCAGCACCCGGTGGCCTTCGGTGTGGTGCTGGTGGTCGCCGTGCTGGCCATGTGGGTGTTGATTGGGTTGTTGTTCCGCTTTTTGCGCGGCGCGGTGCGGCGGCTGGGTGCATTGTTGGGCGGGCCCTCGCGGGCCGCGCGAAACGCATGAGCGCGCACATGGACTCAAGCCCGTTGCGCTGGCTGGCCCGTGCGCTGGTGGCCTGCCTGTGCGCAAGCGTGGCGTGCAACGCGGCCTGGGCACAAGCCCCCGCTGACGCGAAACCCGCCCCAGAGGTGTGGGCCAAAGATATGCGCGAAGAGGTGGTGCGCATCAACGTAACCGTGACGGACATGTTTGGCCGTCAGGAAACCCGGCCCATGCCCATCACCGTCTTCCGCCCGGCAGGCGAGGGGCGGCACCCCTTGGTGGTGTTCAACCACGGCCGCGCGGTGGACAGCAAGCGTGCGGCACAGGGGCGTGCGCGGGCCGAGCACACCGCGCGCTACCTGGTGGGCAAAGGCTTCGTCGTCATGGTGCCCACGCGGGTGGGCTACTGGGAAACCTATGGCGACTTTGACCCCGAGCAAAGCGGCCCGTGCAACGCCAAACGCTTTGGGCCCATGTCGGACGCCGCAGCCGAACAGGTGCTGGCCACCGTTCGGCATGCCGCCACCTTGCCCTATGTGGATACCTCGCGCTGGCTGGTGGCCGGTGTGTCTGTGGGCGGCTTGACCAGCCTGGCCACGGTGGCACGCCAACCGGCGGGTTTGGTGGGGGCCATCAACTTTTCAGGCGGCAGCGGTGGCAACCCCGATACCAGCCCTGGTAAGCCTTGCAGCGCCAAAGCTTTGGGGCAGTACTGGGGTGGCCTCGCCAAGACTGGTGCCATGCCCATGTTGTGGCTGTACTGGCAAAACGACCTGTATTGGGGTGAAAGCATCCCGCGCCAGTGGCACCAAGCTTGGCAGGCCGGTGGCGGGCAGGCCGAGTTTCACAGCTTGGCCCCCATCGAAGGCGATGGGCATTTCGGCCAAGACCGCGACATGGACCACTGGTTGCCGCTGGCCGATGCCTTTCTGAACCGCCTGGGGTTCACGCAGCCTGCCATCGTCAGCCGAGCAGCCCCCACCCGTTTTGCGCATGTGGACGATGTGGAGGCCGTGCCCATCAGCCCCCGCAGCCGTGCGACGGGGTACGAAAAGTTCCTGGCTGCCAAGCTACCACGGGCCTTCGCCGTGGGCGAAAAAGGTGCCTGGGGTTATGCCATCGGTGATTACGTGACCGGCAAGGCGCTGGGTTTCTGCCAGCGCAGCGGCCAGCATTGCACGCTGTACGCCGTGGATGACGACGTGGTCTGGCCCGGCAAGCGGCAGGGCCAACCACGGGAATGAAGCTGCGCATCCCCTTCAGATTCGATCCGGCGGCTGCCCCTGAGAGCCGCACACACATACCAACCTGACCACCTGAGAGAGACACATGTTCAACAAAATCCTCATCGCCAACCGTGGCGAAATCGCATGCCGCGTGGCAGCCACCGCCCGCCGCATGGGTGTCAAGACCGTGGCGGTGTATTCCGATGCCGACGCCCACGCCAAGCACGTGACCGCCTGCGACGAAGCCGTGCACATCGGTGGCAGCGCGCCCAAAGACAGCTACCTGCGCTGGGAAGCCATCCTGGCGGCCGCCAAGGCCACCGGTGCACAGGCCGTGCACCCCGGTTATGGCTTTTTGAGCGAAAACGAAGACTTTGCCAAAGCCTGCGCCGCGGCCGGTGTAGCGTTCATCGGCCCGCCCGCCAGCGCCATCCTGGCCATGGGGTTGAAGGCCGAGAGCAAGCGCCTGATGGAAACGGCCGGTGTGCCCCTGGTGCCCGGCTACCACGGTGCTGACCAGAACCCCGCCCTGCTGCAGCGTGAGGCCGACCGCATCGGTTACCCCGTGCTCATCAAAGCCAGCGCGGGCGGTGGTGGCAAGGGCATGCGCATCGTTGAAAAAAGCGAAGACTTTGCGGCAGCCCTGGCCAGCTGCCAGCGCGAAGCCATCAACAGCTTCGGCCAGGACGCCGTGCTGATCGAAAAGTACGTGCAGCGCCCCCGGCACATCGAAATCCAAGTGTTTGCCGACACGCATGGCAACTGCGTGTACCTGTTCGAGCGTGATTGCTCGGTGCAGCGCCGCCACCAGAAGGTGCTGGAAGAGGCCCCCGCCCCCGGCATGACGCCCGAGTTGCGCAAGGCGATGGGCGAAGTGGCCGTGGCCGCTGCCCGTGCCGTGAACTACGTGGGTGCGGGCACAGTGGAGTTCATCGTCGAGCAGCCCCAAGGCTACGACCACCCCGAGGCCATGACTTTCTACTTCATGGAAATGAACACCCGCCTGCAGGTAGAGCACCCGGTGACCGAAGCCATCACCGGCCTCGACCTGGTGGAGTGGCAACTGCGCGTGGCCAGCGGCCAGCTGTTGCCCCTGAAACAAGAGCAACTGGTGCTTACGGGGCATGCGATAGAGGCCCGAATTTGTGCCGAAAACCCTGAAAAGAACTTCCTGCCTGCCACCGGCACCCTGCAGGTGTACCGCAAGCCCGCGCACACCGCGTTCGAGCTGGCCACGCCCGCCAAAGGTACTGGCTGCGTGCGGTTTGACGACGGCGTGCGCGAGGGCGACACCATCAGCCCCTATTACGACTCGATGGTGGCCAAGCTCATCGTGCACGGCGACACGCGCGAGCAGGCGCTGGCCCGGCTGGACGCGGCGCTGGCCAAAACGCATATCGTCGGCTTGACCACCAACGTGCAGTTTTTGCGCCACGTGGCCCGCAGCGAATCGTTTGCCCAAGGTCGGCTGGACACCGCGCTCATCCAGCGCGAGGCCGCCGTGCTGTTCAAGCAGCACCCCGTCGGACTGGCGCTGGCAGCGGCAGCCGACGTGGCGCAAACCCTGCTGGATGAGCGTGCAGCCGAAACCAATGACCCCTTCAGCAAAACCGACGGCTGGCGCAGCCACGCCGAGTTCGGCCGCCGCTTTGCATTCGAGTTCGACGGCGCGCACGTGCCCGCCTGCCTCACCTACGGCCACGGCGGCACGCTGAGCCTGGCGGTGGGCGAGGGCGTAGGTGCCACCTCAGGCGTGCTCACGTTCGAGGCCACGCCCACCGTGTCCGGCCCCGGCATCACGCTGACCTATGCCGGGCAGCGTGCGGTGGTCAACGTGTACCGCAAAGGCGAGGTGGCGCATGTTCACACTGAAGCGGGCGCTGCACAAATCATTGCGGTCGACTTGCTGGCCCATGCGGGCGACGGCGTGGCCGAAGGCGGCCGCCTGACCGCGCCCATGCCGGGCAAGGTGGTGTCGTTTGCTGTCAAGGCGGGCGACGTGGTCAAAAAAGGCCAGCCACTGGCCGTGATGGAAGCCATGAAAATGGAGCACACCATTGCCGCGCCCATCGACGGCACCGTGGCCGAACTGTTGTTCGCCCCTGGCGACCAAGTGACCGAAGGGTCTGAACTGTTGAAGCTGACCACCGCGTGAGCGCACGCGGGCTCCTCGCGCTGAGCCCCCGCCGAGGCCGGTGAGAAAATTTGGGGCATGGCGCGGTGTACGCGCGTGAGCATGGAGCACTGAAAAATACAAGTTTTTCAGTGATCTACCGCTTTATTGGTATGGATAGTTCGCTACTTAAACGGGAATATGGGCATGCGCATCACTTTTTGCTGCACCGGCACCGCGCCCGAACCCTGGCTGCTGGGGTTGCGCGCGGCCCTGCCCGAGGCCGAGGTGACCCTGTGGGCACCTGGTGCACCGCCTGCTGACCACGCGGTGGTGTGGGCACCACCACAGCAGTTCATTGACGAACAGCCGGGGCTGAAAGCGCTGTTCAACATCGGTGCCGGGGTCGATGCCCTGTTGCGCCTGCGCCTGCCACCGGGCATGCACGTGGTGCGGCTGGACGACGCGGGCATGTCGGTGCAAATGGCCGAATACGTCTGCCAGGCTGTCATCCGCCATTTCCGCGAATTTGACCTGGCCGAGGCCGACATGGTTGCGGGCAAATGGGCTTTCCGCAAGCCTCGCCTCCGTGCCGACTTTGCTGTGGGCATCATGGGCCTGGGTGTGTTGGGCAGCCGTGTGGCGCAGGCTTTGCAAGCGTTCGAGTTCCCGGTCAATGGCTGGAGCCGCTCGGCCAAACCGGCCGCCGGCGCACTGGCGCAAGTGCGCTGCTTTGCAGGCGACGCACAGCTGCCCGATTTCCTGGCGGCCAGCCGCGTGCTGGTCAACCTGCTGCCACTGACGGTGCAGACCGAAAACATCCTGAACCACGCCACCCTGTCACAACTGCAGCCCGGCGGCTACGTCATCAACGTGGCGCGCGGCGCACACCTGGTGGACGCCGATTTGCTGGCGCTGCTGGACAGCGGCCACCTGGCCGGTGCCACGCTGGACGTGTTCCGCACCGAGCCGTTGCCTGCGGGGCACCCGTTCTGGCACCACCCCAAGCTCACCCTCACGCCCCACACATCGGCACGCACGTTGCGCGACGACAGCGTGGCCCAGATTGCCCGCAAAATCAGGGCATTGGCGGCGGGGCAGCCCATTGGCAACATGCCGGGTGTGGTGGACACGTCGCTGGGGTATTGACGGGGCTTCGTGCCGAAACCTGTTACCAGCCCGTTAACCCGCGCCTTGACCTTCCATTTACAGGCTGCAGGCTTTAACCCTGCGGCGCAACTTTGAATCACACACCACCATGAGCCTGAACAACCTGCCTGCCCGCGTCAAACTGGTCGACGTGGGCCCCCGCGATGGCCTGCAGAACGAAAAACAGATGGTGCCCGCCGCCGTCAAGATCGGCCTCATCGACCGGCTGCAACAGGCCGGTGTGCGTCACCTGGAGGCCACCAGCTTTGTGTCGCCCAAATGGGTGCCGCAGATGGGCGATGCGGTCGAGGTCATGGCCGGCTTGCCGCGCCGTGCCGACGTGGTGTATTCGGTGCTGACCCCCAACATGAAGGGCTTTGAAGGCGCGCTGGCCGCCGGGGCCAACGAGGTGGTGGTGTTCGGTGCGGCCAGCCAGGCCTTCAGCCAGAAAAACATCAACTGCTCCATCGAAGAGTCCATCGAACGATTTGCTCCTGTTGTGGTAGCTGCTCACGCAAATGGAATGAGCGTGAGAGGCGCAATTTCCTGTGCGATGGGCTGCCCATACGAGGGCGATGTGGTGCCTGAGCGTGTCGAACTGGTGGCGCGCCTCATGAAAGCCATTGGCGTGGACCACGTGGGCGTGGCCGACACCATTGGCGTGGGCACGCCGCGCAAGGTGCAGGCCGCCATGGCCGCCGCGCTGCGCCATTACGACGTGGCCGACATCAGCGGCCATTTCCACGACACCTACGGCCAAGCCTTGGCCAACACCCTGGCCGCGCTGGAGATGGGCGTGGCGCAGTACGACACCTCCATTGCCGGGCTCGGCGGTTGTCCCTATGCCAAAGGTGCCACCGGCAACGTGGCCACCGAAGACGTTGTCTACATGCTGCACGGCATGGGCATCGACACCGGGCTGGACCTGGACAAACTGGTTGACGCGTCGCAATTCATCAGCGACCACCTGGGCCGCAAACCCAATTCCCGCGTGTCGGTGGCGTTTCTCAACAAACGGATGGTGGCTTGACCCGCCGCCCTTTGCCGCAGGGTGCGCAGGCCGTCGGGCTGAAAGGTGGATCGAAGGTCAGCCCCCAAATTGCGCAAAAAGCCACCGACCTGTTTGCCCATTCAAGGGCGGTCACATCGGCTGACGGGCGCATCAGCCTGGCCCAGCAACTGGTGCACGTGACCAAGTGTGTGCAGGCCGTGCAGGCCGGGCGCTCGCTGGCCGATGCCTTGCCTGCGGTGCCCGGCCCGCTGCGGCCCGGCGTGCAGGCGCTGACGTTCCATGCCTTGCGCCACCTGGGCACCACCATGGCGCTGGTGGGGCTGTTGGTGGAGCGGCCACCGGCCGCTGCCACGCGGGCGTTGCTGGGTGCGTCGCTGGCGTTGCTGTTGCCGCAAGGTGCCGTGGCTGACGCGGACGGGCCAGCGGTGGCTACCGATGACCACATGGGCAGCACTGCATCGGATTCGCAGGCGGCCCATGCCTCGGTGGACAAGCCTTCCACAGAGCCGACCGCCTCCTCCGTGCCCCACTACGACGCTTTCACGGTGGTGGACCAAGCGGTCAACGCCGCGCACAGCGTGCGCAACCTGGCCTCGCAGGCAGGCCTGGTGAACGCCTGTTTGCGCCGCTTCCTGCGAGAGTCCAATGCCTTGCTAGCCCAAGTCAATGCCGACTGGGAAGCCCGCTGGAACCACCCCGCATGGTGGGTCAAGCGCGTGCGGCGTGACCACCCTCAGCAGTGGCAAAACGTGCTGGTGGCCAGTAACCAGCCCGCCCCACTCACCTTGCGCGTGAACGAAACGCATGTGTCCCGGGCCGATTACCTGATGCAGCTGCAGGAAGCAGGCTGGTCGGGTGCCGTGGCCGATCTGGCGTGGCGCGCTGACAACCAGCCATCCGCCGTGCCTGAAGCAGGCAGCGCCGACGCGAAATCTGACACGGTGGCTGGGGATGCCGGGGTGACGCTGGTGCGCACACCCACAGCCCGAACAGGGGCCGTAGACACTTTGCCGGGGTTTGCCGAGGGCTGGTTTTCTGTGCAGGACGCTGCGGCCCAGGTGGCATCCCCATTGCTGCTGAACGGGTTGTCTGCACAGCGCCACGGTAGTGGTGCAGGCCCAGACACAGCATTGGCGTCGCCAGATCAGCCGCAGGGTCGCCGCCTGCGCGTGCTGGACGCGTGCGCAGCCCCCGGCGGTAAAACCGCGCACCTGCTGGAGGTGGCGCACCGGCTGGGCATCAGCCTGTCGCTGCAGGCACTGGAAGTCGATGCCCAGCGCAGTCTGCGCATCACCGAAAACCTGCAACGCCTGCGCTTGCCCGCACAGCCGTCAGGCGCAGGCGAGCCAGCCAGCGAGGTGGCCGTGGTGGTGGCCAACGCGGCAGAGGTGCCGAGCTGGTGGGACGGCCAAGCGTTCGACGCCATCTTGCTCGACGCGCCGTGCACGGCATCCGGCATCGGCCGCCGCCACCCCGATGTGCGCTGGTTGCGCCGCGAAACCGATGTGGCCGCACTGGTGACCACGCAGCGGGGTCTGCTGGATGCCCTGTGGCCGCTGCTCGCACCCGGCGGGCGCATGGTGTATTGCACCTGTTCGGTGTTCAAGGCCGAGGGGCAGGGCCAAATCGATTCGTTTCTGATGCGCCACACCGATGTGTCCGTTGGCCCCTCACCGGGGCATTTGTTGCCTGGTGCCGCCACGCCAGGGGGTGACATGGCCGACAATGCCGCGCGTGAACACGATGGTTTTTTCTACGCGCGGCTGGACAAAGTCGCACCCTGACGGCGCAACGGCGCTGTCAGGCAAACATGACGGTGCCCCTCCAAGCCCAGGCAGGCGTTGGCTGGTGCGGCACGTGTGGGCGCTGTGCTGGCTGGCGCTGGTTTGCTGGGCCCCTGCCCGTGCAGCCGACCTGCAGCAACTGAGCCTGTCACGCCAGACGGAAGGCGTGTTCCTGTCGGCCACGGTGAACATGGTGCTGGCCCCGTCGATGGAAGATGCCCTGTCACGCGCGGTGCCACTTTATTTTGTGGTGCAAGCCGATGTGCTGCGCGAGCGTTGGTATTGGTCAGACAAGCGCGTGGCCAGTGCCAGCCGCACGTACCGGCTGGCCTACCAACCGCTGACGCGACACTGGCGCGTCAGCGTCGCGCCGGGCAGTGGTCCAGGTGGGGCGCTTCAATACTCATTGCATCAAAACCATGACAGTCTTGCGGAAGCACTGTTTTCTATCACTAAATTGTCAGGTTGGCTGGTGGCCGAGGCCGGGCGCGTTGACAGCGAATCCGACCTGGTGCTCGACTTTCGCTTCAGGCTCGATCTGGCGCTGTTGCCACGGCCTTTCCAGTTGGGCATGAATGCCCAGAACGAATGGAACCTGGACGTGCGTCGGCGCGTTGCCGTGCCCGAACTGTCGGCAGTCGAGCCAGCACCAGCCGACGCATCCGGTGACACGAAGCCCGAAGCGGGCCCATCAGTTCCTTCGCCCGGCACGGCGGGCAAAGCCCCATGAACACGCCAGACGCGAGCCACCCTGGGGTTGGCAAGGTCGTTGACCGTGCTGCGCGCAGGCGGTGGACGGTGCTGATCGCTGCGGTGTTCATGCTCGGCCTGGCCATGGTGTTGATGTTCATGCTCACCACGGCTACCGACAACCGGGCGTTGTACGAGACCAATTACGCGCGGCTGCTGGCCGTCAACATCCTGGTGGCACTGGTGCTGCTGGCGGTCATCCTGTGGGCGTTGTTCCGGTTGGTTGCGCGGTTCCGGCGCAAGAAGTTTGGCAGCCAGTTGCTGGCGAAGATCGCCGGTGTGTTTGCGCTGGTAGGGCTGTTGCCGGGGCTGTTGATTTACGGCGTGTCATACCAGTTTGTGTCACGCTCGATCGAGAGCTGGTTCGATGTGCGTGTCGAGTCAGCCCTGACCGCTGGTGTCAACCTGGGCCGCACCACCATCGAGACGTTGGCGGCAGACCTCACGGCCAAGACCCGCCTGGTGGCGGGTCAGCTGGGGACGGCATCTGACAATGGTGCCGCGTTGGCCATGGACCGGCTGCGCGAACAGTTGGTGGCCACCGACGTGCAGCTGTGGAGTGCCACGGGCCAGTTGCTGGCCGGTGCGGGCGAGTCGCGCTTTTCACTGAACCCCGAGCGCCCCACCGCCTCGCTCCTGCGGCAGGTGCGCGCGCAACGCGTGGTCACCCAGATCGAAGGGTTGGAGGATCACCCCGATGCGACCACGGGCAGCACCCGCCCGGATGCCAAGGCCCGTGTCCGGGTGTGGACGCTGGTCAACAACCCTGGTTTTGGTTTGTCTGTGGAACCCCGGTATCTGCTGGTGGTGCAGGCGTTGCCCGAATCGCTGGTGACCGATGCCCTCAAGGTGCAGGTGGCCAACCGTGAATACCAGGAGCGTGCACTGGTGCGCGAAGGCTTGAGGCGCATGTACATCGGCACGCTGACGCTGGCGCTGTTCCTGTCGGTGTTTTCAGCGGTGCTGCTGGCGGCGGTGTTTGGCAACCAGCTTGTGCGACCGTTGCTCATGCTGGCGGAAGGCGTGCGCGACGTGGCCAAGGGCGACCTGACGCCCAAATCGGCCATGTCGTCGCGCGACGAGCTGGGTGGGCTGACCCGGTCGTTTGCCGACATGACGCAGCAGCTGGCCGATGCCCGCAACGCGCTGGATGCCAGCATCCTCCAGGTCGATTCGGCGCGTGCCAACCTGCAAACCATCCTCGACAACCTGACCGCTGGCGTGGTGGTGCTTGACGACGCGGGTCTGATCGACTCCATCAACCCCGGTGCCACCCGCATTTTGCGCACGCCCATGGCCAGTTACCTGCATCAGCCGCTGCTGGCGGTGCCCGGTCTGGACGTGCTGGCGCAGGGCGCGTTGCAGCAGTTCGAGCAACTGGTGCCCGACGCGCCTGACGGCATGGGCACCCAACACCCGGATGCCTGGCAGCAGTCGTTCGAGTGGGGCAACGATGGCTCCGACGGCCCGTTCGGCAGCAGCATCACCATCGTTGCACGGGGGGCCAACTTGCCCCAGGGCAAGCGCCTGCTGGTCTTTGACGACGTGTCCGAACTGGTGTCTGCCCAGCGGGCGAAGGCGTGGGGCGAAGTGGCCCGCCGCCTGGCACACGAAATCAAGAACCCCCTCACGCCCATACAGCTGTCTGCCGAGCGCCTGGCCATGAAGCTGGATGGCAAGTTGCAAGGCACAGACCAGGCGCTGCTGGCCAAGTCAGTGAAAACCATCGTTGATCAGGTGGACGCGATGAAGCGGCTGGTCAACGAGTTCCGCGACTACGCGCGCCTGCCCGCAGCGGAATTGCACAGCCTGGACCTGAACGCATTGGTGACCGAAGTCCTGTGTCTGTACGACCAATCCACCGTACCCGTCAGGGTCGATCTGGAGCCCGATTGCCCGCCCGTGCGGGCGGACGCGCAACAGATCAGGCAGGTCATTCACAACCTGGTTCAGAACGCGCAGGATGCTACCGGTGTGGGGGCGGGTGTCGTCTGTATCAAAACCCGACGAGGCAGCACCGGCCAGCGCGTGCGCCTGACCGTGACCGACGACGGGCCCGGCTTTGCAGAGCACATCTTGAAGCGGGCTTTCGAGCCTTACGTCACCACCAAGGTTCGCGGTACCGGTCTGGGCTTGGCCGTGGTCAAGAAAATCGTCGACGAACACGGTGCCCGCATCGAGCTGGGCAACCGCCTGGTGGACGACCGGGTGGCGGGTGGCCAAGTCACGGTATCATTTGCAGTTGCGAATTAACAACAACTCAGTGGAGAGAGAGCGGCGATGGCCAATATTCTGGTGGTGGATGACGAGCTGGGGATACGGGATCTCCTGTCCGAAATCTTGAATGACGAAGGCCATGCCGTCGAGTTGGCCGAAAACGCTGCACAGGCACGCGCGGCCCGATTGCAGTCACGCCCTGACCTGGTGTTGCTGGACATCTGGATGCCCGACACCGACGGTGTGACCCTGCTCAAGGAGTGGTCCAGCAGCGGTCTGCTGAACATGCCAGTCGTCATGATGAGTGGCCACGCCACCATTGACACAGCCGTGGAAGCGACCCGCATCGGGGCCATGTCGTTCCTGGAAAAGCCCATCACGCTGCAAAAGCTGTTGAAGGCGGTCGAGCAGGGCTTGACCAAGACGGTTGAAAAGGCGCGCACGGCTTTGGTGGCCCCGCCGCGCGTGGCCCACGAGCTGACGGTTGAATTTGCCATGACAGGCGGCGTGCTGCCCGACGTGGTGGTCGATCTGGGGCCGGTACCGTCGCAAAACTTTGATCTCGACAAACCACTGCGCGACGCCCGTGACGAGTTTGAAAAAGCCTACTTCGAGTTTCACCTGGCCAAAGAGGCCGGCTCCATGACCCGTGTGGCCGAGAAAACCGGGCTGGAGCGTACCCATCTGTACCGCAAACTCAAGCAGCTGGGTGTCGACCTGTCCCGTGGCAAGCGCACCAGCTATTGAGCGGTTGCATACCTGTCGCATTGCGCCAAGCCCCCTGAGGGGATGAGAAAACTTCGGTGGACCCCGGTGTTTTTTCATGAGGCCGGTCGCGCAGGGCCGTCGAGTGGGGTGAGCGGTTTTGATGCCATCGGCGTGCAAGGTGTTGTCAAGGTGGTTTTTTTGGTGCTATAATTTCGGTCTTGGCCCGGTAGCTCAGTTGGTAGAGCAGCGGATTGAAAATCCGCGTGTCGATGGTTCGATTCCGTCCCAGGCCACCATTTCAATCAAGTCAGTACATTTGTGCGGGCTTGTTGAATTAAGCGGGATTAGCTCAGTTGGTAGAGCGATACCTTGCCAAGGTATAGGTCGAGAGTTCGAGTCTCTTATCCCGCTCCAGAATTTCATTCAGCAAAAGCCCTCCCTGCGAGGGCTTTTTGCTTTGTGGCCTCAGTGCACGCTGATCTTTCTCAGGAGAGCGTGATGCAGGCCTTCACCAAGGATGTTCGATGCAAGCAGATAGACGTCTGGCATTGATCGCAGACAGTTTCCATCGTCTCACGGGTCGTGTGCTGGTCGATGTGCCAGTGGGGGTGCCGTTTGCGCAAGCCATGTGGCACGCGCCGTGTGTGGTGGTGGCGCACGGCGTGGAGGCTGACCCCGTGTTTTTCTACGGCAACCAGCTGGCACTGGACCTGTTCGAGATGCCATTTGATGCCTTCACCCACTTGCCGTCGCGGTTTTCAGCCGAACCGGTTGCGCGGGGTGAACGTGACGCCTTGCTGGCACGTGTCACGCGGGATGGGTACATCGACGACTACGCGGGCGTGCGCATTGCCGCCAGTGGCAGGCGTTTCCGGATCGAGCAAGCGGTGGTCTGGAACCTGGTGGATGAATATGGCGGGTTGCACGGCCAGGCGGCGACCTTCAGGCGCTGGCTGCCGCTGGACGGTGACACGCCCTCTGCGGGGTGAGCTTGCCGGCACCCGGCCGTTGAACGTTTTCGGGTGGTGAGCGGGCATGCGCGACAGGCTGCTCAGCCCCTCAGCGCTGTGTGGTACTCAGCCGCAGTTTGAGCCCCAGATCGGTTCGCGAGTCTGCGTGCGCCAGGGCGGTGCTGGCATCGATGCGCCCGGCGTTTACCAGCCTCAACAGGCTCTGGTCAAACGCCTGCATGCCGCCCTCGTCTGCGTCACCGCTTTTGACGATGGCTGCCTTCATGTCATCGACAGCGCCGCGCCGGATCAAGTCGGCAATGAACGGCGTGCGCACCATCACCTCGCAGGCCAAGGCCATGGTGTCGTCGGTACCCGGCAACAGGCGTTGAGCCACCACCCCATGCAGGTTCATCGACAGGTCCATCAGCAGTTGCGTATGGGCGGAATCCGGGTAGAAGTTGAGGATGCGCTTGATGGTCTGGTTGGCGTTGTTGGCATGGAGGGTCGAAATGCACAGGTGCCCTGTTTCCGCGTACGCGATGGCGTGCTGCATGGTTTCGCGGTCGCGGATTTCGCCGATCACGATCATGTCGGGCGCCTGTCGCATGGCGTTGCGCAAGGCATCGGCGTAACTGTGCGTGTCCACGCCGATTTCGCGCTGGTCAACGGTCGAGCGCTGGTGGCTGATGAGGAATTCGATGGGGTCTTCCAGCGTCAGGATGTGGTCTGCAAAATGGCTGGCCCGGTGGTTGACCATGGATGCCAGCGTGCTGCTTTTGCCCGAACCGGTGGCACCGACCACCAGCACCAGCCCGCGCTGTAGCGATGCGAGCTGCTCGACCACTGGCGGCAGCCCCAGGGTGGCCAAATCGGGCACGGCGTTGTTGATGAAGCGGCCCACCACGGCCACTTCGCGCCGCTGCAGGTACACGTTGAACCGGAAGCGTCCCACGCCTTCGGCCCAATAGGCAAAGTTGAATTCCTTGTCGCGCTCGAACTGCGCGATTTGTTCGGGGGCCATGATGGCGTACACCAGCTCGCGCGTTTGCCCGAGCGACAGGCGCTTGTCACCCAGGTTGCGTTTGCTGCCCTGTATGCGCAGCGAGGGGGGGGCACCAGTGGTCAGGTAAATGTCTGACGCGTTGTACTCGGCCACCTTTTTCAGCATTTGCATGAAGGTGTCGGCGAACGGGCTCATGGCTTCCTCCTGATGTGTGCGGTGCAAGTTGTGGTCCGCCAGACGCCGGCGGTCAGCGCCAACCGAGGGGTTTCGTCATGGTAAAGGTCTGCAGCACATCGCTGTCGGCCAGCCTGCGGTTACCTTGGAACACCTTGCCGCAGCCATTCACGGTTGGATGAGCCACCCACACCGCCGAAATGCGTTGCCCGTTGTCGGATTCGTCCAGGATGAGCTCGCCGTCTTCCAGATCGCCCGACAGCCAGACCGTGCCTGCCGGGGTGGGTGAGTGCGCGTCAGCAAGCGGTTTCATGGCGCCGCGCAGGCTGTCGGCATGCTCGGGGTGGCGTTCGAACAGGATGGTGGTGCGGGCCGTGACGTGGCGAAGCGCATCGGCCTGACCATCGGCTGGCAGCGGCCCGTCGTGGAAGCTGACTTGCCACAGGCCATACAGGTGCAGGGTGCTGACTTCCAACGGGGCCGGGCAGGCGGGGGGGGCGGTGGCTGCGGGTGGCGTGGCCGCACTGGCGGGTGACGCAGCGACCACGGATGCAGCATCATTTTTGAAGATATTTTGGGCTTTTGCGCTTTCAAATGAATGGAAGCATGCTATCAATATCAGTGATTTCAGCAGTGTGTTCATGGTGTGAATCAACTCTGTTTGGTTTGCGCGGCAGCGGCTTGTTGGGCGCGTTGCGCGAATTCTGCACGCAAGGCCCTGAGTTTTTCGCGGGGGTCTTCGCGGCTGGTGGCCTGGTCAAGCGCCATTTCCGTGATGAAGCGGCTGGCCTTGCCGTTGATGAATTCACGCCCCTTTTTGCGCCGTTTGAGCCAGCTCACCACCAGAGAGTTGCGTGCGCGGGTGATGCCCACGTACATCAGCCGTCGCTCTTCTTCCAGGCGCTGGGCCAGTTGCAGGGCGGCGGTTTCGCCGCCGTCGTCGTTTTCCAGTTCGTCCAGCTTGAAGGGCAGCAGGCCTTCGTTCACCCCGACCAGCATGACATGCGGCCACTCCAGCCCTTTGGATGCATGGAGAGTAGACAGCGTGACCACGTTCTCTTCTTGCTCGCCACGGTCTGAAATGGTGGACAGCAGGGCAATGGTCTGGGCCACTTCCAGCAGGCTTTTACGTTCTGTTTCGGTGCGGACGCCGCCAGACGTTTCGGCCACACCACCACAGCGTGCGGCCATCCAGTCGCAGAAGTCGACTACGTTGCTCCAGCGCGAGGCGGCCGCCTTGTCGCTGTCTTCGCTGTCGTGCAGGTGCTTTTCATAGTGCAGGTCTTTCAGCCACTCGGTCAGGAAGGTGCGTGCGTTGTCCGCGCCGGTGGTGTGGCGGGCGCGGTGCTCCAGCTCGTTCACCTGGCGTCCGAACTCGTGCAGACTGCCCACCGCGCGTGCGGGCAGTGCCGCAGGCAACGAGTGCGAAAACAAGGCCTCGAACAGGCTGAGTTTGTATTTGCCCGCAAATTCGCCCAGCGCCGCCAGCGTCTGGTGCCCCACGCCGCGCTTGGGCGTGGTGATGGCACGCAGAAAGGCCGGGTCGTCGTTGTTGTTGACCAGCAGGCGCAGCCAGGCGCACAGGTCGCGGATTTCGGCGCGATCGAAAAAACTGGTGCCACCCGACACCTTGTACGGAATTTGCGCCTTGCGCAGCGCCTTTTCGAACACCTTGGCCTGGTGGTTGGCGCGGTACAGCACGCAAAAGTCGCGGAACTCTTTGTGCGGGCTGGCCAACGTGCCACTGCCTGCGCGGATGCCCTGGATGCGTGCGGCCACGCGCTCGGCCTCGTGGTCTTCGTTATCGGCCGCGATCACGCGCACGGGCTCGCCTTCGCCCAGGTCGCTCCACAGTTTTTTGGGGTACAGCTTGGGGTTGGGGCCGATGACGTTGTTGGCCGCCCGCAGGATGGCGCTGGTGGAGCGGTAGTTCTGTTCCAGCGCAATGACCTTGAGGGCGGGGTAGTCGACGGGCAATTTTTTGAGGTTGTCCAGCGTGGCACCGCGCCAGCCGTAGATGCTCTGGTCGTCGTCACCCACCGCAGTGAAGCGGGCGCGTTCGCCCACCAGCAGCTTGAGCAGCTCGTACTGGGTGGCGTTGGTGTCCTGGTATTCGTCGACCAGCACGTGGCCCATCTGTTGTTGCCAGCGCTCGCGCACAGCAGGGTGGTCTTGCAGCAGTTTCAGCGGCAGGCTGATCAGGTCGTCAAAGTCAACGGCCTGGTAGGCGCTCAGCCGTTCCTGGTAGCGGGCCATCAGCACGGCGGTGGCGCGTTCGTCTTCGGTCGCGGCCTGGGCCAGAGCCTGGTCAGCGTCCAGCCCCGCGTTTTTCCAGCCGCTGATGGTCCACTGCCATTGGCGCGCGGTGTTGGCGTCGGTGGTGCCGCCCGCACAGTCTTTCAGGATGCCCGTGATGTCATCGGTGTCGAGGATGCTGAATTTTTCTTTCAGCCCCAGCACCGCGCCATCCTGGCGCAGCAGGCGCACACCCAGCGCGTGAAAAGTGCAGATGACGACTTTTTTTGCCGCTTTGCCCACCAGCTGGCGCGCCCGTTCCCGCATTTCGGCCGCAGCCTTGTTGGTGAAGGTGATGGCGGCAATGCGGTCAGCGGCCAGCCCGGCTTCGATGAGGCGCGCAATTTTGTGTGTGATGACGCGCGTTTTGCCCGACCCCGCCCCGGCCAGCACCAGGCAGGGCCCTGACAGGTGCAGCACGGCCTCCTGCTGCGCAGGGTTGAGGCCGACGGTGAGGGTGGACGAGGCGGGGTGATGGGTCACTGACAACACGCAAATGGGGTTGGCCGCTTGTCGGGCGTTCCGACAGACGACAGGGCCGGGCATTGTCGCGCGTGTCGGGCCTTGCCAGGTCCTTGCTGAGACAATCTTTGTCATGTTGCATGTGCTGTGGGTGACCTTTCCGTTTTTTGCGTTGGTGCTGTGTGGTTTTCTGGCCGCGCGGCGGCGCATGCTGCCGCTGGATGCCATCGGTGGGTTGAACGGTTTTGTGCTGTATTTTGCCCTGCCGTGCATGCTGTACCGATTTGGCTCTACCACGCCCATCGCGCAGTTGCTCGATGCGTCGGTGTTTGGGGTGTACCTGTTCTGTGCGCTGGTGATGGTGGGCTTTGCCGTGGTGATGTCCTTGGGCGAGCGCATTGGCTGGAACGACGCGTCGATGGGGGCCTTGGTGGCCGCCTTTCCCAACACCGGTTTCATGGGCGTGCCGTTGCTGGCCACGTTGCTGGGGCCACGCAGCGTGGGGCCGGTGATCGTGCTGATCGTGGTGGACATGGTCATCACCAGCTCGCTGTGCATCGCGCTGTCACGGTTGGATGGCGCGCAGGGCGGGGCGCTGGATGCGGCCAAAAAGGCCCTCAGAGGCGTGGTGGCCAACCCCATGCCGTGGGCCATTTTGCTGGGCGGCGTGGCCTCGGCCATCGAGTTCACCTTGCCTGCCCCGGTGCAAAAAACGGCCTGGCTGTTGGCCGATGCCGCTTCGCCCGTGGCGCTGTTCACCATCGGTGCTGTGCTGGCGCGTGCGCAAATGACGGTGGACCACCCCGCCCCCATGGGCGACTACGTGCCCATCGCGTTGATGAAGCTGCTGCTGCACCCGCTGCTGGTGCTGGTGGTGGGGGCTGCGGCCATTCAGGTGGGGGTGCCGCTGGACCGGTTCAGCCTGACCGTGATGGTGCTGGTGGCCGCGCTGCCCAGTGCCAGCAACGTGTCGCTGTTGGCCGAGCGCTTTCAGGCGGACACGGGACGTATTGCGCGCATCATCCTGGTGTCGACGGCAGCGGCGTTCTTCACGTTTTCAGCGGCGGTGTCGCTGATGACCTGATTTTCATTGAAAAAAGTGCTTTCATCGCTTTCACTGATTAGGTTCGTAGCTATCTGATTTGACATTTGGCCAGTGCCAGTGCCAGTGCCAGTGCCAGTGCACAAGTGGCATGAGCATGCCCGAAGGGCGTCAGATGGCCAGCGGGTCCACGTCAATGGCCCAGCGGATCAGGCCTTTGGCCGCTGGCAAGGCCTTGCAGCGGGCCAGTTCCGCATGCCATTGGCTCAGCACGTGTTGCAGGGCGGGGCGCGAGTGGCTTTCCAGCAGCATCTGCGCCCGCTCTACGTTGGCAATGCGTTGGATTTGCATGGGCACCGGTGGATACAGCGTCAGGTGTTCGACACCGGGCAACGTGCGGGCCGCATCGCGGGCTGCTGCCAGGAAGGCCTGAGCGGCTTCTTGGGTGCGGGCATCGGCCCGCAGCAGCGCTTGGTAGGTGAAGGGCGGCATGCCTGCCGTCTCGCGGTCGGCAAGTTCGTTCTGTGCAAACCGGGCAAAGTCGTGCGTTCTGAGCGCCGCAAACAGCGGGTGCGTTGGGTTCCATGTTTGCACCCACAACTCGCCCTGGTGGCTCAGGTCCGCGTCGCGCCCGGCGCGTCCACCCGCTTGCATCAGCAGCGAAAACAGGCGCTCGGGTGCCCGGTAGTCGGCCGCGAACAGGGCCGAATCGGCGTTGATGGCGGCCACCAGTGTGATGCGCCTGAAGTCGTGCCCCTTGGCCACCATCTGTGTGCCCACCAGCACATCGACCTCGCCGCTGTGCATGCGGGCCAGCTGGGCCTCCAGACTGCCTTTTTCGCGGGTGGTGTCGGCGTCCATGCGGGCCACGTGCAGTGGCTGCCCGTCGGGCCTCACTTCACCTGACAGCAGCGCGGCAACCTGTTCTTCCAATTGCTCGGTGCCCTTGCCCACGGGGGCGATGTCGATGTTGCCGCAGTCGGGGCAGGCGCGGGGCACGCGTTCGGTGAAGCCGCAGTGGTGGCAACGCAGCGTGCGGTCGATTTTGTGGAACACGCGGTACGCGCTGCAACTGGGGCAATGGCTTTTCCAGCCGCAGGCGTGACAGCTCAGCACGGGCGCGTAGCCACGCCGGTTGAGCAGGATCAGCGACTGCTCGCCCCGTTGCGCCCGCTCGGTCATGGCCGCCACCAGCGCTGGGGCCAGCACCGCGCCCTTGGGCTGCTGCGACATGTCCACCAGCCGGAGGTGGGGCAACTGGCCGCCGCCCATGCGGTCGGGCATGTCCAGGCGCAGGTAGCGGCCCGTGGCGGCGGCATGCCAGCTTTCCAGCGAAGGGGTGGCCGAGCCCAGAACGACCTGGCAGGGGCGGCCGTGCTGGGTTTCCACCCGGGCGCGGTAGATGGCCAGGTCGCGTGCCGAGTAGCGTGCGCCTTCCTGGCTTTTGTAGCTGGGGTCGTGCTCTTCGTCGACCACGATCAGTCGCAGCCCTGGTGCGCTGCACAGCACGGCCATGCGGGTGCCCAGCACGATGCGCGCCTGCCCCAGGTGAGCCGCCAGCCAGTTGGTCAGGCGCTGGGCGGGGGTCATGCCGCTGTGCATGGCGGCTACTTGGGTCGTGCCGAAGCGGGCAGTGAAGCGCTCCAGCAACATGGGCGTGAGGTTGATCTCGGGCACCATGACCAGCACCTGCGCGGCGGGGTCGGTGGCCAGCAGGCGCTGGGCAGCCTGCAGGTAAATTTCTGTCTTGCCACTGCCGGTGGCACCGAACAGCAGCACGGGCTTGTCGTGCGCCGCCGGGCTGGCCAGCGTGTCCAGCGCCTGTTGCTGTTGCGGGCTGGGTGACAGGGCGGCGCTGACCGCCTGCAGGGGGCTGTCGCCACGCGCGGGAGCGGCAGCCTGGGCCTTTTGCAGGCGCCTGATGCGGCGTTGCCATTGTTCGGGACTCAGGTCGCGCAGCTGGGGGGGGAGCGCAGCCAGCGCCATTTCACCCAGGCTGCGCTGGTAGTAGCGCGCCGCAAAACCCATTAGCGCCCGCCAGGCCGGGTTCAGCGGCGGGCAGTCGGGCAGCACCATGCTCACGGGTTTCAATGCACGGGCTGACAGGGCTGGGGGAGCCTCCGACCCTGCGGCACCTGGTGGCAGCGGGGCCGGACTGTCTTCTTCCCACGTGATGCCCAGCACATCGCGTTGTCCCAGCGGCACCCGCACCAGACTGCCTGCGGGGCAGGGTTGGGTGTGCAAATAGGTCAACGGCCCAGACAGGGCGGTGTGTGCCGGCAGTGCCACCACCACCTGAAGGCGGGTGTCGTGATTTGCCACCGTTTCCTTACGTTGGGTCATGAAAAACGACGCAAGTCATTGATTTGTCACTGATTCGGCGGCCATCCCCGTTTTCTGTGGATAACTTTGTGGACAGTCTGTCCAAATCGCCGCCAAACCCACAGAAATCAAGGGTTTCAACAAGTTGCCCACGAAAAAGGCAGTTTGATGAATCCCTTGAAAATCAACGACTTGCATTCGCTAGGTGTTTGATAGCGGCCAAGCCAGAGACGCATGGTGCAGAGCACCGTACGTGCCCAAAAATGTGCATAACACCTGATGGAAAGTCGGGTTTCGGGCGATTTTTTGTGCTAGCCAGCGCTGGCTCAACCCTGGGCACGCATGCGGCGCGAGTGGCTGTGAACCGCAGCAACCAGTGCCGACACGCTGTCTGGCGGTGTGTACTGGCTGATGCCATGCCCCAGGTTGAAGATGTGTGTGGGGCCGGTGGTGCTGCGGTCGGTGTGGGGAATGCCGAAACTGTCCAATACGCGCGTTGCTTCGGCCTCGATCTGGGCGGCGGACGCAAACAGCACGTTGGGGTCCAGGTTGCCTTGCAGTGCTTTGCCGGGGCCACCGACATCACCGCCAACGAGCGAGCGGGCGCGGGCTAGGTTGACCGTCCAGTCCACGCCCAGCACGTCGCAGGGCAGGGTGTTCATTTCGTTCAGCCACAGCCCGCCACCTTTGGTGAACACGATGCTCGGGATGCGCTGGCCGTCCTTTTCGGTTTTGAGCTGGTCCAGCACCCGGCGGGTGTAGGCCATGCTGAATGCCTGGAAGTTGCCGTCGGCCAGCACGCCGCCCCAGCTGTCGAACACCATGACGGCTTGTGCGCCGGCATCGATCTGGGTGTTCAGATACTGCGCCACGGCGTCGGCGTTGATGGCCAAAATGCGGTGCATCAGGTCGGGGCGGCTGTACATCAGGGTTTTGACGGCGCGGTAGTCGTCAGAACCGCCGCCTTCGACCATGTAGCAGGCCAGCGTCCAGGGGCTGCCTGAGAATCCGATGAGCGGTACGCGGCCATTCAGCGCCTTGCGGATGGACGTGACCGCATCGAACACGTAGCGCAGTTTGGCCATGTCGGGCACGGCCAGGGCGTCCACGGCAGCTTCGTCACGCACGTTTTTCGCAAACTTGGGGCCTTCGCCTGCGGCGAAGGTCAGGCCCAGGCCCATGGCATCGGGCACGGTCAGGATGTCGCTGAACAGGATGGCCGCATCAAGCGGGTAGCGCTCCAGCGGCTGCAACGTCACTTCAGTGGCGTAGTCCACGTTGGTGGCCAAGCCCATGAAGCTACCTGCTTTGGCGCGTGTGGCGCAGTACTCTGGCAGGTAGCGCCCGGCCTGGCGCATCAGCCACATGGGCGTGTGATCGGTCGCCTGGCGCAGGCAGGCGCGCAGGAAGGTGTCGTTTTGCAGGGGTGCGAAGCTCATGGGTGTGGGTATGTGAAGGGAACAGGGCCCGTCCATCGGGCCGATGGGGGCATTATCCCCGGTGGGCCGAGTGGCTTCGGTGCCAGTTGCCAGGCGCCCTGCGGGGGCACACCTGCCGCATGGCGTCAAGCCCCCCGAGGGGAATGAGAAAACGTGGGAGCAGTCCGGCGTTTTCTCATGCGGGCGGCGCGATCACGGCGCGGCCAGTGCAGCGCGCACTTCTGCCACGCTGAGGATTTCAGTCAGCACAATGGGTTTGCGGCCGGGGCGGTACAGCGCGTAGGTGGGCACGCCGTTGCGTCCCAATGCGGCCAGGGCTGCGGTGATGGCGGGGTCGCGTCGCGTCCAGTCGGCGCGCAGGCGTGCGACGTTGCGGGTGGCCATGTCGGCCAGCAGTTCGCTGTCGCTCATGGTGGTGCGCTTGTTGTATTGGCAGGTCACGCACCAGGCAGCTGTGAAATCCACGAACACGGTGCGCCCACTGCGCGTGAGTTCGTCCACCCGCGTGGGGGTCCATGCTGCCCAGTCGTTTTGCTGGGCCGTTGCCTGGCCTGCTACTGACGCATGCGTGGCTTCGGCGATGGGCGTGCTGTCATCCAGCGTCCACGTCAGCGGCCCGATGCCAACCAGCAAGCTGGCCAGGGTGACCACAGACAGCCCACGCAGCCAGGTGGCCCCGCCGTGTTGCAGGCCCCATGACCAGGCCACCATGGCCCAGGCCACCAACAGGGCCAGCAGGGCGCTGGCGCCATTGACGCCAGTCTGGTGGCCCAGCACCCACACCAGCCAGATCACGGTGGCGAACATCGGGAACGCCATGAGCTGTTTGAATGTGTTCATCCAGGCACCAGGGCGGGGCAGCGCATGCGCCACCGCAGGCCACCAGCTGGCCAGCAGGTAGGGCAACGACATGCCTAAACCGATGGCGGCAAACACCGCGAGTGCCTGTGCGACAGGCAATGCAACAGCCAGGCCCAGAGATGCCCCCATGAACGGTGCTGTGCAGGGCGAGGCCACGGCGGTGGCCAGCATTCCCGTCAGAAACGCATCTGCCGTGGGATGCTTGGCCTGGAGGCTGGCCAGCGACGACGGCAGCAGGTTGCCCACTTCGAACACGCCCATCAGGTTCAGGCCGATCAGTGTGAACAAGGTCGCCAGCACCACGACCACCCCCGGGCTTTGCAACTGAAAGCCCCAACCCAGTTGCTCGCCTGCCGCCCGCAGGCCGAGCAGCAGCCCGCCCAGGGCCATGAACGACAGCACCACGCCGGCGGTGTAGGCCAGGCCCGATGCCCGGTGTTGTGCGCGTACCGCCGTCGCATGCTGCCCGTTGCGGCCATGCTGGGTGAACGCCAGTACCTTGATGGCGAGCACAGGGAACACGCACGGCATGAGGTTGAGCAGCGTGCCCCCCAGGAACGCACCAACCACGGCCACCAGCCAGCTGACCAGCGACGCATCGGGTGCCGGGGTGGCCGGTGGCAGTGCCTCTGCAGGCGAAGCCCCAACTTGGGTGCTGCGGGTTGCATTCAGGGCTGCTTCCAGTGCGGGGTTGATGCCCGTGGGGGCGTTGACAGCAGGCCATGCACCGTCCACCGGCAATGTCAGGCTGGCGCCTGAGGCGGCTGGCTCACCCGGCCGCAGGTCCTGGTTGTTGGCCAGGACGATGGTCATTTCCCCAGGCGATTCAGCTCGCAAAGCGCTCAGTGGCAGTCGGGCCGTCCAGGTCTGGCCTTGCCAGGTTTGTGTCCACGGTGCGCCAGGCTCCACGATGCCTGTGGCTTGCGGAAATGCCTCCAGCAGTTTGCCTTGCCATGCAGCAGGCAGGCTGATTGTTTTTATAGATAAAAATTGTCCTTCAGCGCTTATTTTATCTAATTTGTTTGCTACTTTTTTTGGTGTTCTGTTGGCCGATGCTTCAAACAGCTGCCCGTTCAGTGTGGTGGGGATGTGTGCCGGCAGGGTGGTTTGCAGGTTGGCTTCTTCGGGAATGCATTCGGTTCGGCAGGCCAGCCACGATGCTGTCACACCAATGGACAGGTGCTTGCCTTGCCATTGGGGTGACACGGTCAGGGGAACGGCCAGCAACACGGTGCCGTCGTAACCATAGTTGGCCAGCGTGCCCAGTGGAAATTTTTTGGGTGTGGGCCAGGCAATGTCACCTGCGCTGATACCCGGCGGCAGTTGCCAGGTCAATTGGGTGGGCAGTCCGGAGTCCCCCGAGTTGAGCCAATACGTGTGCCATTTGGGTGCGTGTTGCAGCTGCAGGCCTGCCCAGACGGGTTGACCCGGTGTCACGCCCTGCGGTGCATGCACCAGCAGTTGGGCCGTGACCTGCTCACTTTTGTATGTGGGCTTGCCCAGCAAATCGCCGATCTGGGCCTGTGCAGCCGTCCACAGCCAGAGGGACAGGAGGCCAATCAGCGTGGCGCGCAGTGAACAGATGAGGCGTCGGGGCATGTAGTCTGACAAATTGGCTGGTTCGTTCTGATCGTAATGCGTGTGATCAGTTCCCTGATTGGGATGCGGCGATGACTTGTGGCGTGCCAGAAGACGTTGTCCGCAGTACGGCAAACAGTGTCCAGTGTGTTCGCTTTTGAAAACTTGTATTTGGATGCTGCACTGCGACATTTTTGCAACAGACGTGGTCATTCGGCTACAGGTAAGGCACTAAGGGTTCAGCCGATGAGCAGTTCAACAGCGGCTGAGTGACAATGGCTTTTAATCACGCCCACATCGAACCGCTATGTCCGACATGACCTTTGAACAGACTGACCAGACCGATTTGCTGCGTTCGCTTGCGCTTGAACGGATTTCACCGCAGTGGGCTGATTTTTTGGGATTGCTGTCAGACGCGTTGAATGCCCAGCTTGAACCTGCTGAGTACCGCCAGTTGTTGGTCCGGTTGGGTGAGGGTTTTGCCAATCAGCATCCGTTACCCGACTGTGTGGGGTTGAGTCAGTTGTCCGATGCCATGAATGCAATATGGCATCGCATGCAATGGGGCTATGCCTCTGTGTCTGATCAGGGGCAGCAGCTGGTGGTGGTGCACCGTGCGTGTCCGCTGCCTGCTGCATTGCAGCTGGATGTCGAGGTGGCAGGGGGGTTCCTTGAGGGTGTTTACAGCGTCTGGTTGAAGGCCGCCGGTGCCCCTGACGAGTTGGCATTGATGCAAGTGGCTGCTCCTCCGTTGCCTATGTACATGGCGTTTGCCTTGTCTGGCCGCCCATGAATACCGTTATTCGTGTAGGCTAACGTCAAGTAAAAAGGAGAGGGCATGTCAAAAGCCGAAGATATCAACACGCTTTTCAGGCGGTTCGGTGGCAATGCCGAGACCTACCAAGAAATCGTTGAGAGCGAGCTGGCAGGTGTGGCTGAGCAGAAGTGGCCCATGTTGGGCCAATTGCGACCACAAGCCCACCGCGAAGCCCCGGCGGCCCGCAAGGGCGCGGTGGCAGTCGGTGAGCGTCAGGTTCACGCTTTCATGGATCCCCCGCGCTATGCGGCGGCACCGGCCGCTCAACCCGTGGCCGTTGCCGCTGTGGTGGCGTCACCCTCGCCTGTTGTTTCAGCTCCGGCGCCTGTGGCGGTGCCTGCTGCCGCACCGACGCCGGTGCAAGCACCGGCTCCTGTATCCACACCTTTGACGGTGGCTGCCCCTCTGGTTGCCGTCGAGTTGCCGTCTCGCGTCGAGCCAACTGTCGAGCCCCCATGCTTGCCGACGTTGTTCGGGCGTGCGGCTGCCGTGTCAGTGGTGCGTGCCGACATGGTGCCGCCGACGCGGCAGCCGGTGATGTCAGTTTCAGTTGCTGCGCCTGGGGCACTGCAGCCGGTTGCCGTTGCCGAGCACTTGTTTGCAAGTGAGTTGCCAACTGCGCCTGCTGTCAGCGAATCGGGTGAATCAGATCTTCAGACCTTGTTCAATCGGTTGGTGCCGCCCAAAGTGGAACCAACCGTTGCGCAGCCTGCTGCGCCGTTGAAGAGGTTGGTCAAGTGGTAGTCATATCTGTCGTCTCGGCCAAAGGGGGGGTGGGCAAGACCACGCTGTCGGCGTGCTTGGCCATGGGGTTGGCGCCAGGGCGTGACGTACTGGCCGTCGACCTCGATCCGCAAAATGCGCTCAGGTTGCACTTGGGAGTGAATGCCTCAGAAATCGACGGTGCGGGCAGGGCTACGCTGGAAGAGCGAAACTGGCAGTCTGCGATCTACCGTGGCGGCAAAGGACGTCCGAGTGTGCTCCCTTATGGCAATATCAATGAAACTGATCGGGATGCCTTGGAGGCGCATTTGTCCAACCACCCCGATTGGCTGAGCACGGGCTTGCAGGGTTTGGGCTTGGGGCCGCAAAGTGTGGTAGTGATAGATACACCACCCGGTCCGTCGCTTTACCAGCAGCAGGCATTGCGTGCGGCCAATTTCACACTGGTGGTTGTCCATGCGGACGCGGCGTCTTACGCCACCATCCCCGCCATGGAGACCATTCTCGACCGTTATTGTGTCGGGCGAGAGGGGTTTGCAGGGTCTGCCTACTTGCTCAACAGCGTGTCTGCAGCGAGTGCCTTGTCTCGTGACGTGGTGCGTGTGGTTCGCTCTGGCTTGGGGGAGCGCGTGGTACCTGTGGTGATTCACCAGGACGAGGCTGTGCGCGAAGCTTTGGCGTTTGACCAGCCCGTGCTGCACTACGCGCCTCATGGCGAGGCTTCGCGTGATATCCAGCAAGTGGTCCGGTGGTTCGAGCAGAATTTGTCTGCCGTATTGCGCGTGGCCAACGCGAGAGCTGCATGAACATTCGACGCATACGCTACGCCCGCCTCCAGATGCGCATCTTGGGGCGTAGAAAGGGTTTCGTTTTTGCCGTCAATGCGGTGCGTGAACTGGCTGGTTGGCGTGGTTGGCAGAACCCGTTGGTTCAACTGCTGGTGCTGGTGGTGTCGCTTCCAATCCTGTGGATCACGGTCACCATTCCATTGACAGCTTGGCAGCAGTTTGGATTGGGCATGTTGGGGTTTGCTGCTGCTTTCTTTTTGCGGATGCTGCCGGGGCGTTATGTTACGCAGGCATTGATTGTGCTGTCGGTGGTGGCCTCCACACGGTATCTGTACTGGCGTCTCACGCAGACCATTTCATTTGATACTTGGCTCAGTGGCCTGTTCGGTTCGGGATTGTTTCTGGCCGAACTGTATGCATGGATCGTGTTGGTGTTTGGCTATTTCCAAACGGCATGGCCCTTAGAGCGCAAGCCTGTGCCGATGGATCCTGATACCTCGCACTGGCCAACTGTCGATGTCCTGATCCCCACATACAACGAACCGCTGAAAGTCGTGCGCACGACCGTGTTTGCCGCCATGGCCATGGACTGGCCCAAAGACAAAATACGCGTCTACATACTGGATGATGGCAAGCGCGAAGAATTTCGCCAGTTTGCCGATGAAATCAATGTGGGTTACCTGACCAGGTCAACCAAGAAGCATGCAAAGGCGGGCAACCTCAACGCAGCACTGAAGCACGTCAAGGGTGAATACGTCGCCATTTTCGATTGCGATCACGTGCCCACACGCACGTTCTTGCAGGTATCCATGGGGTGGTTTGGAAAAGATGCCAAATTGGCCATGGTGCAAACACCCCACCATTTCTTCTCACCAGACCCGTTTGAGAAAAACCTGGGTACCTTCAAGAAAGTACCTAACGAGGGCGAGCTGTTTTATGGGTTGGTGCAGGACGGGAACGACCTGTGGAACGCGACGTTTTTCTGTGGTTCGTGCGCGGTCATCAAACGATCAGCACTGGATGAGGTGGGAGGCGTGGCCACGGAAACCGTGACGGAAGATGCCCATACTGCCCTGAAGATGCACCGCAAGGGCTACTCCACTGCATTTCTGGCGATACCGCAGGCGGCTGGGTTTGCCACGGAGTCATTGGGCAGTCACGTGGGGCAGCGGATCCGCTGGGCACGGGGCATGGCTCAGATTTTCAGGGTAGATAACCCGTTCTTGGGCAAGGGACTGAAGTTTGCTCAGCGCTTGTGCTACGCCAATGCCATGCTCCACTTTTTTTACGGGCTGCCGCGGTTGGTGTTTCTCTCGGCGCCATTGGCTTATTTGCTGCTCGGCTCTGAGGTGATTCAGGCGTCAGCGCTGTACATTGCTTTGTATGCTCTACCGCATTTGCTGCATGCCAACTTGACCAACTCACGCATGCAGGGTGAGTTTCGGCATTCTTTCTGGGCCGAGGTGTACGAGTCGGTATTGGCTTGGTACATCCTTCGCCCCACACTGGTGGCGTTCATCAATCCCAAGTTTGGCAAATTCAACGTAACGGCCAAGGGGGGGCTGAACGAGTCAGAGTTCTTTGACTGGGAAATTGCAAAGCCTTACCTGATTCTGATGGGGCTGAGCCTGTTCGGGTTTGCTGCGGGTATTTTCAGATTGTTCTGGCAGGATGCGCCAGATGTCGACACGATTGTTCTGAATCTGATCTGGACCGCTTACAACCTGATGATGCTGGGGGCCAGTATTGCCGTGGCCAACGAAGCCCGTCAGGTTCGCCAGTCTCATCGGGTTCAGATGAAAATGGATGCCGCTTTGCGTTTGCCCAATGGCCGCAGTTATGCATGCAGCACCAGCGACTACTCCGATGGTGGAGTTGGACTGACCGCATCTGCACCCATTGACGTTGTTTTGGGTGAGAACGTCAAGTTGGCGCTGACACGTGGCATGGAAGAGTATGAATTTGATGCCAAGGTAACGCTGAATCGGGGCACACGTGTCGGCTTGCAGTTTGGACCGATGACAACCCAGCAGTCCATTGATTTCGTCCAGTGCACATTTGCGCGTGCTGACAGTTGGGTGGTCTGGGGCGACAAGCGAAAGCCAGATAAACCGCTGGAATCACTGAAGGAAGTAGCCTGGATGGGGCTCAGTGGCTTCAAAGTGCTGGGTGCGCTGCTTGTAGGTTCTTGGCGCGAGCGCAAGGCGCGCATGCAAGCCAACTTCAATTTGGGCAATGTGCGGGCTGCGTTGGATGAGCGTCAGGCCAAGTTGCGTGCGCTTGCCACGCGTCAAGGTGAAGCGGGCAAGGGTGCGTCATGAAGCACACTCGCCCCGTCAGTGAGTACAAGGGAATTTTTATGTTTAAACGTCAACTGCTAGCGGCAGTCATGTTCGGCGCCGCTGTCGCAACCACCTCGATGGCGCCAGATGCTTGGGCTCAACCCAAGAAGAGCAAGTCGCTGTTGACCGAGGTGGCTGAGACCCCAACCGCAGCAGCGGTTGCCAGTGCAGCGACGCCCCAGCAGCGTACCTATGGGTTCACGTTCAAGCAGTTGGGGGTGACGCAGTCCTTCCAACTGCGTGGTATCGATTCCATTTATTCGGTTCCTTTCAGCATTCCGGCGGACGAGGTCGTCACTGGCGTCAAGATCAAGCTGGATTTTTCATATTCGCCTTCGTTGCTGACAAACCTGTCGCATTTGAAAATCATGCTCAACGGTGAGGTGGCTCAGACCATTCCTTTGCCCAAGGAGACGGCTGGCACCGCGCTGATCAGGGAAATTGCCATTGACCCTCGATTGGTCAGTGACTTCAACCAGCTGAGTCTTCAGTTCATTGGGCACTACACGCTTGACTGTGAAGACCCATTCCATTCCAGCTTGTGGATGAACGTGAGCAACTTGAGTTCAGTTCACTTCACGGTGGCACCGCTGTCGGTTGTCAACGATCTGGCTCTGTTGCCAGGTCCGTTCTTTGATCGTCGCGATGGTCGTCGTTTGGAGCGACCATTTGTGTTTGGGGCCAATCCATCGGTGGCTACCTTGGAAGCGGCCGGTATCGTAGCGTCTTGGTTTGGCGATCTGGCCAGTTACAGGGGCGCATGGTTTCCCGCCCACCTGAACCGCTTGCCCAACGACAATCTTGTTGTGTTTGCCACCAGCGATGACAGGCCACAGGGATTGCTGAATCTGCCGACCATCAATGGTCCTACGGTTTCGGTCGTGCCGCACCCCGTCGACCCAAGGTTCAAAGTGTTGCTTGTCATGGGGCGCGATGGCACGGAACTGCGCACAGCCGCGACATCCCTGGGGCTCGGTAAACCTGGACTTGCGGGGCAAACGGTTTCCAGCGTCAAACTCGACAACCTCAAGCCGCGCGTGCCTTACGATGCGCCGCGTTGGTTGCCCAGTGACCGTGCTGTGAAGTTTGGCGAGCTGGCGACCTTGCAGGATTTGAACGTACGCGGCCTGACGCCTGATCTGGTTCGTTTGAACATGACCACGCCCCCTGATCTGTTTGCATGGAATTCGCCTGGCGTACCTGTCAACCTCAAGTACCGCTACACCCCGCGGCCGAAACCCGACAAATCAAACTTGAACGTGCTGGTCAATGACAAGTATGTCACCTCGTTTCCGTTGTTGGCTTACCCCGGTTCAAGTGCGCCCGACTCCGTTGTTGCCGGTCTCGTTGCCAAGTTTGGTCCGGGTGATCTGATGCCTGGGCAGGCAAGTTTCCACATGCCTCTGGTGCATCTGCGCTCACGCAGCCAAATGCAGTTTCACTTCAATTTCGATTACCCCAAAGAGGGTGCCTGTCGTGACGTGGTGCTCGACAACATGCGGGCAGCCGTCGATCCGGAGTCTGCGATCGACATCAGCAGTTTCCCTCATTACATCAAGATGCCTGATGTGAGTGCGTTCGCGAACACGGGCTTCCCGTTCACGCGCATGGCCGATTTGTCCGAGACGGCGGTCGTCATGCCAGACAGTTACAGTTCTGGTGATATTGGTACCTACCTGACTCTGATGGGACGCATGGGGCAATCAACAGGCTTGCCTGTTTATGGTGTAAGTGTGACCCGTGCCGCAGATGTTCAGAAGGTTGCTGACCGTGACATTCTGCTGCTGGGCGGGCCTGCGACTCAGCCGCTGTTCAAAGATTGGGCCAAGTCCATGCCGTTCTCAGCCGATGGTGAGACGCGGGCTTTTTCGTTGACTGACCTGCGTCGCAAATACCTGCCATGGTACGAAGCCCCCAAAGATGACAAGCCTTCTACAGTCAATCTTTCGGCAGTGACGCTTGCCCGGGAGGCAGTGGTGTTTGGTTTTCAGTCACCGCTCAACTCCAGCCGCAGTGTGGTGGCGCTGACCAGCGACCGCACAACCGGGCAGGCGGATTTGCTCAATGCATTGATGGATGACGATGTCGTACCCAAGATACAGGGTGGCATTTCAGTGATCCGTGGCAAGGATGTGGATGCCATGGAAGGTGTGTCCACCTACTACATTGGCAGTTTGCCACCCTTGCTTGCTGTGCGGTGGGCGCTGTCCAACAACATCTGGATGGCGGCATTGTTGATCGTGCTCGTTGCCATCATCCTCGCTGGTGTGTTTTATACCTTGCTGCGTCGTCAGGCTGGCAAGCGGTCTGGTGGAAAATGAGGGCACCCTTCGTATCTGATTACGCAGGTTGAATCACAATGAACCAATCGTTTCGCTTTCGAAAAAACCGCTGGGCAAGGTCGCTGGCTGGCGCGTCTCTCGCGTCAGTTGCGCTCGTTCTGTCGACACCAGTTTGGGCAGATGATGCATTGGCAGTTAAGACGTTGACCGAGCAGGCCCGGTTCTGGGAGTCAAAGGGGCGTTCCGAACTGGCTGCGGCAGCATGGAAGCGATTGCTCCAACTGGACCCCAGGAACACAGAAGCGTTGGCTGGACTCGCTCAATTTGAGCTGGACAACAACCGTCCAGAAGCGGCTCGGGCGATCGCAGAGGAGTTGAAAAAACAGCCTCAGGCCAACCGTGATGCCATCAAGCGAATTGAAAACGCAACGGTTCAAAAATCACTCAACACAAAATTGCTGGATCAGGCTCGTGCAGCGTCTCGGGCGGGTAAGCCCGACGAAGCTGTTGCCTTGTATAGGCAGCTGCTCGAAGGGCGAACGCTGACGGGCGCTATTGCGCTGGAGTATTACCAAACTCTGGGAGGCACCACATCTGGCTGGGACGATGCCCGTAAAGGCTTCGAGCGTTTGTACACGGAAGATCCAGGTAACAGTGCTGCAGGGTTGGCGTATGCACAGCATCTGACCTACCGCGCCGCGACACGCCGGGAGGGCATCCGTCTTCTTGCAGATTTGGCGCGCAAGCCGCAAGTCGGATCCGCTGCGCTGGATGCATGGCGGCGTGCGTTGATCTGGCTGGAAGCGTCTCGCAGTGACACCTCTCTGTTTCAGGCTTACCTGCAAGTTCAACCCAGCGACGCGGCCATCAAGGCCAGGATCGCCAGCTTGAATCAGGCGTCAGCCTCCAAACCATTGGACGCTCGCTCTATCGCATTGCGTGATGCATTTGCTGCACTCAACATCGGCGACGTTGGCGAGGCGGAAAAACGGTTTGAAGGGTTGTTGGGCAGCGGACCCAAGAACCCCGATGCACTCGGTGGGCTGGGTGTCGTTCGATTGAAGCAGGAGCGGTTCCCTGAGGCAGAAAAATTGTTGCTTGAGGCCACGCGTCTGAGCGGCAACCGCAAATGGGAAGAGGCGCTGAACAGTGCCAGATTCTGGCAGTCGTTGGACGATGGTGACAACGCAGCGAATGGGGGTGACCTTTCAAATGCGCGCAAGTTTTACGAGCGTGCGGCGCAACTGGATGGCAAGCATGCTCGACCACCGGCCGCCTTGGCTGACTTGCTGGTTCAGGAAGGGCGGTTGCTCGACGCTGAACGGGCTTACCGTGCTGTGATGGCCGCACATCCCAAATCGGTGGACGTGCTGCGCGGGTTGGCAGGTGTGCTGGTTCGTCAGGGTAAGGTCGATGAAGCGTTGGCATTGGCTGAAAAGCTGAGCGACGAAGAGAAGGAAGAACTCGGGTACGGCAGCCTTCGCGCCGAGCAGTACCGGCGCAAAGCCATTGCGGCCATTGCCCAGAATGATCCGGTTGGTGGCATGGCTCATCTGGAAGAGGCCTTGCTGTGGGACCCGAACAGCCCTTGGTTGCGCCTGGAGCTGGCTCGCCTGTATCACCGCTCCGGTGCGGCAAGCGAGGCATTTGGCCTGATGGATGGCCTTCTGCAAAGTCGTCCCGATATGCCGGATGCATTGCATGCCGCCGCGTTGATGAGCGCGGAAGCCAAGGAATTTACGTTGGCGTTGGCCATGCTGGAAAAAATACCGGTCAACTCGCGTACGCGTGAGATGGCAGAGTTGCAGCGGAAAATGTGGGTCCGTGCACAGGTCAGTAAAGCCGACGTGCTGGCCAAAATGGGGCAGACAGCCCAAGCCATGAGCACTCTCGACCAAGCCTTGGCTGCCGCAGGCCGGGATGCCGATTCATTGGCCGCGATCGCGCAGGTCATGCTTGATTTGGGTGATGAAGCGCGGTCACTGACCATGATGCGCACGTTGCTGGCACAGACGCCCAAACCCGAAGCTGATCTCCTGATCCAATACGCCGGGCTGTTGCTGACAACCCGTCAGGATGTCGAATTGGCCGCACAGCTGCGTCAGTTGTATGGGCAGACGCTCACGCCTGCCCAGCGACAAGATGTGGACACTATCCGGTGGGCTTACAGCGTGCGGCAAACTGATGCGCAGCGCGAGGCGGGCAATTTTTCCGCAGCATACGAAATTGCAGCGCAATTGTTGAGCGAACGACCCAACGATCAATCCGCTCAGCTTGCACTCGCCCGGTTGTATTCCAGTGCAGGTGAACATGCCCGTGCACTGGCTTGGTATCACCAGATACTGTCCATGACCGCCCAGCCCGATGTCGCCACGTTGGTGGCCGCCGGGGGGACGGCCTTGCAGGCAGGCGAGCTGCAGTATGCACAGGCTGCACTTGATGCCGCTGCGTCGATTGCGCCCAACAACCCTGATTTGTTGTCTACACAGGGTAGATTGGCGCGGGCACAAGGGAAAAACAAACTCGCTGTCGAGTTGTTGCAGCAGGCCCAGCAAGTGTCTTTGGCACAAAGCCAGATGGCCAAAGCCGGGCCGTTGGGTGTGAATCTGGTGGACTATTCCATGCCCGTGGCAACGCCTGCAGGTCGGCCTGGTGCCCAGGCGGGGGGCATTCCTCCCATTCCCAATCCGTTGGGTGGTCGGGCACTGGGGCCGTCAGTGGCACCCAATATGCGACCCTTGATGCAGCCCGTGGCTCAACCCGGACGCCCACTGTCTTCAGCGCCCTCGCAGGTCACTGAGGACTGGGCTGCAAGGTCTGCTGCGCAGTTGCCACAAGCTGTGCCCCAGTATTCGCAATCAGCGGCCCAGCAGTCCTCGGTGTTTTCTGATTTGCCTCCGGTCCGGGAAGGCATGAAACCGGTGCAGTATCTGCAGGCGCAGATTCCCCGGTATGCCTCGGACAGCAGTGCCGCCACTGGCGCCTACCCGCAGGGTGCCGATCAAGTGGTACCTTGGCAACGCCCGAGCACCGTGCAACAGTCGGTTTTTTCGCCAACAGTCGCTGCGGTGCAAGGCCCTCCGGTCCTGACGCAGGTCAGCAATTACCCTGCATCGTTATACGTGACCCAAGGCAATGCGGGCGGATCACCCAATCAAGGCTATGCCCACCAGGCAGAGGCCTATCGCCAGGCCCCTGCGCCCTACATGTCACCGCTTCAGATGGCCCCTGTTCAGACCGTTCAGGTGAACTCGACGAATCTGAACGATTCTGGTGTCTCTGGCCGCGCCTCATGGGAGTCGCCACCTACCCCTCAGTTGCAGCGCAGGGCGTCCGGTCCGGGCGGTTTGCAGCGCGAGATTGACGAGTTGCGAGCAGACCGTGCTGGGTGGTTTGGTGCGGGTGGCATGTGGCGAGGCCGCAATGGTGATTCAGGTACCAGTGAACTTACCGATTTCAGTACCGCAGTGGAGGGGCGCTTCCCGTTCGGGCAGGGTGGGCACCTCGTCTTGCGTCTGGAACCCGTGTTTCTCAGTGCAGGTCGCATCAGCTCGACTGACTTCAACGCCTCACAGCAGTTCGGCTCCAATGCGCTGGCGATCGTGGCGGGAGGCGTTGGCACCACACGAGAGCAACAGGACTCGGGTGTGGCCATTTCCGTGGGGTATGAGAATGCCCGCTTGAAGCTCGATCTGGGCTCCACTCCCTTGGGTTTTCAGGTGGCCAATTTCGTGGGTGGCGTTTCGTACAACGACTCGTTCGGTGACGTGAAGTTGAAATTGGATGTGTCTCGTCGCCCCATTACCGACAGTTTGTTGTCCTATGCAGGTACGGTTGATGACGTGACCGGGCGAACATGGGGTGGCGTGACGGCCACTGGCGGGCGACTTGAAATTGGTGTTGAACAAGGCCGTTTCGGCCTGTTCGGTTACGGCGGGCTGCACGCGCTCACGGGCAAGAATGTTGTCAGCAACAACCGGTTTGAAATTGGCGGGGGTGCCTACTACAAGGTTATCCAGGACTCTGACATGGAGTTCACCGCTGGTGTCAGCGTGACAGCGCTGGGCTACAAACGCAATTTGCGCTACTTCACTCTGGGGCATGGCGGCTACTTCAGTCCACAGCGCTACTTCAGCTTGGCTTTGCCACTTGAGTTGACCGGGCGCTATGGCCGGATGGCCTACAAGCTGGATGGCTCCATCGGCATACAGAATTTCCGTGAAAACAGTGCGGCCTACTTCCCTGGCGATGCCACGCAGCAGGCCAATTGGGAAACCGTGGCTGCAGCGAATTCGGTGGCAGCACCTACTGGTGTGACCTACCGGTCTTTCTACCCCAGTCAGTCCAAATCTGGGTTGGGGTTCCGGTTGGGCGCCGAGGCTGAGTACCAGTTTGCACCTCAATGGTTGGTCGGCGGCAAGGTTGCCATCGACAATGCGTCAAGCTACACGCAAACCAGTGGTTTGGTCTACGTGAAGTACAGTTTTGACCCCATCTACACCGCGACCAAATTTCCGGTCAAGACCATGAAAGTGGGGCAGTGACATGGGCGGGCATTCATGCTTTCATGCATCCCGGTTGTTGCCGCTGGTCGGGTTGATGGTGATGTTGTCAGGCTGTGGCTCATTCGGATCGAGGCAGGCCACACTCACATTCCCTGCAGTGGTTTCAGCGCAGAGTTTTCACTCGCAAGGGACGCTGGGTTCAGGCCTGGGGCAAGACCCGGCTGAAATGGCCGCCATCAATCCATTTGACCCCATTGCGTTGAACAATCTTGCCGTCATGGAGGCCGGGCGTGGTCGGTATCAGCAGGCATCGTCCCTGCTGCAGAGGGCTGTCAAATTGGCACCTGCCCGCGCCGACATCGCGGTCAACTTGAGTAACTTGCAACGGTGGTTGGCGCAAGCCGAGGGCCAGGCAGCGCTGGGTCTGACACCTCAACCCCTTCAGTTGCCGTATCAAGAGGCAGGGGTGCCAGAGGTGCCACCACTGTGGGCGGTACCTGCTCAAAACAGCCTGGCCCCCCGGGCCAGTCAGCAGGCACCGGTGTGGGCGCAGCAAGGGCGACCTGAAAGCACCCAGCCCGAGCCCGCCACACGCCTGACACCGGCGCCTATGCTGGCACCCGTTGCGCCGGGTGTCAGGCCACTCACGCGTTGAGATCGGTCATTCGTTTGTTACAGGTGTGGCAGCAGCATGGCAACGGCCAGTGCTGCCCCGTGCAAATTGGCTGTGACGATGGTCATCACGATGGCTGGGCGCAGTCCCACTGAAGGTGACCGCACGTGCCTGAACAGCTGCCAACTGGCAGCCAAACCAGTGGGCAATGAGACCAGCGCCCACAGCGCAGTGGCTGGCGGGATCAACAGCCATACCCCCGCCACGACCCAACCGTGTGCGCCCAGCACGATGAGCAGGTAGGTCCAGGCCACGCCTTGTGGCGTCAGTCGCGTGGCCAATGTCCGCTTGCCAACGGACGCATCGGCTGGCGCATCCGGCAGGCCATTGATCAGCAGAATGTTTCCGATCAGCAAGGCAAAACTGACGCCAACATAGGCGGGGATGATGAAGAACTGACCGCGCTGGCTGTAGTCGGCGCCCACCACCACCAGCCACCATGCCAGCGCAACAGACAACTCGCCCAGCCCTCGGGACATGAGCTTGAAGGGTGGGGCTGAATAGGCCCATGCCAGCAGCAGGCCGGCCATCCCCACAAGCAGCAAGCCTGCCCCGCTTTGCAGTGCCAGCCAGATACCGCCAAGGGTGGTCACGCCGAGAAGCAGCCACGCCCAATGTTTGGTGTCATCGGTGGATACCTGACCGTTTTGGATGAAACGGGACCCACCGGTGAACGGGAACAGCGCGGCTGAATTGGCCGCATCAGCGCCGTTCATGGCATCGCAGTAATCGTTCAGCACGTTGGCACCTGCGTGGGCCAAGAGCGCCAACAACACCGTCACCAGTGCGCGCGTGCCATCGAACCCACAGCCGCATGCGGCCGCACTGGCCAACCCCAGCGCACAGCCGACAGCCGTGATGCTGAGGAAGCCAGGGCGGGTCATGCGCCAGTACAACAGCCAACTGTGTTCAGTGGGGTCTGCAGGGGGGAGCTGCCCACCACGTTTGGGTGCCATGCGCCTCAAGAAAAGCAGTGAAAATGAACGTAACGAAGAGCTGGAGGTTCAGCGCACGACCAGCACAGGGCGGCTCGACAGGCCGGCCACCTGTGTCGCCACGCTACCTGCCAGCAAGCGCTTCAAGCCGCTGCGGCCGTGCGAGCCCACCACAATGAGGTCTGCTGAGACATCTTCTGCCGCAGCCAGGATGCCCTGGACCACGTGGCTTTCTTCGACAAGACGCGCTTCCAGCCGGATGCCTGCAGCCTGGGCCAGTTCGTTCAGGTGACTGAAGGCCTTGCCAGCCGCCTCGTGTGCGGCCGCACGGTAGGCTTCGAGGCCGATGGGGTTCAGGGAACCCAGCCCCACGTACGGGTATGGGTCGACCACGAACGCCGCCGTGACCTGGCCGCCGTGGATGCGGGCAAGTTGCAGCGCTTTTTGTGCCGCATGTTCAGCGCTGGAAGAACCGTCAGTGGCCAGAAGAATGTGTTTGAACATAGGGTCGTGCAAGTGTTGAAAATCAATGCCTCACATTGTGCGCCACCCGCCGTGCTGCGCGAACCCCGCGCACGGCCCCCCATGCATGCAGCCACTCGCCGGATGAGCGAAGCGCAGCCAGCACATCACGGGTGCGCTGGCTGCCCGTGTGCGTCACATGTTGCGCCGGTACTGGCCACCCACTTCGAACAGCGCGTTGGTGATCTGACCCAGAGAGCACACACGCACAGCATCCATCAACACCTCGAACACGTTGGCGTTGTGGATCACAGCTTGCTGCAGCCGTTCCAGTTGCACCGGTGCCTGCGCCGCGTGGCGGGTGTGGAAATCTGTCAGGCGGTTGAGCTGACTTTGCTTTTCTTCCTCGGTGGAGCGGGCCAGCTCGATGGTTTCGGGCATGGTATCGCCCTTCGGGTTGCGGAAGGTGTTCACACCGATGATGGGCAGCTCGCCGGTGTGTTTCAGCATCTCGTAGTGCATGGATTCATCTTGAATCTTGCCGCGCTGGAAGCCGGTTTCCATCGCGCCCAGCACGCCGCCACGTTCTGCAATCCGTTCGAACTCGGTCAGTACGGCCTCTTCCACCAGCTCGGTCAGTTCTTCGATGATGAACGCGCCTTGCGACGGGTTCTCGTTCTTGGCCAGGCCCCATTCGCGGTTGATGATGAGCTGGATGGCCATGGCGCGGCGCACGCTGTCTTCGGTGGGCGTGGTGATGGCTTCGTCAAACGCATTGGTGTGCAGGCTGTTGCAGTTGTCGTAAATGGCGATCAGCGCTTGCAGCGTGGTGCGGATGTCGTTGAACTGAATCTCTTGCGCGTGCAGGCTGCGGCCTGATGTCTGGATGTGGTATTTCAGCTTCTGGCTGCGCTCGTTCGCACCGTATTTTTCTTTCATGGCCACGGCCCAGATGCGGCGTGCCACGCGGCCCATCACCGTGTACTCGGGGTCCATGCCGTTGCTGAAGAAGAAGCTCAGGTTGGGCGCAAAGTCGTCGATGTGCATGCCGCGTGCCAGATACGCCTCCACAAACGTGAAGCCGTTACTCAGCGTGAACGCCAGCTGGCTGATGGGGTTGGCCCCGGCCTCGGCAATGTGGTAGCCGCTGATCGACACGCTGTAGAAGTTGCGCACGTTGTGGTGCACAAAGTACTCGGCAATGTCGCCCATCACCTTCAGGCTGAACTCTGTACTGAAGATGCAGGTGTTCTGGCCCTGGTCTTCTTTCAGGATGTCGGCCTGCACGGTGCCGCGCACGTTGGCCAGCACCCACTCGCGGATTTTCTGGGCTTCGGTATCGGTGGGATCGCGGCCGTTGTCTGCCCTGAACTTCTCCAAGTTCTGGTCGATGGCCGTGTTCATGAACATGGCCAGGATGCTGGGTGCCGGGCCGTTGATGGTCATGCTGACGCTGGTGGTGGGGCTGCACAGGTCAAAGCCGCCGTACAGCACCTTCATGTCGTCAAGGGTGGCCACGTTCACACCGCTGTTGCCGATCTTGCCGTAGATGTCGGGGCGGCGGTCGGGGTCGTTGCCGTACAGCGTGACCGAGTCGAACGCGGTGCTCAGGCGCTTGGCGGCCATGCCTTCGCTCACCAGCTTGAAGCGGCGGTTGGTGCGGAAGGGGTCGCCTTCGCCGGCAAACATGCGGGTGGGGTCTTCGCCCTCGCGCTTGAAGGCAAAGGTGCCGGCGGTGTAGGGGTAGCTGCCGGGCACGTTGTCCAGCATCAGCCATTTCAGGATTTCGCCGTGGCATTCGTATTGCGGCAGGCACACCTTGCGGATGGTGGTGCCGCTCAAGGATTTGGTGGTGAGCGCCGTGCGGATTTCCTTGTCGCGGATCTTCACCACGTATTCGTCGCCAGCGTAGGCCTGTTGCATGGCGGGCCATTGCCCGATCAGCTTGCGGGCACTGTGGTCCATGCGCTCTTCACGCACCTGAGCCAGCTCCAGCGCCGCTTCGGCCGCTTTGGCTTTGCCCGGTTTGGTTTCTTCCAGCATGGCCGATGCGGCACGCAGCTGTTGAATTTCCCTGGCCAGGCGCGCCTGCCCACGGGCCTTCGTTTTGTAGCCACGCACCGTGTCGGCAATTTCAGCCAGGTAGCGGGTGCGGGCAGGTGGCACCACGGGGGTCTGGTTGGTGCTGTGGCGCACCGTCACCAGTGGCAAGCGGCCTTCGGTCACGGGCAGGCCCAACTCGGCCAAACGGGTTTTGAGCGCTTGGTACAGCGCGGTCACACCATCGTCGTTGAAACGGGCGGCCATGGTGCCGAACACCGGCATCTGGTCGGTTGGGGTGGTCCAGGCCTCTTTGTTGCGTTGCACCTGCTTGGACACGTCGCGCAGGGCATCGGACGCGCCTTTGCGGTCGAACTTGTTGATGGCCACGAACTCGGCGAAGTCCAGCATGTCGATTTTTTCGAGCTGACTGGCCGCACCGAATTCAGGTGTCATCACATACATGGGCACATCGACGTGCGGCACGATGGCCGCATCGCCCTGGCCGATGCCGGAGGTTTCGACGATCACCAGGTCGAAACCGGCTACCTTGCACGCAGCGATCACCTCGGGCAGTGCGGCAGAAATTTCGCTGCCGAAATCGCGTGTGGCCAGCGAGCGCATGAACACCCTGCTGCCGTTTTGCCACGGCCCCGTGGCGTTCATGCGGATGCGGTCGCCCAGCAGCGCACCACCACTCTTGCGGCGGCTGGGGTCGATGCTGATCACGGCCACGCGCAGCGCGTCGCCCTGGTCCAGCCGCAGGCGGCGGATCAGCTCGTCGGTCAGGCTCGATTTGCCTGCGCCACCCGTGCCGGTGATGCCCAGCACAGGTGTGTTTTTGGTAGCTGCTGTCGCATGCAGGTCAAGCGCCAGAGGGTGTTTTTGTTCTGAATTGTCGCGTGTGGCCGCTTCGCCCTGGTTTTCGAGCGCCGTGATCAGCTGTGCCAACGCACGCCAGGCGGCTTCGGTGTGGCCCTGGATGGCATCGAGCGACGTGGGGGCGTAACCAGTGATGTCCTGGTCGCAGCGCATCACCATCTCGCCGATCATGCCGGCCAGACCCATGCGCTGGCCGTCTTCGGGGCTGTAGATGCGGCTCACGCCGTAGGCTTGCAACTCTCGGATTTCAGCGGGCACGATCACACCACCACCGCCGCCGAACACCTGAATGTGGCTGCCGCCACGCTCGCGCAGCAGGTCCACCATGTACTTGAAATATTCGACGTGCCCACCCTGGTACGAGCTGATGGCAATGCCCTGCACGTCTTCCTGCAAGGCGGCGGTCACCACGTCGTCCACGCTGCGGTTGTGGCCCAGGTGAATCACCTCGGCGCCCATGCCCTGCAGGATGCGCCGCATGATGTTGATGGCCGCGTCGTGCCCGTCGAACAGGCTGGCCGCCGTGACGAAGCGCACCTTGTGTGTGGGGCGGTAGTTGGCCAGGGCTTTGAACTCGGCAGACAGGTCACTCATGTGTGGCTTTCGATGGGTCGCGTGCAAACCGGCGCTTCGCGCTGTGGGCGACAGCCGGGGTGGGGTGGTCGTTTTGCCTTGAGGGCATGCATTGATGTGTGCGTTGACGTTTACGTAAACGTCAACTTCAAATATTACCCCAGCCGGGTCGGCTTGTCATCGGGTGCATACCCGAGTCTGGGGCTTGAACACTGCCCGCCAAGGCTTGGAGGCCGAGCGACTGCCGGGCTCGGCGCACGGCACATGCACAGCGAGGCACAGCACAGCACAGCACAGCACAGCACAGCACAGCATGGCATGGCATGGCATGGCATGGCATGGCATGGCATGGCATGGCATGGCATGGCATCGGGCTTCAGGCCGATGTCAGGTGCTTGCGTAAACTACCCGGCGGAGTATCAGGAGTGGCCGCCGGCCCGTCGCAGGGCGCAAGCGGCCCGTTGGCCCATTTCACAGGACCCCGTCATGACCGTTGTTAAAGACCCCGAGCGCAAGCGCGCACTGGTGCTGCGCCTCAAGCGCGTGGAAGGGCAGTTGCGTGGCATTCAGCGTCTGATTGACGAAGACGAAGACTGCGAGAAAATCGCCCAGCAGCTGGCAGCAGCCCGCAAGGCGTTGGACAAATCGTTCTATTCGCTGGTGGGTTGCGTCATTGCGCAAGGCGACGTGCCCGCCGATGATGTGGCCGAAATGTTGACCAAGTTCTCCTGACACCATGAAACCCCTGCAGCTTTTCGATCCCGCCTCCAGTACCTACACCTACATCCTGTTCGATGCCGACACGCGCGACGCGTTGCTGATCGACCCCGTGGACGACCAGCTCGCCCGCGACTTGGCCGCGCTGCGCGAGCACGGCCTGAAGCTGGTGTGGACCGTTGAAACCCATGCCCACGCCGACCACATCACCAGCGCCGGGCTGCTGGCCGAGCACACCGGTGCCAAAACTGCTGCGCCAGCGGGTTGCGGCATCGGCCCGGCATCGGTGCAGTTGCAAGATGGCGACACCTTGCGGTTCGGTGGCCAGGTGCTGACGGCACTCCACACGCCCGGCCACACGGCGGGCAGCATGAGCTATGTGTGGGCAGCAGAAGGCGCGCGTCACGTGTTCACGGGAGACACGCTGCTCATCAACGGCTGTGGCCGCACCGATTTCCAGTCGGGCAGTGCCGAAGCGCTTTACCACAGCCTCACCCAGGTGCTGTTTGCGTTGCCTGACGACACCACCGTCTGGCCCGGGCACGACTACCAGGGGCGCACCCACTCCACCATTGGCCAGGAAAAGGCCAGCAACGCGCGCGTGGCGGGCAAAACGCTGGCCGAGTTCGTGGCCATCATGGGCGGGTTGAACCTGCCGAGCCCCAAACGCATGGCCGAAGCCGTGCCGGCCAACCTGGTGTCCGGGCTCAGCACCGGTTTGCGGCACGACCTCGACGGTCTGCTGCTGGTCCACGCCCGACCGGCGCCCGGTTACGCCGGTGACGTGTCGGCACAACTGGCCTGGCAATGGGTGCAGGCTGGCGAGGCGGTGCTCGTCGACGTGCGCACCGATGCCGAGCGCGAGTGGGTGGGCTTTGTGCCCGGCGCCACACCCGTGGCTTGGAAACAATGGCCCGGCATGGCCATGAATGCTTCGTTTGACGACGCCATCCGCCAGGCGGCCGATGGTGGCCGCAAGCTGGTGTTGCTGTGCCGCAGCGGTGTGCGCTCGATTGCGGCGGCCAAACGTGCCACCGAACTGGGCCTTGAGGCCTACAACATCCTGGAAGGGTTCGAGGGCGACCCCGACGCCGATGCCCACCGTGGGCACAAAGGCGGTTGGCGCTTTCAGGGCCTGCCCTGGCGCCAGAACTGAAGGGCAGAGAGCCTTTTGTACATCTGCACCAGCGAGCACCCGTTCGGCGTTGCAAATGCGCGCCACAGCCCAAGCCATGGCTGTGTTTTGCACCTTGACCGGCCACGTTTTGGGATGTTGCTCTGGCATGCACGACAGATGCGCAGCCTCTGAAATGACCTTGCCGGTCGGGAAAACCCCCGCTCAACCGCCGTCGGGCGTGCGGGGAATCGCCCCTTTGGGTGGTCATAATCCCGCCTCATGACGCTGCTGGCACTTGACATTGGAAACACGCGCCTGAAGTGGGCACTGTACGACGCACCTCACGTGGGGGCCAACCTGCTGGCACACGGCGCGCAGTTTCTGGAAAACATCGACAAATTGGCCGATGGCGACTGGAGCGAGCTGAGCCAACCACACTGTGTGCTCGGTTGCGTGGTGGCGGGCGATGCCGTGCGCCGCCGCGTCGAGCAACAACTGGACATCTGGGACGTGCACCCCCAATGGGTGGTGCCTTCGCTGCAGGAAGGCGGCATGACCAACGGCTACGACCATCCCGGTCGGCTCGGTGCCGACCGTTGGGTGGCCATGATCGGTGCGCGCCAGCGCGTGCTGGCGCGTGGTGCGGCCAAACCCTGCGTGGTGGTGATGGTGGGCACGGCCGTGACGGTCGAGGCCATCGATGCCGACGGGCATTTTCTGGGCGGCATCATCCTGCCGGGGCACGGCATCATGTTGCGTGCGCTGGAGTCCGGCACCGCCGGTCTGCACGTGCCCACGGGCGACGTGTGCAATTTCCCCACCAACACCAGCGATGCCCTCACCACCGGTGGCACGTTTGCCATTGCCGGAGCCGTGCAGCGCATGGTCGACAACCTGCGCCGCCACACCGGCCAGGAGCCCGAGTGCATCATGACCGGCGGGGCGGGCTGGAAGATGGCCCCCAGCATGTCCAACCAGGTTGAACTGGCCGACAGCCTGATTTTCGATGGCCTGCTGGAGATTGCAGGCCGCCGCTTTGCGGCCTGACCACGGGCCCGCCAAGCAGGAGGGATGCGTGGGGTTGCCTGCCGGTTGCGCTCACATTTTGATTTGAATGATTCAAAATAAAAAGAGCTTCTACCGCTTTATTGGTGGCGGACATTGCTATCGAGAAATCAGTTTTTTTGTGGAATTTCGGAGCGCTTTGCGGGGCCCGGAAGCCGACACCCGCGCAAACGCTCTCAGCCCCTTCTCAACCCATCCACCGCCTGAAACAGCCCCTGTTTGCCCTGCGCCACCACTTGTTCTCGCCACTCGGTGGTGGCCACATAGAACGTGTCGCGCATGTGTTGCGAGATGTGCGCAGCCAAGTCAGCAGCCACCGTTTGCCCGCGCTGGCGGGCGCGGTGCAACCAGTGGTCGGCACGCAGGGCGTCGATCACCTGGGTGATGGGCACCGTGCCGTATTCCAGCGCCATGCCGGTGTAGGCCGCATCGGGGCATTCGTCGTGAATGGCTGACCACATCAGGCCGGTCAGCAAGGCCGATGTGGACGAGCCGTCGTAAATGGACGTGATGGGTGTGGCCCCGTCGTTGCTCCACCACTGCCGCGCACGGGCGATGGCTTCGGGGTCGTTCATGCCTGCCCAGATGCGTTCGCCCACGCCGCTGGGCCCCAGGCCAGTGTGCAGGTCGATCCAGGCCACGTGCTTCGCGCCTTGGCCGTGTTCGCGCAGCACGCCACGCAGGGTTTGGTTGCTCCAGGTGGGCTGGGTACCACCGAAAAACAGGCCGTCCGGGTGTGCGTGCTGCCCTTGGCTGACGGCGGCTTGGTAGCGCAGCATGCCGTTGTCGGCAATCCAACTGGCCACGGCGGCCTGATTGGTGGCATCGGGCGGCCACTGGTCGGGCAGCAGCAGGTCGTGCAGGCTCGCGTAGGGTGCGTTCAACGGCAGGGGCTGGTCAAAGCGTTGGAAGTTGCGGTTCAGGTCGACGTTTTCGTGGGTGACGCGGCGGCTGTGCGAAAACCCGTGCGGGTTCAGCGCGTGGACATACAGCACCACCACGCCGCTTTGGCGGGCGTGGGCCAGCCAGGCGGCATCGCGCAGCGCCGCCACCTGGATGCCCGAACCGCAATGGCCTTCCACGCCATGGCAGGCGCTGCTGACGATCAGCAGCTTGTCGGCCCCGGCCGGGCCGTCGCGGGCCACGTCCATGGCCAGTGCCTCGCCTTGCGCGCCGGTCAGCGGGTGCAGGTGGTGTTGAACGGTCAGGCCTGCTGCCGCAGCCTCGGCCAGGAACAGGGTGCGCGCCTGGGCATAGGTGTCGGCAAAGCAGCTGTCGATGGCGGCGGAGGGGGCGGAAGAGGTGGCGGTGTCGGCGGCGCTCATGCGGTGGCCTTTGCCAGCCACTGCTCGACCAGCCTCACCCAGAAGCTGGCCCCCAGCGGGATGAGGGTGTCGTTGAAGTCGTAATGCGGGTTGTGCAGCATGCACGGGCCCACGTCGTGTGACAAACCGTGCCCGCCGGTTTCGTACGCACCTCGGTGGGCACCGTCGCCGTTGGCGATGAACACGTAAGCACCGGGTCGGGCTTGCAGCATGTAGGCAAAGTCCTCGGCGCCCATGGTGGGCTCTTGGGGCAGCACCTGCTCAGCCCCCACGATGCCCGCCATCACTTCGCGTGCAAACGCAGCCTCTGCCGCATGGTTGATGGTGGGCGGGTAGTTGCGGTTGAATGCAAATTCGCAGGTGGCGCCGAAGGCTGCGCTGGTGTGGGTGGCGATGTCGCGCATGCGTTGCTCGATCATGTCCAGCACCTCGATGCTGAAGGTGCGCACCGTGCCTTGGATGTCGCAGCTGTCGGGCACCACGTTGGTGGCCTCGCCGGTGTGGATCATGGTCACGCTGATCACGCCCGCGTCTACCGGCTTTTTGTTGCGGGTGATGATGGTCTGGAACGCCTGGACCATCTGGCAGGCCACAGGCACGGGGTCGATGCCGTTGTGCGGCAGCGCCGCATGGCTGCCTTTGCCACGGATGACGATGTGAAACTCGTTGCTCGACGCCATCACCGGCCCGCTGCTGACCGCGAACGTGCCCACCGGCAGGCCCGGCCAGTTGTGCATGCCGAACACGGCGTCCATGGGGAACAGGTCGAACAGGCCGTCTTTGATCATCTCGCGTGCGCCGCCACCGCCTTCTTCGGCAGGCTGGAAGATCAGGTAGGCCGTGCCGTCAAAGTCGCGGTGTGTGGCCAGGTGCTGGGCTGCTGCCAGCAGCATGGCCACATGGCCGTCGTGGCCGCAGGCGTGCATCTTGCCTTCGTGCTGGCTGGCGTGGGCAAAGGTGTTCATCTCGGTCATGGGCAGGGCGTCCATGTCGGCGCGCAGGCCGATGGCTTTGCCACATGCGCCACCGTCGCGCCCTTTGACGATGCCCACCACGCCGGTCGTGCCCAGCCCCCGGTGCACCGGAATGCCCCACTCGGTCAGCTTGGCGGCCACCAGATCGGCCGTGCGCACCTCCTGAAAGCACAGTTCGGGGTGGGCGTGGATGTCGCGGCGCACGCGCGCCATGTCGGTGGCCTGGGCAACGATGGGTTCGATGAGGTTCATGTGGAGGGTGGTCTGGTTGGGCAACCCCATGCCGAGGGCCGGGTGGGGTTCCGTGGTAACTTGATCAGTTGCGCAGCCTGGCAGGCTGCCTGTTTAAATTATGCGTTCTCTGTCAGGAAACGTTCATGTCCGCCACCCTAACCACCGACACATCCCAGGGGCAACCCGACACCCGCGCGACACACCAGGTGCGCGGTGCCTGCCCGCACGACTGCCCCGACACCTGTGCGCTGATCACCACCGTTGACTACGGCGTGGCCATCAAGGTGCAGGGCAACCCCGATCACCCGGCCACGGGTGGCGTGTTGTGCGCCAAGGTCTCCAAGTATGCCGAGCGCACGCACCACAAGGAACGGTTGCTATACCCGTTGAAGCGTGTGGGGCCCAAGGGGTTGGGCCAGTTCCAGCGCGTGAGCTGGGACGAGGCGCTGGCCGACATCGCTGCCCGCTTGCAACACATCGCCGCAGAAGACCCTCGTGCCGTGCTGCCCTACAGCTACGCCGGCACCATGGGGCTGGTGCAAGGCGAGGGCATGGCCGCACGGTTTTTTCACCGCCTGGGGGCCAGCCTGCTGGACCGCACCATCTGCGCCAGCGCCGGTGCGGATGCACTGGTGCACACGCTGGGGGCCAAGGTGGGCATGCGCATCGAGGCGTTTGCTGGGGCCAAGGTCATCGTCATCTGGGGCAGCAACTCGATCAGCAGCAACTTGCATTTCTGGCGCCATGCGCAAGAGGCCAAGCGCCACGGCGCACGGCTGGTGTGCATCGACCCGCGCCTGAGCGAAACCGCCGAAAAATGCCATGACCACATTGCCCTGTTGCCCGGCACCGATGCCGCGCTGGCGCTGGCGCTGATGCACGAGTTCACCGTCAACGGCTGGCTCGACGACGACTACATTGCCCGCCACACCCTGGGGTGGGATAGTTTCATTGATAAAAAAGGCACCCAGCGCAATCTGAAAGATCGTTGTTTGCTATGGACACCAGAGCGAGCGGCGGCGGTGTGCGGCATCGACGCGCAAGCCATCCGCGACCTGGCGCGCCTGATGGGCGAAACCGCCTGCCGTGGCGAGCCCGTGGCCATCCGCCTGAACTACGGCATGCAGCGCGTGCGCGGTGGTGGCAACGCCGTGCGTGCCGTCGCCTGCCTGCCCGCGCTGCTGGGCAGCTGGCGGCATGCGTCGGGCGGGCTGCTGCTGTCCAGTTCGGGCACGTTCCCCATTCAGCGAGAGGCCCTGTTCCGCCCTGACTTGCTGGCGCTGGGGCTGGCAGGCCGCCCGGCACGCACCGTCAACATGAGCCAGATTGGCGACGTGCTGACCGCGCAGGCAGGCGACGCGGTACTCGCCGGTGGCCCGCCCGTGCGTGCGCTGGTGGTCTACAACAGCAACCCCGTGGCCGTGGCCCCCGAGTCGGGCAAAGTGGTACAGGGCTTTGCGCGAGAAGACCTGTTCACCGTGGTGCTGGAGCAGTTCCAGACCGATACCGCCGACTACGCCGATTACATCTTGCCCGCCACCACGCAGCTGGAGCACTGGGACATCCACACCAGCTACGGCCACACCGATGTGCTGCTCAACCGCCCGGCCATCGCCCCGCTGGGCGAGTGCAAGCCCAACACCCAGGTGTTCAGGGAACTGGCTGCCCGCATGGGGCTGACGGGCACAGGGTCGACAGACACCTGTTTTGTGGATGACGACGAAACGCTGTGTCGTGCCGCCTTCGCGCAGCCGAAGTCCGGTTTGTCAGCTGACGGCGAAGCAATGGGTGGCGATGCCAGCAGGGCAGCCAGTGGTGCAGATGGCGTGTCGTTTGACCTCCTGCTGGCTCAAGGCTTTGCACCGCTGCCGGTCCACTTGGCACCCGCTGCACCGTTTGCCAACGGGGGCTTTGCCACACCGTCTGGCCAATGCGAGTTTTTCAGCCAGCGCCTGGTCGACACGGGGCTGGACGGCCTGCCCGACCACGTGCCCAACCTGGAGGCCGTGGCCAGCAACCCCGCCTTGGCCGCACGCTACCCGCTGGCCATGATTTCGCCACCGGCACGCAACTTTCTCAACTCCACCTTCGTGAACGTGCAAAGTCTGCGCAACATCGAAGGCGAACCGCTGCTGGAGCTGTGCGCTGCCGACGCCGCCGCACGCGGCATTGCCCACGGCGACCTGGTGCGGGTGTTCAACGACCGGGGCAGCTACCACTGCACCGCCCGTATCAGCCACCGCGCACGGCCGGGCGTGGTCAACGGGCTGGGCGTGTGGTGGCGCAAACTGGGGGTGCGGGGCACCAACGTGAACGAAGTCACCAGCCAGGCGCTGACCGACCTGGGCGGCGGCCCCACGTTCTACGACTGCCTGGTGCAGGTCGAGCGCGTGGCGGCGGGGGCCGCGCCGGTGGATGCGTCTGTGGGTGCGGCGGCTTAGGCAGGCGGAGGTCGCGCTTGTTCGCTGTCAACGCACAGGCCGCAGCCGTGCAGCAGGCTGCCACCACCCCAGCCATGCAGCGTGCCGCCCGTTTGGTTGGCCTGCTGGCGGTGGTTGCGCTGGTCGGCTGCGCGGGCAATGGCCCCACCGGTGAGCCGGGGCTGGGGTACTACTGGCAATCGGTGAGCGGCCACTGGGCCTTGATGAACGCCGCCCGCCCCGTGGACGACTGGCTGGCCGACCCCGCTGTCAACCCGGCGTTGAAAACCCGGCTGGCCCTGACCCAGCGCATGCGCCGCTTTGCCGTCACCGAGCTGGGCTTGCCCGACAACGCCAGCTACACCCGCTACGCCGACCTGAAGCGCCCCGCCGCCGTGTGGAACGTGGTGGCCACGCCCGAACTGTCGCTGGATTTGCAAACCTGGTGCTACCCCGTCTTGGGTTGTGCGGGCTACCGGGGCTACTTCAACCACGCCGAGGCAGAGGCCTTTGCTGCCAGCCTGACTGCGCAGGGGCTGGAGGCGGCGGTGTACCCCGTGCCCGCGTATTCCACCCTGGGGTGGATGAACTGGGTCGGTGGCGACCCGCTGCTCAACACCTTCCTGGGGCATGTGAAAGGTGAGGTGGCGCGGTTGGTGTTCCATGAACTGGCGCACCAAGTGGTGTATGCCTCAGGCGACACGGCCTTCAACGAGTCCTATGCCACGGCGGTGGAGCGCCTGGGTGGCCAGCGTTGGCTGGCGCAGCATGGCAGCGAGCAGGCACGGGCCGACTATGCGGTGTTTGACCAACGTCGGCAGGCGTTTCGCGCCCTCACACGGCAAACGCGGTTGAATTTAGAGGAAATTTATGCCGCAGCGCTTTTGCATAAAGCGCTACCAGCTATATATTTTGATGCGAATCGACTGCGCGCCGCCAAAACGGCCGAGCTGGCACGTTTTCGCGCCCGCTATGCCGAACTGAAGGCCGCCTGGGGCGGCTACAGCGGGTACGACGCCTGGGTGGCCCGCAGCAACAACGCCACGTTTGCGCTGCAGGCCGCGTATGACCAGTGGGTGCCCGCGTTCGAAGCCCTGTTTGCACGCGAGGGGCACGACTTCGCCCGCTTCCACGTGGCCGTGCAGGCCCTGGCGAACCTGCCGACCGATCAGCGCCGAGAGGCGCTGACGGCGCTGACGCGGCTCAGCCCGCCGCCGGCTTCCTGACGGTTTTGCGCTGGGGGGCGGTCACTTTGGCCGCAGGCGTTTCACTGGCAGCGGACTGGGCTGCTGGCACGGCAGCCTTTGCCTTGGTCGGGGCTGACGCCTTGACTGCGGCAGTGCCCGTTGCTGCGGGCTGCACCGCCTGTTTCTTCGGCGCACGCCTTTCGGTCACCACAGGTGCGGGCGGGGTAGCCAGTGCCAGCGACTGCGTGTTGTCGGCAGGGCGCAGCAGTTCGGTTTCCCTGGCCTCGTTGGTGCTGCGTTGCATCTGTTGTGGGCGTGGTGCCAGGCTTTGTGGTGCTTGGGTCAGCAGTTCTTCCAGGCGGGCCAGCAGGGCCTGCGAGTTGGGTGCCATCTCGTCACGTGGGCCGATGACGTAGCGCACGATGTCCAGCGCGCGGTGCCGCAACTCGGCGTTGGGCAGCAGGTAGGGCAGGCCTTCGATGGCGCCTTCGCGCTCGAACTCGATGATGATGGATTGCTGGCGGATGATGGCCGCACGCCGGTCGGTTGACAGCGAAGCAAACGGCTCCTCGTTGGTCAGCACCTGGGCCGAGCGCTCCAGCCGGTCGCGGCGGACGGATCCGCGTGAATCGGCCATCAGGATCAGCATGCGGATCACGGCGGCTTCCAGGCCGCCTTGGTCACAACCCAGCAGCATGGCCTGCACCTCGGGCAGGTAGCGCAGCTCCTGAGGTTCCCGCTGGGTGCGGTTGTGTGCGTGTGTGGTGCCCACCCATTGCATGAACGGGTTGCCGTACAGCGAAATGAAGCTCAGCTCGTAGGCGGCATCGCGCGTGTCACGTATCAGGTCCATGGCCTGTGTGATGCCTGCGGCCATCAGGTGTTCAGCCACCAGGAAGGGGTTGCTGGCATCCACCGGTTTGCGGTCGGCACGAACGGCCTCGGCCACGGCCTTCACGACAGGCATGGCCGGGTTGACCGAGTCGGCCATGATGCGGCGACTGGCCCGTGACGGGTGGCTGGCTTCCATGGCTTGTGCCGTTTGGGGCGTGACCATGGACTGCACCATGGGGCGCAGCAGCGTTTCGTAGGTGTGCACGCCCATTTCGGACAGGCGGGCGACGGCCGCGAAGTCGCGTTCGTCGCTGCGGTCGTTGCTGATGACGTTGAGCACATCCTCCATGGTGCGCGAGCCGAAGCTCACCACAAAGTGCGCGTCGTCACCTTCGCCCACGATGTCTTCAATCACCATTTCGTACAGGCCAGGAGCCAGCGACTCGATGGTTTTCAGGGTCGAGTCGATCTCTGTGTGCTCTTTCTTGGCCACCGACGACGACACGAAGATGCCCAGGTGGCCCACCTTGTCGTGCACCATGTAGATGATGCGGTTGCCCCGGATGACGATTTCGCGCTCGTTGGCGTAGGTGTCGACGATCCAGTTCAGTGCCTGCTGCGGGGGGGTGATGTTGTCGCCCCGGCTGGCAAACACGATGATGGGCGAGCGGATGGCCTTCAGGTCGAGCGTGCGGCCGTGTTCCAGGCTGGCTTCGCCCCGCGCCAGCTTGTTGCCGACGAACAGCTGCTCAACGATCCAGCGGATTTCGGCCTCGTTGGTGAAGTGGTAACCCCCCCACCAGCGTTCGAACTCCAGGAAGGCGTCGTGGGCTTCCTTGTTGTCGATGTTGGCAAACAGGTCGTAGTACTTGCCGAACAGGTTGCGCCCAGGGTTGAGCATTTCAAAGTTGCTGACCAGGTGGGCGCCGTCGAACTGGCCATGGCCCAGGTCTGACATCAGCAGCGCAGGCAATGCGCCGCCCAGCAAGCCACCGTTGTAGCGCATGGGGCTTTCGCCCACGTGGCCCGACCAGTACGCCATGGGCGCGCCGTTGATCACCAGCGGGCCGGTGATGTCGGGGTTGGCCGCCGCCAGCAGCATGGTGGCCCAGCCACCCTGGCAGTTGCCCACGATGATGGGGGCCGGTGCATCCGGGTGGCGGCGCACGATTTCGCGCACAAAACCGGCTTCGGCCCGCATCACGTCGGCCAGCGTCTGCCCCTCGACCGGGCGCTGGCGGAACACCACGAAATACACCGGGTGCCCGGCCTTCAGCGCCACGCCCACCTGGCTGTCTTCCTTGAACCCGCCGATGCCCGCACCGTGCCCGGCACGGGGGTCGATGATCATGTAGGGGCGCTTCCATTCGTGCACGGTCACGCCTTTGGGCGGCAGGATGTGCAGCAGCTGGTAGTTCACGGGGTGGGCGAGCTTTTGGCCGTCAACCACCAGTTCGTGGTCATACACCAGCACGGGGGGGGTGCCAGCGGCCTCGTGGGCCAGGTCGTTGTTGCCACGTTCGCGCAGGGTGTCCAGCGTCAGAGCGGTGCGCTGCAATGCATCGACCCAGTAGGCCTGCGCCTGCGTCAGCCACGACCCGTCGGCCAGTTCGGTCTGGAGTGATTCGCTCAGTTGCTTGCCTTGGGCGCCCAGCTGATCGCTGAAGTTGGCCAGTGAGGCCTGAATTTTTTTGGCATGGATGGCGCTGGCTTCGCCCAGCCGCCGTGCGAGGTTGTTGAGCACCTCGGCTTCATTGTTCGCGCGCTCGCCCAGGTGAGCCGGGCTGAACAGGGGTTTGGGTGACAACATGTGAAGGGTCCTTGTGTGTGTGCTGAGGGCTCAGCCCATGATGTGGGCACCGGCATCCACGTGGATGACGTTGCCTGTGATGTTGCGCGCCAGGTCGCAGGCCAGGAACGCGGCCAGTGCACCGACGTCTTCGATGGTGGCCAGCCTGTGCATGGGGGTGTTCTCGATGGTGCGGTTCATCAGTTCGTCGAATTTTGCAATGCCGCTGGCCGCACGTGTGGCCATCGGCCCGGGTGACAGGGCGTTGACCGATATGTCGTGGGTGCCCAGGTCGGACGCCAGTTCGCGCACCGTGGCTTCAAGAGCCGCCTTGACCGGGCCCATGAGGTTGTAATTGGAAATGACCTTTTCTGCGCCGTAATAGCTCATGGCCATGCAGGCACCGCCCGCTGACATCAGCGGTTCGGCCAGCCGCGCCAGCCGCACGAACGAGTGGACCGAAATGTCCATGGCCAGCGTGAAGCCTTCGGCAGAGCTGTCGACCACACGCCCCTGCAGGTCTTGCCGCGGCGCAAATGCGATGGAGTGCACCAACACGTCAAGCCGACCCCACTCGCGCCCGATGCGATCGAACAGGGCGCGGTCTTCCCCGGCCACAGACACGTCAAGCGGCTCGATGAGGGTCGCACCCAGTGCTTCGGCCAGCGGGCGAACATGCGGCTCGGCTTTGGCATTGAGGTAGGTGATGGCCAGGTCAGCCCCCGCGTTGCGCATGGCCCGCGCAATGCCCCAGGCGATGGACTGGTCGTTGGCCACGCCGACCACCAGTGCTTTTTTCCCCGACAAACTGAACATGTAGCAAACTCCGATTTTCTGTTGTGGTGCTGGTCGCTGGTGTCTGACTCAGGCACAAAAAGCCCAACCTTCAATTTAACCAGTCCACAAGTCATCAAGGTGAAACTATGATGAATCTTTCTGACTTGGATCAAGCATCACGATGGCTGACATACACATTGAACGCGCTCACCACTTTTCAATGGCCAAGGCCCGAAAAATCGCTTTCGAGTGGGCCGAGCAGGTTGAAGCCGAATTCGACATGGCTTGCACCTACGAAGAAGGCGACGACGAAGATGTGGTGACCTTTGCCCGCACGGGCGTGAAGGGCACGTTGCGCGTGTGCGCAAAACGGTTCGAGCTGGATGCGCAGCTGGGTTTCCTGCTGGGGGCCTTCAAAGACCGGATCGAGGGTGAAATCGTGAAAAACCTCGACCAGCTGATGGCGGCGCACCCGGCCTCCAAATCCCGCAAAAAACCGTCAGCCTGAAGGCCCGCCATGGCAGCGTTCCAATCCAGTGCACAAGCCGACCGGGAAAGCGGCACGCCGACACCTTTTGGCCCGTTGGCGGGTTTGAAAGTGGTTGAGATGGGGCAGCTCATTGCCGGCCCGTTTGCGGCGAAGACGTTGGCTGATTTCGGTGCAGAGGTCATCAAGATCGAGCCACCTGCAAAATCCGGGCCCGGTGCCACGGCAGGGGGCGACCCGTTGCGGGTCTGGCGCTTGCTGAAAGACGGCACGTCGGTGTGGTGGCAGGTGCAATCGCGCAACAAGCGCTCGCTGGCGCTGGATTTGCGCACGCCGCAGGCCCGCGACATCGTGCGGGCACTGGCGGCCGAGGCCGATGTCCTGATTGAAAACTTCCGCCCCGGTGCCATGGAGGCCTGGGGCCTGGCGCCTGCCGACTTGGTGGCGGCCAACCCCCGTCTGGTGGTGTTGCGCGTCAGCGGCTACGGGCAAACAGGCCCGTACCGCGACAAGCCCGGTTTCGGGTTGCTGGGCGAAGCCATGGGCGGCATGCGCCACATCACCGGCGAGCCCGGCAAGGTGCCTGTGCGGGTGGGTGTCAGCCTGGGCGACACCTTGGCTGCCTTGCACGGTGTCATCGGCATTCTGATGGCCTTGCAGGAGCGTCATCGCAGCGGGCAGGGGCAAGTGGTTGATGTGGCGCTGTACGAGGCTGTTTTCAATTGCATGGAAAGTCTGTTGCCTGAATACAGTGCTTTTGGCGCGGTGCGCGGCCCAGGTGGCAGTGCGCTGCCGGGCATTGCCCCCAGCAATGCCTACCCGTGCACCGACGGCTATGTGCTGATTGGGGGCAATGGCGACGGCATTTTCAAGCGGCTCATGTCGGCCATCGGCCGGGATGAACTGGGCCAAGACCCGGCGCTGGCCGACAACGCAGGCCGGGTGGCGCGCGTCAGCGAGCTGGATGAGGCGATTGGCCAATGGACGGCTGTGCGCACCGTTGACCAAGCGCTGGCGGCACTGGATGCCGCGCAGGTGCCCGCCGGGCGCATTTTCACTGTGGCAGACATCGCGGCCGACCCGCACTACGCCGCAAGGGGCATGTTGCTGCCGCGTCCGCAGGCCGATGGCAGCACGCTGCTGGTGCCGGGCATCGTGCCCAAACTGTCACGCACACCCGGTGGGCACCATCGGGATGCGCCCAGCCTGGGGCAAGACACCGATGCGGTGCTGGCCGGTATGGGGCTGACCACCGCACAGATTGCCGAGTTGCGCGCCAAAGGCGTGGTGCAGTAGAAGGTTGTGCGGCACAGGCATGGCCGCCTGCGAGCCATGCCCAAGTGCCGGTTGGCGGATAAGTCAGCTCAGCGATTCGATCAGGTCGATGTATTGCTGCTTGGCATCGTCGCTGGCCGTGCCTTTGAGGTTGTTCCACGCATCCCACTTGGCGCGGCCCACCATGTCGCCAAAGCCGGGCTTTTTCTCCGTGTTGTCACCTGCGGTGCCTTGCTTGTACAGGGCGTAAATTTTCAGCAGCGTGGCGTTGTCAGGGCGCTCGCTGAGGTTTTTGGAGTTGGCCACAGCGGCTTCAAAGGTGGTGTTCAGGTCTGCCATGGGTGAGCTTTCAGTGATGACGTGGAAACCGATGCCCGGCAAGGGCCGGTGCATGGGGGTGTTTGCCCGGTATCTTAGGTTTGTGCGAGTCGACAGAATAGGGGGTTGACTCCAGAACAGGTGCTGCGACGCTGGTTGTCGCTTACATTTTTTTGATATCGGAACATGCCATGGTCACACGCGTCAACCCAACAAAATCGAAACAAACCGGTACCGCCCCACTGACGCAGGTCGGGCGTGTGCGTCCAGGTGCCACGCGCCAAGTCAAAGACGCGCTGCAGGGTGTGTTGGGCTTGTCTGGCGAGCGCATGAGCAAGGTCGACACGGCCTGGCTGCGCATGGATTCGTCGTCCAACCTGATGATGATTCTGGGGGTGTGGGTGCTGAAACCGGGCGTCGATTACGAGGCGGTGTGCACGCGCATCACCGAGCGGCTGGTGCCCATCCCGCGTTTTCGCCAGATCGCTGTCGAAGATGCCGCCGGGGCCACCTGGGTGGAAGACCGAACGTTCGACGTGCACAACCACGTGATCAAGGACACGCTGCCCAATCAAGGGGCCGCACTGCGCCAAGGCAAGGGCAAGCGCGGTGCCGTGCCACTGACCGATCAGCAGGCTTTGCAGGCGCGTGTGGCTGAACTGGCTGTTCAACCGCTGGACCGCGACCGCCCGTTGTGGCAGTTTCACCTGGTTGAAAACTATGACGGCGGTTCGGCCCTCATTGCCCGCATTCACCATTGCATTGCCGACGGTATCGCCCTCATCACCGTGATGATGGGCATGGTCGACGGTGGCAAGGCCCCCCGCACACGCCGCAAGAAAGAAGACGCCACTGCCGATGGTCCACAGGCCTGGCTGGCCGACAGCTTGGTGCGCCCGCTGACGCAGTTGGCCGTCAAGGCGCTCGATGCTGCGGGTGACGGTGTGGCGCGTTCTGTCGGGGCGGTGGGCCACCCCAGACAGGGGCTGGAAGCCACCTTGCAGTCCACGCTCAATGCGGCGCGCATGGGCGGGCAACTGGTGTCCGATCTGGCTGCGCTGGCTTTGATGGACGACGATTCACCCACCAGCCTGAAAGGCCATCCGTCAGCCAAAAAGGCTGTTGCCTGGTGCGCCCCGATTCCGCTGGACGAGGTCAAGGCTGTCGGCAAGGCGTTGGGTTGCTCGGTGAACGACGTGCTGTTGAGCGCCGTGGCGGGGGCCATTGGCCGGTACCTGCTCAAGCGGGGCGAAGACGTTGCGGGCAAGGAAATCCGTGCCATGGTGCCGGTCAACCTGCGGCCACTGGAAGACGCGTGGAAGATGGGCAACCGGTTTGGCTTGGTACCACTGGTGCTGCCCGTGGGCATAGACAACCCCATCGAGCGGGTGTTTGCTGTGCGTGCGCGGATGCAAAGCCTGAAGGGCAGCATGCAGCCGCTGTTGGCGTTCGGTTTGCTGTCGGTGGCGGGTTTGCTGGTGAAGCCAGCGCAAGAAGCCATGCTGGGCTTGTTCTCCCGCAAAACGACGGCCGTCATGACCAACGTGCCCGGCCCAGCCACCAAGCTGTCGTTCTGTGGTGCCACGCTGGACCAGACCATGTTCTGGGTGCCGCAGTCTGGCGACATCGGCCTGGGGGTGTCCATCCTGAGTTACGGCGGGGGGGTGCAGTTCGGTGTCATCACCGACACGGGCATGTGCCCCGATCCCCAGTTGATCATTGACGAATTTGCGCCGCAGTTTGCCAACCTGTCGTGGCTGGCACTGATGTTGCCCTGGGGTGACGAAGTCTCTGCCTGACAGGCGGGCCGCCGACGGCGTGCCCACTCAATCTTGCAGTTCGGCTTTGGCCATTTCGATGTCGAGGCGTTCCATGGCATCGGCAGGTGTCAGCGTGGCTGCCTTTTGATACAGCACCGTGGCTTCTTTCATGCGCCGCTCGCCTTCCAGCATCACCAGGCCGTTGGCGTATTCGATCATGGCGATGGCCGAATGGGGGTTCATGGTCAAGGCGGTCTGGTAGTGCTTCAAGCCCGTTTCCTTCTTGGCGCCATATGTCAGGCCGCCAATGAGCGCACCGACCTTGTCAATCACTTCGGCATGAAAAGCGGCCAGTGCAATGTGTGCATCGGCGTGCTGCGGGGCCAGGCGAAGGGTGTTGTCCAGGGCCTTGCGAACACGGGTGCCCAGGCCTTCGGCCAAGGCCTTGGCCACGCTGATGCCCTGGCTGTAGCGGCCCAGCGCATAAGCTTGCCAGTACCAGGCGTTGGTGTTGTCTGGTGTTTCGTGCTGCAACTGTTGTGCGCGAGCGGCCACTTCCATGAAGATGTCCAGGCGGGCCTGCTCCTTGGGCTCCAGGTAGGTGGCATGGATGCAACTGGCTTTGTTGGCGGCGTTGATGCCACTGGGGCCAGCCTTGAGTCCCACATCGACCGCTGCGCGGAACTCACCGTTGTGGAACAGTGTCCAGGCTGTCAGGGCTTCAGTGGTTTTGGGCAGCGGCTCGCAATCGCCTGCGTGCAGCCTGGCCCAGTTCTTTTTGAGCGAAGCTGTCGTGTAGTGAAATTCGCCCTGATGCGGGAATTTGGCCCATTTCGCCATGGGGTCTCCAAGTGTTTTATTTTGACGTCAACACAGGAATTGTCCTACCAGCACCTGCAAAGGTGCATCGGTGCTTACCATCAAAATGCACCAAGATTGATGCAGCGCAATGTCATACGCGCTTGAGCCGGTGCTGCAGGCGGGTCAGTTGGCCGGGTTGTACACAGCGGTCAGGTGCAACAGGTGCTCGCGCTGCGCCAGCGCCATGTAGGGCGCCAGCAGGTTCAGCACGTGCGCGGCACCGCGCATCAGGGCTTTTTCAGCGTTTTCGGGTTCCAGTGCTTTGCGGGGATCCCGCACGTACTCGAAATTCAACCAATAGGTCAGTACCACCACCATGCAGTTGGCGGTGGTGTCAAGTTCGCGTGCATCCAGCCGGAGTGTGCCCGCCCGCCCCATGGCATCGAGCATGGCGCGGATGGCGCGGGTCTTTTGCCGGAGCATCAACTGGAACTGTGTTTCCAGTCGACGGTTTTTGCTCAGCAGGTCTGACAGGTCACGGTAGAAAAAGCGGTATTGCCAGATGCGTTCGAACAGCGTGTGCATGAAGAACCACGCGTCTTCGACGTTTTTCACGTCGTCGCTGGCCATCAGGATTTCGGTCAGGCTGTGCTCGTAGCGCGCATACAGTGCGTTGATGAGTTCGTCCTTGGCAGGGTAGTGGTAGTAAAGGTTGCCGGGGCTGATGCCCAGTTCGGCCGAAATCAGGGTGGTGGAGACGTTGGGTTCGCCAAACCGATTGAACAGGTCGAGGGTCACCTCCAGTATCCGTTCTGCGGTGCGACGGGGGGGCTTCTTCGACATGTCAAATCCTTGCGTGTGTCTCGGCGGGTCAGTGTGCCTGATGCGGGCTCAATTCAATGGCGCCGGTTGCCAGTGCGTGCTGAAGGTCGTCCACGCTGTCTTGCAGGCGGCCGATGGCATCTGCCAACCGGGACGCGCTGGCCCGCTGAACGTGCGTGGGGGGCAACAGGGTGCGGGTAGTGTCGTCCAGCACGGCGCGGTTCAGGCCCATGCCATGGGGTCGGAGCTTGCCTGCCAGTGTGGTGTAGCGTGTGCGCAGCATCAAACGGGTTTGCTGGTAGGCGTGTTCGGCCAGTTCACGGCGCTGGCGGTAGCTGAACGTGTTGGCCATGTACAACTCGGCATCGCGGTGATCGGGTTCAATCAGGATGATGGCGGTGTGGGGGTAACTGTGCTCGTACTGTTTCATGCCCAGTTCAAGCCGGGAGTGGATCATGCTGCGAAACGTCTGGTTCATGACGGCGGGAAACCCCCCATCCACCAGTGACGGAATGGGTTTGCCCGTCGGGCCACCCACGCGCTGCTGTGGGGCGGGTGTCGAATCAAACGGCACCAGCGGGTTCAGGCAGAACATGACGTCGGTGCCTTCGTCCAGTGCCACGGTGGCGTGCATGGTTTTCTTCAGTGCCCCGTCCACATAAAAGCGCCCGTCGATTTCAACGGGGGGAAACAACCCGGGCAACGCGGCGCTGGCCGCAATGGCGCGTGAAATGGGCACGTGGTCCCAGCCTGCGCGGCCGAACGGGGCCGCATCGCCGCTGTCGAGGTGGGTGGCCACCAGTGTCAGCCGGCGGGTCAGCTTGCGGAAGTCGTTGGTGCGGCCGGGTTGTGAAAACAGCTTGGCCAATTGAAGGTGAATTTCTTCGTTGCTGAAAAGGCCCGTGGGCATGGCTGGGGCCAGTTTTTCAAGCGCACCCAGCAACGACTTGTTGCCCGATGTCCAGGCCCAGAGCGATGCCATGCCCAGCCCGGGCAGTTGGCACAGGCGTTGCGCGATTTCGGCATAGGCTGGGCGCATGAGCCAGGCGGGGTCGAACACGTCACCGTTGCCCGACTGGCTTTGTATGAACAGTTCGCACAGTTCACGGGGTGTCATGCCATTGGCCAGCCCGGCCGCAATGAAGCCCCCAGCCGACACGCCAACATAGTGGTTGCATTCGACGAGTCTGGCGCCTTCCAGCACCTCGTCCAGCGCGCACAATGCGCCAATTTCATAGATGGCGCCCAGTGGTCCGCCGCCTGCCAATGCCAGAGCCACTCTGGGGGGGCGCTGGCCCGTGCCCTTGCTGCGGGTTGCTTGCCTGGGCTGTGACGGTGTGTGCATGGTTTGCAGTGTGTGGGGAAACATGGCCTTCTGTCATGTTGCGTTGCAGCATGTGTGCCAGATGTGACAAGGCCGCTCGGGTCAAGGCACGGGGGGGCAAGTGCCTTGGCCGGAGCGGCCCTGGGAGCGGGGCGTCTGCCCCAGGAACATCAGGCTGCGGTGTCGACAGCAGCCTCGGGTGTTTTTTCAATTTTTTGCACAACCTTAATGGCCTTCTTCACAGGTGTGGCGGATTTTGTTGCTGCAACTTTGGTAGCTGATGCTTTCGCGGGTGCTTTGGGCACCTCAGCCTTGGGTGCTGTTTTTGGCGACACTTTGGGGGCGGTGGGGGCTGCTTTGGGTTGCAGCTTTTGCACGTTGCGGTTGAGTTCGTCAATGCGTGCAATCAGGGCGTCGATGTCTTGCGCGGTGGGCACGCCCAGTTTGTTCAGGGTGCGCGACACGCGGTCTTCAAAAATGGTTTCCAGCTTGTCCCATTGGCCACTGGCCTTGGATGTGATGTCGTTGGCCATCGTGCTCATGCGGCTGGTGGCATCGGCAATGCGCTCTTCGGCAACGGCCTGGGTTTTGCGCTGAATGGACAGGCCTTCCTTGACCAAGCCTTCAAATACTTTGGAGCCTTCCTGCTGGGCCTTCGAGAAAGCGCCCAAACCAGCCAGCCAGATTTGCTGTGCAGACTCTTTGACCGCACCGGCCAGTGGCGCCGCAGACGCCTCAGGGGTGGTTTTTTTGGTGGTGGTTTTTTGCAATTTCTTGACCATGGGGTTCTCCGAGAGACGGTGGAAAAAGGGTGGATATGAGCCGCATCGAGCGATGCACTGACTCTACTGCCGAGGTCATGCCTTGTTTAGATGCCAGCAACTAACTTGCTAGGCAGCGCACCCCATGGTGCCCACGGGTTTGTTCTGAAGCCGGTGCCTGGCAGGATCGGCAGAATGGGTGGTTTATTTCTGGAGACGCGCACATGCATTACTTCGTGACAGGAGCCACAGGCTTCATTGGCAAGCGATTGGTCAAAAAGCTGCTGGAGAAGAAGGGCAGCGCCGTGCATTTCCTGATTCGGCCGGAAAGCGCGGGCAAGCTCGCCGATTTGCACGACTACTGGGGACTGGTGGGCCCCAAAGCCCAGGCGCGTGCGGTACCGGTGCATGGCGACCTGACTGGCAAGAAGCTGGGCGTGTCAGCCGAAGGCATCAAGGCGCTGAAGGGCCAGATTGACCATGTGTACCACCTGGCTGCGGTGTACGACCTGAGCGCCGACGAAGAAAGCCAGATCGCGGTCAACATCGAGGGCACGCGAAGCATGGTCGAGTTTGCCAAAGCGGTGGAGGCTGGGCATGTGCACCATGTGTCGTCGATTGCGGCGGCAGGTTTGTACGAAGGCGTGTTCCGCGAAGACATGTTCGAGGAAGCAGAGGGGCTCGATCACCCCTACTTTGCCACCAAGCACGAGAGCGAAAAAATCGTCCGCAAAGAGTGCAAAGTGCCCTGGACGGTGTACCGCCCCGCGATGGTGGTGGGCGACAGCACCACGGGCGAGATGGACAAGATCGACGGGCCTTACTACTTCTTCAAGCTCATCCAGCGCATGCGGCAAATCCTGCCGCCCTGGATGCCCAGCGTGGGTCTGGAGGGGGGGCGCATCAACATCGTGCCGGTCGACTTCGTGGTGAACGCGCTGGCGCACATCAGCCACCAGCCGGGCACGGCCAGCCGGTGCTTCCACCTGGTGGACCCCATGGGTTACCGCGTGGGCGATGTGCTGGATATTTTCAGCCGCGCGGCACACGCGCCGCGCATGAACCTGTTTGTGAACGCAGCTCTGCTGGGGTTCATTCCCAAAAGCGTGAAGAAGGGCATGATGGCGCTCGCGCCGGTGCGCCGCATCCGCAACGCGGTCATGAAAGACCTGGGGTTGCCGGAAGACATCCTGACCTTTGTGAACTACCCCACCCGGTTCGACCGACGTGACACCGACGCCATGCTCAAGGGCAGCGGCGTCGAGTGCCCCAACCTGAAGGACTACGCCTGGAAGCTGTGGGACTACTGGGAACGCAACCTCGACCCCGCGCTGCACATCGACCGCTCGTTGCGTGGCACCGTGGCAGGCAAAGTCGTGCTGGTCACGGGCGGGTCATCGGGCATCGGGCTGGCTGCTGCGCACAAATTTGCCGAGGCTGGTGCCACCACCCTGATCTGTGGCCGAGACCAGGACAAGCTGGACGAAGCCTGTGCAGAGGCCAAGGCCAAGGGGTATGCCTTCGTGGCCTATGCAGCGGACATTGCCGACATGGCCGATTGCGACCGTTTCGTGAAGCAGTTGCTGGCTGAGCATGGTGGGGTGGACTTCCTCATCAACAACGCCGGGCGTTCGATCCGCCGCGCCATCGAAAGCAGCTACGACCGTTTCCACGATTACGAGCGCACCATGCAGCTCAACTACTTTGGTTGCCTGCGCGTGACCATGGGTTTGTTGCCTGGCATGGCGGCCAAGCGAAAGGGGCATGTGGTCAACATCAGCTCCATCGGTGTGCTGACCAATGCGCCGCGTTTTTCGGCCTACGTGGCCAGCAAAGCGGCGCTGGATGCCTGGACGCGCTGTGCCAGCAGCGAGTTTGCCGATGTCGGCATCACCTTCACCACCATCAACATGCCATTGGTGCGCACGCCCATGATTGCGCCCACGCAGATTTACAAGAACGTACCCACGTTGTCGCCAGAAGAGGCGGGTGACCTGATTGCCGAAGCCTGTGTGCACAAACCCGTGCGGATTGCCACGCGCACAGGGGTGCTGGGGCAGGTGTTGCACGCGTTCGTGCCACGCATTGCGCAAATTGTCATGAACACCAGTTTCCGCATGTTCCCCGATTCGGCGGCCGCCAAAGGTGACAAAGGAGCCAAGCCGCAGCTTTCACCCGAAGCCGTGGCCATGCAGCAGATGATGCGCGGCATTCATTTTTGACCTGGGGGAATCCATTGGCGCACCGGGTATCCGGTGCGCTCTTTGTGCTGGGTGACACATGTCGCAACAAGGTCGTCATCGGCCTTGACCGGATGCCGGAGATAATCAAGGGTTTCCCCGCTGGGTGTGGTCACCCAGTTGTAGACAACCGGGTAGAGCCGGTCCACCCCACACAAGCATCATGATCCTCGTCACAGGCGGCGCCGGCTTCATCGGCGGCAACTTCGTACTCGACTGGCTGGCCCAATCGGGCGAACCCATTGTCAACGTCGACAAACTCACCTACGCAGGCAACCTCGAAACCCTGGCCAGCCTGAACGGCAACCCCGGCCACATCTTCGTACAGGCCGACATCGGTGACCGCACCGTGCTGGACGCGCTGCTGGCCCAGCACAAACCCCGCGCCGTCGTCAACTTCGCAGCCGAAAGCCATGTAGACCGCAGCATCCACGGTCCGGAAGATTTCATCCAGACCAATGTCATGGGGACTTTCAGGCTTTTGGAGGCCGTCAGGCAATATTGGTCTGCATTGGCAGCTCCTGAAAAAGAAGCGTTTCGTTTCCTGCACGTCAGCACCGACGAGGTGTATGGCAGCCTGTCCAAAACCGACCCTGCGTTTGCCGAGACGAACCGTTACGAGCCCAACAGCCCGTATTCGGCCAGCAAGGCCGCCAGCGATCACCTCGTGCGGGCCTGGCATCACACCTACGGCCTGCCGGTGGTCACCACCAACTGCAGCAACAACTACGGCCCCTACCACTTCCCCGAGAAGTTGATTCCCCTCATGATCGTCAACGCCCTGGCAGGCAAACCCCTGCCCGTGTATGGCGACGGCATGCAGATCCGAGACTGGCTCTACGTCAAAGACCACTGCAGCGCCATCCGCCGCGTGCTCGAAGCAGGCTCCTTGGGTGACACCTACAACGTCGGCGGCTGGAACGAAAAACCCAACATCGAGATCGTCAACACCGTGTGTGCGCTGCTCGACGAGCTTCGCCCCAAAGCCGACGGCGGCAGCTACGCAAGCCAAATCACCTACGTCACAGACCGCCCAGGCCACGACCGCCGCTACGCCATCGATGCCCGCAAGCTCGAACGCGAACTGGGTTGGAAACCGGCTGAAACGTTCGAGTCCGGCATCCGCAAAACCGTGCAGTGGTATCTGGACAACTCCGATTGGGTGGCCAACGTGCAAAGCGGTGCTTACCGCGACTGGGTGGGCAAGCAATATGGGGCCACTGCCCATGCCGCCGACGCAACGACAGGTCAGCAGGTGAGCGCATGAACATCCTGCTCTTCGGCAAAGGTGGCCAGGTTGGTTGGGAGCTGCAACGCAGCCTGTCCTTGCTGGGCAACGTCACGGCGCTTGACCATGACAGCGCCGACCATTGCGGCGACTTCGCCAACCCCGCTGGCATAGGCGATGCGGTGCGCGCTTTGCGCCCGGACGTCATCGTCAATGCGGCGGCCCACACCGCCGTCGACAAAGCCGAGGCCGAGCCCGACTTCGCCCGCACGCTCAACGCCACCACACCAGGCGTGCTCGCACTGGAAGCCGCCAAACTGGGCGCATGGCTGGTGCACTACAGCACCGACTACGTGTTCAACGGCGGTGGTACACAACCCTGGGCAGAAACCGATGCCACCGGTCCACTGAGTGTGTACGGCCAAACCAAGCTGGAAGGCGAGCAGGCCATTGCAGCCAGCAGTTGCCAGCACCTCATCTTGCGCACCAGCTGGGTGTATGCCGCGCGCGGTGGCAACTTTGCCAAAACCATGCTCAAGCTGGCCCAGGAGCGTGAGCGCCTGACGGTCATTGACGACCAATGGGGCGCGCCCACGGGTGCCGACCTGCTGGCAGACGTCACAGCTCACGCCATTCGTCACCTGCAGCAACGCCCGCAAGACGGCGGGCTCTACCACTGCGTGGCCGGTGGAGAGACCAATTGGCACGCCTATGCCAGCCACGTCATTCAGGTGGCCCAGCGCCTCAACCCGGCATTGGTCATCAAAGCCGCCGACATCGCACCCGTGCCCAGCAGCGCCTTTGTCACAGCCGCCAAGCGACCGCACAACTCGCGCCTGAACACCACCAAGCTGCAGACCACCTTCGGGCTCACGCTGCCAAACTGGCAGCAAGGCGTGAACCGCATGGTGGCCGAAATCCTGCCCGCCTGACCAGCGCACATCACGCACAGGGACAAGAAAGAACATGACCACACCTACCACCCGCCGCAAAGGCATCATCCTTGCTGGCGGCTCAGGCACACGCCTGCACCCAGCCACACTCGCCATCAGCAAACAACTGCTGCCGGTGTACGACAAGCCCATGATTTACTACCCGCTCAGCACCCTCATGCTGGCGGGCATCCGCGACGTGCTCATCATCAGCACCCCGCAAGACACCCCGCGCTTCCAGCAACTGCTGGGCGACGGCAGCCAGTGGGGCATGAACCTCAGCTACGCCATTCAGCCCAGCCCGGATGGTTTGGCACAAGCCTTCATCATTGGCGAACAGTTCATTGGCAACGACCCCAGCGCATTGGTGCTGGGCGACAACATCTTTTACGGCCACGATCTGCACACCTTGCTGTCCGATGCCGACTGCCAAGCCCATGGCGCAACGGTGTTTGCCTACCATGTGCATGATCCCGAGCGCTACGGTGTGGTCGCTTTCGACAAAACTGGCAAAGCCACCAGCATCGAAGAAAAACCAGCCCAACCCCAAAGCAACTTTGCGGTCACGGGTCTGTACTTTTACGACAACCAAGTGGTGGACATCGCCAAAGCCGTCAAACCCAGCGCCCGGGGCGAACTGGAAATCACCACCGTCAACCAGGCTTACCTGGAAAGCCAGCAACTCACCGTGCAAATCATGCAGCGTGGCTATGCTTGGCTGGACACCGGCACGCACGACAGCTTGCTGGAAGCCGGGCAATTCATCGCCACGCTGGAAAAGCGCCAGGGTCTGAAGATTGCGTGCGTGGAAGAAATTGCGTGGCGCAACGGTTTCATCGGCAGCGACCAGTTCGAAGCGCTTGCCAAACCACTTGCAAAAAGCGGCTACGGACAATACATGCTGCGGTTGTTGAAAGAGGCGCACACATCATGAATGTGGTCAAAACCGATATCGAAGGGCTGCTGATTCTGGAGCCCAAAGTCTTTGGTGATGCAAGGGGCTTTTTTTATGAAAGCTTCAACCAGCAGGTATTCAACGCGGCAACTGGACTGGATGTGCAATTTGTGCAAGACAATCACAGCCGTTCGGCACAAGGTGTGTTGCGCGGGCTGCACTACCAATTGCCACCTTTTGCGCAAGGCAAATTGGTGCGATGCGTGCGCGGTGCCGTGTTCGACGTGGCGGTGGACATCCGTGCCGGTTCTCCCACCTTCGGTCAATGGGTGGGCGTGGAACTGAGCGAAGACAACAACCGTCAGTTCTGGATTCCACCGGGGTTTGCGCACGGGTTTGTCACGCTGACCGAATCGGCTGATTTTTTGTACAAAACCACAGCGTATTACGCACCGACACACGATCGAAGCATTCTTTGGTCAGACACGGACATCGGCATACAGTGGCCAGATCTGGCTGGCGCGCCGCAACTTTCTGGTAAAGACGCAGCGGCCAAGCCATTGGCCTCGGCTGACGTTTTTCCGCCTGCTGTCTGACGTTGTGAGTCAACCCCTGGCGTCAACAGACCGTCCCTACCGCATGGCCATTTTGGGCTGCCGCGGCATACCTGCGCGCTATGGCGGTTTCGAAACGTTTGCAGACCACCTGTCTCGCGGTCTGGTCGCGACGGGTGTCGATGTGACGGTTTACGCAGAGGGTGATGGGCCAGACATTTTTTATGACGGCGTGCGTGTGCGGTACGTCAAACCGTTGAATATCGGTCCGGCAAGTGTCATTGCCTACGATGTCCAGTGCCTGTGGCATGCCCGTCAATCGTTTGACGTGGTTTACATGCTGGGCTACGGCGCTGCGTGGGCATGTGTGTTACCGCGGTTGTGGGGGACACGCGTCTGGATGAACATGGATGGCCTGGAGTGGGCTCGCTCCAAGTGGCACCCCATTGTCAGGGCTTATCTGCGCTGGATGGAATGGGTCATGTCTGCCGTTTCGGATCATGTGTTGGCAGACGCTGAGGCCATCAAGGTCCACTATGACAACCGATACCCATCGGGTGCACCGTGTACCTTCATCCCATATGGCGCGCACGGTGTGAGTCCAGACAGGGTGGCCGAGCGCTTGGCTCGCCTGGATCTGACGGTTGACGGCTATTTTTTGATCGTGGCCAGGATGGAGCCTGAGAACCACATCCTCGAGATCATCGAAGCTCATCAGCAATGGGGTGGGCCGTACCCACTGGTGGTTGTGGGCGATCACACCTGCCACAACGACTATTGTCGGCGGCTCAGACAATGTGATGCCCCATCGGTACGGTTCCTGGGGAGCATCTATGACCCTGCTGAGTTGGCCGCGTTGCGCGGCGGCGCGCTTGCATACATTCACGGCCATTCGGTTGGTGGGACCAATCCGTCATTGCTCGAAGCGATGTGGTTTGGCAGCGTTGTCATTGCACACGACAACGCATTCAACCGCGAGGTCCTGGGTGACAGCGGGTTGTTTTTCGATTCGCCCCGTTCATTGGTCACCACGCTCCAGGACGTTCATGACATGGACGTGGCATCCAGAACACGGCTGAAGGCCTCCACACAAGCGGTGGTCAACCAAAAATACCAGTGGACGAAAGTGGTCAACGACTATCTGTCACTGCTGGTCAATGATGTGGCCCGCAGCCCTTCGCGAACGGCATCAGCATGAGCTTGTTCGACACAATGGCGGAGGTGCCTGATACGGCTTCGCCAGCAGGTTCAACTGTTGCGGCCGATATCGTTGCCGTGGTGGTGACCTACAACCCGGATCTGTTGACGCTCAGGTCTCAAACCAGCAGCCTGCGTGAGCAGTTCGTCAGGATACTGTGGGTGGACAACGGGTCCAGTCTTGCATTGGACGGACTGGCGGCAGAACTGGGTGTTGAATTGCTGAAACTGGGCGTGAACGAAGGGGTCGCCGCAGCCCAAAATGCGGGTGTCAAGATGGCCCACGAACAAGGCGCGTCCTTCGTGATGCTGATGGACCACGACAGCGTCCCCGGGCCGTGCATGGTGCAGCGTTTGCGCGCTGTGATGATTGCCCATCCGGATGTGGCCGCTGTCGGACCGTATTACACCGACCCCCGCAGCGATGAGCCCTCGCATCCGTTTGTTTGGATAGACGGCCTGCGGTTGCGCCGTCTGGCGCGCCCTGCAGACGGGGCCAGCAGTTCGGAGGTGGACCACCTGATTGCCTCCGGGTGCCTGATCCGTGCGACAGCATGGTGTGATGTCGGTCCCATGCTGACCCCCATGTTCATAGACTTCGTCGACGTGGAGTGGTGCCTGAGAGCGAGGTCCAAAGGGTGGCATTTGCACGGTGTCTGGGATGCGCACATGTTCCATACCATCGGGCATGCGGTGGTGCGCAGAATGGGAAAGAATTTCAGAGTTCATTCGCCCACGCGTCATTATTTTCATGTTCGCAACGGCGTATTTCTTTATCGCCAGAACTGGATTGCCATGAATTGGCGGTTGGTTTCTTTCTGGCGAATGGTGTTGAAAACAGGTTTCTACCTGGTGTTTTCACACAGCAGACTTGCTTACGTTCGATCGACGTTGCGTGGCATTGTCGATGGTGTGCAATTCAATCCTGTGAACCAGGCATGACGGATGAGCGTGTTGATTTTGTGGGCTTTCTTTGCGTGGCCGAGTGATTGGATGTGGTATGGGCATTGAAATGAAATCTATCGATGTAGCGGCATTGACGCCCATCAAGAATCTGAGGAAAGATTTTCTTGATGCCAGCGGCATGCTGGTCGCCATGCATGTCAACACAGGCCTGGTTGCTTACGTGCGTGAGCCCATCAATTTCGGTGCCATCGACGCCGTTGCACAAATGCTGGGGAAAAAGATTCCTCATATCGTCATGCCCGCTGACCTGCTGCTTCAGGCGACAGATGTGGTGTATAAAAACGTCATCAACAGCGACGATCTGACGGGAGACCTGGGCGGCGGGGATCTTGATGATGACGATCTGGCCGCACTCAAAATGCTGGCTGAAGACGCGCCAGTGGTCCGGTTTGTTCAGTTGCAACTGGCACGAGCCATCGACAGCGGTGCATCAGATTTGCATTTCGAGGTCTTCAAAGACTCGTTTCGCGTCAGGTTTCGGTTAGATGGCATGCTTGTGGAACAAGATGATGTCCCCAGGAGTTTGTATCTGCCAACCATTTCGCATTTGAAAATCCGTGCTCACATGAACATTGCCGAAAGGCGATTGCCCCAGGATGGGAGGGCCAAGTTCGATGTGGATGGGCGGCAGATCGATTTGCGTGTGTCCACTGTGCCGACCGTTCACGGGGAAAGCATGGTCATCCGTGTGCTGGATCAAGGCCCGGGTGCACTCGATCTCGATGCACTGGGGTTGGACAGCCGTGGGGCCGAGCTGTTCCATTCTGCCATCTCCCAGCCGCACGGCATGATTCTGGTGACAGGGCCCACAGGCAGCGGCAAAACCACCACCTTGTACGCGGTGCTCAAGAAGCTGAATGTTGAGCAGAACAAAATCATCACAGTCGAAGATCCGGTTGAATACCAAATAGAAGGTATCAACCAAATTCACGTGAAAAGCAGTATCGGTCTGACCTTTCCTTCGGCACTGCGTTCCATTGTGCGACAAGATCCCGACATTATTCTGGTGGGCGAAATACGCGACACCGACACCGCTGAAATAGCGATACAGTCGGCCTTGACGGGGCATTTGGTCTTGTCAACATTGCATACCAATGATTCATTCGGGGCCGTTCACCGCCTCATGGACATGGGTGTGGAAGGCTATCTCATTGCATCGTCGGTGGTACTCATTGTTGCGCAACGGTTGGTGCGGCTCATCTGTGAGCAGTGCAAGGAAGAGATCGTGCCGGCATCGTCCGACATCGCCATGGTGAATCAATTGTCCGGCACACAAGGTGCGCCATTGCGTTTGTGGCATGGCCGAGGATGCAGCGCATGTGCTCACACGGGATTCCGTGGCCGTGCGGGCGTGTACGAATTTTTGCCTGTTTCAAATGCCATCAAAGAAGGCATCCTGGCAAGAGAAAGCTCTGAGGGCATTCGGCGCATCGCATTGTCTGAAGGTGTTCGCCCCATGGTGATCAATGGATTGAACATGGTCCAGACAGGGCGCACCACGCTGGAAGAGTTGCTTCGCGTGACAAGGCAAGAGGTCGCATGAGACCCGTTCCGCAGTTGCCGGCCCCATCACAGCGCTCAACTCATGGGCCTGTACGCACCGAAAAAAGAGCCGAGGGCGATGCGTCCAACCTGCCCAGCGCTACAGGTAAATTGTCCACGGTGTCGGTCAGTGTGCGAGTGGTTTTGCAGTTCTCCGAGCAATTGCTGACATTGCTCAACGCGGGTTTGCCCATTGACAGGGCTCTTCACACCGCAGGCGGAACGGTTTCAAACAAAAAAATGGCAGTGGTCGTGAACGAGCTTGTGCTGATCATTGAAAAAGGCAGTACTTTTTCGGATGCCATCAAGCAGTACCCCCATGTGTTTCCTCGGCTGTATGCCAATATGGTCAAAGCAGGGGAGGAGGGGGGCATATTGCCCACTGTACTGGAGCGGGTCAACGACTATTATGCAAAAAGTGTGGAGTTCAGGAACTACGTCATCACATCGTCAATATATCCTGCCATTTTGCTGGTATTTGGTGTGGTGGCTGTTCTGGGGCTGATGACATTCGTGGTGCCCAAGTTTGCAGAGGTTTTTGCATCCATGGATAAGCCCATGCCGCCCACTGCGGCATTTCTTATCGACATTTCCATGTGGTTGCAAGCGAATTGGATTTATTTGTTTGTGTCGGTTGCTGCATTGTTTCTGACCGGCAAACTGATGCTTCGCAATTCCCGTGTGCGCGAAAGCGTGGACAGTTTCCTTTTGCGCATCCCGCTTGTCGGTGCGTTCATTGCAAAAATGCAATTTGCGCAAGTTTGCCGGACCTGGGGAACTTTGTTGACGGCAGGCGTTCCTATCCTGACATCTTTGCGCATTGTTCAAGGTATCACCAGTTACGCGCCCATCTCTCACGCGTTGGCACATCTGGCAGTCAAGATCAAAGATGGTCACACCGTGTCAGCCGTCATGGCTTCCGAAAAAATCTTCCCCAGAATCATGGGGCAACTCGCCAAGGTGGGGGAAGAATCCGGCTCGCTGGACACGATGATTCTTCGCGTGGCCGAACAGTTTGAAAAAGATGTGCAACGCATGACAAAGTCATTCGTTGCTGCATTCGAGCCCGCAATGATTCTTGTCATTGGCGGGATCATTGGATTTGTGGTGGTTTCTATGTTGTTGGCAGTATTTGCTTTGAACGACATGCCTATTTGATTTTCAGGAGTTTGTGATGAAAAGAAATATTGCTGTACGTGGTTTTACGCTGATCGAGTTGCTGATCGTCATGATCATCATCGGACTTCTGGCCGCGCTCGTGGGCCCGCGTTTGTTTGGTCAACTCGAAGGTTCGAAGATAAAAACCGCCAAAGTTCAAATCGAGATGATGGGTGCAGCCCTCGATGCCTATCGATTGGACATGAATGCGTACCCAGCTACCGAGGCTGGGTTGAAATCACTCTGGGACAAACCAGATGCCACCGCCGGTGGGGCATCGGCTTCCAATTGGCGTGGCCCTTATCTGAAAAAAGCGGTGCCAGCGGATCCATGGGGCAATCCATACCAATACAAATCGCCAGGCACAAAGGGTGAGTACGAGTTGATCTCATTTGGTAAAGATGGCAAAGAGGGTGGTGAAGGTGATGATGCCGATATCGTCAGCTGGTGACATTGAGTCTGCGACATGAACCTGCGACAGCGATCCACCGGTTTCACGCTCATCGAACTGATGATCGTGTTGCTCATTGCTGGATTGCTCGCCGTGCTGACCGTCACTGCCGTCAGTGGATACATGCGGCGCGGGAGCAATTTGAACGTGGTTGCCGATGTGCAAGCCCTTGTCCGGCTGGTGCCCATGCAGGCCAAAAAAAACTTGTGTGCCGCTCATCTGTATATAGATACCAAATCTCAGCGCCTGGAGGCCTGGGTGTGTGGTATCAGGCAGCGGCAGCTTGCAGTCGAGCCGCCTTATTCCATACAACTGACTGATCACTCGTTGAAAAACGATGCCGAGTTGAGCGATGTCAACATCATCTGGTACACCCCCCGAACAGGGGGGGCCAGCGCAACGCTGTCTGTCTACGAAGGCGCAACTCAAATCCAGTCGATAGATTTGTCTGCGGTCACGAGCTACCATGCCGCCAGATAATTTTCCTGGCATGCACCCAAGGTCTTTCCACTGTGTTCGCCGCTCTCGGCAATGGGGATTTACCTTGCTCGAAGCATTGGTGGCCATCACCATTTTGGGTGTGACGTTTTCAATGGTTTTGGCCGGTGTGGGTGGGGTGGGTCGCACGTCATCCCGTGCACATGAACATGTGGTGGCCCAGCAGTTGGCTGCCTCGGTGCTGGATCAATTTGAAATCAATCAACTCGATCAGGTGAACGATGCCGATGATTTGATCTACAACGGCGTGAAGTACGGATACAAGTTGAAGTTCGACTCACTGGAAGACACCGATTTGTTTCCCATCGCTGCGCTGCGATCGGGGCGTCGACTGAAAACCGTGCGCATTGAAGTGTTTTGGGGCAACCAACCCAATCTTCAATCCTATGCCCTGTCAACCGTTCTTTTCAGATGATTCTGAACGTGCGTTGATGTCAAGCAGAATCAGAAGGTCATCGGCGTTGCTGCGTCGTGCGCAACGTGGATTGACGCTCATGGAGCTGATGGTGGCCGTCGCATTGTCGGTTCTGGTCATCGCGGGCGTCTCCACCATCACGTCATTCGTGGCGAAGCGCTTCCACGACGCGGGTGCGGATCAAGCCAAATCCGACGCGTATGTGCGCATCACGGGCCGGTTGGCGCGTGAGTTCGCAGAGGTCGTGGCATGGCATGTCTTGCGTCCGGATCGGGTGGAATACACGTCATCATTCGTGGCTGTGGGTGAAGACAATGCACCCTATTCTTCGGCGGTGGTGTGCCAGCGAACGGGCGTAGACAAGCAGTATTCCCTGGTGTACCAAAGACTCGCGCCTGTGCCTGCCGCATCCGCCGCCGTACCCGCCGGTGGAAAAGGGGTACCCCCACGTCCGCTGATGGAGGTTCTGATTGCCACTCACCTTGCCAAGTGTGCAATCGAGTTCGGCGTTTTCGTGGCCACACCGCCCAGCGAACAGAAAGCCGTGCAGTGGATAACCAGTCTGACCCCGAACGATCTGGCCAACGTCACGCACCTGCGTATCGCGATGGCAGATGCCACAGGCGCGCTTTTTCCGATTTTCGTGGCCAAAGGTAAAAGATGAGTAAAAAACATGCTCATCGCTTAAGGAGTAAGGGGTTTGTGCTATTGTTTGTGATGGGTTCGCTGATTTTGATCGTCGCACTCTTTTTGGGCATTTCCCTTGCCTCGCGCGACAAAGTGAATCAAACGAACGCGAACCGGGTGCTTGCTGCGTCAGACTATGCAATGAAGGGCGTGATGCAACTGGTGGTTGGCAAGATCAGCGTGGATCTGGACCTGGCGGCGCCGGGCAATCTCGTCGAAACCGGGCAGTATCGATTGCCTTCTGGCTACGAGCCGTGGATGGCTTCCATGGCCCCCAAGCGGGTTGTATATGAAGAAGATGTCTATCGCGTGCAAGTCATCGATGCGCGGTGGTTGCCCGATGCCAACACCATCTACCCCGAAGAGTGGATCCGCCTGCTCATGGCGCTCGGCATGGACAAACCACATGCGCAAGCCACTGCGCAGCGAATCGTCGAAAAAAGAGACAACCTGCTGAGCGGATCAGGGGGATACCAGACGTTTGATCAGCTGCTTTCGGGTTTGGCTGTCTCGCCGCAAGTGCTCTATGGTTCGGGTGACGACTCGTCACTTGGGTTGATCCAACTCCTGACGTTTGGGACCGGTACACGTATCACCTATCCCATGCACACACCACTGGCTGTGTACAAGGCACTCTACAATGCGTCCGACGATCAACTGAAAAAATTGTCAGACTTGCGCGCCAAGGGGCCCGTCTCGCGGGAACAGGAGTCTGAGTTGTTCGGTCTGTCAGGTCAACCCGGCCTGGAGAAATCCCCCCCCAGTTTGCTGAAAGTCCTGGTCGCACCTGAGTTGGCCCGTTCACGTGTCGGGTCAGCCGGCACAGTTGGTTTCATCGTAGTCAATGGCACGCAGGCTCAGCTTGTTTCCCAATACCTGTTCTATAGAGAATGATCATCACGTCGCGTTCGAGCCGAGACCGGTTGCTTGTCCTGGTGGGTGAACAGCACGTCACCGCAGTCTGGGTCAAGCAAGACTGGCGTGGACGTTGGTGTGCCAAGCAGATGACCACAGTGCCCTCGGAGGGCGAGCTGTCAGTGGCTTCGCTGGCGGCAAGCCTGCGCAATGCCGTGGACGGATGGAAACTGAGCCGCTCAGTGGGCCTGCATTGGTTCCTGCCGCCCGACGTGCTGGCCGTTGCCCTGGTGGGCAAATCAACCGGGAACGAATCCGGGCAGCTGGTGCTGCCCTACGCGCAAGGCCAAACAGTATCCATGCAGATGTCCGCGCAACCGGGTGCAAACGTTTGGTTGTGGATTCATCAGGCTTGGGTTGACATGCTTCAGCAAGCCAGTGAAAGCATCCATGGGCACATCCTGTATCTGCACCCCCGGGCAGTCTTTTTTGCACATGTGCTGAACCGACGGAACCCATCCATGCCCGCAGCAGACACGTCTGCCTTGCATGTGGTGCCCGATGGGCGGTACGCACACGTGTTTGCTGGCGAGGCATGTGTCAGGAGCTTCACCCAGTCAGACGACCCCTTGCCCGCCGACGGTTTGCCTGGCGAGCGCGAGCAGTCTGAATTGAGCACGGCTTCAACTTTGCTCGGGTTGCCTGTTTCGCCTGGCCACGACGCTGGCCACACGGACGCAGGCCTTGACAGGGTGCGGTTGGCGTCATTGAGTCCGGTCGATGGGGGCACCCTGCATCGCACTGGTATCTTGTGCCATTCGCTGGCCGTTGTGGCCGAGCGGCGCGTCAGGAACCTTGCCGTGGGCCTGTCCATCGCTGTCATGGCCGGTGTGGGGGCGCTGTTCATGCATCAACAGCAAACCAGTGAACTCAATTTGGAAATGAGAAAAGAATTGAGGGAGCTTGTGCCACAGGCCAACACGGCGCGCGAACTCAAAACGGTATTGGCCCAGCAGAACAATTTTCTTGCCTTGGCCAGCAAACTGAATGAAGCCCCCAATTTGTTTCAAATTCTGGGGCGTGTGATCGAAAAAACACCACCGGATACAACCCTGACAGGTGTGGACATGTCAGCGGAAAAAATATCTTTGTCTGCACATGTGCAGAACGCAAAAAAAGCCAGAACAGACATTGAAATTGGCGACGGCGTGTTCAACGTATTGACAGCACAACCCGAAATGGACGAAGCCTCCAAAACCGGCGGGGTTTATCGCACCTATGCAAATGCCATTCCAGGGGGTAAACCTTGACACAAAGGTCCCTTTTCATTGACGCTTGCCAAACGGTGCGCCCCGTCATCTGGATGTTGCTGTTTGTGCCCGTTCTGTTGGCGCTCTTGGCGCTGGACAGATTTTTGCCAGAGTACGAGTCGGTGTTGGCTGAGCACGAAGAAAATTCGCTCCGCCTGCAGCGTGCACAAGTTCAGGCAGATGCATTGCCCAGATACCGTGAGCACATTGACGCGGGCAAAGACAGCTACCAGCAATTGTCGGCAAAGGCCTATACAGCCAGTGAGGTGGAGCAATCTGTCAGTCAGTTTTCATCTGATTTGACTCGCATCCTGGGGGCGGTGTACATCCAACCCGACTCGGCCGTTCAGGTGTCGGTGGCACACAAGCTCGAAGAAACGGCCATTCTCCAGGCAGCCGTCAGCTTCAATTGTGTGCCGCAGCAACTTCAGGCGCTGGAGTTGCAGTTGCTTGCACAGTCCCACCTGATCAAAGTCACCTCTGTCGTTGCCAAAGTAGGCCCTGATGCAATGCGGGGCAGTCAGCAACTTCTGGTTCAGCTGAATGCACAGGCCATCCACCTCGGTGTGCCAGCGCCCCAGATCAATTCCAAAACTGTGAAACCCACCTCATGAAGCACCGAAGCAAGGTTTCAAATTCCCCGTGTTCACCCATGCGAAACATGCACCTTTCACATGTATCCATCGCCTTGGCCATCTCTGCAGGCGCGTTCCAGAGTGTTGCCTTGGCCCAGCAGCCGGTGAACCCCTTTCTGGCCCCCACTGCCCAGGCACAGTCTGCTGCACAACGCCAGGCCCCAGCCCCACAGCCAGCTGTGCCAGCGGCCCAGCCGCCGCAACCTGCTGCGCCCGCTGCAACTGCCGTCACCGCTGCGCCAGCCGCAGCGTCCCCCGTTGTGGCGCCCCCGGCTGCAGTCAGTACAGGCACGCCAGTGCGCGCAGCTTCAGGTGGCATTTCCTTGCGGTTTGACAACGCCGATATTTACGACGTGGTGCAGGTGGTGCTTGGCGAAATATTGGGTGTTGACTACACAGTGGACCCCGCCGTTCAAGGCAAAGTGACCCTCAGAAGCACCAACACCGTGCAAAACAGCGACGTGTTGGGCGTGCTGCAAACCGCATTGGCAAACCTGGGCGTATCGGTTGTGAAAACCGGCAACACCTACAAGGTCGTGCGTGACACCAACCTTGCGCGCGAGTCATTGCCAGCCAAGGGCGACTCGCCGCAAAGCCCTGTGATGCGTGTCATTCCGCTGCAGTTTGTGCAGGCGGCCCAAGTGGCGGCCACACTCAAGCCCTTTGCCAGCGCAGGTGGCACCCTGGTGCCCGACCCCACCAACAAATACCTGATCGTTGCCGACCGTGCCGCAGTGGTCGACAGATTGGTTGCCATCGTCGAAACACTGGACAACGAGTTGCTGCGCAACATCAACGTCCGGATGCTCCGGCCCGCCAACGCCGATCCACTCGAAATTGCAAAAGAACTGGAAGCGCTGTTCAAAACGTCCGGGTTGCTCAATCAACCCAACTCCGATGCGGTCAAAGCGTTTTTCTTGCCCATTCAGCGGTTGGGCGCGGTGTTGGTCGCGTCGAGCAGTGAGGTGGCCATCCTGACTGCCGAGAAGTGGTTCTCTATCCTCGACGCCACGCCGCTCAAAGAGGCGGACGCCACGGTCCATGTCTACCCGGTTGCCAATGGCACCGCGGCGCATCTGGCCAGCCTCATGCAGCAGATATTCCTGGGCACAGGTGGCACACAGGCCGGTGCATCTACCGCAAACCGCCCAACAGGGCTGACAGGCGCATCCACCACCCAGTCTGCGACCTCAGCCACACCAACAACGGGCCTGGGAAGCGCCGCAAACAACGCAGCGGCAGGCCAGCAAGCGAGTTCGGGCCTGATTTCGCGAGGCAACGTGCCTCAGGCTGGCGGCAGTCAGATCGGCTCGCAAGCCGGGTTGGCTGGCGCCGTTTCCATCATTCCCGATGAGGTCACCAACTCCATCATCATCAGGTCCAGCGCCGAAGATTTCGCGCGTATCAAGAAGGTGCTGGCCAAGATCGACACATTGCCAAAGCAAGTGCTGATACAAGTCGTCGTGGCCGAAGTCGTGTTGAACGACACGCTGCAGTACGGTGTGGAATGGTGGCTCAACTCGCAACTTTCCAACAATGGCCGCAGCTGGGCGGCCAAGGCGGGATTGGAAGGTCTCGCGACACCCTCCAGCACACTGGGCGCGGTGTCGGGTTCAAGTAGCGGATTCAACTATGCCGTGTTGAATGGCAGTTCCAAAGTCATTGGGCTGTTGAACCTGCTGGGGAGAGACACCAACGTCAATCTGCTGTCCGCCCCCCATGTGATGGCCGCAGATGGCCGGGTCGCCAAAATTGAAGTGGGGAATGACGAACCGGTCGTGACCCAGACCGTGCAGTCAGCCAACACAACCTCGACCGGACTCTCCACTTCCAACTCCGTTCAATACCGCCCCACCGGTTTGATACTGGAAGTCAAGCCCACCATCAGTGCGAACGGCATCGTGTCCATGGCCATTTCACAGGAAGTCAGCAGCCGCATTGGTTCCATTGGAGCCGGTGGAACTGAATATCCCCGTTTTTCCAAACGCAGGGTTACCACAGATGTATCGGTCGAGGAGGGCAAATCTTTGCTGATCGCCGGGCTGATCGAAGACAAAGGCGACGACCAGTCAATTGGCATCCCGGTGGCAAAAGACATCCCGTTTTTTGGTGCGCTGTTCGGCTCCACCAAGAAGGAAAAAACCAAGACCGAATTGCTGATCACCATCACACCCCACATCGTGAGCAATTCCGCCGATGCAGACCGCATTGCCCTCAACTTCAGCAATGCCATGAGCGAGCTGAAAAATGTGATGAACAAATCCAACGTGGCTGCTCGGCTCAACCCGAACTGAGTACGTCAAGCGCCGCGGCAGTGGGCAAGCAGGCGCAATTGAGTTTGGCGTCAACCGGATCAATGCAGCAACGTCGGTGCACTTTTTGCAAGTTGTGCTTTGCCTTGTATCCACTCAGGCCAGATATGCCCGGAAGCCTCAGTCGAGGCTGACACCCACCCAGCCCGCCGACACTGCTCATGCACGATGCTGAGCCATTGCCGCAGCGGCAGCGCCTGCATCGACACACAGGCTTCCATCAGTGGGTCTGGCTGGTCAGCAGGCGTGGGCTGACCTTTGAACGTCAAACGCACAGCCTGCGGATTCACTGTCACATCCACCGAATGCACCAACCAGGCCTGCTGCGTCGCATTGGCCCGCACGGGTGCCTGCGGCTCCATGGTGGCAACAGCAGCCTGCTGGGCAAAGCTTTGCGCCAACTCGGCCCGCATATCGGCCCCCAAACCACCCGATACACCCGTTTGTTGCGCCAGCCAGCTCAGCAAATGCGGCACCAGTCGGTTGAGCAAACGTTGTGTCAGCCAAAGCACCACCGTCTGCTGAGGCGCACATTCACCACACAGGCGAATGCGGTCCTCGCTGTCAATGAACTCGGTCGTGATGCGTTGCAACTCCAGCATGGGCGCAGGGCGGCACAGTGGCCGTTACAAAAAGTTGAAAAATGGGCACACCAGTGACGGTGTGAGCTGTTCTATTGATGAAATTGGCCTCCAGCGCTTTATGAAAAAGCGCTGAATGCTCTTGTTTTTGAACTTGCAGCCAAAACGCATCAGTCTGGCTGTGCTTCAAATAGCCGCGCAGGAACGATTCGCCAGCCGCATTGCGGCCCATCAGCTTGGGGCCGCTGGTGTTATAGGCTTCGGGGTGGTAGTAAATGGCGGCAGTCATGCGCCATATTGTCCATGTGTTTGTGTGGTGTCCCTGGTTTCGGCTGTGTTGTACACAACCGAAATGGAGCGAGCTTTCCATGCACTCGGCGTCGTGTTGCTGGCATTCTTCGCCCAACGCTTGCTCAGAACATCCGCGGATCGAACCCGAACGGATTGCGTTCGACCACAAGCCGGATTCGAGCGTACTGAGGATGGATGGGGTTGAGCAGCAGGTTGCGCTCAAGCGGCTCGACAAACGACGGGACCCACAGGCCAAGGCTGGCTCCGCGCGACAGCCAATCATCCCCCAGACTTCTGGTCAACGGCACATCCGTTGCCCAGTGCGCAGCCAATCCCATGTCGATCACATCATCGAGCTTGACGTCGTGTGGCAAATCCAGGCGCATGAGGATTTGGTCTTTGACCGCCAGCCCGCCGGTGTGTACACGTTTTTCCAACTGGCACAGCGCACGGCTGGAACTTGCGTAGACAACTTGTCGGCCGGTTCGGCTGTGCCATCGGCTATCGAAGAAGGTAGAGCCAAGGCCTTGGCTCATGAGAATGTTCGTTTCGTCAGGCTGCGGTGATGGGCAGTATCCGATCCGCCAGACGCAAGTGCTGTTCAAGCGACCCCACCGTATTTCGTGGACATCAGCAGATTCTTGACGAGCTGCGCCCCATAGGATGTTTTGGCCGCATCCAGCGGCACCTCGTTGTCCAGCAGCGGGTGCGGCGTGCGCAACCAGGCGGACGCGCCAGCTTCGGTCGCAAACACATCTGCGGCCATGTCATGAATCTCCACCAATCGCAACAAGGTCTCTGCTGCATGGGGCGGCAAATTCTGGCCTTTGGCAGACAGCCTGGTGGCCGTTCCCCGGTCCAGATCCATGTACTGAGCCAGAACCCCCTTGCCCAGCCCCAGGTACTGGCTCACAGGCTCAATGATTCGGCTGGAAAGACCCTTGCGTATCAGCTGATGCCCATGGGCAGGGACATCATGAAAGCTGCGCAATCCCAGCATCACCAGCGGGCTGCACAGGGGCGAGGATTGCATGGCGTTTGTCATGATGCAATTACATCATGATGCTGTGGTAATTACAACTTTCCATGGCACTCACAGCGCTGCAAGCGGGACTGCCCACATGCCCTCGCCAAAGGATCGCATCAATGTATGGCTATGACATGCGTCCAATTGTGCATCGAGTAAGCGTCCAAAAATAACATAACACTACCGTCTAAAAGCGCACGCCTTTGTCAGGCGTAACAGGCTCATGACACGTGCTTGCTTCGGCGAGCACGCCCTTTTCAAGATTGGCTTTCAGTGCCACGAGGGTTGGCAGGTGCCGGAGTTTGCGTTGCCCTGTGGTGTGATGTGCCGTGCTTTAGATCAGTCTTCTTGACTGTGTAAGGCCAAATCCTTACCATGCCTTCTGCAATGCATCAGGAGAAGTTGTCATGTATGCCATCCATGAAGTCGCAACCATCACTTCCAAAGGTCAAATCACATTGCCCAAGCCCATCCGACAAGCATTGGGCGTAGATGTGGGCGGGAAGGTAGCCTTCGATTTTTCGGGTGACAGCGTCATCGTTACACGCGTGAACGGGGATGAGCCACATGAAGACCCCGCTATCGGTGGTTTTCTGGCTTTACTGGCACGAGATATTCAGTCGGGTCGCCATGTCACAACCCTACCAGTTGATCTGGCTCGATCGATGGTTGATGCGCTCTCTGGCGGCGTGAACTTAAATGACGAGATTGAAGGCGACGTGGCGTTGTGATTCAGCGTCACGGATGGCATCTGCTTTTTCACGACTGTCTGATCGAGCAGCTTCGTAAATTAGACAGTGCCGCAGTCCGCGCCACAGCACAGGACCCAGACGGGTTCAGGGCCAACGCCAACGTCAAGCTGTTCGCTGCACTGTCTCAATTGATTCTGGAAACAGTGCCCAGTGATCCGAATCGAGATGAGTATCGGCAAGGCAACACCTTGGGGCCAGCCTTCCGACATTGGCGCAGGGCCAAGATTGGGCGACGGTTCCGGTTGTTCTTTCGTTTTGATTCCAAGTCCCGGATCATCATCTTTGCTTGGGTGAATGACGAGAACACACTGCGCTCGTCCGGTGCAAAAACAGACCCGTATGCAGTCTTTCAAAAGATGCTGCAGTCAGGTCATCCACCTGATGATTGGGGTGGTTTGGTGGCTGCCAGTCGGGCGGCTTTGTCATTTCTGGAGATGAATTTTTGAGGACTGCCTGACGGTTTTTGGATTAATGCAATCCACTATCCAGGTGTCTGATCAAGTCCATCTGGTCATGCAGGATGCGCAGGACGTCAATCGTTTGCATGTTCTGATGGATTCTGAGTACCAAAAAATGACGACCCTTGCGACTGTTTCTGGCAACGTGTAGCGTGTGAATATCAGTACCGATTTCTTCACGTTGCTTGACACCCAAGATGTTTGGCCCAGCATTCAGAGAACTCAAGGCATCTGACAGCGTTTCGTCGTAGATGGTGAGTTGATGTTCACCAAAGTGATGCAGTGTCCACTTCAGGATGTCTTCATAGTCTTGTTCAGCCGATGCTGTCAGGACGTACCGTCCATTGCTGCCCCGCTGACATCAAGCGCCCATCACCTTGTTTCGGATAATGGACAGGTGCAACTTCATATCCTGTGCTGAAGTGAATGCTCGGAATGCACCCGATTCAATGTCTGCCAGTCCAGCTTGGGTGGCTTGGCGTAAGGCAGACAAGCGGAGTTCGTCTTCTTGCTCTCTGCGTTCAATCAAACGCAACCCTTCCCGAAGGACTTCACTGGCGTTTTGGTACCGCCCACTGCTGACCCAGTTCTCAACCAGTTGGGCTTGGTGGTCTGTCAGAACAACATTGCGGGTAGGCATGGCTGGAATTTTTAGAGATTGATATTGGCATAGTATGCCATTTCATCGGAGTGGAAACTACCAGTAGTTGGCGCACACCCACCAAACGACCAGCCGTCGTATTCAGAGAAATAGAAAGCCGAATCGCAGTTTCAGTATGGGGTTTTCCATTGAGGAACAGTTCAATGGGCGTCAGTTTTCGGCTGGCGTCAACACGGCTGGCGTCAAATCGATATTCGCAAGACGTTGAGAGAAGCTGCTTAACGACGGTTTACCCGTTCACCCCTCCTGCCCAGCCGCCTTTTTCAACAGCGCCACCAGTGCATCGGTGTTTTGCAGCTGGGGTGGCAGTTGCGGTGCAGGCAGTGTCGGGCCAGTTGCCACAAGGCGACTCATCACCCTGAACCCTGCCAGGTGTGCGTTCACGGCCATCGCCACTTTCTTGGCCTGCAAACACTGGTGGGCCATGTGTTGTTGACGTGAACGGCGCAAGTGGGCGCAGGCCTTCAGTGCAAGCGCTCGGCCCTGTTCAGTGCTGCAAGCCAGTGAAACTGGATACCTGCTCAATGCCTGGTGCAACAGCTTGCACAGGGTGATGGCATGAACAAGATTTTTTGTGAAATTGGTCTCTAGCGCTTTATATATAAGCGCCAAATGCTACTGTTTTTGAGATTGCACCGCACAGGAAAGAGCAGCTTTCGGCGCCAAAAACCCCGGTCGTGAAACTCTGCCGCGACGTCCTGCAACGCCAGCATGGATGGCGGCAAGTTGGCTGTTGTGGGAATCTGATGAAAAATTCCCCGCTTGCAGCCATGCCTGCCCCAAGACCCACTGAAATCAATGGATTGTGTAACCGATACCGTAGGTGCCGTTGGTAATCATGTTATCGAAAGCGCTTGTTAAGCCAACTACCCCAACCCCGTACCCAATGACAATCTGTGCGCCTATGAGGCCACTGAGGTCTGCAGGCGTCGGAACGATGTTGAAGTCGTGAGTACCCAGCGGCCCCGTGAACATTGCGGGTGTAGCTGTACCCGGCGCATAGACAGTCCAATTGCCTTCGGCACTCAAGAAATAAACGGCCCCATTGAAAATAACAGCGACAAATACGCTGCCCTGCTTGTCTTGAGCAGACGTTGGCACAGTCAAAGCGCCCTTGATCGTCTGGCCGGTAAGGGCGCCAGTAGGCGTGACAGTGATAACCGGTGACGTGATGACCTTGGGCTTGACCGTAAACGTCTTGCTCAATGATCCGCAGGTCACAGTCTGGGTGGCATTGGCTGTGATGGCATCAGCCGATGGTGTGAGTGCCACTTTGGTGCCCAACAAAGCGTCCACAGTGACCGTTGCCAGCGCTGGTGTGCTGGAAATCGTGCAAGCAGGCAACACGGTGCCCGCAGGCGACGCTGTCACAAACAGGTTTTGCGTGGTGGTGCTGCCCACTTGAAGTTCGGTGCCACTCAGCACAATTTCAGCCGGGTAGGTCGGTGGCTTGACCACGAACGTTTTGGAAACCGAGCCGCAAGTGAACGTGTGCAGCACAGCTTGCGTGGTACCTGTTGCCGATGCCGACACGGTGATCGTTGGACCAAGCAAATACGCTGGGTTGTATGTCGCCAATGCCGGTGTTGGCGTGGTGATCGTGCAATTTGCAAGAGAAGCGCCAGCGGGAACAGGCGATACAAAAATGTTCTGAGGGCTGCCCCCGATGTTGATAAACGGACTGCTCAGTGTGACATCTGTCAGCGCGGTTGCAGATGTGGCGGTTGTGCCGACACTTTGTGCTTGAGCCACCGAAAGCACGCATGCCCCGGCCAGAAGCTGCACCGCGCGAGTTGCCCACCTTGGTTGTGAATTGTGCATGACGACAGTTCCTTGTCTATATTGAATGGTTGAGTTGATCAATCGGCAAATTCTGACCTGTTTGAGAGCATTGCTCCACTTGTTTTGAAACAATGGCAATCTATCCCATCATCAACACCCAACCGGCAAGGTCATCGCAATTTGAGATGCCAACGACGTTGATGGCAGCGGGCTCATCTGATATGGGTGAGGGCACAACATACAGATCATCACAATGGCGATGGCGGAGGCTCTGTTCCAGCCATGCTGATCGTCACCGCTTGAGCAACACCGGTCAAAGTCACCACAGGGAACGAATCACTTTGCCCTGCAGCCAAATCGGTTGGCGTATAAATCCAGTCGCCCGACCGCGTGATACTGAAGCTGCCGTGATGACCCGTACCTGACACATTTGATTGTGGAACGAACCCCGCATCGGCGCTGTCCCGGTCAAGCACTTTGTACGTGCCAGATACCGGTATCAATTGTCCCGCAGGCAGAACGGCGGAATTGGTGCCACCGAATGCCATTGGGTCATCGGCACCCACGACGTTCAGGGTCAGCATGGTGCTGACTGTGGTTGGCGCGGATGCACTGTCCGTCACCGTCAGTTCAACCTGAACCGACTGGTTAGTCTTGATGGCTTGAATGCCTGCGTTGTTAGGCAGAAATTCAAAATAACCTCGCGATGGCACCAACGACAGCATGCCAAACGGCGTGGTTTGGGTGACCAGGAAATCACTCGGTGCAGCTTCCTTGATGCCATAGGTCAGCTTGCCCACACCGTAAGAACCCGCCAACGTGCCCGAGAACGACACAAACGAGTCATCTGCCACCGTATCGGTATACGTTTGAGTTGCCACAGCTGCCAGTTTCAGCGCAGGCTCATCCTTTTGCACCAGTACCGTGGTATCGGTCGTGGTGTTCGTCGTCACCACGGAATAGGCGTTACCCGCTGCCAGACTGGCGAGCAGGTAATCTTTGAGCGAGCCCATTGATGCGGTGGTCGACACCGTCGAGACCAGCTTGGTCAATGCGTTGAGCACAGACTGCCCTGTGAGGCTGCCATTCAAGTCCGTCTCCAGTGCCAATTTGAGTGTGCTCACATCAGCCGCAGGCAAGTAGGTGCTGGCGTGCAGATTGGTGAATATGAGATCCACCAATGACGTGGAGTTGATCGCAGTCCCCCCGCTTGCCTGGACCTTGGTCTGCAAAAAATCAGCCAGTCCCGTCATGCCTTCATAGCGAGTGCCTTCAATGGTCAACCCCGATTTGACGATGGTCTGCGCTTCCTTCAGGAGCGTGAAGCCTGGTGCGGCATCAAACAGCAACTTGAACAAACCAAGCACCTGAGCCAAGGCGGCTGCATCCAGTGTGATCGGGTTGACCGAGGCGTCTAAGTTTGCGATGACGTTTTCTATCGTGGTGTTCAGCGTCACTTGTGCATCAACAAACATCGGATTGTCTGTGGCACGAAGAGCTTGAACCGCCTCTGCAATGACTTGCGCCTTGGTCATCGTCCCTTGAAGTTGGGTGATCGTCCAATTGATTGCCCAATCTCTGGCCTCTGCGGGGGTTGATGGGGTAAGCAGCGAATTGGCGAGATAGAGGGCAAACGCATCGATATCTTTGCTCGCCACCAGCGCAAACCCTGCCTCGACGCTGAGTGTGGTTGCCACCTGTGAAAGGGAGCTTCCGTTTTCGCGTGCAGTCACCATGTTTGCCAATTGGGCAGAAGTGGGCGCAGTGCCGAACATGACAAGGTACAGTGCAATGAGGTCACTGCGAGCAGCGGGTGTGATGGCGGCCATGTTTGGGGTGCTTTCGGATTGAGTTTTGCCGTTACTTGCTCTCACATCCTACAGCTTCAGTTGCCTGCGAGCACGGGACGCAATTGCACTAGCTGAGCACAATACAAGTTTTGTTGAGCTACCTCAATATCCCGGCGAAGATCGGCCGTGTTTCGGCAATGCTTGGTGGTGTCTTGTGCCAAGAATCGCGGTCATAGAAATAGGTGGCAACCAAACAAATCAGCCGATCAGCAACAGGTTGCAGGCATGGTCACCATTGTCTGGCAGGCCCACAGCCTTGAGGGTGATCACTGCCGGACAGTCAGACGCATCTGAAGGTTCGAACAGCATCGACCAGTCAATCTCAGGTGGATTGGATGTTGCCGACGGCAACCCCAGCAGGCTTTGGTCATGCAAAGCGCGGATGGCTTCCAGCAGCGAATCCTCTGCTGGTCGGACACCTTGGATCACGAACACTGGGCGTTCAGCGGCAGGATCGATCAAAGCCATCAACCCAACTTCAGCGTTTCGCCCATGGCCAGTGTTTCTTCCATGGGGGTGGGCAGGGCTGCTTTCAACGCGGCCAAGTAGGCATTGCGGGCGGTTTGCGTGATCAGGGTATCGCGCTGCAGCTCACGCAGCTTGTTCTCGGTGGCCACCACCATTTCAAGCTGTTGCTTGGCTTCGGGTGGCAGTTTGTCAATGTCGTATTCGCGGTCGTCGATTTTGATGGTGGCCATGTGCGGTTTCTCCAAATGATGGTTGTGTGGGTGAGTATGGTCATTAGGGGTGTTGGACACTTCCGGCATCCGTGCGCCACGATGGTGCCAATGTGCCAACTGCAAATTCGCATCTTGTACCGACTCAATCACTTTCAAGGTCCGCTGGGGCTGAAGGTGCCAGCGCTTGGTGCGGTACAGGTGGCAGTGGCGCAAAGCCTGCAGACGTCCCTGCTCAGGGGTGCTTGCCAGCAGGTGTTTGCTGTTCTTGAGTGCATGGCGAACCCGTTCAAACACCTCGGCTGACATCGGTGCCCCCCGCAGCACCGCTTCACTCGGTTCGAACCGCCCCGTGTGGGTCAAAGCCAGCATGTATTGGTTGCCACTGTGAACCTTGACCCTGCCGCCTGCCTTGCTGACATGAATCAACGGGCAATGCGGTGCCAGCGCAGGCAGCACATGGTTCGGGTAAACCTCGTCCTGCCAGTAGCGTGATGCAATCAAACCAAAATGCGCATAGTCATTGATCGGGTGGAAGCCGGCTTGCTCAAACGGCAGGATTTCCACCTTCGGCTTGGTGGGCACCACCGTGTCATTGGACACATCCACATACAACGTGCCCAGCTGAAACGCATTCTGAAAATACTGCCCACGCAAGTCCCCCCACACCTGCCGAAACGCGCCGCCTGCACGCCTGAACGCGCTGAACGCCTTCTGCCCAACACAAGCATCCTTCGACAGCTTGGAGGCCTCAACCGCCTGCAAGCGCTTTTGCACCGCCAGCGCAATCTCCAGGCACTGTCCCAGCGGGTAGGGCTTGCCATGCTTGGTCGGCTGCAAGCGCTCCAGCGCCGGGTCCAGCGCATTGCGCACCGACAGCAACCACGCCTCCAGCTCGCCCAGCACAGGCAACAGGTGCCGTTCGGTCAACGCCGCTTGGATCGCCCGATTGCGAATGCGAGGCTCATTGGGCAGCAAAGGCTTGAACAGCCTATCGGTGTTCAAACCTTGCCCCCTGCGATTGCTTGCTGCCATTGCGCCACAACCCTGTCCAAGTCAATCATCAATCAGGGCTATCAGGCGATTTGCAGTGCTTTGAGCACAGGCACCAACTTGTCGGCGAACACCTGAGCCTGTACGTTCAGTTCTGCCAGGTTCTCTTCGGGTGTTTCAAGCTGCTTGCCCTCTTTGACAATCCGTTGGTTTTGGGCCGCCAGGATGTTCCATGTGAACTGTGCCCACTCGGCGGGTTGCTTCAAACCCTGTGAACGTGCCTGCAGGAACAACTGAGCAAAGCGATTCACGGTGACACCGCCGCCTGTCACAGGGCTTGCCAGGTAACTGATCTCCATGTTGCTGCGTGATTTGCCTATCAGGTGCGCATTGAGTCTGTCGCAAGCCTTCTTTGACTTGTTGGCCGCCTGTTCGTCTTGTGCCAGTTGCACATGGCCTGCACCAGCCAATATCACGATGGCTTGGCTCATTTGCCCAAAACTGACACCCTTGTCTTTGACGGCCTGCTCAAGCTGGGCAAGCGACTTGATCTTGAAGTCGGCCAAGGCATCCAGAACAGGTGTGTAAACCTCTTCACTCATGTTGGCATCGCCCAGTGATGTGGTGACCTTCATCGGTACGTCGGCGCGTTGGGTGCTCAGCACGACACGAAGCTGGCGAAGGGCTTCGGTTTGGTCCAGTGCAGACAGCTTGCGTGCCCCTTTGACCCAAAAGTCCCGCCTGAACTGCTGGTTGACCATGTAGTCACGTACCGACTCGCGAAGCACGGCATCGGGTACCTCTTCAAGCAAGGCTCGTTGCTGAGCGTTCAGGTTGATGGCATCGACGTGATCGAGCAAATGGGCCGAACACGCATAACTGAGTTTTGCTGGCGACAGCCACTTGGCCATGTCCGCAAAGTACATCGGGTGCCAGTCGGCGTTGAAGTACTCATGGGCCAGGTAGTTGCGGTTTTGGCCCTTCAGGGTCTTAAGCCGCTCCGGTACTGACGTGTTGACACGCGAGAACAGCGGGTTGGTTTCCAGCAGCTTGTCGGCAAAACCCAATGCGCCTTCAATGCGGTTGACGATGCCTGAGCCATCTGCGCCCAGTGTCGTGGCGTGTTGCGTCAACAAATGGCGCATGGGTGCAAAGGTAGCCCAGCCGGGCAGGGTGTTGTAGCTGATGTACAGCACACCGCCCACTTTCAACTTGCGGCGTACAAAGTCAACGATGACGGCGCGGTTGGCATCTGAAATCCAGCTCCAGATGCCGTGCAGGCCGATGTAGTCAAAGTCTGGCAGATCAGCTCGGCTGCAAAAGTCGGCAAACGCATCGTCGTGCATCTGTGCGCCCGAGCCAGATGCGCGAGCAAGTTCTTGTGCAAACCCAGCCTGTGAAGGGTTGAAGTCTGTGCCATGCCATTGCACAACTGAAGCTGCTGCGTGGATGTTGGCACTCATGCCTTGGCCAAAGCCCAGCTCACAGGCGGAGCCGACTTCAGGGGGAACCAGACCTGCGTCGAGGAAGGCCAGCTTCACGCGCAGTGGGTTGAGTTCGGTGTAGTAGCCAAAGGTGTAGCCGATGTCGGCCACGTAGCCAGCGGTCCAGTCAGACATGTGAGGTGCTCCTGAAAGGGGAATGGGGGGGAAAAGTGGGTTGGCAGGGTTTTGTCTTGAAAGACGTTTGAGTCCAGCATCTTCCAAGAAAAAACCCCACCCCTGCGAAGGGATGGGGTCCATTTGGTTTGACTAAGCAACCTGCACCCGAGAGTGCAGGCTGTGTGTCAAATCATCAGGCCACCAAGAAGGCAGCGTTGGTCAGTGTGGTCACGCCGGTCAGGGTGATCACGCTGTCTGCAACGCCGTCGCTGTTGACGTCGAGGTACACGTTGCCAGTTGTCGAATCCAGTGCAACAGCAATGGTGTCGGTGGTGGCATCGCCCACGTTTTGCAGAGAGATGGTGGCAGCAGACTCGGTGGCAACCACTGCAACGCTCACTTTGGTGATGGCACCAGCGATGAACGAACGCAGGTCGATCACGTCACCTGTGAAGGATGTTGCAGAAGCGATGGCAGCACCCGTACCAGCAGCGCCGGATGTACCGTTGCCGAAGGTGTTGGCGGTGAAGTCAGTGATGACGTCTTTGTTAGCCAGTGTGGACTCGGAAGCAGCGGTCAGCACCACACGGTCGTTACCAGCACCGGTGGTGATGGTGTCGGCCTTGGCGCCGCCGGTGATGACGTCGTTGCCTGCGCCTGCGTCGATCACGTCTTTACCAGCAGAGCCAGTAATCGTGTCACCGCCTTCGCCTGTGGTCACAGTGCCTGCAGTTGCGCCAGTAGCCAGGAACGTTGCATCGTTGATGGATGCCACGCTGATGACGTCAGCGCCGTTACCTGTGGTCACCGTCACGGCCTTGTTGTTCACAACGGACGAGAAGGTCACGGCACCGGTTGTAGCGATCTGAGTTGCAGTGGCACCAGCAGCGTTACCAACAGACACCACGCCAACAGCATCCAGAGAAGTGACAGCAGTCAGGGTGGAGCCTGTGAAGTCAACACCGTGGTTACCCGTCACCTTGATGGCGGTAGCGTTGGCAGCGTTCAGCATGATGGTGCTGGCTGCTGCTGGGTTGGTCAGCGTGGTGGTGTCGCTGGAGCTGTCAGTTGCTTCAATGTTGATGGTCTCAACGTTGGCAACAGTCAGCGCAGCGGTGTTCACCAGGTTGGCTGTACCGTTCAGCTTGATGTTGAACACGTCAGCTGTACCGGTGGAGTTGGCCAATGTCACGCTGGATGCACCAGAAACGACGCCGGTCAGTTCCAAAGTACCGGCTGCACCGTAACCAGTGATGTTCAGTGTGCCGCCTGCTGCTGCGCCCACGCCACCGTCGAGTGTGACTGCTACAGGAGCCGTGGCTGCTCCTACGTTTGCTGTTGTAGGCACGAGGTCAGCTGGGTTAGTGCCAGCGGCTGTAGACGTGAATGTCACAGCGCTGCCCACAGCGGCACCAGCCGTGTAGCCAGCATAAGCACCAGTGACCGTGGCCGCGCCAGTTGTCACGCCAGCAGCAAACGCTGTTGCTACTTGCGCAGCAGTCAGGCCTGCGCCTGTTGCAGTAACGGTCAAGCCTGCGACGGTAGCAGATTGACCTGCCAACAGCGCATTGAAGGTCACTGCAGCGGTTTCAGTTGCTGCAGCCACACCTTGCGTGGTCACCACGGTAGGCTGGTTGCCTGTGGATGACACACCGATGTCGGTGACGGGGGCGCCAACAGTGTCGCTTGTGAAGGTCACAGCGTTGCCGGTTGCTACACCAGGAGTGAAGCCAGCCAGACCTGCGCTGTTAACAGTCAATACGCCAGCAATGTTTACACCAGCGCTAGACATGGCTGTTGCCACTTGAGCTGCAGTCACCACGCCGTTGAAGCCTTGAGTAACCGTCACTGCACCCTTGGCAGCGCCGCCGCCAGAAGATGCCAAGTCAGCGACGTTGGTGAAGGTTGTGCCTGACGTGAACACGATAGTGTCGGCAGCACCGACACCAGTGTAGCCAGTGATACCTGTGCTACCTGTCACAACCAAGTCGGGGTTTTGGGAAATGCCGGTTTTGAAAGTCTGTGCAAGATCGATAGCAGACGCAGCGGCAGCCGTAGATGTAACTGTCATGCCGCCGATGGTCAATGCATTACCGGCACCTGCAGCCAAAGCTGTGAAGACAATAGATGCAGACTCAGTCACGGCAGCAGCAGCGGTCACGGTCTTGCCAGCAGCGGAAGCTACTTCACCAGCGTTCAGGCTGCCGAAGGTCACCAAAGAAGACTCGGTCACAGCAACTGCGCCTTGCGTGATCACAGCAGAAGGAGCCGTGGGTGCAGCAACGTTGGTCACGCTAGGTGCAACGTTTTCGAAGTTCGTCACGTTACCAGCAGTGGTTGCTGTGAACGTCACGACAGCGCCTGCGGGTGCAGAGGCAGTGAAGCCAGACAGTGCGCCAGTCACGGTTGCGCCAGCAACTGCTGTGCCGCTGAATGCGGTTGCAACTTGTGTATTTGACAAGTCAGCAGTAGCAGTCACGGTCACGCCACCAGCCGTTGCCGTTTGGCCGATCTTCAATGCGGAGAACGTTACAGCAGAGGTTTCTGACGAACCTGCGGTACCACCGGATGTACCAGCACTGACGACGTAGTTGATGTCATCAATGTTGGCCAGTTGCACGGTTGCCGTATTGGTGGTGGTCACTGCGTCGATCTTGACCTTTTCGAAGTTGGAAATACCTGCTTCGAATGTCGTTGTTGCAGAGACGGTGGTTGCGTCAGCGAAAGTCATGGACAGCGTGTCCGTACCGTCGCCAGCGTCGACGGAGCCGCCTGTACCGACTGCGCCGGTCATGGTGACGGTATCGTCGCCTGCGCCGGTTGCAATGGCTTTGGTGTTGCCAGTTGTCACGCTCACGCTGTCTTTGCCGGTGCCGCCTGTGAAAGCAACGCCAGTACCCAGTGCGGGAGTGATGGTCACGCCGCCGGTGTTGCCAGAAGCGTCAACAGAAGCCAGCTTTGTAGGAGCGGTCAGAGCTGCGATGGTCACTGCACCTGCGCCTGTGACGGCCAAGCTGGTGGCTACAGAGGCTTGGATGTCAGTGATGGTTGCAGATGTGGTCACACCGGTGGTGGTGGTGGCTGCTACGTCGAGCGACACGCTGGTTGCTTTGGCAGCGGCCAGTGTGATGCCGGTTGTTTGTGCACCGGAAGATTTGATAGCCAGGGTGGTGGCTTCTGCATCGGTCAACGTACCGCCAGTCACGCCGTCCAGGCTCACGGTCATGGTGCGGGTGGCTGCAGCTGCAGCTACCGTGGCGCCGAAACCGGTTGACTTCAGTGACACAGCGGTCAAGGCGTCAGAGGTGAGTGTCGCGTTTGCAGTGTTGCCAATCAGGTTGACCGTGGCCAGCTTGTCTGTTGTCGCAGCGCTGTCTGTGACAGTGGGTGTTGTACCGGCCTTGGTGATCGTCACGGTTGTGACGTTACCCTTGGTCGTGAGGTCTACGTCAGCAGCTGTGCCTTGGGTGACGGTGACTGCCGTCATGCCGGTGGCAGCTGAGACGTCAGCGGTTACGGTGCCGTTAGCGTTCTTGATGACCAGGTTTTCAACAGCTGTCAGGCTGGCTGCAGGCAGTGCGTAATTTGCAGTTGCCAGTTGAGTAACTGTCAGTGTATCGGTGCCTGCGCCGCCATTGATGACGTCAAACACGCCCAGAGTGGGTGTGTCGTAGGCAGAGGTGGTGGTGTTGAACGCCAGGTCGCCAACGATGGTGTCGTCACCGGTGCCGCCGGTAATGTTGTCCACACCTGCAGTGAGCGTGAAGGTTTGACCTTGGTTGGAAACAACAGTGAAATCACCCACTTGAGTGGATGTGTTGGCTGCGTTGGAGGAGTAGATGAAGGCTTGCGATGCTTCATTGTTCCAAGCAATGGCTTGGGTGCCGTAGTTGGTGTCGCCTTCGAGGCCAGCCAGGATGGAGCCCAATTGCAGTGCAATGATGCCCACGTTGCCAATGCCGTTTGCCGTGATGTAGTCGGCCAACGCAGTTTCCAGGGCTGCGTTGGGCAGCAGGTTCAGGTTGGTCATCAGCAGTGTAGACAGCTGAGCGGCGGTTTGGTTTGCGTATGCGGTACCAAAGTTCTTTGCGAACAGGTTGTAGCTGTTTACTTGGGTTGCGTCTGCGCCAGCGGCCAGCAGCGTGGTTGCGTTGGCAACTTGGTTGTCATACACCGCCTTGACGGGTGATGAGTTGGTGAATGCGCGGTTCAGGTACGTGACAGCGGCTTGAGCGCCAAAAATTTGAGCAGGCATTTGATCTCCTAGACTGCGGTGATGAAAAAAGGCAACTAACGTTAGTTCAGCCAGTGGCTGCATCGATTGGGTCGATATCCAAAACTGTTTTCACAGGCTTTTTTACCAACTTGGCGGCAAGTGTAGCGTCTTGCCGATTTGAAAGGTGGTGATGCGCATCACACGTTGTTTCAGAACGTATGCCATTCGTTATGTTGTGGCAAAGTCGCAACGATTGCAGTTTGGGTGGCTTGGTTTGGTGGTGTTTACCACTGCTTGCGCACAGCCGCGTATACGCTGGCGCTATGTATTTTGAACAGGGCAAGGTTGGCTTGTTGGCCATACATCTCAACGCCCACGGTGGCGTACAGGCCAGGGCTCCAGTGTTGCAGCGGTATGAAGCGTTCCAGCCGCAGCAGGCCGCGGGTGGTGTGGCGCGTCAGGTTGTTGCCCAGCAGGGGGCTGTAGCCCTCGGCATCTTGTGTGTGCAGCAGCTCGGCTTCGGCCACCCACAGGGGCCAGCGTACGGTGGCGCGCAGTGCGCCCGAGCGTTGTGCACCGCCTGGGCGGCTGGTTTGGGTGGGGTGGTCAACCCCATGCCGGGCGCTGATGTGCCAGCTTTGTGGCAACCAGTTGGGTGGGGGCGTGGTTGTGCTGGTGTGCAGGTTGCACCCCCAGCTGGCCACCAGCCCGCCGTAGTTGCCAGACAGCACCTGGTTGTTTAACAGGCGGCGGGTTTGCCATTCGGCCCCCAGGCGGGGTTGGCAACGCGCATTGGGCTGCCAGGCCCAACCGGTGGCCAGGGCGGTGGTGTGGTAGCGGGTGCCACCTTGGGTGTGCAGGTTGGTCAGCCCCAGGCTGGCCCACAGGCCGTTTTCGGTTTGGGGGCCTGGCTGTGTGTCAAGCAGCAGTTCAGCTTGTGTGGTGTTGGCGCTGGGCACGCTGGGGCTGTTGCGTTGTTGCAGGGCCAGGGCCACGTCAGTGCGGCGGCCGTTGGTTTGTGTGTGGGTGGCTTCCAGGCGCACATCGGCCCGCTGGTAGCTGCCTGGGCGCGGTTGGTTGGCGGCGTCAAGTGGCAAGGTGGCGTCGCCGCCGGGCAAGGTGAGTGTGAGTGTGCTGAGGCGTGGGGCGCCCAGCAGGTTGTTGTCGTACCCCACGCGCAGGCCTGCGCTGTGGCGCTGTGTCCAGCCCACTGCGCTGCTCATGAGGGGCAGCGGGGCTTCGGCCATGCGCACCTGGGCGGCCTGCAGGTCGCGGCGCTGGGGTTCGGGTATGTCGGGCCGGGTAGACAACTGGGCCAGCAGTTGCACGGCGCTGGGCAGGTCGCCATTGCCAGCCAGGGCAATGGCGTAGGCAAATGCAGCGCCTTGGTGCTGGGGGGCCAGCAGCAGGGCGCGTTCAAGGTGGTCGGCGGCTTCGGCGTAGCGGCCCTGCTCGTTCAGGCGCTGGCCCAGGTGGGCCAGCCAGTCGGGTTGCAACTGGCAGGTGGGCACGTTTTGCAGCAGTTGTTCCAGGCTGTGTGCTTGGGCTTGTGGGCCGCAGACGCTGGTTGGCCCCTGGGTGGGGGGGGCAGCCGTGCCGGGGAGGGCGTCGGCCTGGGCAACACCTGGTGCCAGCAGGCCCCACAACATGCCAACCAGTGCAGCCTGTGCCATTGCCTGTGTGGCAGATGGCTGGGCGGTACGGCGGGTCATG
>JAVBXK010000003.1 GCA_030824555.1 bacterium
AGATCCGCCACGAGCCCGAGTCCACCATGTGCCGATGCGGTTGCCAGATGAAGCGCGTGGGCGAAGACGTGGCCGAGAAGCTGGACTATGTGCCTGGCGTATTCACGGTCGAGCGCCATATCCGGGGCAAGTGGGCTTGCGGCCAGTGCGAGACCATTCACCAGATTCCCGTCGATCCTCACATCATCGACAAGGGCATCCCCACCACCGGGCTGCTGGCCCAAGTGCTGGTGGCCAAGTACGCAGACCACCTTCCGCTGTACCGCCAGGAAGCGATCTTTGGTCGCGCCGGTTTGGCGATCCCGCGTTCCACGCTCGCTCAATGGGTGGGCTCCTGTGGCGTGCAGTTGCAGCCGCTGGTGGAGGCGATGAAGGACGAGTTGCTGCAGCACCGCGTTCTGCATGCCGACGAGACGCCGGTGGCCATGCTCAAGCCGGGCAACGGCAAGACCCACCGGGCCTACCTTTGGGCCTACGCCACGGGCGCCTTCGAGACCACCAAGGTGGTCGTCTACGACTTCTGCGAATCGCGCTCGGGCGAACACGCCCGGCGCTTCCTGGGTGACTGGAGAGGTCACCTGACTTGTGACGACTTCAGCGGCTACAAGGCCTTGATCGCCAGTGGCGTGACCGAGGTCGGCTGCCTGGCGCACGCACGGCGCAAGTTCTTTGATCTGCATGCAGCAAACCAGAGCCAGATCGCCGAGATCGCGCTGCAGCAGTTCGCGCGGGTCTACGAGATCGAGCGCGAGGTCAAAGAGCTTGCGACGGATAAGCGCCAAGCCATCCGGCAACGACAAACGAAGCCGCTGCTCGAAGCCTTGCACAAGTGGATGCTGCTGCAACGCCAGAAGGTACCCGAGGGTTCAGCAAGCGCAAAGGCGCTCGACTACAGCCTGCGGCGCTGGGAGGCATTGACGCGGTTCGCGGATGATGGGCAACTGCCTGTGGACAACAACTGGATCGAGAACCAGATCCGGCCGATTGCCATCGGTCGCAACAACTGGCTGTTTGTTGGCAGCCTGCGCGCGGGCCAGCGGGCAGCAGCCGTGATGAGCCTGATTCAGTCAGCACGCATGAACGGGCATGACCCGTATGACTACCTGCGCGATGTGATGGCTCGCCTGCCCATGCAGCGCACCAGTCAGATCGGCGAACTGCTGCCGCACCGCTGGCAGCCAGCCTGACAAAGCATTCTCAGAAACACCACCGCGTCCTGCGGTCAAGATGGGATGGCCGTGCGCTTACCGAAGCAGGTGCGAACGTCGAGAGACTCTGTCAAGCGTAGTACTTGAAATTGTGCTTCCAGCTGGTTTGGGGAAGCCCAGGATTAGCAAGAATAATTTCGCCAACTCGGTCGGAGTACTTGATGGTGATAGGCCGACCTTCACCAAGCTGGCAAGAGTTGTAGTTCAGCTTGGTCAAGCCTAGGATGTCTTTGGCTACCTGAACGATGTCACCTTCTCCAAATTGGATGGTGATTGAGAGGGGGATGGGAATCTCGAAGCCGTCGTAGCTCGCGATGCGAGCTTTAAAACCATTGGTGTACAGAAGGCCGTGGCGGTTTGTTCGCTGCCAGAAGACGCCACGTTGGACGGGATATTGGCCTCGTTTTCCAACGTCCGGATGGTCGTCGTAGCGGTACAGGCGTTGACCGCCGCGGTCTTGGCGGACACGAATCGAGATGAGCTTCACGCCCTCTGGAACAGCCTTCAAAAATCCCTTGTATTCCTCTGGACTCACACCTGAGTGGGTATGCAGAAAAATCTCCTTTAGTGGTCGACCGTCCTGTTCCTGGTAGGTTCCGATAGTGCCGCGCAGCAGCGCCTCTGCTTTTTCTGGCGGAAGGTGATATTCGCCTGTTTTAGCTGAGTACCAAGCACCAAACTCACCGACAAAAACAACGCCGTCGCCGCTGTCCAAGAACATCTGAGCTGCGCAGCATGCCGTCCGCTTGTTTTCGGCGAGCTTGTAGGCCAGGCCAACGTAGCAGACACCTTCTCGAGCCCAGGGCGTTTTCCATGGCTTCGCGCCGCACTTGTAGAAGATGGCCGTGCCGAAATTCCACAGCCGGTCGGACAGCGGGTTCTCGCCTTTTTCGCCGAGACGAACCTTCGACGTGATGTGGAGCGTCGACTCCTTGATGATTTGGACTGGTAGGTCGAGTCCCATCAATCGACCCTTGAGCTGCCGGCGGAAGTCTGGCGAGTAGCTACGAGATTCTTCAAACGTCTCTAAAGACTCGCGAACAGCGGTCACTGAAGCGTCCTCGAAGTCGTCAAACATTCCCTGCTGACCGGTATCCCGGTCAACGATTGCCTGCTCCAGGAAAGACCGCTCGTCGCGGCTTCGTCCAGCATCGCTGCGCTTGCTCAGAGGAATGATTGAGTTCGGGCGACAGTTCTCAAAGACTTCGTCGGGAACGACGCAGATGGCCAGAGCGGGGCGTGAATCGAGCTTTCCGAGCTTTTCCACCTGCTCCATATACAGACTAGTGACCGCGAATGAGCGGTCGTGTTTATCGGCTTTACGTGATGCATCCGAGAGCTTCTCTGCATCAATGGCATAGCTGCGAACTGGTGATGGCCATTTGGCACCGAAGGCCACGTCAAAGCCTGGAAACGGTGGCCAAGCCCGATGTCTGGCAGGGTCGATGCAGGAGGCTGGCGCATTCAGCGCGGCGCACCAATCCTTCCAAGCCTCTATGCCACTAGCAGTGCCGAGAACAATGTTGTCCGGGAGCTGCTGCCTTGCCTCTGCAGGTCCAAAGAGGGCCAGTCCGTCATGCGGGTCTTCAGCGGTTTGGCCATGGCCAAATTCAAGAAGTGGCTCACCCAGAAAATGAAAAGTGTTGCTCATTCGGCTCCTCCTGCCTGCGGCGCGCCGTCACTATCGTCTGACCCATCTTCCTCATCTTCGCGAGTTCTGTTTTCGGCGAGCTCTTCGCTCATATCGACCATTCCTGCGAGGGCATGCACGTCGAGTCCGACTGGGCACATCCATTTGAGCGGGGAGGTACTCATCGTTACGGCTCGGCGTCCTTCGCCATATCGAATGAGGCCAGGTTCTGCTTCCAATGCTTGAACTACTCCAAGTAATCGCGGGAGCCAGTCTTTGTTCCACCAATTTTTCGTCACAACCTTGCGACGTCGTCCCAGCTCTTTAAGCTCATAGACTTTGCCATTGAGGTCCGTCGGGCGGACATAGACGTTGACGACAACGTTCCAACTCCCATCAACGTCTCGTTGTGGCTGGAACTTAGGAGAAAGTTGGTAGAGGAATGGCGATGCCCTTTCGCCCCAGCCTTTGGTCCGTTTGCCGGTCAGGCTGACGCGGGTGTCTCGCCCGTCAACGTGTCGGATACGCTGCGTCCATGCTCCATCTTCGCGCTCCGGAAAATAATAGATTCTTCTGTCTGGACACCAAGCTAGCCCCTTTTGCGCACAAACGACGGTAAGGCTCCGGCGAACTAACTCCTTCGCGACATCCTCGGTCTTCTTGCCATCGCGCTCTGGGTTGTCAGTCCACAGAAACTCAGGGGTGCGTATTGTCTTGACGGAAGGAATGGCGCTCTCAGGAGGTGGGGTGAAGGCGACCAACCGGTAGTCATTCAATTCCACAAACGCCCAGCTCGTTCTCAGTTCATCGAGCTTTGCCGTGGAAAGCGCTGAGTGGAGGTCGTAGACCAACATCGTCTCAGGCAATCCCAGCGCGAAGATGTTTGCGAAAACAGGCTCTTCCTTCGCGATGGTGACCCGCGTAGGCATGTAGTCGTTCAGCGCTATAGCTTTGCCCTGGTCGGGCATGATGTCTGGCTGAATTCCAAGACCGGCCAGCCTGGCAACGATTTGCTCAAGACCTGCGCTCCAGGAACGTGAGAAGTCTGCCGGGGTGGAAGGGCGCAATCGAGAGGGCAACTTTGACGGCTCAATCTCGGATGCTTTGCAGAGAAGCACCAGTGCTCGTTTCCCCGCCGCCAAAGCGCACCGCTCAAGCAGCAATTCATCGGCCATGCTGGATTGCGACAAGACGGGGATGTATTGTTTGGCCCTTAGGTCTATGAGCTTCCGAACGCTCTCGTCTTGGTCTTCACCTGCAAAAGGTGCTGCGCCTCGGCACCAGACTCGGAAGCCGGCGAGCGTGAGCCTGCGCGAAAGCCAAGTTGCGAGCGCATGGTCAGAGTCGACATGGTCAATAACCAGGGTATCTCGGCTCTCGGAAAGCGATTCACCAGCTGCTTGCGGAAAAAACGGAGGCGTGAAGATGCTGGGATGCTGCGCCAAGAGATGGCGCTGAGGTCCGACCAGTAGCACCCTTAATCTTTCCAAGTCGAAGAGGTCTAGCTTCCAACCGAACTCACTCTGGACGAGTTCATGAGCGCCGTCCTTATCCGCAGCGTTCAATGCTTCTGTGCATACGAAGACGAAAATATCTGGGTTGTGAGCCTGTTCGCGGACCCGAGAGCAGTCGCTTTTGAGCTTGGTTTTCCAGTCGCCTCGAACTGTGTACGCGAAGACGATTTTTCGCCCGTTCGAATCGGACCGAATGATTGCGTCACGCCCGCCGTCACCGGTTCCTCCCAATGGGTCAATCCCGGGATAGTCGGTACCTGCAAGAAGACCTGAACAGAGCCGTTCGAAGTCGCGGTAGCTTGAGACACGCTCTAAGCAATAGGTGATACGGTCAGCGGACATATGTAAAGCATACGATGCAGTTGTAGCGTGTGTCCTGCCACCTAGGCCGACCACGGCCTCTGCGCTCACTTTTGCTACGGGGTTGGGAGGTTCATGCCGGTCACATTGCGCATTTGGCGAGCGTCCGCTTTGGACGCACTGCCGCCGCATGAACCATCCTCATCGATCGTAGGCAACCAGCCTCAAGTGGGAGTTCGGTAGACGCCTCGATAGCAAGTGTTCGATACAAACAGCAACTCTGTCGGTGACTGCTTTCGGGAACGCGAGCGGGATCGAGCTTGCAGCCATCTGATGCTTGAACCAAAACGCCCCTTGAAGGCTGTAGGCCGAGACTTGAGTCGTACTGTTGAGCTGTATTGAGCCATGTCAAACGGTTGCCACAGATCGCGTGGATACCGTCAACCGTAGTTTGCAACTCTGTATGGTCACTGATTGGGAGGATGGCACGCTCATGTGGATATATGTTTGTAAGTAAAATGCGTCCTTAGGACGCATTTTACTTACAAACAAGAAATGTAGTTGAAATATTTTTTACAGATTAGTCATCACTTGATACCATTCACGTCCTTAGGACGTGAATGGTATCAAGTGAGTAGAAAACCATTATTACCTGAAATTTTGAGTGACATCATCAAACCTATCCAAGAGCGATTGGGGGGGTGGGAACGGCCTGTCGTGACTGGGTACGAACTGGGCGTTCTGACAGCGACACAAGCGACAGATGAACAGACTTCATTGTCTTTGTATGCAGAGGTTGTTCACGTCTTGACATCATTCGGCTTAATTTCACCGGCGAAGGAGTTCAGAACTGGCACAGTTTTCCAGCTTTTTGGTCGTAACAAGCCACTGCCCATGGAAGTAGCCTGCTCCGTTGACCCATTTGCATACGTCAGTCATCTGAGCGCCATGGAATACCACGGCGTCACAGACCGCTTCTCCAAAATTCTGTACTTGTCCACACCATCCGACCGAGAGTGGAAAGAGCAAGCGGCTGCACGCATGGGCAAAGACCTCAAAGAATTGAAAGAAGGCTATCTTGCAGCCAAACTGCCCGCATTGAGGTTTCAGAAGTTGGAGCGCATTGATGGGATCCGGGTTGAATTGATGCGCCGTTCGCATCGTGGAGCCTTCAAGACGATCAAGTCTCCGTTCATTCGTGTCGCAATGGTCGGGCGAACCTTCATGGACATGCTCCGCGAGCCAGAGTTGTGTGGAGGCATGCAGCATGTCGTCGACACCTACCGGGAATATGCAGTCAAGTATCTGAACCTCATCATTGATGAGGTTGACAAACACGGCACGTCGATTGAGCAGGCCCGGGCAGGCTATCTGCTGGAAACGGTGTGTGGCCTGTCCGATCCAATTATTGACGCATGGGCATTGAAGGTTCAGCGAGGAGGCTCTCGTAAGCTAGACCCTCAGGCAGAGTACGCGCCATTTTTCTCCGGGAGATGGGGGCTGTCAGTCAATGTTCCATCATTGGATGTGTCGCGTGCCTACTCGGATCAGTCATGATCGAAGTAGACATCGAAACATGGGTCGCACAAGCTCCGCAAGGGCAACAGGGTTTCCGGGAGGCGGTGCACACGATCCTGGACGGCATTGGCCACTCCCAGAATTTGAGCGCCAAGATGGTGATGAAGGGCGGACTCCTGTTGGCCATAAGGTACGACAGCTCCCGCTACACCCGTGACCTGGATTTTTCAACCAGAGATACTTACACGGAAGCAAGTGCTGACGTGCTTTTAGCAGAGCTGCAAAAAGGACTTGTCACTGCAGAGAACCGTCTTCCCTACGATACGCTATGCCGTCTGCAATCTCACAAAGTTCAACCCAAGGGCGAAAACAAGACCCACCATAGCTTGGCATTGAAAATCGGGTTCGCAAACCGAAGCAATGCAGGGCAGATGGCCCGCCTAGAAGCAGGTACTTCTGCGCAGGTGGTGGAAATTGACTACAGCTTCAATGAGGTCGTTTTGGATGTGGAGGTGCTGGCGTTAGATGGAGGTGCAACCATCAACTCCTACACCTTGAACAACGTGCTGGCTGAAAAAATGCGCTCACTCCTTCAGCAGCCTGTTCGAAGAAGAAACCGTCGGCAGGATGTCTATGACATCTGGTTGTTGCTGGAGTCGGGGCCTGCGCTGATCACGGAAGATCTCGCCAAGATTCAAGACATCTTGATTGCATCTTGTGACTCCAAGGGTATCGTTCCGAATTTCCACTCCATGGAATCGGAAAAGGTCGTATCCATGGCGCGCACCGGCTACCAGGAATTGGCGGCAGACGTAGATGGGGAACTGCCGTCATTCGATGAGGCGATGGGCCGAGTTGTTGCGCTGTATCGCTCTCTGCCATGGGGATACGCTCCACAATGACTGGTGCGCCTCCGTGCTGAGCACTCTCACAAATAGAAGCTGGTAGCGACCCTCGCGAGCAGCTGACTTGATCAAAAAGTACTCGTCAGCGTCTGGAAGACACAGCTGATACCGCAGCCCCATCTGCCCGGTCTCATTTAAGTTCGCCCAAACGGGCTGATCAATAGGATGACTCTGCGTGCTGTGCCGGTCAATGGGTCGCGACGGGCTTTTATTTTGGGCTCGGATCCACGTGTGGAAGGCAAATCCGCAAATTGGACTGGATAAGCCAAGATTTTGGGCTGTCGGCAGACGGCTCGTGCAGAACCAAGAACGGGTGAAGTGGTGCGGGTCATAAAGTGTGGTGTTGCTGACCACTGATTTTTTGCACACTCGTAGATACCCCTTCCCGGCTAATACCGGGTTATTTGCGATTTGTCGGGGAACGATGTTTGAAATCTTGGAAATTTTTTCCGTTGCGCCCCCGCACAGCGCCAGGTTGCCTCGGATCAGAGGCCCTCACCCCCGTCGCTCTTTCACGAAATGGCATGCCTTGGCCTCACGTGACAGGCAACCGGTTGCGAGCGATTTGACAGAACGGAGTTTCATGAGAACCTGAATCGAGACTGTTCTCTGCAGCCCCGATCAAGTCCATGCCCAACTCCCCGCCCGACTCCTCGCAACCCATACCCCCAAGCCCTGACACGCGCGATGCGAAGCAACATGTTCAGTCACTGCAAGCTGTTCGCCTGAAAACCCCGCCCATCACCCTGCTGCTGCGCCCTCAATCCGCAGTGACAGAGCAGCACTTGGGGCTGTTGTCATTCCATGTTGGTGGCCCGGCATCCGTTGGCATCGACGCCTCCTGCACACCTGACGCTGTGGCCATCCATCCCGATGGCCACAGCACAGTCCCATCCATCTGTCTGTTGGCTTTCAAGCGATTCGACTGGCAGCCCGGTGACGCGGGGTTGCTTCGGTTTCTGGGGGATGTGGTTCAGTGGGCTCGAGCGCAGTCGCTGCCCCCCCCCACGCAAATTTGCGATCTGACACCCGGCCAAGCCATGGCCGCGCGCGCAGCCGCTCAAACGGTGAACACCTCGATCCGGGTGACACCCCTGCAACCGCAAGCCAACGATCCATTCCCACCCCGGGCGGTGTGGGTGCTGGTTCGCGATGTGGCCACAGCCTATGTGGTGGCGGTCAATGACCGCAGCCGACGCGTCACCTTGCTGCCGTGCCCGTCAATCTTGCCGGGCATTCCACAAGGGTCACTGGACGCGGCATCAACTTGGTTGCCTCAGCGGTGGTTCACCTTGCACAGCTTGGCCTTGATGCGCCCACTGCATGACCTTCCACCATCCACTTTCCAGCTACCCCTGGATTTCGGGTGAATCAGGCCACACCCATCACCGTATCGATGCTTGCCCCCGCCGGTGGCGGTCCAACCCTCTTTTTCTCATGAAAAACCCTCACCTCGAATGCCTCGCCCAGCGCATGCGCGAAGACCACTGCCTCCATCCCTGGAGCCTGTCCCGCGGTGGCCTGTACATCCCACATACCTACGATCACATGAAGCCCGACGACCTCAGTCACTGGGATGACGTGGGCTTCATCCTCAACGGTCGCCGCTACATGGTGTGGTGGCGACATCCACGAAATGTCTATGACGACGCGATCGAGAACCAGGCCTGGGAGCAGCATCAGGCTGATCACGGTGATCTACCCGACCTGAAATGGATGTTCGATGACACGACCACGAGGCACAAACACGTCGGTAAATCCGGTCGACGCAAGAAGCCCATCAGTGGCGACCCCAGGCAGCCGTCACAGCAGCAAGAGCTGTACTGCGCGTTACTCTTTGAACGTGAAGCGGCCCTGAGGCATGAAGGCATCGACCTTCAGATTCACCCCTCATGGACATGGAGGCGTTACCCGCGGTTCATGGGCATGGATCTGGTGGCCCCGGTCGAAGTTCGCAACGTACGGGAATTGGGGGATTTGGCAGGTCTGGCACGTCAGCTCGTGCTGGGCAAGACCACCTTGGCCGAGCGTTTCCCGGACGCGGTCTATGGCCGGACTGACTGGTTACGCGAGTTGGGGAGGCTGCATCCATGAATCCGAAGTTTGGCGATTCTTCACCTGCATCTTCGACGGATGCTTCTCCCGGCTCTACCAGGCCACCTCCCATACAGTCGGCCGCTCCGCCTTGGACGCTGGCCAACTGGCTGTCCGTCATCCTGTTGGTATCGCTAGGCGGGCTGTTGCCTCTGGGCGCTGTGCTGTGGGCGAAATACCGGAAAGGCCAGATCACCCATGTGGAGGATCTGGACCTGGCCAGGGACTTCCAGTGGCTGGGGGCCAGTGATGTGCATTGGCTGCTGCGCACCCCGGCAGGGGGCTGGCTCAGCCTGGACGGGTCCCACCGGGGATGGGCCATGGAGCCGGATGCACGCCTGCTCCGGAAAACGTCTACCGGCGGCAGGCGTTGGGTATGCGATGCCACGCTCGTGCATTGCATACCGACAGCGGATGAGAAACAGACCCTGGTAGGAGGTGGCAAGCCATGACCGGATCAGAAAATGACCAGGAGCGGGAACGGGAACAGGCCCTGGAACCGAAACAGGCACACAGCACAGGTACCCCGCCAGTGCTGCCCCCCGAAGAGGGGGCCAGCATGCCGCAAGGGGCCGAGGGTGTGCGGGCGTTGTTGACTGTGAACCAGGCTTCGCCTGATGCAGACAGGGCACAAACCAAAGTGTGTCGGGTCATCGCCACCTGGGACAACGAAGCAGGTGTCTGGGTCGCCTCATCTGATGACGTGCCGGGATTGGCGACCGAGGCACCCACCTTTGACGCATTGGAATCCAAGCTTGCGCACTTGGTGCCTGAGCTCTTGGAACTCAACGGGCTGGTTCAGCCGGGGACCGTAGCTCGGATTGTTGTTACGAACAGTGACATCGATGGTGCAAATCGGGATTCGGGCTACCTTGATCCTCTGACCCGATGGGCTGCACCTGATCAGGAGTGATCGAAATGATGAGTGTGGGGATCAAAGTGAGCGCAGTCGTGCTGCTGGGGGCCGTGGTGATCCTGGCGCTCTTGACCGGCATCCTTGCCCGCCAGCGCCAGCGTGAACTCAAAGAGGCGCGTCGGCTGTGGCCGCTTCGCGCCAGAAAACAGTGATCCCGTCCCCCGGCTGCACCCATGCAGCTCAGCACGCCCGTCACAAACAGGCTATCTCGTGCGGGGCATACCGCCCACAGGGCAGGGCTGGATAGTCGGCGCAAGCAGCCATGAATCAAACATAGGAGTTCAACGATGAAACAACCCAGACTGGAAGCACTCGGCCGCAGCATGCGGCAATACCACCGCCACCACCCCTGGTGCTTGTCAGAGGGCGGTTTGTACATTTCCCACAGCTACGACGACATGAAGCCCGACGCTCTCAGTCACTGGGATGAAGTGGGCTTCGTCCTCAATGGCCGGCGGTTCATGGTCTGGTGGGAGCATCCGCGCGCCATCTACCGCAGCGCCATCAAAGACTTGGCATTCGAGACACTCGGTGACGGACCGGACCCCGACTGGCTGGTAGATGGCGCGACCACGCTCTACAAACGGGTCGGCAAGGCTGGCACGCGCAAGAAGCCTGTTGGCCATCGCAGCCGAGAAAGTTCAGATGCCCAAAAGGCTTACTACGCACAGCTGGCCCAGACCATTGTTCGGCTGTCGGACGAGGGCGTTGATCTGAACATTCACCCTTCTTGGCGGTGGAGACGTATGAGCTGGGGCATGAGTGTGGAGCTGGTGGCACCGATCGAGGTGCGCAACGAACAGGAGCTGGCTGAACTGGCCCATCTCGCCAAGCGCCTGGTCCTTCAGCAGACCACCCTGGCCAAGGTGTTTCCAGGGGCTGTCTACGACCGGGAGAGTTGGCTGGGTGAGCGGGCGCATATGAAACGGCAGGCAGCCCCGTCTCATCTGGGGACGGGCATCCACAACGTTCAAAGTTGAGCGCCAGTACCAGGGGTGCTGCAAAGGGTGGCGACGGGGGCGGAGGCGGTATGCCCGCATTTGTCGGTTGGGATGTCAGTGATGTCATCTCACCAGACCCGTTCACCCATGAAAAACCCTCATCTTGAAAGCCTCGCCCCGCGTATGCGAAAGGACTACCACCATCCCTGGCACCCGTCAGCGGGCGGCAGTTTCAAGAATGGGCTGTGAAGCGGGTGATCTGAACGAACCGGCGCCTCAAGTTGCGACAAGCGTATTGCGTGGCGCCCCCGTACAGGGCTTGCACGCTGCTTGGCAACGCAGCCAAAGGTCACCTCTTTTGGTAAGTATCGACTGATATTTGGCGAAAGGTCACCACTTTTGGTACGAATGAGGCGGTTTGGATGGGCAAAACCAAGGGTTTTCCCGGAAATTTTTACCAAAAGAGGTGACCTTTGGGGTTTTACCGATGAGGTTCGTACCAAAACCTTCCACCTTTGGGCCACTGGGCAACATGTGGGCAAAGACTCATTGCTGGGAATCGGTGGTCGATTTTGTCCACTTGATGCCTGTCAATGGTCTTCGGTTCTGCAACCATCTTGCTCATTCCAAAAGAATCTTGAGGAAGAGGGCGCATTGCAATGCAGCCACGATGAGCAACATCCAGCACACTTTTCGGAGGCCTTTCGAGAAGTCAGGCAGACTGGCTGAGGCGCTGACTGGGCTGTTAGGCAGCAGAAGATTTTTGGGACCGAAGCCCCTGAGCATTACTTTGGCCGCAGTGGGGTGATGTGCTTGTGCAGCCAATCGATCGTCACTGGCGGCATGCCAGGAGATGTTCGGCGGATGAGTTTTTCAATGCCTTCCAGCAGGTCGGTATAAGTCGGCAAGTTCGCTGCCCTCATCACCTCGTCGGCGGCATCTATCGCCTTCCTCGACGATTCTGAAATCGGGGTACCTTCAAGTCCATCAAACGGATTGGGTGTGGTCATATTTCGGTGGACGTTTATCGTGTTTGTTCAAATTTGGCCATGATCCGTGCGCATCCGGGTCTTCAGCCAAGTGCACCGGACGATACTTGGCCTCCTTGTCCTTTTCAAGCATCGTGACTTCAATCATCCAGTCGCCATCGTCCAGCGGGTAGTGCGCTTGGTCAAGCGTCGCATTTTTGCCCAATACTTTTGATTGTGCCGACCGGAATGGGCGGTGGTTCGAGTACTACTTTCATGGCAGGTTCTTTGTAAATTAGCCCGGTCTTGGCGCGGCTCAGGATCTCTTCGGCCAGCACCCACTCGCTGCCCCGGTAGTCGGGGTGATGGGCCAACTTCTCCAGCGGGGTAGGTGTAGGCACAGGCCCGGATTCGCCATGAAAGTGCGCCTCCACGGCCTCTTGAATTGCCGCAGGCAGACCCTCCCATGTGTCAGCTGCCGGGTTGCAAACAGATAGCTCCCACAGAGTGGGAGGGGCCTTGCGGTGAGGAGCCTGCAACACGGGCGCCACTATCTGAATACGGGTCAACTGTTGCTGAAACAGTGGCTGGCTCGATATACTGTACAAAACAACAGTCCATCGATTGAAGTGCACCATGACCACACAACAGCATTATCGACAGCATGCCAAAGCAGACGGCCAGCCGATGCCTTGTTGGCTTCAGTGCGTATGGGGCTGGCTGTGAGTGTCCAGTAAGGCGCGTATTTGTCACATGCCAATGCGATTGGCGCGTGCCCGGATGAGCATGCTGATCTGACACTGTTCGCAGTTTGCAACGAACTGTGGATCCAAGTCGCAGCACTGATGCCGCCCGGCTTCAGTCCAGAAGACCCCAGACTGGGTCAAAAAGCCTGCTTTGGCCAGACGGTGGCACGCCGAAATCACACATCAGCAAGTTGATTTCATGTCGCCCGCGAAGGCGACTTCGTCCACTTGATGCCTGCCACACCCAGACTGTTCTGGCTGATGTGCTCGCTGAGCACGGGCACCAATATCTTGGCGTTTGCATCGAAACTGCTCTTCCACATGGCACGCAGCTTCAAAAGGGCCTCGTCATTACGGTGAACACGGCCGTCCCAATCGATGAGCAACATGGCGACATCACCCTCGTTGGCCAGCATGCACAACAAGGCATCGTCGGCGTCGTTGTCCAGTGAAGCCTTGAGTTCGCCCTCAAAATCAGCCAGCACGTCCGAATACAAATCCTGACTCAGTGCCTTGGTACCTGCCAAGGCAAACAGCAAGTCAGCCGAGATGACGTTGAGACTGGACATGCTCAGTGCAGGTCACCGGGTTTGCGACCGATAAACGCCTCAATCCCTTCAGACTTGATGTCCGCCAAGGCCGTGTCCAGCGCGGCTTGATCCGTCTCGAACTCACCTTCCCAGACGGTGGAGTTGTTGTGTTCATCCACGACTTCCAACGTCCAGCCTGTGTCGGGCAGGCGGTAGATCTGAATGTCAACTGAGTGCCCATCGACCTCGCAGGTCTGGCTCAGAGGTGAATCGATGAGGTCGCGTTCGTCGTACATGGGTTCAAACAGGTGTGCATGCGTCAAGCATGACTCTACACGTTGCGCACCCGTTGGGCGCCGAGTCCGTCAGCCCTGCTTTGCGGTGACAGCCTAGCGGCTCAGTGTCGCCTGCCAGGCAACGCCTGAGACGAGCCTGTACATGCGACATCCATTGACATCGTTGACCTCATTCAATTATTTGGCTACTTTGATATGCATATTGATGATAAAGTGAAGGCGAAATACCCATTTTGATATCCAAATCGCACGAAGATGAACGATTCAACCCTCATCGAAATCCACCTTGACGGGCGCTGGGTCGAGGCTGCATCGCTGCAGGTATTTGGCCCGGATCGATGCCGCATCGACTACCTGCCGCAGTACCAGTTTTCTGCAATACCTGAGCCGCTGAGCCTGGGGTTGCCGTTGGAGGCACCGCCGGACGCGTTGCTACGCCGAGACGGGCTGCCGGATGAGTTCGACCGCCGCGCCCCCCCGTTTCTGTACGACCTGGTGCCACAGGGCAAAGGCCGTCAGTTCCTGCTGAAGCAGCTTGGTTTGGCCGATTCGGACAACCTGGTCTTTCCGCTTCTGATAGCCGGGGCCTTCAATCCCATCGGCTGCCTTCGCTTACAGTCAGCCGTTGATTTTTACGGGCAGCACACCACGGTTGGCGCTCAGGATGAAGGCTTCTCATTGGAAGACATCCTGGCCAAATCCGAAGCATTCCTGGATCACCTGTCTTTGCACGCCATGCTGGCGGCTGGCACCACCGGGGTGCAAGGTGTCGCCCCGAAGTTCTTGTTGACGCAGGACGCAGACGACCGCTGGTTTGCCGATCTGGCGTTACCTGACGACCAAGCCAAGACCCACTGGTTGGTCAAACTGCCGCGGGGCAGGGCGGATGAGGACCGAGCTGTGTTGCGCAACGAGGCCGCCTACCTGCGCGTTGCGGCGGAACTGGGCATTCGCTCCCATGCAGCGCCTGTGCTGCACGGTGACATGCTGTTCGTACGCCGGTTTGACAGGGTGGTCGATGCCGCTGGCCTGCAGCGCTTGCACCAGGAAAGCGTGGCGAGTCTGGCTGGCGTTCGCGGGTTTGGCATGCCTCTGTCCATGCAAGAGATGCTGCTGGCGATCCGCGCCAACGTGACCCACCCGCAAGCGGAAGCCATTGAGTTCCTGAAGCGGGATGCCCTGAACATCGCATTGCGCAACACAGACAACCATGCCCGCAACACGGCTGTTCAGCGCTTGCCCGATGGAACGGTCCAACTCACGCCGGTTTTCGACTTCGCACCCATGTTCATGGATCCGGAGATCGTGCCTCGGTCATCGCATTGGTTGACCCCTGATGGCAAACGCAGGGTCACCGACTTTCGGCAGATTGCGGAACTGCTGGGTGCATTGCTGCCGGGTCAGGAAATGCGCGCTGTGCTGACCGAGCTGAAGACCTTTGGTGCAGAGGTGGCACGCCTGCCGGAAGTTGCACGAGACCAGGGTGTCGAGAGTGCCGTATTGGATCAATGCCTGTTGTCCATTGAGCGTGTCGCCCGTGAGCTTCAGGATCTGGAGGCCTGACACCATGGACAAACGCATCAAGACGCGCACCCACGAGCAGGACCTGGCCCTGCGCGACGAGTTGCATCAGGCACTTGCAGCCAACAGCATCGACATGGCAGACGCCGTCAAGCTCATGCAGCGCATCAGCCGCCTGACGCAGCCTGAATTCGCAAAGCACAGGGGTATCAGCACGGCTGCGCTGCGTCAGATCATTTCAGGCAAAGGCAACCCGACCGTCGAAACGATCAACAAGGTCGTGGGGATTTTTGGGCTGGAGGTTGGACTGGTGCCCAAGAGGCCTGCGCGCAGTTGAGCAGGCGACCTGCATGCACACGGGAGCATGCCCATCTCAGCCACAATGACTGCATCACACCTGATCGGATTTCCCCCATGGACCCACAGCAACGAGAGAAGGCACTGTCGGATATGCAGCAAGCGGCCGATGTGTTCTATCGCAGTGCCGTCATGATTGGTAACCACCCCTTCATTGAATTCGCCGGATTGATGAACGAATACATCTCGGCATGCCGATTGGCACACGCCGACGGTATTGACTTCACTCAATGCAACAAACACAACGGAATGTCCTTGCCGTTGCAGCCATTCATGTCGGACTACATCAATGAGAAGCTGGAATGCATCTTCTCTGGGACAAAGACCTTGCAGATTGCACAGTAATCCTGTGAACACAGTTCACTTGACTGGATCGCTCGATAAAACCACACGGACAGTGCCAACGCATGCGTCATGCGCGTCAACCTTGAGCACCCGATGAATAGGCGATCACAATCATCCAACCGAAGTGAACCGCTGAACGACCAGCGGTTCCAAGACCTGATCGACAGGGCCAGCGCCTTCTTTGCAGCTGCAGAACGCGACTTGGACTCCGAGAAGGCTGCTGTGATTGCTGAGATCAAGGCGTGCATGCAGGAATATGGGCTGACCGTAGACGACCTCAGGGACAACCCAGGGGTCAACCCCTAAAGACGCAGTGTCTCGGCACTTTGAACAGTTATCGTCGGTCGCTCACATTGCAGAAATACATTTGATGCCAACCCGACTGGATGCACTGCCCACGAGAAATGGCGATGGCTCCTCCAATCAGGAGCGCTCTGGGGATAGGGCTGCTGAGATGGGTGGCATGCGCGACGACGTGAGTCCGATAGAGACATCGTCTTCGGGGGTACAAGCAAACATGCCCGATGCCGCCAAAGCCGAGCACATGCTGAAGGTACGCCAACGTGAAGCCCAGTTGTTTTCAGAAGCAGGGCTCGCAGTACTCAAACAACGTGCCCTGTCAGTGATCGGGCCAGCCATGGACACCCGCAGCCGCCTTGCAAAGCGGGTGCTGACTGCCGAGTCAAGACGTAAAGCCGTGATCTGGCTGCGCCACGCCGCAGACGCGTTGAGCACAACCGTGGCGAGTGAAGTGGCATGCCGCCCCGGTTGCAGTGCTTGTTGCCGCCAGGGCATACTCGTTTCTGAGGCAGAAGCAGACGTCATCGGTAAAGCGATTCACCGCACACCCATCAAGTCACCTCCATCCGCCATCATGGTGAGCGTGGGTCTCGGGCAGAAACCCGAAGAAATGGATTTGAGTCGATTCGATGGAGTCCCCTGCACATTTCTGATGGGGGACCGGTGCAGCATCTGGTCTGAGCGTCCCGTGATGTGTCGCTTGCAAGCGAGCTTTGACCGTGACGCGTTGCTGTGTGAGATCGTGCCTGATGAGCAGATCCAAGTGCCGTATGTGGATGCGAGCCCCGAAAAAGCGCTTTACCTCGCAAAGGTTGGGGTCGGCATGCTGTTGGCCGACATCCGAGATTGGTTTCCCCCCAACCACTGAACCTCGACAGAGGAGTGGCGCTACGCAGTCAACACACGCCCCCTGGTAAACCATCGACATGGACGCAACGGGAAACAAACAGACATCGATTGCACGCGACGACAGTGAAACTGGCGCATGGCAATTGCTGTCCCAGCCATGTCCCAGTTGTCCCTGGCGAACCGATCGCTGTGCAAAAGACATCCCCAACTTCGATCTTCAGTTGGCGCGCAACTTGATAGAAACCTGTCCAGATGCCAAAGGCCATGGACCTGCATTTGGCTCACCATTGTTTGCCTGCCACCAAACCCAAACGGGACAAGAACGGCCGTGCGCAGGATGGCTGGGAACCGTGGGTCATCACCATCCAAACGTGCGGTTGGCTGTTCTCCGCGGTCAACTGCATGAAAAGGCATTGTCGCCATCGACTGACTGGCCACAGCTTCACGACAGCTATGCAGATGTCTTGCGCAAGCTTGAAGCATCGAGTGATTGAAGTCGGCACTTCTTGTCACAACGATCAAGGCCACACGATGAACATATCTAAGTCGTTTATGCGCCGATTCAGACTTGGAAAAACCAAACAGGTTCGCAGCGGCAGTCCATAGGTGAATATTTATGGGGCGAAACTACGAGCGAGTCGCCGGGTAGCTGCTGCAACCAGCCATCCTGCAAACCGCAGGGGCGCAAAGTAGCCGATTGCTGATTCTTGCAACAAGGACAGAAGTTGTTGGCCTCTTCCCCCGCCACGCCGATTCAAGATCGGATTCAAACGATCCCATTCGCAGCGCGCTTCTCTAAAAAAACCTATGTGTTGGTCCGTTTCCATGATTTGGCCTCTCGGCGGAAGTCGCCAATAAGTGAACGTTTACAGGGTGAAATCGTACGTCGGGTGTCGTCGATCATCGCAAGAGTCGGGAAAACCACGCCCTGACAACCAATACTCACCGAAATTCAACCCGGTATTTTCCCAAATAGCCTCGATTGGCGGCGTTCGCCCTGTAAACGTTCACCTTTCATGAATCGACCCGGATGTCATCGTGATTTGGTGGTGTGGGATCCGTAATCCGTCGGTGACTGATACGCTGGCAGTTGAAATCAACCAATTTGAATGATGGGGCACCTTCATCCTCCGACTCATTGCATGGGAAGGGTTAAGGGCTCGATGAAACTTTCTTCTCATGCACCGTCTATTCTCATCACCAATCTTGTCAAACACCAAATGCGATGACAAGATTACGGTTTATTCTTATCGCGGTACAGTGAATCAAGCCAAAGCTGACAAGATTTCTATCCCATGACCATTCCGCCCCTGTCAGCCCGTCACGATGCATTGCTTCGGCAGGTCCTTGCCGCCGGGGAGTCCGTACAACCTGGTGCATTGGAACTCACCTTACAAGCTTCCCGCCCCACCATAAACAGGGACTTGCGAGACCTTTTGGCCTCTGGATTGCTGAAGAAGCTGGGGAACGGCCGCTCTACCCGCTATGTCGCCACAGCCGCAGCCAGGGCAGCACTGAAGACAGCACCTTCGTTTGCCCCCACGTCAGCAAAGCCCAACGTACTGCAGTGGTCGTCAGCTGCGATGCCTCTGGTTGAAACACTCCGTGCGCCCTTGGGCACCCGTACCCCAGTGGGCTATGACAACAGTTTCGTCGGCAACTATGTCCCGAACCAGTCCAGTTTGCTGCCGCCTCAGCTGGCCGCAGACTTGTACGACGCAGGCCGTGGCCAAGACCAGCAGCCTGCAGGCACCTATGCCCGCGAGGTACTCGAGCAACTGCTCATCGACCTGTCATGGTCGTCATCTCGCTTGGAGGGCAACAACAAGAGCTTGCTCGACACAAAGACGCTCTTCGAACTTGGTGATCAAGCGGGTCCGGTCGACGAAGACACGCTGATGCTGCTGAACCACAAAAGCGCCATAGAGTTCATGGTGGATGCGGTACCGACGGAGGGCATCACGGTTCCTGTCCTCGTCGACCTGCAAGCCAAGTTGATGAAGGACCTCCTGAAAGACTCCCGGGACATTGGCAGCATCCACCGGCGGATCGTGAACATCGATGGATCCGTCTACTCCCCAAGCAACATCCCCACGTTCCTGGAGGCGACTCTGAATGTCCTCATCGACAAGGTTCGCCACATCCGAAATCCGGTGGAGGCTGCATTTTTCCTATGGGTCAACGTGGCCTACCTGCAGCCCTTTGCGGATGGGAACAAGCGTACGAGCCGCCTGAGTGCCAACATGCCGCTCATGCTGTACAACTGTGCGCCGCTGTCCTTCCTAGATGTGGAGCGCACGGACTATGCGACAGCCATGCTCGGCGTCTATGAGCAGCGCAACGTCGCTGCGGCAGTGGAATTGTTTGAATTCATCTACCGTCGCTCCATACAGAAGTACAGCGTGCTGCGGGCGTCCCTGGCCATGCCTGACCCTGTTCGCGTCAGGTATCGGCAGACCCTGAATGAGCTGATGCAGTTTGTTGTCTTCTATGGCCGAACGCTGGACGCTGCATTGGCAGAGGTGCATGTTGATCCGGCAGACATGGCGACGTTGCGTGGCATTGCCAACACCGAACTGGACCATCTGGAGCAACACAACTGTGCCCGCTACAACCTCGCTCGGGGCATGACCCAAAAATGGATTGACGCCGGACGGCCCAGGTAGCCAACAAAGAAACGTGCATCACGCGGCAGGTTGACTTGCCCATGGTGGCAGACATCACTGCCCGCCGCTTGTCACAGGAACGTGGTCAACCCTACATCATTCGGAATTCACCCTCAATCGAAACCTCAGCAAAGTCAGGCCACAAGCGTCAGCCATCGCAACTGTGGGTGCCTTTGAATGGTGGAGAATTTGCCCACGCTGCAGCTGTGTACGAAGCCAGGCGTTGACACAAAGGCTCATGACCCGCTGAGTCAGCTTGTTCATTCACACTACCAAGCTGTTTCATCCATCTGTCCCACCCAACTAGCGAGCTGCGCATGTCCATCCAGAAATCCACTCTCGAACAAGTCAAACGTGCCGGTGCCGCACTGGTAGATGCACGCAAAGCGCTGGCCGATGACTTCAAAGGTGTCATGGACCAGATGACCAGTGCCATCATCACCCAGCCAGCGGGACGGGATTTGGACCGCCAGTTCGCGTCTGTCAAAGACATGGCGCGGCTGGCCCATGAAATGGGCGCCTTGGAAGAACGTGTGAAAGACATCTTGCTCAGCGCCATGGCGTTGGCAGAACGTGGTGGCAGAAGCGCGCAAGCTTCGCGCACCCAGTCCCCCCGGCTGTTGAGTTCGCGTGGCGTCAGCGATGCTGTCGTCGTCGAAGTGAAATCCTCTACAGTCAAAGTCAACGCCAAAACTAAAGCCAAGGTCAAAGCAGTACCCAAAGCACCTGTGGCCAATGGCGCAAAGAAGGAAAAGAAGGCAAACAAGAGCGTTGGGACAGATGAATCCGCGCTCACGGCGATTGCAACGCCGGTGATCGAAACCCCCACACCCGCTGAGCCCAACAAAGTTGTCAAAGCGAAATCCGTCGCTGCAAAAGCTGCACCGAAAGCCGCCAAAACCGCCGTCAAAGCCATTACCAAAGTTCCCGTGAAACCGGCGAAACAGGCGCAACCCAGGCCCGCAGCTGTACCAGCCAAGAAAGCCAAGCCGTCTCTGCGCCAGAAACCCCAATCCGGCAAAGCAACGGCCACTCAGGCCGCACAGGACAAAGCGGCCGCCCCAGTCGCCGCTTTGTCCAGCAATGAGTCCAAGGTCTTTGACTTTGTCAAAACCCGTCTAAACAAGAAAAAGCCAGCGGCACTGGTGGGCAAGGATGTGGGGGCCGGGGCGGGTATACCTGTGGGTTCTGTGTCCTTGGCACTCAAACAACTGGTGGCCAAAGGCAAGCTGGTGCTGAGCGGTGATGGGTTGTACACACTGGCCTGAGAGCGCCAGACTGCCGGGGGTTGTGAGGCCGCGCTCCTGGCTGGGTAGCGGCCTCTGCGTGTTGTCTTTGGGTCAGATCCCCTGACTTTGAATCGCCCTGGGATTGAACTACCCCCAGAAATTGGATGGTCGCTATCCCGCCATGTATGCGAAATGAAGGACTGGATGGCAAGGATTGGAAATCCCGGGCTTACCGAAATCGAACAGGGACATGACGTCGAGCCTCCTGCATGCCACGTCTGATCGGGTCACCACAGGCTCTGCTCGATGTTCAGCGCCTTCATCACTTCCTCACTTCCAAAACCGCGTTCCGGCCAAACGAGCTGTGATGGAAAGGTCACCGGAAGTACGAACATCACCTGGATGCCTCAAAGCGACGTCATAGCCACCGCAGAGTGAAGCGGTAAACGAAGCGTTCGTTTCGTATACATTCATCCATCGGGAGTAAACCCTTAAAACGAAGCAATCATTTCGATTGTTTGTAGGATCACCGCAGAATCGCTATTATCGAAGCAACTGTTTCGATAATGAGGCAAGCATGCGCGTACCAGTTCACAGTGTTCATGATGTCGGCATGGCCGTACGCGTCGTTCGCAAGTCAAGTGGTGTGCGTCAGGACGATGCTGCGGGCAGTGCCGGTGTCAGCCATGTCTTTCTTCGAGATCTGGAGCATGGCAAACAAACCGTTCAGTTCGGGCGTGTCCTCCAAGTGCTGGACGAACTGGGCATTCGAATGGAACTTGAAATCCCTGACGATGCCAGGGAGCGCTGGCATCAACTGATGTCGCAGGCCAACAGCCAGAGTGATTCGATCTCGTCATCTGGGTCCGCCACATGAGCATCCGAAGCCTGCGAGTCCTGATCAACGGCCAATGGGTCGGCACCTTGTTCGACGAACGTGACGTCTGGGCCTTTCAGTACACCGAGGCTTGGTGCAGCCACTTAGCAGGGTTCCCCATCACCGCTGCCTTGCCTCTGCACACAACTCTGCAGAGGGATGGCGCAACACAACGGCCAGTGCAATGGTTCTTTGACAACTTGCTGCCGGAAGAGACACTTCGAGCAGTCATCAGCCAGGAAGAAGGCATTCAAGCTGCCGACGCATTTGGTCTGCTGGAACGATTGGGTGCGGAGTCAGCGGGCGCATTGGTGCTGCAACCCGAAGGGCACGCAGATGTAGCAAAGGGCACCCAAGCGCTGAGCAGAGATGAGTTGTCGCGCCGCATCCGTCAGTTGCCCAAGTCTTCACTGAGCAGCCAGTCTCCCAAGCGGATGTCCCTGGCCGGGGCCCAACACAAGATGGTGGTGAACTTTGATCCTCACAGCGGTCAGTTGATGGAGCCGCTGAAAGGAAGTCCTTCCACGCACATCCTGAAACCGAATTCAACCGCACCTGGCTATCCGCATTCCGCGATCAATGAAGTGTTCGCGATGCGCTTGGCGGCCAGGTTCGGTCTGAAGGTGCCGAAAGTTTGGCGGCTGTATGTGCCCGAACCGGTTTTCATCATCGAACGGTTTGATCGTAAGGTGGATTCCCGGGAACAGGAGCCATTGCGTTTGCATGTGCTGGATGGTTGCCAGATGCTCAATGAGAGCGCCATATACAAGTACAGCAGCGCTACAGTGGCGAAGCTGAACAACCTGATTGATCTGTGCCGGAACAAAGCGGCTGCCAGACTGGCTGTGTTTCAGTGGATCGTGTTCAACAGCTTGGTGGGCAACTCCGACTGCCATCTGAAAAACATTTCGTTTCTTGTCGATGGGCAAGGCACAAAGGTGGCACCGTTTTATGACTTGCTGTGCACAGCGGTTTACCACGCGCGTGCATTGGCTGACGAGCAGGCTATTTGGCCGAATGAACCTCTGGCAATGCCCGTGGCCGGAGCCTCGACGTTTGGTGACGTCACCCGAGCCAAGCTGGTTGAGACCGGCATTCAACTCGGTTTGGCGTTGGGCACGTCAGAGCGTGAAGTGAACCGCTTCGTGAGCAAAATGGCTGTCTTTGCGGATGAAGTGATCCATCAATTTGAATCCGAGTATGCCGAGCCTGGATTGATGGGAGTGCCTTCAAACACCACCGTCGCCGCAGAGCGTCATCTGTTGCGGGCCATCAGGCATGTTGTCATCGGTGACATGCTTGCGCGGGTGCAATAAAGGTAGGGAAGACGCCGATCTTCGGAGCAAGAATCTATAGCACTGGCTTCAATAAGGATATGGCTGCAGTCTGAAAGAATATCCTACCCAATACTTAACATAATGAAAATCGTAGATATTTTATAAAGAGCTGCCATGGCATTGCGAATGGCGTGACTCAGACCTGATAGCGATCGCCCACAAACCGATCAGTGCGTATTAACCCAGTTTTCAATCCGCAGTCCTGCATACCCTTGGAAATCGGCTTCGTTGTTGGTGACCAGCGTGACATCCAAGGCCAATGCATGTGATGCGATGAGTTTGTCCAGGGCGTCCTTATTTCGCTCACGGTTGGCTGCACGCAGTGGTCCGTAGGTTCGAGCCGCCTGTCCATCAAACGATTCGACCAATATGTCCTCCAGCAAACTGTCCAGCGCCGCACGGTTTCTTGGCAATGACTCGCCAGAGCACGCCACGCCAAACTCCAGTTCCGCCAAAGTGATCGCCGAGATCACCACGTCACCGACAAAGCACTCGGCAAAGCGCTCCCGAACCTGTGGTGGCTGGTGCTTCATCAGGTAAATGCAGATGTTGGTATCCAACATGTACTTGGGATTCATAGTGCCTCGCGCTGACCTTCGACGTTGAGCGCTCGCCCCTCACTCATGAAGTCCTCGGAAAACTGGCTCAGTTTGCCCAGCACATCCCCCATCCGTCGTTTGGCGGGGCGGATACGCAACTCGTCTCCATGCCTCTCAATGACAAGCTCAATGTTCCAACTGCTGTACGCCAGGTCAGCGGGAATCCGCACGGCCTGAGAGTTGCCGTTTTTGAAGAGTTTGGTGTTGGCCATGGCCAGTCTTTCAGATGCGTGGATGGCTATTGAATATACGCGTACATCCTAAGCCAGATCAAGGCATATGTAAACACGTGGATGTACAAAGATCGGATTTGAGACTTGCGTTGACAACGGGTTGGGTCGAGTCTGTCGGGACGCTCACGGAAGCCATCGCAGACTTGGAGCGACGCACGCGGTTTGTCGGCATGACCTGGGCCGGCATTGCCCACGCTGGCGGTGTTAACCACCGTCACCCCGAGGTGCTTGTTCAAATGTGCCCACGCCTCCAGACCAAGACTGAATGGAAACCTTCTGCCCCTTCTTGAACCTGCCCTTTTCCACCAGCGCCTGCCAGGCCGTTAAGCCCACGAAATGCATGGACACCGCTTCTTCCATGCTGATGTTTTTGGGGTTGATGGCTACCGAATCTTGTTTGACAGCAATCAATTCAGCGAAGTCACCGATGCGGAAGTCACCTGGACCACATGACGCGATCGTGCGTCGTGCCGAAAGTTCTCCCTTGCTCTGGAAGCAAATGGCCAAAAGTCTGCCCATTTTGGGTAAATGGTGCCTCTCTTGTGGAACCCGCGCCGAGAATGCCATCGGCTTGACCTCCGCGACGCATTCGACTCGCAGACCAACTAACGCACTCGCATCAATATGGTTCAGACCTCCTCCCAATTGTTTCGCACTACTCTGATTGCCACCGCCTTTGTATTCGGTGCCTCTGGTGCAATCGCAGACCCATATGTCGGCATCCAGTACAAGAGCCTGAAGGGTGAGCGCAGCACGCTCGACTACTCCACCAACCAGGTCAACGCTCTGTTCGGCTATGAGTTCCTGAAAAGCGACGGCCTGTCCCATTCAGTTGAGTACGCAGGACCGATCAGCTCGAGTAACGGTCAGATCGGCAAGTACAACGTCGAGACGACCGTCTTTTCAGTTGGCTACAAGTTAATCTACAACGGGTGGTACGGTCGGATCGCCTACGCGAAGCTCGACCGGGACGATCGAGACCTTGAGCTCACCAGCGACCGTGCCCTGGGCATGTCCTTGGGGTACGAATTCGAAATCAAACCCAATGTTTCGTTGCATTTGTCTTACGACATCCTGAGGAACTCCAACCTGAAGCTTTCCGGCTTCAGCATCGGCTCGGTTTTCCGCTTCTAAGGTACATCGGCATTGCTTCGATTTCGGCCGTGCAACTGCGCCTGGGGGGTGTGGGTCTGCACTTTTTCCTGTCCGTCATCTCCTGTTGGGTGACGGACTTCACTAACTTCAAGCTGGTACGGCTGGTGGGGGGCAGGTCAGGGTCGACCATTGATCAGGTGGTGTGGAATGTCTATCCTGCCGCTTTCTTCGTCGCCACGCCCACGGCGGAACAGGGTCTGTACCTCCCCACAATCCAATAAGCGTGCACCGAGCATTGAGCGCAGCAAACGGATATTTCATCCCTCGACTACAGCCAGCTCCTGCCGGCTTGACCTGCACCCCGGTGTGCACCGTACCTGCTTCACTTTCCAGCCACGTTGTGTAGAGCCGGGTTTCTTGATCGGTGCCACCGCTAGCCAACTTGATTGTGCTCCGCGAATAGCGGGTGTTAAAGCTGTCGATGGCTCACATTACTTTGCGCCAGCTAGAGGTGCCCGTAGTAGGGCGAGTTGAAAGTACGTATGACTGCGCCCAAATTGCGCCCAATTTGGTGAAAAGTGGATCTACTCGACCTGAACAACGAGTAATCATTGACAACCAATCCACCGGAGGAAGTGATGGCAGAGCAAGAAGACCACGGACTGACCTCAGAAAGTCTTTTCACGTTTTTTCGAGAACTGTGGGAGCATGGACTGGACCCTTTTTGGGTTTGTGAGAACACACCCGCTGGTTGGGTCATCGTAGCCGCCAACCCCGCTGCGCAGCGTGTTGACCCGAGGCAGAAAAAGGGTGCCCGATTGGTTCACCTGGTGGCCCACTTTCCCGAGCCCGATTGTTTGATTGCGGGTTACGAACGGCTCTTGTCAGAACGACGCACAGTCACATTCGAACAACGGCCTGTCATAGACGACTTACCAAGACTGTTTGAAACCATGCTCGTTCCAATCATGGATGCCGCTGGCAACATCACGCATGCTTGGGGAATGTCACGGGACCGTACCAAGTACCTTAACGCGTACAACGAGCTTCAGGCAATCAATGAGAGGATGGACGAGATCATTCAGGCAAAAACCAAAGAGCTTGAAGTTGCCAACCAGAAACTGTCCGAGTTGTCACTTACCGATGCGCTCACTGGGATCGCCAACCGTCGCCACATGGACAAATACCTGGCGGATGAGGTTCGGAAACTGTCGCGGCATAGCGGTTCCCTCGCTTTCATTTTGATGGATATTGATCATTTCAAACGTTACAACGACAGTCTGGGTCACTTGGCGGGTGATGAAGCATTGCGTCGTGTAGCGGCAGTTCTGAACGCATCAGTACCGCGCAGTTCAGATTTGATTGCCCGCTATGGCGGCGAAGAATTCGCCATCATCTTGCCAGACAGCGCTGTTCAGGCAGCCGTTCATGTGGTCAGCAGAGCAATGGACACTTTGAGTGATGCGGCAATTCCCCACCCGGATTCGCCAACTTCGAAATACCTCACCCTTAGCGCAGGCATTTCGGTTAAGTCAGCCTCGGACATCGTCCAACTAGAGGATTTCATTCTTGAGGCCGACAGAGCCCTCTACCTATCTAAACAAGCCGGCAGAAACCGCTACACCATTGCGGACTGATGATGCACATGACGGAAGCCATTGACAAACCCAACCCGCCACTCATGCGCATGTTCAACTTGCGTAGAGGTCTCGATGAGCCAGAGGTGATCGATGCCACCATCCGGGAAGGTGTCACCATTTTTGGCACCAATCTTTGGGTCTTGCTATTGGCAATGCTCATCGCTTCGATTGGACTTGATGTCAATTCGACAGCAGTCATCATCGGAGCCATGCTCATTTCGCCGCTGATGGGGCCAATTGTCGGGGTGGGGTACGGCCTTGCTATCGGTGACCTGGTACTGATACGCAAGGGCACTTTGACTCTGCTGGCCTTCACAGCGGTCAGTCTGCTGTCCTCAACTGCCTATTTCACTCTCAGCCCACTCAGCGAGCCTGGATCTGAGTTGCTGGCGCGAACAAGCCCCACGCTGTGGGATGTGCTAATTGCTTTCTTTGGTGGTGCGGCAGGCATCATTGCATTGACCCGGCGAAGTTTCTCGAACGTGCTGCCAGGGGTTGCCATAGCGACCGCCTTGATGCCTCCTTTGTGTACAACGGGGTATTCCATTGCGAACGGTCACTGGGGGTGGGCTGCTGGCGCTTTCTACTTGTTCACGATCAACGGTGTGTTCATCGCATTCGCGACTCTGTTGTTCGTCAAATTAATTGGTTTACCAGAACGTGCAGATGTGCCGCCAGCCACTGGAGGCAAAGCCAAAATTCTGACGGCACTTACCGTGATCCAGCGTACTGGCGAAGCGTTCGCTGGTGGCGGCGAACTTCAGGCGCTTGAGTACCGCCATTTCGTGCGTGAGCTTGTCGATCACGGTCTGCTTGAATGCGGCCTCGTGTTCGCGCTGGGCAATCAGTGCGTCTTTTGCCCGCAATCGCGCATCGTGCTCGGCCAGCAAGTTCTGCAGCAGTTGCTGCACTTGCGGGTCCAACGATTCCAACTGCTGCGCGCTGATCATGGAAGGAGATCATGCCAACGTTTTGGGTCGTGCACATCGGCATTTCCAGCAATTGCAAAGCGTCGATAAACACGTTTCAAATAGCGCTTCAAATAACGCGAATAACGCCGGCTTGCCCCAACCGTTGCCAGGGCAATCCAAGAACCAGTGCGTCCAGCTGTGTCGTGCTCAGGCGTACCGTTGCGCTGCCATCAGATGCCCATACAAACTTGCCGACGTTAAGCCGCCGCGCGACCAACCAGACGCCTATGCCGTCATGCACCAGCGCCTTCATGCGGTTGGCGCGCCGGTTGGCAAACACGTAGGCATGGTGCGGATGGGCTGCACCAAAGACCGCAACCACGCGCGCCAGAGCAGCCTCGCTGCCCATGCGCATGTCCAGTGGTTGTACCGCCATCCAAACCTCGTCCACGCGGATCAACTCAGCACCTCGCGCACCCACGCAGCACTGTCACCCATCATGGGCAGGCTGACCAAGACTGTGGTTTCACCACGGTGGATTTGCACTTGAACGATGGTTAAAGTTGCCGATGCCGATGCCGATGCCGATGCCGATGCCGATGCCGATGCCGGCGCCGGCGCAGTGGGAGTGGGCTTGTCAATTTGCACGGGCAACTGCACAAACGACAGCGCTTGGGCATTGCGGTCATCACGAATAGCTGGGCTCGGTGCATTGGCAGGTGAGGACGCATAAGCCCAACGGCGCAGCATATTGGCGTTGATTCCATTGGCCAGCGCGACGGATGCCAATGATGCGTGCGGCTGAAGAGCCTGGGCGACAACGCGCGCCTTGAACTCATCAGAATGCTTGCGCCAACTCCGCTTGGGCGGCTTCGTAATCTCTGGATTGGTCTCAGTTGTGTTCATGTGTCCACTCGAAAGTTTGTGGACACAAGCATCCTTGTTCACCTGCGCGAATTCAAGGTGACTTGGGCGGACGCATACACGGTGGAGACTGCACAACCCGGCGCGGGCGTGCCCGGGGTGGCGCTGCCGGGTAAAGCGGTCGCACCCACACCACCAGAATCTGCAGCACCCCCAAAGCGCCCAGCGCACTACCTGTGGGCGGTGCTGATTGCCCGCATCTACGAAGTCTTTCCGCTGCTGTGCCCAATTTGCGGGGGGCAGATGCGCATCATCGCCTTCATCACCCACAGCGTTGACGTCCGCCACATCCTGAACCACATCGGGGTGGCGTCCGAACCCCCGCACATCACCCCGGCACGCGGACCGCCGTTGTGGGATGACTGTGACGCGCAGGTCGATGACCGGGTGCAAGGCGAGCCGGACTGGGATTTGGCAGCGCAACCCGCACCGGACTACGAGGTGGACCAGCGCATCAATTGGTGACCCAATGAAGCGGCGGTATTAATCGCTGCGAGGTGCAGCTGAGTGCGCGCCAGCCCCAAATGCATATTGCTTCCCAAGCTCTCGCGATTGAGCGACAAGCGAGCGCTCAATCTGCCTTGGCCGAACGTGGCTCGAAGCCCAAAACTGGTGCCATACTTTGCCTCATGCGGTTGAAATTCCTATCCGTCTTCGCCCGGTTTGCCGTCAAGTTGAATCGAGCGTTCTTGCCCATTCCATCGCGTGGCTACCACGTGGGGGCCAAGACTGAGGCGAAGTCGGGCGAAGCCAAACGGGATGGTCACCAGCCCAGGCCGACCATCCACCGCCATCGGCACCGCGTTGCCGACATCGCCCAATCGCTTGCGCAGAATGTAGAGGGTAAATAGATCGCGGTGCGGCAAGAGCTGCCTGGCCTCGGCCGCCGGTGTTGGTACCGTCGTGTCACCGCAGGTGAGCCGTTTTGATCGTCTTCGAGACAATGGCGCAAAGCAGGCGTGACCGCTCGGATCGCGACGACGAATCGGTTCGCTGGCACAGCCTGCCAATGCCACCACGGCGAATACCGCCGGCACCATCAACCTCGTTCGACGATTCATCATCACGATCTCCTTCAGTTCACGCCTGAGAAAACGCTGCGTGCTCGCTCAGTCTCAATGCGACACCGGCTCGGGATGAGGTGGATCAGCCGAGACATCCTCGTCCACCTCGTCGGGTTTATGAACCATGCTGTACAGCAGCGGTAGCACCAGCAGGGTCAGCAAGGTGGACGACAAGATACCGCCAATCACGACCGTAGCCAGTGGGCGCTGAACCTCCGCCCCCGTACCGGTGGCGATGGCCATCGGCACGAAGCCCAAGGAGGCGACCAAGGCCGTCATCAACACCGGCCGCAAGCGTGTCAATGCCCCCTCGTGAACGGCTTCGTCCAGCGGCTTGCCTTCTTCGCGCAGGCTGCGGATATACGAGATCATCACCAGGCCATTCAGAACGGCCACGCCGGACAGGGCAATGAAGCCGACGGCTGCGGAGATCGACAGCGGGATGTCCCGCAACCACAGGGCGATGATCCCGCCAGTCAGGGCGAAGGGAATGCCCGTGAACACCAGCAGGCCGTCTTTGACATTCCCGAACATGGCGAACAGCAGGGTGAAGACCAGCAGCAGGGAGACCGGTACAACGACCTGCAGGCGCTGTGTCGCGGACTGCAGATTCTCGAACGTGCCGCCCCAACTGGTCCAGTAGCCGGTCGGGATCTTGATCTGCGAGAGCCCCTGCTCGGCTTCAGCAACGAACGAACCGATGTCGCGGCCTCGCACGTTGGCGCTGACGACGATACGACGCTTGCCGTTTTCCCGGCTGACCTGGTTGGGCCCTGGCGATACCCCCAAGGTCGCAACCTCGGACAAGGGGATGAAATGGGCTCGCCCGTCGGCCGCGCGCGGCAGCGCGATCGGTAGACGTTTCATCGCCTCGATATCGCCTCGAACACTCTCGGGCAACCTGACCTTGATGTCAAAACGACGGTCACCCTCGAACACCGTTCCCGCCTCGCGGCCCCCCATCGCGGTGGCCAGCGTCTCCTGGATATCTCCGACGTTGAGGCCATAGCGCGAACTCTTTTCGCGATCGATCTGCACGGTCAGCATCGGCAGGCCCGTGGTCTGCTCGACCTTGACCTCGGAGGCACCCGCAATCTTCTGGAGCATGGTCGAGATCGATTCCGCCGTTTTGTTCAAAACCTCCATGTCGTCGCCGAAGACCTTGATGGCGACGTCGCTTCGAACGCCGGAGATCAATTCATTGAAGCGCAGCTGGATCGGCTGCGAGAACTCGTAGTTGTTGCCCGGGATATTGTTCACCTCGGCCTGCACCGCTTGCAGCAAATCATCACGCGAGCGCGACGGGTCGGGCCAGGCGCTCACGGGCTTGAGCATGATGTAGCCGTCCGAGATATTGGGCGGCATAGGGTCCGATGCAATCTCGGCGGTGCCCGTGCGGGCGAACACACGGTCAATCTCCGGGAACTTGTCCTTCAGCGTCTTCTCGATCTGCTGCTGCATGGCGACCGATTGCGACAGGCTGGTGCCCGGGATGCGCAAAGCCTGGATGGCGAAATCCCCCTCGTTCAGGTTGGGAACAAATTCGCTGCCCATGCGAGTGGCCAGCAGCGCACTCAGCACCACCGTCACGGCGGCAAAGGTCAACACCACCGGCTTGGCGGTCATGGCCTTGCCCAGCACCGGCGTGTACCAGCGCTTAGCGATCGCCATGAGGGCGTTCTCTTTCTCGGAGACCCGCTCGCCAATGAATAGCGCCATCGCCGCGGGGATGAAGGTGACCGACAAGATCATGGCACCGAGCAAGGCGATCACGACCGTCATCGCCATCGGATGGAACATTTTCCCTTCGACACCTGTCAGGGCGAAGATGGGCAGGTAAACCACCATGATGATGAGCTGCCCGAACAGCAGCGCACGGCGCGACTCCTTGGACGCAACGAACACCTCGTGGAAGCGCTCGGCCCGCGTGAGTGGACGGCCGAAATGGGTCTGTGCATGGGCCAGGCGCCTGACACAGTTCTCCACAATCACCACCGCGCCGTCGATGATGATGCCGAAGTCCAGCGCGCCCAAACTCATCAGATTGGCACTGACCTTGTAAGTCACCATGCCGGTGAATGTGAAGAGCATGGACAAGGGGATGATCAATGCGGTGATCAAAGCAGCCCGAATGTTGCCCAGGAACATGAACAGGATCACGATCACCAGCACAGCGCCTTCGAGCAAGTTCTTCTTGACGGTGCTGATGGCCTTGTCGACCAGCGTGGTGCGGTCGTACACGGTGACGGCATGCACACCTTCGGGCAAGGAACGATTGATCTCCAGCATCTTCTTGTCGACGGCCTGAGAGACCGTGCGGCTGTTCTGCCCGATCAGCATGAACACCGTGCCGAGCACCACCTCGCGCCCGTTGTCGGTGGCAGCACCCGTGCGCAACTCGCGACCGAGGCCGACCTCGGCGACGTCCTTGATGCGGATGGGCTGGCCTTTGGCGGTGCCGACGATGACCTCGCGAATGTCCTCGATGCCTCGAACCTGCCCCGGTGCACGGATCAGGTACTGCTCGCCGCGCTTCTCGATGTAGCCCGCGCCCACATTGGCGTTGTTGCGCTCCAGCGCATTGACGATCTCCGGCAGCGTGAGGCCATAGGCGGCCAGACGTTCTGGCAGCGGCGCGACCTGGTACTCCTTGGCAAAGCCCCCGATCGAATTGATCTCGGTGACGCCCGGCACATTGCGCAGTTGCGGCTTGATGACCCAGTCCTGGATCTCGCGCAGATCGGTGGGGGTGTATGGCGAGCCGTCAGGCTTCTTTGCACCGTCCTTGGCCTCCACCGTCCACAGATAGATTTCGCCCAGTCCCGTAGAGATCGGCCCCAATGCCGGTGTGATGCCCGTAGGCATCTTGTCGCGCGCCTCCTGGATGCGCTCGTTCACGAGTTGCCGCGCGAAATAGATGTCAGTGCCATCCTTGAAGATCACGGTCACCTGAGACAGGCCGTAGCGGGACAGCGAGCGGGTCTGTTCAAGATTGGGCAGGCCGGCCATCACGGTCTCGATGGGGTAGGTCACGCGCTGCTCGGTTTCAAGCGGCGAGTAGCCAGGTGCCTGCGTATTGATCTGAACCTGGACGTTGGTGATGTCGGGCACGGCGTCGATGGGCAGCTTCTGATAGCTGAAGACTCCCAGTGCGGCCATGCCCAGGACGGTCAGCAGAACCAACCACCGCAGCTCGATTGCAAAGCGAATAAGGCGTTCAAACATGATTGATCTCGGGCTCAGTGGGAGTGTTCGGCAGATGCTTTGCCCAACTCGGACTTGACGACGAAGCTGCCGGCCGCGGCGTAGGACGCCCCGGCCTTGAGTCCCTTGACCACTTCGGTCAGCTTGCCGTCGCTGCGGCCGGTCTCCACCGGTTGTGCGACGAAGCCACCTTTGACCTTGAGGAAGATGGCGGGCTTGTCGGCCAGGGTCTGGATCGCGTCCGCAGAGACACTCACCGGCACCTCGTTCTCCGCCGCGGTCAGTTCCACGTTGACGAACAGGCCGGGGCGCCAGACACCCTGGGGATTGGCCAGGGTGACACGCGCCAAGGCGGTGCGGGTCTGCTCGCCAATGAGAGCGCCCACATAGGCCACCTTGCCCGCAGCCTTGGAGTCGAAGGCAAAAGCCTTGATGCTGACCGTTTCGCCCACGCGCACCAGCGGCAGATCTCTGGCCGGCACGCTGATTTCGGCCCAAACACTGGACAGGTCGGACACCGTGAACACCTGTGCGTCCTCCTTCACCGACTCACCCATGGCGATGTGCTTCTCCACGATGACGCCGTCAAACGGCGCGCGCAGCTCGTAGCGGTTCAGGCCGGTGGTGGCACTGGGGATGGCACCAAGGGCAACAAGCTTTTGCTGGGAGTTCGCCACGGCGATCTCCGCTTCGCGCAAGGCCTGCTGCGCCTGAAGATAGTCCTGCTCTGCGGAAATCTTTTCCTCCCAGAGTTTCTTCTCGCGATCAAAGGTGGTCTTGGCGAGCGCCAAGCGTTTCTGCGCCGAGAGAAACTCGCTGCGCTGTTCCGACACGGTCGAACTGGCGATGACCGCCAGCAACTGCCCCTTCTTCACAGGTTGACCCAGATTGGCCGCCACGCTTTCCACCACGCCAGCGACGCGGGGCACCACATGGGCCGTGCGATCTTCGTTGAACCGGATCTCGCCAGGCAATTGCATGGAAGACTTGATGCGCGCTGGAGCGCTGGTGGCGATGCTGATGCCTGCCGCTTTGATCTGAGCATCGTTCAGTTCGATTTTGCCTTCCTCGCGACTGAAGGTGAATCGCACGGTCTGCTGGCCCATCGTGGCCACAAAGGCGGCATCGAACACGTGCGGCTCCTCGATCGCCTGCCAGCTCTTCAGCTCGGCACCAACGGTGCCAAAGCTCACGTCCATGCGCTCGCCGTCGGCGCGGGTCAGCGTTGCGATGATCTTCATCTGGTTCGCGGCAACTGGCTGGTTCTTGTTGAACCCCCACACCTGGAAGTGCGGCTCGCCGCCTACTTCGGACAGCGCGACCTCGACACTCGCATCGCCGTCCGCGAACAGGCTGCCGCCATGCGGGCCCTTGCCCGGTGCCTTTTCATGATGCTCATCGTCGGCGTGCCCCTTGTCGTGGTCATGCGCGTCGGCGGCCTTGGCACCATGGTGCTCGCCATCGGCATGTTCCTTGGCCTCGCTGTGCTGTTCGTGGCCATGCCCGTCACCTTCCGGCTTGGACTTGCCTCCGTTCAGGATGTAGGCGGCCGCGCCAGTCCCGACGATCAAGATTGCGGCGATCGCTGTGAGCTGCTGCTTGCCAAACTTGGCAGGATTCTTGTTGAAATTCATGGTGAGTTGCGTAGAGGTTGGCGTCAGTTGCTCGGGTCTTGGCCGAGCAAGCGATCGATATCTGCTGCAGCGCGATGCGTCTCCGCAATGGCGCGCAGGTACTGAGACCGTGCCTGGAACAGCGTTCGCTGCGCGTCCAGAACGTCAAGGAAGCCGAACTTGCCCAGCTCGAACCCTTTGCTGGCGGCGTCATAGGCCGCCTGCGCGCCAGGCAGCAAGTCCTGGCGCAGGGTCTCGACCTCAAGCCTATTCGTGCTCAGCAGTTCCCTCGCCTGTAGCGCGTCGGCGTACAGGCGGGTCTGGGTCGCCGCAAGTTCATCCTGAGCTTTTTCATACTGCTTCAAAGCTTGCAGCTGATTGCCCGCATTGCTGTCGAACAGGGGGATGGGCATCGATACGCCCAGGAGGATCTGGTTGCGCCCCAGCTCCTGCGAGCGTTTGACGCCCAGACTGAGTGTCGGGTCGGGCAACCGGCGGGCGCGCTCCAAGTCGGCCAGTGCGCGGCGGCGCTGCACCTCGATCTGTGCACGCTTGAGCCCCGGGGCATTTGCTAGCCTCAGGTCAAGGTTGGGCAATAACGGGACGACGGGCAAAACCTCCGCAGAGCCATCGGCCACGTCGAATCGAGGCGACGGGTCCCCCCAAAGGGCCCCGAGGCGCTGCCTCGCCGAACGGAGTTCGCCCTGTGCTTGCGCCAGTTCCAGCCGTGCACCCGACTCCGCGACCCGGGCCTTGGTTTCCTCAACCGGCGAAATCTTGCCCGCTACCACCCGTTTGCCGGCCGCCTCGCCAGCTCGGTGCGCCAATTCGACCGTGTCCTGGGCCAGCCGGAGCCGCTCTTGCGCGGTCAGGAGTTCATAGAACGCGCTGCTGACCTGCGCGCGAATTTCCGCCCGGCGCGCGTTCAGATCGTTGACCGCGGCCTCACGCCCCCACTCAGCGGCATCGACACGTGCTGCGCGCTTGCCGCCGATCTCGATTGCTTGATTCACCTGAACGGTGGTGGTCCGGGTGGCTTGGCGAGTGTCTTCTAGTAGATAGGACAGCTCGGGGTTGGGACGAGCGCGGCCTTGCTGCAACGCACCTTCGGAAGCCTCCAACTCACGTTGAGCCGCAGCGATCTCCGAATTGCGAGACAAAGCCAAGTCGATGGCTGACGCCAACGTGAGCCGGGCCGGAACGACGACGCTGGACGGCGCGAGCGTTGGTGGCGAAGCTGCACTCAAATCCTGCGCAGACGCAGCTTGAGCAAGTAAAAACGAAATAACGACTGCCAGCGTGAGCGGCAGAAATGGTGTGGCGTAAGCACGCACGCGCATTGAAATCCCCTTGTTGTCGCCTCGCTGAAATGGCCAGCGAAATGCCAAGATCAAAGAGATTCAGCGCGGGAGGCGTCTACTGAAGAAGTCCGTAGATCCAGAGGCTCAGTCGTGGAACGTGGGCTGGCCGCGCCGAATCAGTGCGCGGGGTGCCATTTGGGGCGCTCAGGTTCATCGGCCAGCAGGGAAGCGATCAGCGGCAGCGTCGAAACACGATGCGACGCATCAGCGAGCGCCGAGGCGAGGGCATGCGAAGGTGCCGATGACTCGGCGACAAGCAAATGGCAGTATGCGCAGTCAGCATCGACTCCAACGCCTGGATTCTTCGATTCGGCAGGCGTCTTGCCTGCCTTTACAGCCTTTGCATCGTGCTCATGGTTGTGATGTCCAAAGTGTTGGGTGGCCTTGCCCGTTTCGTGCTCGCAAATGCCTCCGGCCACCGCCCAGGACCACTGGAACGGCATGACCATCAACAAAAATACGATGACAAAACGACGCATGATTTGGAGGTTAGATCGGAGCGCGGCCGCGGAAATCAGAACAAGTTCCGCAGAGCCCGATGGGCCGAGCCTGAGGAGCTAAATTGAGAAAGCTGGCCAAGGTCTTTGCGTGCGATATAGCTTGGAGGAAAGGGGTGTGGGCGGATTGGGCAAATCTGTAGTTTACATGCTCAATGCACTGACAGTTACTTTATCCGCCCTCGACCGTCAGTCATCGGTCCGCCAGATGACAAATTCGTAATCGAGCTCTATCGCAATGCAAGCAACAATCGCCGCATATGAAACTACTGGTCATTGAAGACGAAACCAAGCTGGCGGAGTATCTACGCAAAGGGTTGTCGGAAGAAGGCTACACGGTCGATGTGGCGCACAACGGCATCGATGGGCTGCACCTGGCGACCGAGGTCGACTACGACTTGCTTGTGCTGGACGGCATGCTGCCCGGCATCGACGGACTTGCCGTCCTTGCCGCGTTGCGACAGAGCAAACAGACGCCTGTGTTGATGTTGACGGCGCGCGGACAGGTCGAGGACCGGGTCAAGGGGCTGCAAAGTGGTGCGGACGACTATCTACTGAAGCCATTTGCGTTCTCTGAACTGGTCGCGCGCATCCAAGTTCTGCTGCGCAGGGCAAACCCTGCGCGTGGCTCGTCCGAACCCACCTTAATGAAGCTGGCCGATCTTGAGATGGACTTGCTTCGGCGCAAGGCTGTTCGGGCCGGACAGCGGCTGGATCTGACGGCCAAGGAGTTCAGTTTGTTGAGCCTGATGCTGCGCCGGCAAGGGGAGGTGCTTTCGCGCACGGAACTCGCTGAGCAGGTCTGGGACATGAATTTTGACAGCGAGACCAATGTGGTCGAAGTGGCAATTCGTCGCCTGCGCGGCAAGCTGGATGCACCGTTCGAGCGACCTTTGCTGCACACCATCCGAGGCATGGGCTACGTCTTGGAGGCTCGGGATTCATGAAGCAATCGGCTTCGGGTGGTTCACTGGGTCATCGCCTGTCCTGGTGGTTGGCGATACAGACCTTCATTGGCCTCGGACTCGTTTGCCTGGCCGTCTATTTCGTGACGGCCATGACGCTGGCCCAGCGGCAAGACGAGACCCTCGATCAAAAGACAACCATGATCAGGCACTTGCTGTCCGAGGCCCGTGCTGCACCAGACATTGACGCCCTGCGACATCAGCTCAATGACTTCCTGGCAGGTCACGAAGAATTGGCGTTGCAGCTGAGGTCACCGGACGGGCGCACGGTCTATGCCTCATCGACCGCTCCCCCATCGCCGCCGCCACCTGTCAAGCAACGCGTGTTTGAGGTGGCGTCCTCCATGTACTTTTCCAGGCCTGCCAGCGCCACGCTGACCCTCGGGACACAGGAAGACGCTAGTCTGCTTCGCCGACTCGGATGGACGCTGACCGCCGCCGCGATCGTCGGCTCGCTGGTGGTTTCGGTATGCGGCTTTTGGCTCGTTCGTCTGGCGCTGGTGCCAGTTCACCAACTGGTCGAGCAGACCCGGAGATTGACCGCGAGCCAGTTGGAAAAACGCCTGGACGGTTCTGCTCAGCCACAGGAATTGCAACCGCTGATCGGGCAATTCAATGCGCTGCTCGATCGCCTGAACAGCGCCTACAGGCAGATGGAAGGCTTCAACGCCGATGTCGCTCACGAACTGAATACGCCGCTGGCAACGCTCATCAGTGCCTGCGAACTGAGCCTCAGAAAGTCGCGGGACATTGACGACATGCGCGATGTGCTGGCCTCTAATCTGGAGGAACTTCGGCGCATGTCAGGCATCGTCAACGACATGCTCTTTCTGTCGCAGGCCGATCGGGGTGCCGGCGCTCGCCGCGTGAATGTCAACAGCCTGGCGGCCCTTGCCGGCGAGGTGATCGAGTTCCATGAAGCGGCCATGCAGGAAGCGACGTTGACGGTCGAGATCCTGGGAGACGCCGCCGGTCGCTTTGATGCGCGACTGCTGCGCCGCGCGCTCTCCAACTTGCTCGGCAATGCAACGCGCTATGCACGGACAGGGTCTGCCGTGATGGTGAGAATCGAGACACATCCCGGCGGAGAAGTCTCGATTGCAGTGCATAACACCGGGCCGACGATTGAGCCCGCAAATTTACCCCGGTTGTTTGATCGGTTCTATCGCGTCGATCCCGCACGCGCGCACGCGGATCTGAACCACGGACTGGGTTTGTCCATCGTGGCCGCGATTGCGCGCATGCATGGCGGGAGCGTCTTCGCGGGCTCCGATCAAGGCATTACCCGAATTGGGCTGCTCCTGCCGCCTCCGCAACACCCCTCGGACGACACCCCAGGCAGGAACACCTGAGTGATGTGTCGTAACGTTGGATTGCTCCACTCACGTCCGCTCAGTGTCGTTGCGGCTCACATACACCATGAAGGGTTGCGTGGCGAATCCGGCTGGCGCGATCTTCTGTAGATCGACGGCGCGATGGCCAGCCACATCGAACTTCCATGTGAAGGTCTTGTCGCCACTGCGGAAGGTGACGATGTCGCCGCACTTGATGTTGGCGAACTTGGCTTTCGCAACGTCCAGCACACTGGCGTCGGCACTCTGGTTGGCCGGAACACCATAGATGGACCGGCCATTGGCAAAGGTTTCATCGCTGGCGGCGAAGGCACCGGTGGCGCTGAGCGCAGCAGCGCTGGTCAATGCAATTGAGGTTAAAACGTTGGCAATGCGCATAGTGATCTCCTGTTTGACGGGATGGGCGACAAGGTCATCAAGTCGCTCCGTTGATTCATCCCAGGGATCACTTTAGAAAGGCGGTAGCGACAGAACTTGGTCACCCAAATGACATTTCTGTCATGCACGGTTTGTTTTGTTAGAAAGTCCTGCCGAGATCGCCAAAGACACTTTCACCCGAGCAAAACGTTCGGCCTAGTCATGCGCAAAGAGCGCCACAACACAGGCTTTGTGGTGGCCTCACGGCCACCCTACGACGCCAGCACCGAGCCCCAAAGCACCATCGCCGCCGGGCTGCTGCCCGTTGAAGGCGTGGCCCTGCAAGACATTCGCCTAACAAACATGGACGGCAAAGCGGTGGACCTGAAGCGCGACTACGCTGGCAAAGCCCTGCTGGTCACCTTCTGGGCCACCTGGTGCCCGCACTGCGTGGAAGAAATACCCAGCATGAACAGGGCACTGTCGCAATTGGATAAAGACAGATTTGCTATCGTTTCCGTCTCATACAAAGACACCGACGCCATCATGAACGCCTTTCGCAAAAAGGTGCCCATGGACTTCCCTGTGCTGATGGACCGCGACGGCCAGGTGTCCAAAGCCTGGAAGGTGTACGCCTTCCCAAGCAGCTTTTTGATCGACCGCAGCGGGCGCGTGCGCTATTCCATCAACACCGGCGCGGTGTGGGACGCACCCGACATGCTGGAAAAGCTGCGCGACATCAGCCAGTGACGCGGCCCAACTGGGCGTGGTGCAACACGGGCTGGGTCTGGCGCGCCCACCCGTCCACATGGCCAGCCAACTGGTGTGCGGTGATGGCCGACAGCGTCCAGCCCAGGTGGCCGTGCCCGGTGTTGTAGAACACGTTGGGCAGGCGGCCAGGGCCCACGCGGGGCATCATGTTCGGCATCATGGGGCGCAGGCCCGCCCAGGGCTCCACGCGGCGCGTGCTGACGCCGGGGAAGCACTGGTTCACCCAGTTCACCAGAGGGCGGATGCGATCGGCACGTATGTCGTGATTGATGCCATTGAACTCGGCCGTGCCCGCCACGCGGAAGCGGTCAGCGCCCAGGCGGCTGGTGACCAGCTTGGTTTCGTCGTCCAGCAGGCTGACGTTCGGTGCAGCGGCCTGGCTTTGCGCGTCGTTCAGCATCACGGTGATGGAGTAGCCCTTCACCGGGTACACGTTCAGGCGGTCGCCCAGTTGTGCACCCAACGTGCGGCTGTGCACACCCGCGCACACCACCACCGCGTCGGCATTCACCGTGTCGCCGTTGGTCAGCGTCACCGATGCGGCCTGGCCGGTGCTGGCCACGCGTGCCACCTCTTGGCCAGTCAGCACCCGCACACCCAGGCGCTCGCAAGCCTGGCTCAGCCCGTAGGTGAACTTGTGGATGTCGCCGGTGCTGTCGCTCTCGGTGTAGTAGCCACCAAAGTACTGGCCTTGCAGGGTGGGCTCGATGGCGCGCATGTCGTCGGGCGTGACGGCGCGGCGCGGCTGTCGGTTCACCTTCAATATGTCACTTTTGAACCTTCATTTGGCACCAACACTTTCAATGTGTCACCAAATCAGCCCAATGCTTGGTGTACAGCGCCCTACCCTGCCCAACAAACTACAAGCACTGCGCCTCTGAGTCCTGTGGCGCGATCTTGTAGATGCCGTTGTCAGCCGCTTGATCAATCAACTCGGCGCTGATGCATTCAGCCCCACTGCGAATCGCCAACTCGGCAGCCTGCGTCAGCAAGGTTGTGACTTTGCCGGTCAACCCACTGCTCAGGGCCATCAGCTTTTGAATGATCACCTTTTCGCCCAATGGGGAGGGCTTTTCAAGAGGCAGCAGTCTGCCAAAGCTCACCACGAACTCCCGAAACTCCGCGCTTTCTCGCCACTTTGGCAATGCAAAGGGTTCAAACCGGGAGGCAATCTGAGGATCGGTCTGCATCGCATACAAGGCTTCACTGGTGCCCAAGGCCACAATCGGCATGCGCAGTTCATTGCTGATGAACTTGAGTTGGTTCAGCAGTTGCCGCTGCTCACGAACGGAGCCAGCCAACAAATGGTGGACTTCGTCAATGATCATCAACTTCGGCGGCTGCCTGTGTAACAGCCTCAGGCCGAGCAATTCCATGTCGGTGCTGCGGCGATTGATGGGCGGCTGAACACCCAAACCTTCGATGATCTGCGCATAGAGTTTGTCGTCGCAAGGATTCGCGGGCATCTGAAGGTGAACCGTCTTTCGGACTTCAACCTCATTGAACTCGTTGCATATATTGGGGTGATCGCGAACAAATTTCTCGACGATCATGGTCTTGCCAATGTTGCTGTCTCCGTGCAACAGCATGCACGGCATCCGCCCACTGGGCGGATGATTCAGCAAGTGCTCCATGCGGGCCAACGCTTGGTTGCCACGGGAATAGGCGACCCACTTGGGGGCATACAGCCTGGACACACGCTCATCAACTGAGCCGTCCAGATATGACCACACCCCGATATGCAAATGTTCAAGGCTGTTTGCCATGGTCAATGATCCCAAATTTCAACGTCAGCTGGCGTGACTGGCAGGGAATAGTCCACGGCTTCCTTTGAGCTCGATGATGACCGGGTCGTCCCAGACGTGGCATCTTTGTGACGCTGTGACAGCCTTCGCGCTGCTTTCGTTTTCGCAGCGGCACGTTCAATCAAGTCACGTTGGGCGCAGACCGCTTGGAATATGGATTCCTGTGTGGGCTTCTGCTCTCCCTGTTCACGCAGCGCCGACACAGCCGCACGATGCTCCCAAAGGGTGATTGGTGGCAACGCCAGATCAGCGTATGGGATCGGGTGATACCGCCGATCGGGGCCAGCCACATAAACCTTGGACAGATTTCGAGGGTCGTACCGCACAAGCAGCGATGACCCAAGTGGAACGATGGAGGGCAACACATTGTCCCAGTAGCGGATGTTGAACAAGTGCAGGCCGTCTCTGCGCAACTTGCGTTGCATCGAAGGCAGGAAACTGATCATGAATTGCTCGGGCTGCTCGGGTAATGAACGCGCAGGAGCTGCCAGCCCACTCGTTTTGTCTTGCCAAGCCGCCAAGGGGCTTTGGCGTATGCCTTTATGAACGCGCTGATGGTATTGCTCACAAATCTCAAGCGTCAGCCACTGTTCCAACTCCGCCATGGTCAGCGTTGCGTTGGACTCTGAAGGGTAGGCACCTCGATCGTGCGTGTTCGAACCTGTTGTCCCGGGCAGCAAATGAACCCGTCCCATGAGGGTGCCGATCAGTCGCTCAATATGTCCGCCGTAGTGTGGCATGGCCACTGGCCGCAGGATCAGGCTGATGCCATGCTCATCGCATCCTCTGCGCAATGCCGCCGCCGTGAAATCTGCCCCGTTGTCTGTGTGCAGGGCACCAGGCACTCCCCACACAGGCCAGTTGCATGACAGTCCCCTGGATTTGAGCCAGTTCTCTTTGGGCAGCACAGCTTGCGTCAAGCACAGGGCCACAGAAGTTGAGGACGGGGCTTCCATCGAGAGATAGAAACCCGCCACCATACGCGTGGCGACATCGATGGCCAATGTGAGCCACGGTCGTCCGATGGGCAGTCGGTTGACTGCGTCTACGACGATGGCGTCCACAGGGGTGTGGTCGATTTGGACGACATCCAAGGCGTGTTGTACTTGGTAACTCCCTGGAACAAATTCAGTTTGCGATGCTGCCTCGGATGCCTGCAGTCTGCCTCGGGCCGCTTGAGCTGGATCGAGCTCCTTGATCCTGGCCAAGATGGGCTTGCGTGAAGGCGGCTTCAATCCCAGGGCTGCGCATCGCAATCCGACCATTCGAACGACTTCTTCTTTCTTGGCTCTCACTTTAGTGAGATAGACGGTCTGGATGACCTCGGCAATCAGTTCGTCCAATGGTGCCGCGATGCGATGGGCCCCACCAGGTGTACCTCGGGCGCGGGGCAACAGTGCGGATGTCTGAGGAGACTCGCGATACAACGCGTGCCAGCGAAAGACCGTGCGCCGGGACACCCCGAATTCCGCTGCAATGGCCGCGATTTGCCTGGAGACGTTTTGGGAATCATCAATTTTGCAGATGGCTTCCTTGCGTCGCAGGGCCAGCGTCCACTGGAGTTCTGTGGCTGAAGCAATGCCCATTTCGTCCATAGCATGCCCATGAAGAACTTTGGGTGGCGCGCTCAGTTCGGAAGGATTGGCAGCATGCACCCTGCCGTTGGCGAGGTCACGAACCATGACTGCACCATCAGGCTCCACGCTGACGATAACCACAAGTCGGTCACCGACAACCGCGAGCGCTTGCGCCATCACCTGAAAACGTCCCATGCTCTTTGCCCACCAGTTGAAGGTTCACATGGTGACACATTGGAGGTGTCAAGTGCAAGGTTGTGCCAATTGAAAGTGTTATTGATTGCGGAATGTGTCGGACCTCAGATTCGGCATCTCAGCGTGGGGAATACGGCATCGCCTTTGAAATCAAACATCTTTGCCAACCACTTGGTGCCAATTGAAAGTGCAAAAGTGACAGATTGAAGGTGAACCGACACCGGCCACCATGGACGGAGCCGACCCATGCTCTCCACGGCCGAATGTTGCCTCACGGCATTTGTGCGTGCCCGCTCACATTGAACGGCGCGGCCATTTCGCCTCAATCACCATTGCACATCTGGCTGCAGTACCAGGCAGCTGGTTTCACCCTGCTCCAGCATTGGCGTGCCGCCTCTTGCCAGGCCCGAGCAGTTGCCCATGATCAGTCAGAAGACGCTGTGCGGCTCCAAGAACCGGTCGACTGGTGTGCCGGACAGCACTCCGACGGACATTGGTTTTTTGTAAGCCATGCTCAAACGTCGGGGGCTGCGCCTGTCAGATGGCCTCGTTTGGCCCTTCCCAACAAGGTCGACCGGCTGTACGCTTTGTCCAGAGCAAGTGACCAGTCACGGCAAGCCGTCTTGAGCGTATGCACAGGTTCGTGTTTAACCTGGCACCCGCATGACGGATGGCTGGTTTCTCAGGCAGCCCAGCCCAACTTGGGGTCTTGCAAACGGCACAAGCTGCTGGGGTTAACCGGGCCTAAACCTACGTTTTGGCTTTTTGAGGCGGGTGACGGTTTTGTTGCCCGTATGTGCGACGCCAGGTTGCAGGTGTTTGGCAGCACACCTAAGGATGCCATCGCAGGTCTGAGAAAGTGGTATCCCTCTTTCCTGCGCGCGCAAGTTGTTGCGGTTGCGCCCTCACTGCAGGCCGACTCGGGAAGCCGACAGCAGGCCACCACTTGACTTGGGGTCAACATTACTTGCAGAAGTAGGGTCAAGATTACTTGGGCGAACGTGTGTCGAGGTCACACTCCCCTTTTTTTCAGATGTGTGTATTAAGATTACTTACATAATCTAAAGTCAATATTTCAGTGTCAAAATCACCTCTCTGAAAAGTACGAGGCAAAATCATTTGTGAATCAAGCACTTGCAGGCACCCAAAACAGTCGGTTCGTTCGCCGCCTGGGCCCACACCACTTCGCCTACCTGCGCGCCATCGCAGAAGGCCTGGATGCCAACACGTCCGCACAACGCTTTCTTGGCGTGTGCCATGGCCACGAGCGCCGCAGTGCACACAACCAGCTGATTGACACGGTACGGGCCATCGCCAGACGGGCTGGCGAGCGGGCCTGGCGACTGATCGGGATGACCATCCGGGCCGCCAGCCCCAGTGCTCAGCGCCCTGCCCTGCAAGACTTCATCGAAGCCCGCGGCCTGGACGGCTGGAGCGAGGACGAGCAGGTCGAGATGCTGGAAGCGGCATTCCCCGTTGACCGACGATCTGTCAGGCGTGACCGGTTGCGTCAACGCCAGATCGACTTGTTGCGCCGACTGGAGCACGCTGAAAGCCACCCTCCTCGCCCAACCGATCTGGTCTCCGACTGGTTTGATGAGGTGACCGCCCGCCGGCTGATTTGGGCCGGGCACAACACCTTGGCCGACTTGTCACGCGTCATCGCAGCCGGGGGCAAATGGTTCCGAACCATGCCTGGTGTTGGGGAGGCCAAGGCCCGCCGCATCTCGGCCCACCTGCTGACACTGATACCCGCCGCCCTGCCCCCTGAGCGGCCCTTCTTCACCCTGCGCTTCATCGAGGACGCTGCTCCAACATTGGCGCCACCAGCTCTGCCTGCACCGCTGTCGTCCTGGGCACCCCTGGCCTCCATCTCACCGCCCCAACCGCCCTCCCCTGTCGGGAGCCTGTTGGATGCCCACACCGACATGCAGGCCGTCAAGGCGTGGCTGCAGGCGCGATGCAGTTCTGAAGCCACCGCGAAGTGCTACCTCCGAGAAGCGCGCCGTCTGATGCTCTGGCTGAGCAGGGAGCGCAGTGGGCGGACCTTTGCATCGATGCGGGTAGAGGACTGCCTGGCGTACCAATCGTTCTTGCAACACATCCCGCCGGGCTGGATTTCGCGTGACAGGCACTCGCCTGGGCAAATGGGATGGGCGCCGTTTCGAGGACCGCTGACACCGGCCAGCCAGAGGCAGGCCATCACGATCCTGGGTGCACTCTTTGCTTGGCTGGCTGCAGCGAAGTACATACAGGGCAACCCCTGGTTGATGATCAACGGCGACACAGGCTCAACAGACCAGACCACACAGGCCCTGGACACCAAGTCCATCAGTGACGTCGCGCTGGACCAAATCCAACGCTTCATCCGATCTCAACCGCCCTCCCCTTCTGCCCACAGGATTGGCTTCATCGTGACGTTCATGGAGACGGTTGGCTTGCGCAGCTCTGAGTTGGTCAAGGCTAAGTTGGGAGACTTCTCGCTTCAGCCCGAAGGGTGGACTTTGAGAGTGGTCGGCAAGGGTTCAAAGACACGCACGGTGTTCGTCCCCAGGCCTGCATTTGAGGGGTTGCAGACCTACCTGGCCAAGCGTGGCTTGGTGGGCATCGAGGCAGCACCGCCAGATGCACCACTGCTGGCCAGTGCTGTGGACTCCGTGTCACCCGTCGGTTACCAGGCGCTGTACATCACGGTCAAACGCTGGTTTGCAAAGGCCATCTCTGCGTCGAGTCTGTCATCTCGCGAACAAAACGATTTGTCCGGGGCTACCACACATTGGCTGCGTCACACCTTTGGCACCAAGGCTGTCGCCTTAGAAGTGCCATACGACGTGATCCAGCAGCAACTGGGGCACTCAAGTGTCACCACGACGATGAACATATATGGGCGGGCTCCGCTCAAGCGCAGGGCTGAGGAGCTTGGGCGGGCTTTTCGTTAAATCCGCCGAAAGACTGATGCCGAACTGCGCTGAAACCGGGGTTACAAAAAAGGGGTGGAACGGTTCCACCCCTTTTTGTGATTTCCAATGAAATGAACTGTTTCTCAGGTCTGACGAAGAAAATCAGTAACCAGCTTCGCCAGATCAGCGACTCGCTTCTTCGGCACAACACCTGACTTGAGTTGAACATTCACTGAACCGTCTGGAAGTACGGACAGAACACCAACCTGTTTTCCGAGTGTTTTTATGAGAGTGGTTTCTGTAGGGGGTGGAACGGTTCTACCCCCCAGTGGCATGCCATTCACCAGATGTTCAAAAACAACTTTGGCGACGGGTTTTACGCTCATAGCAGCCAATGATTCTGCTTTTGCCAAGACCCCGTTTCCATCCTGCGTGAGAGCATCCGTCAAGGGCTTAGCCCATCGATACTGAATATCAAGAGGGGATGGGAATGCCTGAACAACCATGTTCGGCAAGCGCGCCAAATTGAGCGATTTCCCCAATGCACTGAGGTCTATGCCAACAGCTTCGGAGAGCTTTCTCTGGGAAGAGAACAAACCATCATCCAGCGCTTTCAAGTACATCATCCCCTGCTCCCATGGAGACAAGTTCTTTCGCGACCGATTCTCTCGGTCCATTTCGACAAACAGTCCTTGGTCTGAAACGTTTTCAATGGTCGCAAGAACCGGCAACTTCAGATCAAGACAGGCTTGGTGACGTCGATGACCAAAAACAATCTCATACAAGTCTCCGCCTTCATCCTTGCCAACGAGGCGAATTTTGATTGGCTGAATGTTTCCACCAGCATTCAAAATTTCATCTTTCAACGCCTGAAAATCTGGATCGTTGAAGCTGTGTTCATGGCGATTGGCCCATTTACTTCGTCTGATCTGCTTGGGATCAATTTGACGTGTAGCCCATGCACCATCCCATTGAGCCAAGTCCGTCGCCAACTCGGAAACTTTGCTTTTCAGAATAGACGCTTCATCCGCCGCCGCCCTTAAGCGTTCGTTCTCACGTACGAGTTCTGACCGGGCATCAGTGGCAAAGGCCATCATGGCACCAGGTGCAGTTTTTGGCTTGTAGGAATCCCCTGCGTTAGTGCCCTCGCCTTCACCCATAGTCACTGCAACTTGGGGGGCAAGACCAGGGAGGTTGCTGAAGTCCAGCTTTGAGGCCTTTTCAGAAAGTTTTCGACTTGCCTTCATCTCACGCTCCTTGAGAATGCCGTTGAGCCGCCCAAACTGCCTCAATCTGTTGTTCAAGCAACTCACACATTCTTTCGTAGGCGTCGCGGGCTCGTCCGAAAGTCTTCGAGTTCATAGCGCCCCTGGGAAGGTCAAAAACAGTACCGAATTCCGCAGAGGCTGTTGCAGCAACAGATGTTTTTGGAATTTCGATAGGAAGAACTTTGTCTCCGTACCCTTCCATGACCCACTGTCGAACGACGGAACTTGCTGAATCTGAAGACTCAACCCTTGAGAGCAGAACGTCGATAAATTCAAAAATCTTGTTCTTTCCACGGCTCAAAATGAGCTGATTACATAAGTCAGAGAACAGGTCCCAAAACTGAGCGGAGCTCGCAAAGTCCAGTGCGGAAGGAGGCAGGGGCATCAAGACACCATCAGCGGCCATGAGCGCATTGATGGTGACATAGGAGAGGGAAGGGGGGGTGTCAATGACGATAACGTCGTAATCCAATCGTGCTTGGTCTAGGCCACGGTCAAGACAGCGCCAAAATTCGAACCCAGGATCTTTGGCTTGTCTTGCTGGTAGTGCGAACTCTGCGCCGAACAACAAAGGCGATGCACCAATGATGTCTATACCTGGCCAATAGCTTTTCCGGATTGCATAGCTGACATCCTCCTCATCGCCAACAAAAAGCGGGAGTGTTGTATCGCTGTCCTCAACTTCAGCATCTGGAAGCACGCCAAATAACGTTGTCGCCGAACCCTGTGGATCAAGATCTATCAACAAGACACGATGCCCACGCATTGAAAGGCCCTGCGCCAATGTGACCGCCGTGGTGGTCTTTGCAACCCCCCCTTTGAAGTTTGCAACAGTAACTGTTGTTCCTACAGCTTCCTGGGGACGCATGTGTGAAGCACGCAATTCACGCACCCAATGACGGGCCTCTTCCATGGACCATTCACGTCGATTGCCAACCATGCTGCCTTCAGGAAGGCCCCCCTTGGTCAACCGGTATGCAATTCGACTTTTGTCAACGCCACACATCTGAGCAAGTTGGGCAGCACCAACACTGGGAGCTTTCTTTTCCGACGTTGGAGACAGCATCGTTGCCCGTATTTGGACCATCATGGCTGCGATGCGTGCCGCTTGAGCGTCGATGTCTGCCAGCGATTGTTTGCGAATGGGCGCTGTTTGCTGCAAATCTATCGATTGGACAGATGTTTCTTTAATGTTCATGGGTGATCCGTTAGATGACGTGTTCGCCGATTATCTGACTAATTTCTGATTTTTCGATGAATAGCGGCAGTACATCAGTCGCTTGTGCTTGTGGGCATCTGAATTTCAATCGTTCGAAGACTCCTCTAATGCCGAGATTCAAAGTATTCAAATACCTCTTTAATACCTTAAGCCTTACAAGTTTCAAAAAAAATCCATAAGAATCAATGACTTAAACAAGATTTAGAAGATAACTTGTCCAGGTTCTACCCGGTACTGTCTGTGGATTAACCGGATGCGTACAGGTCGTACCCGGATGATGTCCGGCTTCTAACCGTTCATAGAGCCGGCTCAAAATTTGCCTGTTGATAACCGTTTTGGGCGCCTTATCAGGGGCATTCAGGCATTTTCATCACGAGTACAAAGAAAAATTTGAACCCAAACCTGTCTGCTGTCCAGCTTTTAACCGGCCATTCTTGTCTTCCTGGAGTAGCCTATGTCCAGCTTCTAACCGCCGATTTTCCGAAGTGAGCCGTCCGTGTCGAATCGCGAAAGATTGAGCGATTCAATGTTAAATTACTGTCCAAATAAAAACGGACACTTTAACGATGACCACCGAAGAGTCAAACATACGATCCGGGACTGCCACCACCAGCACTGGGAGTGAGGAGCTTCGAAAGCCTCACGAGATGATCGTCATGATGCCTCGATCAGGACGTATCACCCTAACAGGAAGACGTGTCTACAACGCATTACTGCATCAATCGCAGGCACAAATGATGGCTATGAAGGACATGCCGTCGGCAGATTTTCTGTTTCGTGCGCCCTTGGTGTCTCTCTTGAGGGCGACGGGAAGCAGTGGAGAGCAGAGAACCGCAGCTAAAAAATACCTGAAGGAGATGAGAGGCCTTGAGGTTGATTGGGAGTCTACGGCTGCCGGAGATGGAATGAAGTGGAAAGGGTTTTCCATGCTTGCTGAGGTGATACTTGAGGAGCGAAATGGAGAAAACTGGGTTTCTTGGTCGTATCCACCGACGTTGATGTCTGCTCTAAGGGAACCTACTCGTTGGGCCAAACTGGATTTGGAAGTCTTGGGCAAATTGGGTACGTACACTGCTTTGGCCTTGTACGAAATCTGTGCCCGCTACAGAGACAACCCGTCTGGCCTTACAAGCCGCAAGCCTGTAACTTGGTGGGCGGATGCGTTGAGCAACACTCCACCGGGAACAGACAGGCGAGAGTGGCGCAAGTTCAAGAATGAAAAGTTAAAGGCAGCTATCGCTGAGGTAAATCGCGAGACCGAGATTGACGTAGAACTGATAGAGCACAAGCAGGGCAGGGCGGTCGAAGAGGCGCAGTTCACCGTGCGGAAAAAGCATCGAACACCACTGCAGCAGAAATCCGAGGTTGTAGATCTTGAGCTGATCCAAAAAGCACTTCAGCTGGGCATACGAGAGATCAAGCTTGACCCCCTGATCCAAGAGTTTGGCGACGATGCAGTGCGCAGTGCACTAACTCAATTGGAGTCAAGGACAGCCAATCGTCAGTTCAGGCCCATTGAAAACACATACTCATACTTGAGAACCGTACTACGGGGTGGTGGTGTAACCCCTGCTTCTGATGCGGGACCCCTTTCGGTGCAGTCCCCATTGCCAGAAAAGAGTAGACCAGTCGTGGTTAAGGTGTCTGCTCCAGCGTCCAATGAGGAAGCCCTGAGATTGCAGCAAATGAGGGCTGAACTTGAAGCGATGAACTCCGATGAGCGTAGGATATTTGTGAACCAGGCTGTTTCAAAGCTTATTGAAAAAGGACTGTTCACGCCTGTGATTCGCCGAAGGTTTGAACAAGGCGACGACTTGCATGGAGTCTTGGGCGCGATGGTGATCCAGTGCTACTCTGAGCATCTGACGCACCCCTAGAAGTCAAACCTCTTCAAACCATTCGAGAACGAGACATGATCCTTGCTCGTGTGGCAATGCCACGGCTCGTACTGCATGTCCGGGGTGACCATACGCAACCCCCTGGGATCGAAAACCGCGCCACAGGTGTGCCCAGGCGCGCGCGCAGATCGATACCGAATCCAAGTCACATGCCCGGCCTGTCTGGCCAGTCGCCCCAACGTCAGGGTATCGGCGTACTGAGATGCGTGCATCCAAAGGCTTTCGGCCCGCGCCCAAGGCTCGGATAACAAATCGATTGCGAGGCCGCTGACCTGGGCCTGGTACATCGAATGTTCTGTGCTCAGTTCTTGCTGAACAAGACCCACACTGTCGAGCAAGAACCGTTGCCGCCAATAGGCCATCTCCGCACATGCGCAGTAGGGATCATCTGCACCGTACCAGACACCAGTGGTGTTCACAGCTCGAAAGCGCGAACCCTTCTGTGGAAAGTACCGGAAAGGTGCCGCCAAGAGATAGTGCACGCCAACTGCAGACTCTGGCCGTGGTGGCTTACTCTCCTCCAGCATCTGTTCCAAAAGAGCTTGCTCATTTGCGGAATCAACCAGTCGCATGGTGGCAGCGATGTGCTGTGTTTCGACCATGCGAAACAGGTCCATGACGAGAACTGACGTTTGATCAACGATCCAATTCGGATCCCAAGCCGACTGCAAACTCATGCAGATGCCCGCATCCCGTCCAAATACGCAAGCGTCATCACCAGTCCTTGTGGTGACTCAATCAGCGATGAGGGTTTGCCGTTCAGCGCTTTGTTGTGTGAACACAGCCACTCTCGGCGCTTTTGCTGGTCAGAGCCAACCAACGGATTCAGAGACCGAAACAGGCGGACTACCAACAGAGACAACTGCCCTTCTTTCGAACTTGGATCAATGCCACGTTGCCCATCTGAAATTCGACTGATGGTCGGCTCGCTGAAGCCAATCACACGGGCCAATGCCGCGTTGGACAGGGCAAGCTCACGTGCAGCACGAATCGTTGCTTTGCCTAAAACCATCGACTTGTCCGAGACCTGAACTGCGTTTGCATGCATGTGGCACCTGCCTTTCTGGTGAAAGATTATCGCCACAATATAGAATTATTTTGATAAAAATGTAAAGCATGGCTTCCAACCGCACATGAGGAAGGACGTAGCCGGACGCCGGAGAGCAGTCTTGTGGTCGCTGCAACGGAGTGGGCTTCAAATGTTCTTTTTGGAGCACTTACGGTGGCTAAGAGATCCTAATGGAGCGATTGCGTCAAAGCAATAAGCAGTCTGCTAAAATTGTTCTTAATAGAGCGCAAGACTGCTTTAAGCGCTCGAATGAGGTCGATTACACATGGCTACTGCTACCAACCTCTCCGTAGACCGTGCTCTCAAGGCACTAGGCCGGAACATTGATCTCGCGCGCCGAAGACGGGGTATGTCTCAAGCTGACTTGGCGTCCCGCATGGGTGTCTCGGTAAGCACGGTACGTCGGCTGGAGGACGGACATTCTGGAACGGCGCTTACCTACCTGGGCAGCGCACTTCAGGTATTCGGTGAACTGGAGAAGCTGAGCTTGCTTCTGGACACGCCGACTGATTCCGTGGGGCTCGCACTGATGGATGCGGATCTGCCCACCCGGGTCTACAGCAAACGCCGCAAGGTACCCAAAGCATTTTGAAGGGTTGGCCCAGTATGGCGACGCGAGCAAGTGCTGTTCCACAGAACCTGAAAACAGAACTGGATGTGTGTCTGGGCAAGGTAGGCGCGCCTGTGGGCAAACTTGTGTTTGTGCGCAATGGGCCTCGAATGTTCACGCAGTTCGCCTACTTTCAGGATTGGTTGGACAACAAGGACACGTTCAACGTATCACCGGACCTCACCGCCACACCGGGGTACCAGACCCGCAAGGCCGCGACCAAGGAAGACTCCTTGTTCTTTCTCGCGCTTGGAGATACCGAGCCAGATGCCTGGGGCCGCCGAGTTATCGCCCGTGCGCATGCCAAGCGCCGAGAGGTTGACGCCACTCTACGTGCCCTGACTGAGCTCGACTATTTGTGTGCAGTCGACGACTTCAGCCGCATGGGCGCCTTGCGCTTGCGCAAGGCGAATGGCATTTATCTGGAATCTGCACCTATCGGCCAACGTGCCACGCCACCTATGCTGGAGCTCGAGAAGATGCTTTCGGCTTCACGAGCGGTCGAGATGGGCAAGGAAACCACCATGGATTTAGCCTATCTGCAAGGCAAGGGTACCTCCCTGGGAGGCATGCGTCCGAAATGCAGCATCCTTGACGAAGAAGGGCTCTTGGCCCTGGGTAAGTTCCCGAGCATCCAGGACGAGCGCAATGTGACGCGTGCGGAAGTCCTTGCGCTCAAGCTGGCAAGCCTGGCAGGCATCAACGTTGCGCATGCCCATGTGGCAGTGGTGCAAGGCACCCCTGTGGCAATCATCCGCCGGTTTGACCGCACCCCCGAGGGCGGGCGCATTCCCTACGTTTCAGGTGCAACGCTGCTGCAGGCGAGTCGACAAGACGACCGCGCCTACACCGAGCTACTCGCGGTCATGAAGGGTGTGTGTGCAAACTATGTGGACGACGCTCAAGAACTGTGGCGGCGCCTGGTGTTTCACCACCTCATCACCAACGTCGATGACCACTTGCAAAACATCGGGTACCTTTACATGGGCGGTAACCAGTGGCAACTGTCACCCGCGTTCGACGTCAACCCGATGCCGGACAAAGACCGCGAATCCAAGACATGGTTGAGCGAAGACACCGGCCCCGTCACCAGCATGGACCAACTGATGGGACAGGCTTTCCATTTCACACTCAACACGCAACAGGCTTTGGCCATCGTGCGCCAAGTCGTTGAAGCCGTGGAACAGTGGCGCACAGTGGGTCAGGCTGCGGATGTGGGCATGACAACGCACGAACTTGACGAGTTCAAGCTGGCGTTTGAGCATGTCGGCTTGGCAGATGCCAAGAAGTTGGTAGGTCTGTAGGATCTCTATGGAAGTGCCTATGGTGTGCAGGACCAATGTCAAAGCAGACGCATTGTGAATGCCGAGCGTTGGAGCAATGAAAAGGTGTTGTTCTCACCGACGTTTATCCAGGATGGCGAACACATTTCGCGGGCAAAGGTTATGCAGCAAAAGACCTGCACCACTACGAGCGTTCTTCTGAACAGAAGGTGTCCCCGCCGCTTGAATATTGACCCACCGGGGGTCAGTTTTCGGCTGCAACATGAAGGATCAAAGTCGTGAAATTAAGCACGCCCATATGAATGAACTGATGGCCGAGCAAGGTGTCGATGGCTGACGCGTCCGCATTTGCAGCCCTTCATGCTGAGAACGCACGCCTGATTACGCTGCTTGAATCTCACGGCATCGAATGGCGGCAACCGCAACCGCAGAATCATCAGGTCGTTCGTGCACGGCCAGGGTCATCAGCCCCCCAGTTGTCCACCGAAGAAAAAGTCGCGCTGTTCCGACGCCTGTTTCGCGGGCGCACCGATGTGTATCCCGTCCGCTGGGAGGGCAAGACTTCGGGCAAAACAGGTTACTCACCTGCGTGCGCCAACGAGTGGCTCGCAGGTGTTTGCCAGAAGCCTCGGATCAAATGTGGCGATTGCGCCAACCGATTGCTGATGCCGCTGTCCGATGCGGTGATCTACGACCACCTGAAGGGCGAACACACCATCGGTGTGTATCCGCTGCTGGAGGATGACACCTGCTACTTCCTGGCAGCTGATTTCGACGAAGCTGAGTGGCGAGACGATGCAAATGCCTTCGTGCAATCCTGTGAAGAGCTGGGCGTACCTGCCGCGCTGGAGATCTCGCGATCCGGCAAGGGCGCACATGTCTGGGTGTTCTTCGCCGGCCGTGTCTCGGCGCGTGATGCCCGTCGGCTGGGGACGGCCATCATCAGCCACACCTGCTCGCGTACCCGGCAATTGAAGCTGGCATCCTACGATCGGCTGTTTCCCAACCAGGACACCATGCCCAAAGGCGGTTTTGGCAACCTGATTGCCTTGCCGTTGCAAAAGTGGCCCCGTGAAGCAGGGGGCAGCGTGTTTGCCGATGCCGACATGCGTCCACACCCCGACCAGTGGGCATTCCTGTCATCCATCCCGTTGATGGCGGCTCACGACATCGAGCCGACCATCCTGCGTGCCACGGGTGGTGTCCATCCGCTGGATGTCACGTTCATTGACGACGAAGACCTGGCCACACCATGGAAGCGGGCGAGCACATCGACCAAAAAGCTGACCGGGACGATGCCAACGACCCTGACGGTCACGCTGGCCAACCAAATCTATTTCGAAAAGGCGCTGTTGCCGCAGGCGCTGGCCAACCGCCTGATCCGTCTGGCGGCCTTCCAGAACCCCAAGTTCTACCAGGCCCAGGCCATGCGGATGTCGGTCTGGGACACGCCACGCGTCATCGGCAATGCCGAGAATTTCCCGCAGCACATCGCCTTGCCTCGCGGGTGCCTCGATGCCGTGCTGGACCTGCTTCAAGAAAACGGCATTGCCTGTCAACTTCAGGATGAGCGCTATATCGGTGAACCCATCGATGTTGCCTTCGTTGGCACGTTGCGCATGGATCAGGAAGCGGCAGTCACCGGCATGCTCCATCATGATGCTGGCGTACTGTGTGCGCCGACAGCCTTTGGCAAGACGGTCACCGCAGCCGCGATGATTGCGCGCCGAGGCGTCAACACCCTGATCCTGGTGCATCGCACCGAACTGCTCAAACAATGGCAAGAGCAACTGCAGGCTTTCTTGGGTGTAGGCAAAGGTGTGGTCGGCACCATTGGCGGGGGCAAGTCCAAGCCAACCGGCCAGATCGACATCGCTGTGATGCAGTCAGTTTCCCGGCAAGGGGAGGTCAATCCACTGGTCGATAACTACGGTCAGGTGATCGTGGATGAATGTCACCATGTGGGCGCGGTGTCCTTCGATGCCATTTTGAAGCGGACCAAGGCCAAATACGTCATGGGTCTGACAGCGACACCGATTCGTCGAGATGGGCTGCAGCCCATCATCTTCATGCAGTGTGGTCCGATCAGGCACACAGCAGCCAGGCCAGAGGGGGCACCGAACGACTTGGAGGTCATGCCACGCTTTAGATCGATGCCGATCGATTTGCCTGTTCAAGCTGGCATCCAGGACGTGTTTCGGCAACTCACTAACGACCCTGCCAGAACCATCGCCATTGCCGAGGAGGTCAAGGCTGCATTCAGCGCCGGGCGCAAGGTGTTGGTTCTGACCGAGCGCACCGAACACCTCGATGCAATCGAAGCAGCACTGGGAGGCGTGATACCGCCACCCTTTGTCTTGCATGGGCGTCTATCCAAGAAGCAGCGCGCAGCCCTCATCACAGCGCTGAATGCCTTGCCACCCGACGCGCCACGCATCCTGCTGGCCACTGGCAAACTGGTCGGCGAAGGCTTCGATCACCCTCCGCTGGACACATTGGTGCTGGCCATGCCTGTTTCCTGGAAGGGCACACTGCAACAGTACGCGGGCCGCTTACACCGTGAGCACGTCAGCAAGACAGACGTGCGGATCATCGACTTTGTGGATACCGGGCACCCAGCGTTGCTGCGAATGTGGGACAAACGACAACGTGGCTATCGGGCGATGGGATACCGGATCGGATCAGAAGCAATCGCCGATCTGCGGTCAACACAGTCCGACTGGCTGGGTTAGCGACAGAACCCGAGAAATACCCGCATATCACGTCATTGGCGCATTTGAGAGCTTCCCTTGTCGACAGGGGAGGGGCTTCAAATCTGCGAAAGAACAACGCATCGTGGAAATACTTGACACATCAAATATGTAATTATCATAATTATGGTAATTACATTCAATTCAAGGATGACCCACATGGCCCGCCAAATCGTCACCCAACAAGCTGTCTCAGAGGTTGCCGATGCGCTGCTGGCTGAAGGCCTCGATCCGTCCATCGTGAGCGTGCAGTCCCGCATTGGTGGCGGCTCATACAGCACCGTGAAGCGATACCTGGATGCGTGGAAGCAGGCGAGAGCAGAAGTGCATGCCGCAGCCACCGACGTTCCACCAGCGATCCTGTCCAAAGGTCAAGAATTTGCCCAAGTGGTTTGGGCCTTGGCTTCTAAAGCGGCTCAGCAAGAAGCACAAATCATCAAAGACGGGGCCAGGGCCGAATTGGCTGCCATTCGTGCTGACTTGGCCAATGCGAACACCGAGATTGCACGACTGGAGTCACTGGAAACCACCCAAGTGGCGACCATCGAAGCGCAGCAGGCCAAATTGCGAGAGGTGGAGTTGTCTCTTGCCGATGCACTGGCCCAAGCAAGGCGGGTACCCGAGCTGGAGCAAACACTGTTCCAACTCCGAACAGAACTGCAAGTCTGCCGAAACGACGCCACAGACAAGGCGGTGGAGGCGGGACGTTTGGCAGGCGAAGCCGAAGCGCTGCGGGTGCAGGTGCGTGAGTTGATGGTGGCCATCAAAACGAAGAAATGAGGCCAATGAACTGTCGGCGCCAATTCAAAATTGACCGTCAGTATTCGGCTGCGTCAACACCAATGAACCCTCTGGTCTCAAGATCGCCGGACCACAACATTACGGGCCTCAGGCCTGAGGGAACACCCGCAAAGAACCTACAGACCGAAGCCCCCCCAACAACGCAGCGGCTTCCTCACCCAAGGTCTGTACCCAATCCAGCAACACCGAGTTGCGGATGATCGCCGCACCGCTGGCCTGATTCAACCCACGCAATTTCGGATGCTGACCCACCAATTCAGGCAACCCGTACAGCGCATCCAACGCCCGCTTGACCATCTGGTACACATTCGACGCCTCCAACGGAGGCAGCAGCCCCACCTTGTCCACAGACAAAACCAGACCACCGGAGCGATCAGCATCAATCTGCTCAGCCGAACGCTGACGCGACATGAACAACGGCTCCGACAGGCACACCGCATCCAACTGCTCGTCAGAAACGGCCATGCCAACCAGGCGACGCTTCAGCCGGGCCGACAGCACAACCCGACGCAAAGCCAGCCAAGACAGCAAAACCTCACGAACGGCAGCACCCAACTCCAACACGCGAGGCACCACCTCATCATCCCTCGTCACGGCCAAAGAAACCGGCACCCACTGGGCAGCCGGACATGCAGGGGAGGGCAGGGGATCACACCCCGCCAAACGCCCATCAGCCACATGTTCAACAACCTCGTCAGCCAAAGTCACCAACTGACAAACCACATCACCACCCCGAAGCGCCATCAGCTCCCGTGTCGTGATACCCAGATGCGACAACACCAACACCGCTGCCCGATCCCGAACAGCCCACCACTCTGACTCCCGCAAACACGGCACACAACGCTCGATCACAACTGGATCCCGCAACAGCGCCAACACCCCCGGCGGCAACACCTGCGACTGGCGTGAAGAACGCTCAATCACCGGCCGATCCCCCTCCGGGACATCCAGCACGGGACTCGACACCAACAACCCAGCCCTGACAGCCTCCGCATACACAGCCCGCAACACACGCCAATACCGCTGCTGCGTGTAATTCGCCATCCGATCAGCCCGCAGGGCAGGGCGGTGATGAGCCAACCCAGGAGAAGGCCCCTCCAGGTAAGCCTGAATCGTCGCCGCATTCACATCCACCCAACCCAGCCCCCTCGTCGCCACCCAACCCAGCCAGGCATGCCAAATCGTCGAATACGTCTCCACCGTCGACACACTGAACTCCCCGGCAGCTACCATCCGGGCGGCCCATTCAGAAAACAAGCGCTGCCCATCAGCGACCCCAACGGGCAGATCGGCAATTTGCGAAGGTGGTGTTTCGTGAGACAGCGCAGTCATGGGGGGCAAAAGCAAAGGGTGCTGTGGATAAGTTTGATCTTCAATTTACACAATAGACAGACCTTGCCTGTTGGTTACGGTTTGTGTTGTAGGTGGTTTGCATGGCTTGTGTAAATTGAAGATTGTATTTGCCAGGCGTGTCACGCATAAGTGCAGTTGCCCTCCATACCGTGAAAGCATTTAGGCATTCAAATGCCCGCTGGTTCACCTGAGTTCACAATGTTTTCCAGCGCTCCAAGCAGGCACGAGTAGTGTGATAACCCGGGCAGTCGGTTCAGGCTGACACAACCCGGTTTCTGCTTGGACAGATAGGTGCTCATCTCCTTGGACGACCAGTTGTCTGCCTCGCCATGACACAGGTGAGTGGGTGTATGGATGTCTTTCAATGTGTGTGCCCACGGCGAGACGTAAGCACGCACGTCGCGCACGTCGCCGGCAACGTTGCCATCGAAGCAATCCGTCAAGGCATGGGTGACCATTTGCCGAAAAGCCTTGTCGGCCACCAAATGCTGGTCGCCCGCCTGGGCCGTGGCAAACAGCATGCGAATCAAGGCATCTGGCCAATGCCTGACCAGTACCCCCTGCCACCTCGACAACAGGTTGAACAGCCGTGGGTACGCCGAGGCCAGTTGGAACACAGTTTTACCCGCCATGTCGTTCAGGAACGCGCCTCCTTCCAGTGGCGCTGCCGGTGACAACAGGTGCAGCTGCCTGACCAGTGGCGGCCTCACCCGGCAGACCTGCTACGCCACGAACGCACCGATAGAAAACCCCACTACGTCCACCGGGTGGACCTCAGTCAGCGCTTCAACAGCGTTGGCCAAGGCTTGGAAATACGCATCTCCCGTCAACCCAACGGGCAATGCAAAACGGTCCTGACAAACCACTCGCACCCCATAGACCTGAGCGCAAGCTTGGAATACCTCCACTTCGGACGGCCCACCTGGCGCGCCATGGACATACACCACCGTGCGCCCGGTCAGCTGGCCTGCAATGCGGTGCTTCACAGCATCCCCTGTGTTTGAGAAGCGCTCATTCCATCCCATGAGTGGGTGTGCACAGGCAGGTCCCACCCTCACTGTCAATCAAGCCTCGGATATTGATTGACGACAGTTCGCCGGGTTTGCCAACCCCAGTGAGACACTTTCACGCACCAACACAAAAGGGTTCGGTATGACTACACAAGACACGTCAGGTTCTGTTCGGGATCGGTTGATTCGAGCCGCCCTGGACTGCTTTTTGGCAGACGACTATCACCGGGTCACGACTCGGTTGGTTGCGGACAAGGCGGGGGTGAACGTGTCCATGATCCGTTACTACTTTGGCAACAAAGAAGGGCTGTACGAAGAGATGATTCGTGAGACCCTGAACCCTCTGCTGGCTGTCTTGGACGGGCCGATGCTGGATTGCCAGGGTGGTTTTGCGGACTTCTTGCGCCTGTACTACGAAACGGGGTCTCCTCGTTTTCAGTGCAATAAGTGACGGTACGAAAAGCTAGCACTGGCGCGGAGGTGGTGTTGGTAGATCGTTGATTTCATTGACTTTCCTGTTCACTTTCAAATCTGCGA
>JAVBXK010000007.1 GCA_030824555.1 bacterium
GGCAAGGAAATGGTCATGCCTGGTGACAACGTGTCCATCACCGTCAAGCTGATCGCCCCCATCGCCATGGAAGAAGGCCTGCGCTTCGCCATCCGCGAAGGTGGTCGTACCGTCGGTGCCGGTGTCGTTGCCAAAATCATCGCCTGATTCCGCGAGGGTGCTGCGCCTGAAAGCGCGCACTTTCACCGCTCCAGAAGCTAGAACCTCAAGGAACAGACCATGACAAAGCAAAAAATTCGCATTCGCCTGAAGGCGTTCGATTACAAACTGATCGACACCTCAGCAGCTGAAATCGTCGACACCGCCAAGCGCACCGGCGCGATCGTCAAGGGCCCCGTGCCTCTGCCCACTCGCATGAAGCGTTTCGACATTTTGCGTTCACCCCACGTCAACAAGACGAGCCGTGACCAGTTCGAAATCCGCACCCATCAACGTCTGATGGACATTGTCGATCCAACCGACAAGACCGTGGACGCATTGATGAAGCTCGACCTGCCCGCAGGTGTCGACGTCGAAATCAAGCTGCAATAAAAACTTGAATGCTGGCCTTGCGCTTTCTCAAGCGTCGGGCTAGAATCGCGGGCTCCCCTTATTGGGGAGGTAAGCGATAAGCATGGGTCAGTCAGGCTGAAAAGCTTGGGTGGCCTGTTTTTGTGCTGTTAACAGCATGACATCAGCCCCGGCCAATTGAAGTCGGGAACGGAGAAAACAATGAGTCTTAGCAACTCCCTCGGGTTGTTGGGTCGCAAGGTGGGCATGATGCGCCTGTTCACTGATGATGGGGATGCGATTCCTGTCACGGTGGTGGACGTGTCTGACAACCGTGTTGCTCAGGTCAAAACCCAAGCCAACGATGGCTACGATGCCGTGCAAGTGGCATTTGGCAAGCGTCGCGCTTCACGCGTGACCAAGCCTGAAGCTGGTCATCTGGCAAAAGCTGGCGTTGAAGCCGGTGAAATCCTCAAAGAATTCCGCGTGACCGCAGAAGTCGCTGCACAGTACCCCACGGGTACTGTTGTGGCTGCCAACGCTGTGTTTGCTGCAGGCCAGAAGGTGGATGTGCAAGGCACCTCCATTGGTAAGGGTTTTGCCGGCACCATCAAGCGTCACAATTTCCGCTCGCAGCGTGCATCCCACGGTAACAGCCGTTCGCACAACGTGCCTGGCTCTATTTCCATGGCGCAAGACCCCGGTCGCGTGTTCCCTGGCAAGAAAATGTCTGGTCACATGGGCGACGAAACGGTCACCACGCAAAACTTGGACATCGTCCGTGTGGACGAGGCGCGCCAGTTGCTGATGATCAAGGGTGCTGTGCCCGGTTCCAACGGTGGTTTTGTCACCGTGCGTCCCGCTGTCAAGGCCAAGCCTGCCAAAGGAGCTAACTGATGCAAGTTGAACTCCTGAATGAACAGGGGCAAGCGGCATCCAATGTGGATGTGCCCGATACCGTGTTTGGTCGTGACTACAACGAATCGCTGATTCATCAGTTGGTCGTTGCTTACCAAGCCAATGCCCGTCAAGGTACGCGTGCTCAAAAAGACCGCGAAATGGTCAAGCACTCGACCAAGAAGCCTTTCCGTCAAAAGGGCACGGGTAATGCCCGTGCCGGTATGACATCTTCTCCTCTGTGGCGTGGGGGCGGTCGCACGTTTCCTAACAGTCCTGACGAGAATTTCACCCAGAAGCTGAACAAGAAAATGTTCCGTGCAGGCATGGCTTCCATCCTGTCGCAACTGGTGCGCGAAGGTCGTCTGGCTGTGGTCGATTCCATCAAATTGGATTCGCCGAAAACCAAACCTCTGGCCGAGAAATTCAAGGCCATGAATCTGAAATCAGTGTTGCTGATTGCAGACGAGGTCGATGAAAACTTGTACTTGGCTTCACGCAACCTGCCCAACGTGCTGGTTGTCGAGCCGCGCTACGCCGATCCAGTCTCTCTCGTTCACTACAAGAAAGTGATCGTGACCAAGGCTGCGATCGACAAGCTGAAGGAGATGTACGCATGAGCACCACACAATTCGACGAAGGTCGTCTGATGGCAGTTCTGGTCGCGCCCATCGTGTCTGAAAAAGCCACCATGGTTGCCGAGAAGAGCAACGCTGTCGTCTTCAAGGTCCTGCGCGATGCCACCAAGCCTGAAATCAAGGCTGCCGTGGAGCTGATGTTCAAGGTCCAGGTCAAGGGCGTTTCCGTCCTGAACCAAAAAGGTAAAACCAAGAAGTTTGGCAAATCCATCGGCCGTCGTGACCATGTGCGCAAGGCATTCGTGACCTTGATGCCCGGTCAAGAGCTGAATCTGGGTGGGGAGGCTGTTTAATCATGGCAGTTATTAAATTGAAGCCCACTTCACCCGGCCGCCGTGCTGTGGTGAAGGTGACCCGAGACCACCTGTACAAAGGCGAGGGCTACGCGCCTTTGCTCGAGCCACAGATGCAAAACGCTGGCCGTAACAACAACGGTCACATCACGGTTCGCCACAAGGGCGGTGGTCACAAGCACCACTACCGTGTGGTCGATTTCCGCCGCAATAAGGATGGAATTCCAGCCAAGGTCGAACGCGTCGAATACGACCCGAACCGCACGGCTCACATTGCCCTCCTGTGCTACGCCGACGGGGAGCGTCGCTACATCATCGCTCCTCGTGGCGTTGAGGTTGGTGCATCCCTGTTGAGTGGCTCCGAAGCTCCGATTCGCGTTGGCAATACGCTGCCTATCCGCAACATCCCAGTGGGTTCAACGATCCATTGCATCGAATTGCAGATCGGTAAAGGCGCTCAGATCGCACGTTCTGCCGGTGCGTCTGCTGTGCTGATGGCCCGCGAAGGTGTTTACGCCCAGGTCCGCATGCGTTCCGGCGAAGTGCGAAAGATTCATGTGGATTGCCGCGCCACCATCGGTGAAGTGTCCAATCAGGAACACAGCCTGCGCCAGTTGGGCAAGGCCGGTGCTAAGCGCTGGTTGGGTATCCGCCCGACTGTGCGTGGTACAGCCATGAACCCAATCGACCACCCGCACGGTGGTGGTGAAGGTCGTACCGGTGAAGGTATGGCACCTGTGGATCCATGGGGCAACCTGACCAAGGGCTACCGTACCCGTAACAACCGCCGTACGCAGGGCATGATTGTCTCGCGTCGCAAGAGCAAGAAATAAGGGGGTAACGGAATGACTCGTTCACTCAAAAAAGGCCCTTTCGTTGACCATCATCTGATGGCCAAGGTAGAGAAGGCTGTTGCAACCAAAGACAAGAAGCCCGTCAAGACTTGGTCTCGGCGTTCCATGATTCTTCCCGATTTCATCGGGCTGACCATTGCCGTGCACAACGGCAAGCAGCATGTGCCGGTGTACATCACCGACCAGATGGTGGGTCATAAGTTGGGTGAGTTCGCGCTGACGCGTACCTTCAAGGGTCACCCAGCCGACAAGAAGGCCAAAAAGTAAGGACACAGCATGGAAACAAAATCTATTGTTCGCGGTGTTCGTCTGTCTGTTGACAAGGGCCGCCTCGTTGCCGATCTCATTCGCGGCAAGAAGGTGGACCAGGCGCTCAACATCCTGACTTTCACGCAGAAAAAAGCCGCAGGCATTGTGAAGAAAGCACTGGAGTCTGCCATTGCCAATGCCGAGCATAACGATGGCGCCGATATCGACGAATTGACGGTCAAGACCATCTACGTTGAGCAAGGCACCACACTCAAGCGTTTCACCGCTCGCGCCAAGGGCCGCGGTAACCGCATCAGCAAACCCACATGTCACATTTATGTGACAGTTGGCAACTGAGGGGCACAGCACCATGGGTCAAAAAATCAACCCCACCGGCTTCCGCCTGTCGGTTTCCCGTAATTGGACCAGCCGCTGGTATGCCAGCAACCAAGATTTCGCCGGCATGTTGGCCGAAGATATCAAGGTTCGCGAGTACCTGAAAGCCAAGCTGAAGAACGCTTCGGTTTCACGCGTCCTGATCGAGCGTCCCGCCAAGAACGCCCGTATCACCATTTTTTCCTCACGTCCAGGTGTCGTGATCGGTAAAAAAGGTGAGGACATCGAGAAGCTGAAGAAAGACCTGGCTGCGAAGCTGGGTGTGCCCGTTGCAGTCAACATCGAAGAAGTGCGCAAGCCCGAAATCGATGCCAAGCTGATTGCTGACAGCATCACCCAACAGCTCGAAAAACGCATCGCGTTCCGCCGCGCCATGAAACGCGCCATGCAGAACGCGATGCGCATGGGCGCACAGGGCATCAAGATCATGTCAGCCGGTCGTCTGAATGGTATCGAAATTGCCCGTACCGAGTGGTATCGCGAAGGTCGTGTGCCACTGCACACCCTGCGCGCTGACATCGACTACGGCACGTCCGAAGCCAAAACAACCTACGGCATCATCGGTGTCAAGGTGTGGGTCTACAAGGGTGACACCCTGGGCCGTAACGATGTGCCGTCTTTGGACAGCACACCACGCCCAGAAGAAGAGCGTCGCCCACGTGGCCCCCGCCGTGACGGTGCACGTCCCGGTTCGGACCGCCCATCACGTGGCGCCCCCGGTGGTGCCCGTCGTCCTGCTGGTGGCAACACTGCCCCGGCTGATGGCAGTGACAAACCCGCAGAGGCCAATGGCGCCAATGCAAATGCCGCCGTTAAGCGCGTACGTAAGGCCGCGCCCGCCGCAGCGGCGGACGGCAAAGGAGAATAAACATGCTGCAACCTGCTCGCCGCAAGTACCGCAAGGAACAAAAAGGCCGTAATACGGGTGTCGCCACCCGTGGTGCTACCGTGGCGTTCGGTGACTTCGGTTTGAAGTCCACCGATCGTGGTCGTCTGACCGCGCGCCAGATCGAATCTGCTCGCCGTGCGATTTCCCGTCACGTCAAGCGTGGTGGCCGTATCTGGATCCGCGTGTTTCCCGACAAGCCGATTTCCAACAAGCCTGCTGAAGTCCGTATGGGTAACGGTAAAGGTAGCGTGGAGTACTACGTGGCTGAAATTCAGCCCGGCAAGGTGCTGTACGAAATCGTTGGCGTGCCGGAGCAACTGGCACGTGAAGCGTTCCAGTTGGCTGCAGCCAAGCTGCCTCTGCGTACCACGTTTGTTGCCCGTCAATTGGGTCAGTGATCAGGAGATAACCTATGAAAACTGCTGAACTGCGCCAAAAAGACGTTGCTGGTCTGCAAGCTGAAGTCAAGTCGCTGCAAAAAGCGCATTTTGGTCTTCGCATGCAGAAAGCCACACAGCAATTGAACAACACCAACACGCTGCGCATCACGCGCCGTGCCATCGCTCGTACCAAGACCATCTTGGCCGAGAAGAACCGTGCCAACTAAGGAAGTGACCATGACGGAAGCCAAATCCTCCCTCAAGCGCACCTTGATTGGCAAGGTGGTCAGCGACAAGCGTGCCAAGACCGTGACGGTGTTGGTCGAACGCCGCGTGAAGCACGAGCTGTACGACAAGATCGTTGTCAAGTCCAGCAAGTACCAGGCACACGACGAAGCCAATGCCTACAAGACGGGTGATGTGATTGAAATCACCGAAAGCCGTCCACTGTCCAAAACCAAGAACTGGGTTGCGACCCGCTTGGTTGAAAAGGCTGCCGCTGTGTAAGCTTGTTACGTGTGCCTCGGGCACGCATCAGGAAAGCGACCGACAATTCGGTCGCTTTTTTTTTGTTTAAACACCGTGGGCCTTGAGGGGCGCACAACCAACAGGAGACATCATGATCAAGGTCGGAGATACATTGCCCGCGCTCACATTGATGGAGTTCAATGAAGTGGAGGGCGAAGGCTGCGCGATTGGGCCCATGCCGGTGGATGTGGCGAAGGCGACAGCTGGCAAAATCATCGCCTTGTTTGCATTGCCCGGTGCCTACACCCCCACGTGTTCGGCCAAGCATGTGCCCGGTTACGTTGATCAGGTCGACGCTTTGCGCAAGGCTGGCGTGGATGAAATCTGGTGCGTGAGCGTCAACGATGCTTTCGTGATGGGCGCATGGGGCCGCGAACTGGGTGCAGTGGGCAAGGTGCGCATGCTGGCAGACGGCTCGGCCGACTTTGCCAAGGCAACCGGTTTGACGCTGGACCTGACGACACGTGGCATGGGCTTGCGGAGCAACCGATATTCCATGCTGGTCAAGAACGGCGTGGTTACCACCCTGAACATCGAAGGCCCAGGCAAATTCGAGGTCAGCGACGCTGCCACGATGCTGGCTCAAGTGTCACAGGGTTGAAGCCTGCTTGTGCATCAGCCTTGCGCTGGCGGGTGCACTTGTGACGGTTCAGTTTAAAGATGCACCTTCAGGTGATGTGCGCCGGGAATAGGGCTTTGTGCATACGGCGCCACCTCAACGAAGCCCATTTCTTCGTACAACTCACGGGCGGCTTCCATCTCGTCCAGCGTGTCCAGCAGCACACATGAGTAGCCAGCCACACGTGCTGCATCCAGCACGGCTCCCACCAGCAAGTGACCAAGGCCCATGCTCCGGTAAGTCGTGTGCACATACAGCCGCTTCATTTCACAGGCGTTGGTGTGGTCGGTTTCGGGCAACGGCCTGAATGCACAACACCCCGCCGCCGTTTCGTCCACGTAGGCCACCAGCAAATTGCCCAGCGGGGGACCATACCGCGTTGCAAGCTGAGCCAACTCGGCAGGCAGATCCTGGACGCAATAAGACGGACCCAATGAAGCGACATAGACAGATATCAACTGGGCTGCATCGGCAAATTCTTCTGGCGTGCGGGCTTCCCGCACGGCAATTTTGGGCGCAACGGTATCGCTCATCACCAAACTATAGCCAACAAGACGGGGTGGTGGCAATCACCCTGCCCATGTCAGCAGCCCCCAGACGGTGGCCACGCATATGGCCAGCACCCCCAGCGCCAACGCTCTGGCAAGCCAGCCATCAGCAGAAGGTGTGGCCTGTACATGTGGCTCGACTACTTGGTCGCCAGTGATCATGGCGGCCACCAGTCGCTGCTTCTTGACTCGCTGGTAGAACACAATGGCACACACGTGCAACAACACCAGCAACAGCACCAGCAATTTGCCGTATTGCTTGTGATAGGTGGTGGCCAGCCCGCTCGTCGCGCTGGAAACAAACTGAACCAATGGGCCAGAGAAGGCAATTTCATCGTCGCTGACCAGTCCGGTTGCCACCTGGACGCCCAACGCGGTCAACATGGCCAGCACAGACAATGCCCCCAGCGGGTTGTGGCCCAGCGGTGCATCGCCAGCAGGGAGGGTGCCCTTGACGTAGGCCATCAGCCGACCCAGTGTCGGCACGAACACCACAAACCGGGACCAATACCCGCCCATGACACCCCACACCAGTCGGAATGCCAACAATGCCAACACGGCATACCCTGCACGCATGTGCCAAGTCATCAGGTTGCCACCGATGTTGCCGGTCACGAACAAGATCACCACGCAGGCCACCAGCATCCAATGGAAGAGACGGGTGGGCAGGTCCCAGACGCGTATGTGTTGCATGGACTTGTTCCTCGTGCCAATCATGAAAGTGTGTGACGCAGGTCGCGCAATCAGCCCCTGCAAGAAATGGAAAGTTTCACTAGACTCCGGGCCACAGGTCGTCCTTGCACCTGATACACCCCACGCTCACAGGAGTTTGCATGAAAAATCTGACCCGCACCATTCTCGCCGCCGCCGTCGTGTTGACGTCGTTGCCTGCCATGGCCCAGTTTCAAAAGCCTGAAGATGCGGCCAAGTACCGTCAAGGTGCGCTCACTGTCATGGGTTCCCATTTTGGTCGGCTGGGTGCCATGGCAAATGGCAAAGCGCCTTTTGATGCCAAGCTGGCGCAGGACAGTGCCGCTGTGGTCGAGTTCATGAGCAAGTTGCCCTGTGCGTATTCCGGCGAACGTGACCGCTGATTCCGGCAACGTGACCGGCGTTCCGGTGAACGTGACCGATGATTGGTGTTGCGCGTTTTGATTCTATGCCGAGGTGTTTTTTCGGCCGTGT
>JAVBXK010000119.1 GCA_030824555.1 bacterium
ACCCAGACCCCGATCCCGGCCCCGGTCCAGCTCCCAACCAAAGCCCCGGCCAGAGCCATGGCAACCAAAACGACAACGATCAGCCCACATACATCAGTCCCTGAACAAGCTGCGTTCGCTGAACAGCGGGTTGGCTTCGTCTTTGAACACCTGCGGTTCGGCGTGGTAGCGCTCAATGCGCTCCACCTCGTGTTTGCTGCCAAACACCAAGCCAATGCGCTGATGCAGCGACGTGGGCTGCACGGCCAGCACGGGCACGCTGCCGGTGCTGGCGCGGCCACCAGCCTGTTCCATGATCATGCCGATGGGGTTGGCCTCGTACAGCAGGCGCAGGCGACCGGGCTTGCTGGCGTCTTTCGTGTCGCGGGGGTACAGAAACACGCCACCGCGCATCAGGATGCGGTGCGCCTCGGCCACCATGCTGGCAATCCAGCGCATGTTGAAGTCTTTGCCGCGTGCACCGGTTTTGCCCGCCAGGCATTCGTCCACATAACGCTTGACCGGGGCTTCCCAGAAGCGGCTGTTGGACGCGTTGATGGCAAATTCCTGCGTATCGGTCGGTATCTGGATGTGGTGGTGCGTCAGCTTGAACTCGCCCAGGCTGGGGTCGAGCGTGAAACCGTTCACACCGTTGCCCACGGTCAGCACCAGCATGGTGGTGGGGCCGTACAGCGCGTAACCGGCCGCGGCCTGGGTGGCACCGGGTTGATAGAAGTCTTCGGCTTGGATGTCGCGGCCACTGTCGATCACGTCTTGCGGCGCACGCAGAATGGAAAAAATGCTGCCCACCGACACGTTCACGTCGATGTTGCTGGAACCGTCCAGCGGGTCGAACACCAGCAGGTACTTGCCACGGGGGTACTGCTTGGGGATTTGATAGGCATCGTCCATCTCTTCAGATGCCATGCCTGCCAGGTGGCCACCCCATTCGTTGGCGCTGATGAACATGTCGTTGCTGATCACGTCCAGCTTCTTTTGCGTTTCGCCCTGCACGTTGATGCTGGTGCCGCCCTCGGCCGGGTGGTTGCCCAGCATGCCGCCCAGCTCGCCAAACGCCACGGCGCGGGCAATGGCTTTGCAGGCCAGCGCCACGTCCAGAATCAAAGCATTGAAGTCGCCACTGGCCTGCGGGAAGCGGCGGCGCTCCTCGATCAGGAACTGGGTCAGGGTGGAGCGTTGCGACAAGGGCATGGTGGTCTTTCAAACAATCCGGCAAACACGGCAGAAACGGAAACAACTGGCAAAAGAAGGCCCCGCGACCTGGCAGCAGCCGGTCGTCCGGGTGGGTGGCACGGGCCACCCTTGAAACGGGGTTCAGCGGCGGTGTGCCGCCCGGGTCAGGCTTTCGCCGCCTCGGCTTTCAGCGCTTTCATGACGGTGGCATAGCCGCCGTCGGCATCGGGCGCACCGAACACGGCGCTGCCAGCCACACAGGTGTCGGCACCGGCGCGGACGATTTCAGCGATGTTGTCCACCTTCACGCCACCGTCCACTTCCAGCGAAATGGGCTGGCCACCGGCGGCCACATGGGCGTTGATGGCGGCACGGAGGGTGCGCAGCTTGGCCAAAGTGGATGGGATGAACTTCTGTCCACCGAAACCGGGGTTGACGCTCATCAGCAGCACCATGTCGAGCTTGTCCCACACGTGGTCCAGCACCTGCACGGGGGTGGCGGGGTTGAGCACCAGGCCCGCCTTGCACCCGTGGTCGCGGATGAGTTGCAGCGTGCGGTCCACGTGGCGGCTGGCCTCGGGGTGGAAGGTGATGATGTTGGCACCCGCCTTGGCAAACAGGGGGATGAGCGAGTCAACAGGTTCGACCATCAGGTGCACATCAATGCCAATTTGCACGTGCGGGCGGATGGCTTCGCACACCAGCGGGCCAATGGTGAGGTTGGGCACATAGTGGTTGTCCATCACATCGAAGTGCACCAGGTCGGCCCCGGCTTTTTCGATGGCGCGCACCTCTTCTCCCAGGCGGGCAAAGTCGGCTGACAGGATGGACGGGGCAATGCGGACGGGTGTGCTCATGATGTGAAAAGGGAATGGTGTGAAAAACCTGACTGTAAATCGCCCGCTGCCTCAACGCGCAGCTGCGGGCTTGGCCGCCACGGGCTGGGCCGAGCGGCCTGCACCGTGGCTCAGGGGCACGGGCGCCCGCTCGCCGTGCCAGGCACGCAACTGCGTCAGGCTGACGGCACCCAGGTCGGGCACCACACGCAGCGCCGCAGCAAAATCGTGGTGTGCCGTGAACGACGTGGGCGTGACCACCGTCCGCAAACCCGCACCGGTGGCGGCGGCCAGCCCGTTGGCCGAGTCTTCGAAGGCCAGGCAGTCTTGCGCAGGCAGGTCAAGTGCCGACAACATTTGCAGGTACACCTGCGGGTGTGGTTTCTTGTTGGGGGCGGTGGACGCGTCGCCAATGGCCACAAAGTGCATGCGCCAGTCGGCTCCTATGGCCTTGCGCAGCAGCGCAGCGATGTTGACGGGCGAGGTGGTGGTGGCAATGGCCAGGCGGATGCCAGCGGCCAGCGCCTCGTCCATCAGGCGCAGCACACCGGGGCGCAGGGTAACGGCCCCGTCAGCCACAGCGCTTTCGTAAAACGCGGTCTTGATTTCGTGCAGGCGGTTGAGCGTGTCGGTCACACCTGCACCACCGATGTCTGTCAGGCCGGGGCTCACCTGCCGCCAGTGGTGCAGCATGCGCTCTTTGCCACCCGAAATGGCCAGCAGCTCGGTGTAATGAGCCTCGTCCCAGTGCCAGCCCAGGCCTTCCTGCTCGAACGCATGGTTGAAGGCAGCCAGGTGCACCCGCTCGGTGTCGGCCAACGTACCGTCCACATCAAAAATGAAGGCTTGCAACATCGTGTCCGCTCTTTCCACACCACACCGTGCACGCACGGCAACCTGCTGAAACTGGCTTGGCCTTCCCTTGCCTGACGGCCTGGGGGATGGCATGGAACGGACTATAAGCACACTGTTAAATAAGGTAAATTCACGTTTTATTGAGTTTAAGTTAAGCTATTACTTAATGAAAAACGCCACCTTTCGCCAGCTGCGCGTGTTTGCCGAAGTGGCCAAACACCTGAGCTTTGCTCGCGCCGCCGAAGCCATGCACCTGACCCCACCCGCCGTGACCATGCAGATCAAGGAGCTGGAGGGCCATGTGGGCCTGCCCCTGTTCGAGCGCAGCGGCCGCAAAGTGGCCCTGACCACTGCGGGCGAGTACATGCTGGTGTACGCCCGCAAAATGCTGGCCACACTGAAAGACGCCGAAGACGCCGCCGCCCGCCTGCAACAGGTGGAAGCGGGCACGCTGACCATTGGCATGGTCAGCACGGCCAAATACTTTTTGCCCCGGTTGCTGAGCCAGTTCCAGCGCGAGCACACGGGGGTGGACATCCGCCTGGCCGTGGGCAACCGCGAGCAGCTGGTCAACATGCTGCAAGGCAACGAGGTGGACATTGCCGTCATGGGCCGCCCGCCCAAAGAACTGGCCACACGCGCCGAGCCCTTTGCCGCGCACCCGCACGTGTTCGTGGCCCCCACCGACCACCCGCTGTTGCGCGTGGGCCATCCCACGGTGGAATCACTTCGGCCCTATGGCTTCATCGTGCGCGAACGCGGGTCCGGCACGCGCGCGGCCATGGAGAAGTTTTTGTCGGAGGGGAGGTTGGAGCCCCACATCCACATGGAAATGTCGAGCAACGAGACCATCAAACAGGCGGTGATGGCGGGCATGGGCATCAGCTTCCTGTCGCTGCACACCATCGGGCTGGAGCTGGAGCACAAGCTGATTGCGGTACTGGACGTGGAAGGCACGCCCATCGTGCGGGCCTGGAACGTGGTGCACACGCTGTCCAAACTGCTGTCGCCGGCCGCCGAGGCATTCAGGTACTTCATGCTCGAACGGGCGGAAGCGCATCTGGCAGACACCTATGGCCGCCTTCTGTCGCTGCCAGGCTGATTTTTTGCTTGGAAAGTCCCTTCTGTCGACGCCATACGTTGGGCGCCATCACCGAGCGGGCCCATAATTCGTCAGCAGAAAGGAGTCTTCATCATGAGCATGTCCTGGTTTCTTGAAGGCGCAGCAGCCGGCGGCAACGGCCTGCTCATTGCCATAGACAAGCTGCCATTTCGCATCGGGCGTGAGCCCTCTTGCGAATTGCCTGTGGCATCCAAAGACATTTCACGCGTGCATGCCAGCATTGAGCGCCACGGTGACAACGGCTTGCAGGTGACCGACTTGGGCAGCACCAACGGCAGCTTCGTCAACCGCGACCGCTTGGCCCCACATGCCAGCACCGTGCTCAAGGACGGGGACATCCTGCACTTCGGTACGTCCGAGTTCCGGCTCAAGAGCACGCCAGCTGTTCAGATCAGCCCCGAAGCCGACTTTGACAACGCCAATCGCACGGTCATGTTCAATCGCAACGCCGTGTTGCCCGAGCACTTTACGTTGCAGGAACGCGAGTTTCTGGACATGCTCAGGTTGAACCTGCTGACCGTGGCCTTGCAACCGATCGTCGATTTCACCACCCTGGAGCCCTTGGCCTACGAGGTACTGGGCAGGGGTAACCACCCTGCTCTCCCACATGCCCCCATCCGGCTGCTGGAGTTGGCAGCCATGCTCGGCAAGGAAGTTGAACTTTCCACGGCTTTCCGCCTGGCTGCGGCACGGGCTGCAGCCGCCATGCAAAAGCCCATCAAGCTCTTCATGAACATTCACCCGCTGGAAATGTTCACCGAGGATCTTTACACCTCGCTGAGCGACATCCAGGCCGTGGCCCCCCTGATGACCTTGGTGATCGAGGTACACGAAACCGCCGTGGCCGAGGTGGAAAAAATGAAGCACATGGCCAGCCGGCTGGCAGACATGGGCATCCAGTTTGCATACGACGACTTCGGTGCAGGCCAGTCTCGCCTCAACGAATTGGCCGAGGTGCCACCACATGTCGTGAAATTCGACATGGCCCTGATCCGTGACATCGACAAGGCTTCGGCCAACAAACAACAAATGATCAGCCAGCTCGTGCAGCTGGTGCTGTCCATAGGCTCCACCGCGCTGGCGGAAGGGGTGGAAACCGAGGCTGAAGCCGCCTTTTGTCGATCCATCGGCTTTCAACTCTGCCAGGGCTACCTGACCGGCAGGCCTCAATTGGTGTAAGCCCGCCAAATCGGGCGGCCTGACGTCTGGCGGACACGGGTGGCGAAGGCTGCGCCTGGGTGGGCCCAGAACATCACCGGCCCATCACCACGAACCACTGGTCGCAACGCACCCATCCCCGGCGTGGCATGGGGTGCATCACACGAAAATGGTGCACCACTTACCCACCGGTGAAACAGCCACCGCGTAACGCACCAACTCGATACCTCCAAAAACACCAATCGCCCCACATTGGCGCGTTTTTTGCTTAAAACCGTGCATCACAGGTTCTGGGGCAAAAACGCACCAGTTTTGTTCACGCAAATCACGAGGTTGATATGGATGCACTGAAGCAGGGCACTGATGCCCTGTTCATTTTGTTGGGGGGCATCATGGTGTTGGCCATGCATGCCGGGTTCGCTTTTCTGGAGCTGGGCACCGTTCGCAAAAAAAACCAGGTCAATGCGCTGGTGAAAATCCTGGTGGACTTTTCGGTTTCCACCATCGCGTACTTTCTGGTGGGCTATGCGGTGGCCTACGGCACCCACTTCTTCGTCGGCGCTGACCAGCTGGCCGCCAAAAACGGCTACGACCTGGTGAAGTTTTTCTTCCTGCTCACGTTTGCAGCGGCCATTCCCGCCATCATTTCAGGCGGCATTGCGGAGCGGGCCAAGTTCTGGCCCCAACTCATTGCCACGGCCGTGATCGTGGGGTTTGTTTACCCGTTCTTTGAAGGCATTGCCTGGAACCAGCACTTCGGCGTGCAGGCTTGGCTCAAGACTCTGACCGGTGAAGAGTTCCACGACTTTGCAGGCTCCGTCGTGGTGCATGCCGTGGGCGGCTGGATTGCGCTGCCCGCCGTGATCTTGCTGGGTGCCCGCGCCAACCGCTACCGCAAAGACGGCGCGGTGTCGGCCCACCCACCGTCCAACATCCCGTTCCTGGCACTGGGCGCGTGGATTCTGTGCGTGGGCTGGTTCGGCTTCAACGTGATGAGCGCACAGACCATAGACAAAATTTCGGGCCTCGTGGCCGTCAACTCGCTCATGGCCATGGTGGGAGGTACCTTGGCCGCCTTGTTGGCTGGCAAGAACGACCCCGGCTTCGTCCACAACGGCCCGCTGGCCGGTCTGGTGGCGGTGTGCGCCGGGTCTGACCTGATGCACCCGCTGGGCGCGCTGGTGGTGGGTGCTGTGGCCGGGGCCCTGTTCGTGGTGATGTTCACACTCACGCAAAACCGCTGGAAGATTGACGATGTGCTGGGTGTGTGGCCCCTGCACGGCCTGTGCGGCACCTGGGGCGGCATTGCGGCGGGCATTTTCGGCAGCACGGCGCTGGGTGGTCTGGGCGGGGTGAGCCTGGGTGCACAGGTGCTGGGTACACTCATGGGCATTGCCTGGGCGCTGCTGGGCGGGGTGGTGGTATATGGTACGTTGAAGGCCATGTTCGGCCTGCGCCTGGACCAGGAAGAGGAATACGACGGTGCCGACGTGAGTATCCACCGCATCAGCTCCACACCCGACCGCGAAGTCAGCTGGTAAAGCACCACGCAGCCAGCGCATGGTGGCCACCCACGGCCACCCGCAGCAGCAAAAGCGCTGCCACCCGATGAAGCCCGCACACCCGGCACACGTTTGCCAGGCCTGCGGACTTCATCCACATTTGCTCCACATTCGGGCTGCACAGTCACCTTCACACCCACTTGAAGGAGACCCGCATGCCCTCGCTCAACCCCACGACATGCGCCACCACAGAGCGCAGCCAATGGTCGCCCAAACGGCTGCTGGTCCTCACCCTGACCGCCCTTGCCGCATCGGCGGCGCTGGTGGCCTGCGGCGGCGGGGGCACCGATGCCGCCGAAACAGCCCAGGACCAGGGCAGCAGCGCAACCAACGCAAGCACCCCCACCGAAACCGCGCAGGCAAACACTGTGGCGCCAGCTCAACTGGTGCAGCTGGGGCGTGCCTTGTTTTCGGACCGCAACCTGTCCGAGCCTGCGGGCACTGCCTGTTCCGCCTGTCACCAGCCAAACGGTGGCTTTGCTGGCAACAACGCGTCCGGTATCGGTGTGTCGCAGGGCAGCCGCGCCGGGGTGTTTGGTCACCGCAATGCACAGACCAACAGCTACCAGGGCCTCGTGCCACCGTTTGGCTTCATCACCCGAAATGGCAGAACCGAACCACGGGGTGGCCATTTCTGGGACGGGCGGGTGGACTCGGTTGCGGTGCAAGCTTTGCAACCCTTTCTGAACCCGCTGGAAATGAACAACCCCAGCAAACAGGCGGTGGTGAACAAGGTGGCCGCCGCAGCCTATGCCGACCTGTTCCGCCGTGCATTCGGGGCCAACGTGTTTGCCAACACCGACCTGGCGTTCAGCCAGATTGGCGTGGCCATCGAAGCGTTTGAGCGTGGGGCCTTGCAGCCCTTCAATTCCAAATACGATGCCATGGTCAGGGGGCAGGCCACGCTGACACCCGCTGAATCCAGAGGCCTGGCCTTGTTCCAGGACGGGGGCCGTGCCAACTGCGTGGCCTGCCACGTGATGAACCAGGGCAGCGGCAGACCCGAAGATTCACCGTTTTCAGATTTCACCTACGTGGCCACCGGCGTGCCCCGCAACACCGCCAGCCCGGCCAACGCCGATCCCACGTTTTTCGACCTGGGACTGTGCGGCC
>JAVBXK010000118.1 GCA_030824555.1 bacterium
CGTGTGGGGTGGTGGGGCTGCCGGGGGGCACAGCCATCAGGCCTGTTCCAGGTACTTCACCAGGTCCAGCAGCCTGTCGTGTGAATCGCGCAGGTCTTCGGGTGCGGCCATGGCCACCTCGGGCATGTCCACCACCTCGACCGTGTTGAGGATGACCTTGTCCATCGAGTTGTAGTAAATCACGCGCCAGCAGTTGGCCATGCGGGTGTTGGAGATGCGGCAGTTGCCATACCCGCGCGACAGCATGAGCACCCGGCCCGTGCCCAGCATGTGGTCCAGAAAACCGATGTCTTCGGGTGTGACCGGCAGCAGCGTGAGGTTGACCACATGGGGCAGTTTGCCCGGCTTCCAGTCGGCCACCTGATCGCGGATTTCTTCCACCAGCATGGGCGCGTTCTGCACATTGGGCGGCAGCTGCCCCACCCATTGGGGCATGGTGCCCGCAGGCCACACGTCGTCCACGGCAATGGCCTTCAGCAGCGCGGGCACCTGGCCCACTTCGATCACGTCGTCAACCAGGGTGCGCACGCCGTCCTGGGTGCGAAACGTCATGAGCCGCCACACACCGGCCAGCACGGCTTCCTGCACGCGCACCTCCAGCTCGCCGTCGGGCTCGCGCACCAGGGCACTGGCTTCGCCTTCGCCCATGATCTGGTTGACCAGCGCCAGGTCAGCGGCAGGCATCGCGTTCAGCGACACCTGGCCACCCGGGCCCCGCTCTGCCGTGCGGTCCAGCAGCACCAGCACCTGGTCCAGTGCCGCGCGGGCCGCGTCGCACCCGGCCAGTTCTTCGGGCTCGGGCAGCACGGGGGGGCGGTAGGTGTCCATGTCTTTGGGCATGGGCAGGTAGTCAAGTGACTCGTCTTCGGTCTGCGTGCCGGGGCCAATGGCCACCACGGGAATGGGAAAGTCTTTCATGGCGTGTCCTATTAGGTGCAGTGGGATTCAGTGGCAGCTGCTGTCAGATGCCTGACCCGACTGGCTGACCACGGGAATGCCGATGGTGGGCGGGCGCGACGGGGGCAAGGTCAGCGCAGCGGCCACGCCTTGCAGGTACACGTCCCAGTCCTGCATGCCTGCAATGGCCGTCACGTATTGGCCATCGCGGAAAAACAGCAGCGTGGGCCAGCGTTGCGAGCCGTAGCGGCGGGCCACCGCGTCTTCGTTGTCGCGCGGCACCACGGCCAACTGGAAGCGCTGGGGGAACGCCTTCATCAGCTCAGGCAACACGGCGGCCACGTCTTGCCCCTCGGGGAAGCGAACGGGGTCGCCAGCCAGCAGCACGACGCGGTCACCGCCGCCTGCGCTCCACTCGGCCACATCGGTTTCGGTGACCCAGGCGGCCCCGAAGTCGCGTGCCAGGCGCATCACCAGGGGTGGCGCGGGGTTGGTATCGGGCACGGGAAGGGCAAAGGCCCGGCCAAAGGATTCGTGGGTAGCGTGCATGGTGTCTCCTGTCTGAATTCAAGCTTGGCCGGACAGCTGTCTGAGCTGTTCAGCCGTCATCTGTGAGGGCAAGGCGAACCCGGCGTCGCCGTCGGCGTCCAGGCCCTGCATGGCGCCGAGCACCAGGTCAAGCGCCGCATTGACCTCCGCTGCGCGGTCGGCATCGATGTGTTCGCGGGCATCGCCCAGAAACACCAGCAACCAGTCGCCAGGCACCACCGCCCCCACCAGCGCGGTGTTGACCCGGCGGCGCTCGCCCCGGCCCTCGCACCAGGCGTGGCCGGGCTCGGTGGCCGTGACTTGCATGGGCATGCCTATGCACATATCAATTTCCTGCTGTGGTGATGGCTGAAGGGAAAAACCGCTCGTCACCTTCGCGGCACGCCAGCGTGGGGTCGGGCCGCTGCGTTTCGTAGGCGGCCAGGGCCAGTTCTTCCAGCGTGACGACATCGCGCCCGCTCAGCGGTGTCTGGCGTGGCATGGGCTGGCCGCCCCAGCGTTCGATTTGCGCCACGCCCAGGGCAATGGCCTCTTCCATCGCGGCCTTGACCACCGGGCGCAGGCTGCCGCCGTAGTCTTCCAGCTCTTGCGGCTGACACCCGATCAGCAGCACCTGCGCGGGGTACTTTTCAGTCAGCTGCGCCAGCGACAGCACCTCCTGAAACCCGGTCTGGTGCAGGCTCATTTTTTTGGCACCCATGAAGCGGGGCACATCGTCGTCGCGGATCTGCTTGAGCGTGCCGGGCTCCAGGCCGTAGTCAATGGCATCGAATATCAGCAGCGCATCGGCCGCCTGCACGTGCTGAATCAGGTACAGCCCCTGCGTGCCCCCGTCGATGAGGGTGACGTGCTCGGCAAACTCGTAGCGGCGCTGCAAAGCTTCGATGCAGCGCACGCCAAAGCCCTCGTCGGCCCACAGCAGGTTGCCAATGCCCAGCGCCACGATGGTTCGCGGCTTCGTGTGCGTGTGAAGGGGGGTGTCACCAGGGTGGTGACAGGTGGTTTCAGACGGAAAAGTGCTCATGGCGGGTGGTCCCGAAAAACTCAACGGTCAGAGGGGGATTGAAGGGAAGCGAGGCACATGCGTTTCCACGCATGGAAGCTTTCCCAGGCGGCCTGCTGGGCCAGCCAGAACGCGGCGTCAATGCCAAACTGCCTTGCGCAGCGGATGGCGGTGTCGGGCGACATGGCGCGCTGGCCATGCACCAGCTCGTGCAGGCGGCGGCGCGACAGGCCCAACACCCGGGCCGCTTCGCTCTGGCTCAGACCCAGGGGGGCCAGGCAGGTTCTGGCCAGCAACCGCCCGGGGTGCATGGGCGCACGCACAGGCACCCCCCGCGGCGGGATCACCGACGCGATGGAGAGCGGAGAACGCAGCGCGACATGCGACATGACAAAGATCCGAAGTGGGAGCGAAGTGCCTGAATCAAGGGCGCCGAGGAACCGGCTTTGCCGGGCCTCCAGCGCCGCCCCCTGGGGGGTGACGCCGAAGGCGGCGCGGGGGGTGGTCAATCCATTCAGTCTTTGAACGTGCGACGGCCGGAGATCATGGTGGACACGATGCTCTGGCGGCCCATGATGTCTTCGCGGATGGCGGCGTACACGTGCAGGGTGATGAACATGATCAGCGCCCACATGCCCATGCGGTGCCAGGTATGCACGTCCTGGCTCTGGCCGAACAGCGGAATGACCCAGCCAAACATCTGCTCTTGCCACGACCCCATTTGCGACCCTTCGCCATACAGCGCAAAGCCCGTCACGATCATGAACACTGACAGCGCCATGAACCCGAAGAACATGGCCAGCCGTGCCAGCGGGTTGTGGCCCACGTAACGCCCTGGCTGCGGAATCAGGAAGGTGTACCACTTCAACATGGTCAGCACCTCCACCCAATAGGCCTTCTGGAACACGGGTACCCAGAAAATCTCCCGCGCATGGTGGTTGCCCACCAGTGCCCAGTAGGCCCGGCCCAGCAGCCCCACCGCCAGACAGTAGCCCGCTGTGAAGTGGGCAAAGCGGATGTAGCCCATCAAAAAATGGTCGCTGGCTTCGCCCGGCATGGTGGGCAACGGTGCACCGATGAAGTACCCCGTGAGGGCCAGCACGGTGATGGATGCCGCGTTGATCCAGTGCCAGATGCGCACAGGCGCCTCGTACACATAGACCGACTTGGTGTTTTGGCCGTGCGAAACGGCGCTCTCGTCGATGCCGGTGACATCGGCCAGCTGTTCTGCTGAGGTGGTGGACATGAGGGCCTCCTGTAGACGGTGCCGTTGACAGAGAACGGCGCTCAGGCGGCCAATTGGCCGAACAGGTACACGCCTGCTGCGCCCAGCGCGGCACCCATGCCCCCCAGCACCAGGCCCTTGCGGGCACCCAGCCAACGCTGGATGGCCAGGCCCAAGCCCACGCCGCCGGTGTGCAGCACAGCCGTGATCAGCATGAACCCGGCGGCATAGCCCATGAAGCCGGTTTCGGGCGTTTCAGCCCCGTGCGCCAGGCCGTGCAGCGAAGATGCCGCCGCAATCAAGCCCAACCCCAATGCCACCGGCATGGCCCGGTGGGCCAACACCAGCATGGCCCCGAACAGCACCACGCTCAGTGAAATGGCCTGCTCCAGGTAAGGCACGGTCACGCCCGATGCGCCCAGTGCCGCACTGGCAACCAGCGCCAGCAAGAAGGTGGCAGGCCCCCACCAGGCCTTGCCCTGGGGCAGCGCGCTGACCGACCACACCCCCACGGCCACCATGGCCAGCAGGTGATCCAGCCCAAATGGGTGCGCCAGGCCTTCCATCAGGCTGTTGGTGCCGTGGCCGGTGTGCGCCTGGGCGGCGCCCGCCAGACAGGCCATCAGGGCAGCCGCGCTCAGGCGGCGGATGTTGTTCGCTTGCATGTGTTTCTCCTCGTGTAGGTTCAGAACAGTTCAATGGACCAGAGACATTGCGAACGCGCGACGTGTCTTGTCCAGGGCACCCGTGGAACCGGCTTTGCCGGGCCACAAGGTGCGTCCCCCCTCCGGGGGGAAGACGCGAAGCGGCGCAGGGGGGGGTTACCTCACCGTCACGCGGCTCATTTCCTGGCCGTCTTCGCTCATCACGTGGGTGGAGCAGGCCAGGCAGGGGTCAAAGCTGTGCAGCGTGCGCAGAATTTCCAGCGGCTGCTCGGGGTTGACCATCGGGGTATTCATCAGGCTGGCCTCAAAAGCGCCAATCTGGCCCTTGGCATCGCGGGGCGAGCCGTTCCAGGTGGTGGGCACCACGCACTGGTAGTTTTCGATCTTGCCGTCCTTGATCTTGATCCAGTGCCCCAGCATGCCGCGCGGTGCGGCCACCGTGCCCACGCCTTTGGCCTCTTTGGGCCAGGTGGCGGGGTCCCACTTTTCGGCGTTGACCGTGCTGGTGTCGCCCGCCTTGATGTTGCCCACCAGTTGCTTGAAGTCGTCCATCAGCATCTCGCCGCAGTACTGGCCTTCCAGCGCACGGGCCAGCGTGCGGCCTATGGTGGTGGGCAGCAACTGCTTCAACGTGTAGTTGGTTTCGGGCAGGCCCAGCGCCTTGGGTATGGCCTTGTTGATGGCCACGGCAGATGCGTCCACCTGCTCTTTCACGCGCTGGCAATGCTTGTTGCCTTGGGCGGCGTGCACGTAACCCAAGATGTAGCGCGACAGCGGGCCCACTTCCACCGCGTGCCCACGCCAGCGGGGGGATTTGATCCAGCTGTATTTGGCGCTTTCGTCCAGGCTTTCGATGTTGGTGCGGGTGCCCTTGAAGTTGGGGCCTTCGGGCTTGTAGTTGGCTTCGGTCACGCCGTCCCAGGGGTGCAGGCCCTTGGTTTCGTCGCCGTACTTGTACCAGCTGTGCGTCACGAACTCTTGCACCTGCTCGGGGTCGCGCGGGTCAATGGGGTGAATCTTGTCCCAGTTGCCATCCAGAATCACGCCGCCGGGCAGCTGGTGTGTGCTGTGGTCGTACGGCACTTTTTCGTAGGTGCCGAAATCGGCCACGTTGGTGGCCGACAGGCCACCGCCGTACAGCCAGCCGTGTTGCTTGTAAATGGTGCCAATGGCCAACACGTCGGGGATGTAGACGTTGTTGTTGAAGTCGATCATCTCTTTGATGCGCGCTTCAATGAAGTTCAGCCGCTCCATGTTGATGGGCGCACCGGCGGCACCGTTGCCGTCCAGGTTGATGGCGCAGGGCACGCCACCCACCAGGTAGTTGGGGTGCGGGTTTTTGCCGCCGAAGATGGTGTGCACCTTCACCCACTCTTTTTGCAGGTCAAGCGCTTCCAGGTAGTGCGTGACGGCCATCAGGTTGGCCTCGGCCGGCAGCACATAGGCCTTGCTGCCCCAGTAGCCGTTGGCAAACGGGCCCAGCTGGCCGCTTTCAACGAACTTTTTCAGGCGGTTTTGCACGTCGCGGAAGTAGCCGGGCGACGACATGGGGTGCGCGGGCGACACCAGTTGCTGCAGCTCGCTGGTCTTTTTGGGGTCGGCCTTCAGGCACGACACCACGTCCACCCAGTCGAGCGCGTGCAGGTGATAAAAGTGCACCGCGTGGTCGTGCACCTGCAGCGTTTTGGCCATCATTTCGCGAATCAGGTGGGCATTCAGCGGAATTTTGATGCCCAGCGCGTCTTCCACCGCGCGCACACTGGTCAGCGCGTGGCAGCCCGTGCACACGCCGCAAATGCGCTCCACAAAGGCCCAGGCGTCGCGGGGGTCGCGGCCTTTCAGAATGACTTCCAGCCCGCGCCACATGGTGCCGGTGGACACCGCGTTGCGAATGACGTTGTTGCTGTCGAGGTTGACCTCGCAGCGCATGTGGCCCTCGATGCGCGTGACCGGATCGACGACGATGCGCCGCCCGGTGTTGTCCATCTTGAAGCCCTGTGTTTCGTAAGCACCCATGGTGTGTGTCCTCTTTGTTCTTTAGGTGTTGCTGGGTGAGGCTTTTTTCTCGGCGGCCTTGTCTTTGGCGCGCTTGGCCACCGAAATGGCCGCATGCGCCGCCACCGCAGCGCCCACCACACCGGCCGCCGTGCCGCCGATCTTGTCGGCGTTGGCTTCCACACCAAAGGCGTGGATGTTGGTCAGGCGGTCGTAGAACGAGCCCTTGTCCCAGAAGCCGTCTTCACTGCACCCAATGCAGCCGTGCCCGGCCTTGATGGGGAAGCTGGTGCCCTCGTTCCACATGACCGTGGAGCAGGCGTTGTAGGTGGTGGGGCCTTTGCAGCCCACCTTGTAGAGGCAGTAGCCCTTGCGTGCGGACTCGTCGTCCCATGCTTCCACAAACTGGCCTGCGTCGAAATGCGGGCGGCGGTAGCACTTGTCGTGAATGCGCTGGCTGTAAAACATCTTCGGGCGGCCCTGGCGGTCCAACTCGGGGATGCGGTCAAACGTCAGCATGTACGTGATCACGCCCGTCATCACCTCGGGGATGGGCGGGCAGCCCGGCACTTTGATGATGGGCTTGTCGGTGATGACCTTGTGGATGGGCGTGGCCTGCGTGGGGTTGGGCTTGGCCGCCTGCACGCAGCCCCAGCTGGCGCACGAACCCCAGGCGATGATGGCCTTGGCATCTTTGGCCACGTGCTTCAGCTTGTCGATGAACGGCTTGCCCGACTGGATGCAGAACATGCCGTCCTCGTTCAGCGGGGGGTTGCCCTCCACCGCCAGGATGTACTGACCCTTGTACTTGGTCATGATCTCTTCGAGGATGGCCTCGGCCTGGTGGCCTGCGGCGGCCATCAGGGTGTCGTCGTAGTCGAGGCTGATCATGGACAGCACCACGTCTTTGGCCAGCGGGTGGGCCGAGCGGATGAAGCTTTCGGTGCAGCACGTGCATTCCAACCCGTGCAGCCACAGCACGGGCGTGCGGGGCTTGGTTTCCATGGCGTGCGCAATTTGCGGCACAAACGAGGGCGCGAGCCCCAGCGAGGTGGCCGTGAGCGAGCAGTACTTCAGGTAGCTGCGGCGCGAGATGCCCTTGCGGCGCATCACCTCGTAAAAGGTTTCAATCATGGTGCTTGTCTCCGTTGGCTGGCAAGGCGTGGGGGTGGGTGGTGGAAACCCCGCTGTGGCTGTCTGCAATGGCAGGCAGGTACGTTGCCGTTTGCAAGACGCAGGCCATTTGGGCTTTGCCTAGGGAAAGCACTTATCTGCGCTTGCAAGCTGTTGAATTTGAATGACTAATTCTTTTTTGCCTGGGTGGCTTGGAGAACGCTTGGCGCTTGGGTGGAAGTTTATCTTTCTGTTTATGGATTTATTGGAATATTGGCTTCCAGCTGGATGCGGGGGATGGTTTGGGTGGTTGGGGG
>JAVBXK010000106.1 GCA_030824555.1 bacterium
CGGCTGTATGCCGAGCTGCGCGCGCGTGGCCACGCGCGCGCAGCTCGGCATACAGCCGCTGGCTGAGGCTGTTGAAGCTGTGGCACAGCAGCAGGATGCGCAAGGGCATAGAAGGGGTAACGGGTGTGATGAGGGCGGCAGCCGGGAGCGGCAATGGGTGCTGCAATGAGGTGCTTCAATGGGCAGGCAACAGGGGAGGCAGTGGGCGCAACAGCGGTCAGCAGATGCGCGGCAGCTGCTCGCCGCTGAGCCAGTCCACCACGCGGCGGCCACCGAAGCGCGTGACCATTTGCACGAAGTGGTGCGGGTCGGCCGTGACCTCGCCAATGCGCACGGCGTCAAGCCCCAGCGGGTGCGCCCGCATGGCGGCCAGCACGGCATCGGCCACTTCGGGGGCCACCACGGCAATCAGTTTGCCTTCGTTGGCCACGTAGAGCGGGTCCAGGCCCAGCAGCTCGCAGGCGGCATCCACCTGGGGTTTGACCGGTATGGCCGCTTCTTGCAACACCATGCCCACGCCCGACTGGCGTGCCACTTCGTTCAGGGTGGTGGCCAGACCGCCGCGCGTGGGGTCGCGCAACACGCGCACGCCGCCAGGGGCAGCGGCCAACATGGCAGCCACCAGAGTGTGCAGGGCTGCCGTGTCGCTTTCAATGGTGGTCTCGAACGCCAGCGACTCGCGCTTGGACAGCACCGCCACACCGTGGTCGCCGATGCTGCCCGACAGCAACACCACATCGCCCGGCCGCGCATGGCGGCCGCTGATGTGCACGCCCGGTGCCAGCACGCCCACCCCCGTTGTGCTGATGAACACACCGTCGCCCTTGCCCTGCTCCACCACCTTGGTGTCGCCCGTGACCACCGGCACACCCGCCTCGCGCGCAGCCGCCGCCATAGACTGGACGATGCGCTGAAGGTCAGCCAGCGGAAACCCTTCTTCGATGATGAAGCTGGCGCTCAGGTACAGCGGCTGGGCGCCGGTCATGGCCACGTCGTTCACGGTGCCGTGCACCGACAGGCAGCCGATGTCGCCACCCGGGAAAAACAAGGGCGAGATCACGTGGCCGTCGGTCGCCATCACCAGGCTGCCTTGAGTGGGGTCGAAGCCGGGCAGGCCCAGCACCGCGCCATCGTCACCCTGGCGCAAAAACTCGTTGTCAAACGCGGCCAGAAACAGTTCTTCGATCAGCTGCGCGGCGGCCTTGCCACCCGCGCCGTGCCCCATGTCGATGCGGCCATGCTTGATGTCGAGCGGGCGAATGTAGTTTTTCTTGACGGGCTTGGGCGCAGGCGCCTCGCCGCTGCCGGGTTGGTCGTGGTCGGTTCTCATGCATTTGCCTCGGCAGGTTGGGTGGCCACGATGGGGATGTCGCGAAAACGCCCGTAGGTGTAGTGGGCCGCGCACGCCCCTTCGCTGGACACCATGCACGAGCCCACCGGGTTTTCGGGGGTGCACACGGTGCCGAAAATTTTGCAGTCGGTGGGCCGTTTCACGCCACGCAAAATGGCGCCGCACTCGCACGCTTTGTTGTCGGCCACGGGCGTGTAGCTCAGGTCGAAGCGGCGTTCGGCGTCAAAGCTGGCAAAGGCCCCGCGTATCTTCAGCGCGCTGTAGGGCACCTCGCCCAGGCCGCGCCACTCGAAGCTGGGGCGCAGCTCGAACACCTCTGACACCAGGGCCTGGGCCTTGAGGTTGCCCGCTGGGGTGACGGCACGGGTGAACTCGTTTTCCACGTGGGCGCGGCCTTCGTTGACCTGGCGCACCAGCATCAAAATGGCCTGCATCACGTCCAGCGGCTCGAACCCGGCAATCACCACCGGTTTGCGGTACTCCTCGGCAAAGTGGTCGTAAGGTGCCGAGCCGATGACGATGCTCACGTGCGCGGGGCCAATGAAGCCGTCGATGGGCACGGTGCCCAACTGCCGCACCTCGGGCGATTCAAGGATGTGCGTGATGGCCGACGGCGTGAGCACGTGGCAGCACAGCACGCTGAAGTTGGCCAGGCCTTCGCGGTGGGCATCGCGGATGGCGAGCGCCGTGGGGGGCGTGGTGGTTTCGAACCCGATGGCAAAAAACACCACCTCGCGCTGTGGGTTGGCACGGGCAATGGCCAGCGCATCGGCGGCCGAATAGACCATGCGGATGTCCCCGCCCCGTGCCTTGGCCTTGGTGAGCGAGAGGCCGTCGGACGCGGGCACACGCATGGTGTCGCCATACGTGCACACGATGGCGCCGCGCTCCAGCGCCAGGCGGATGGCCAGGTCGATACGCCCGATGGGCAGCACACACACCGGGCAGCCGGGGCCGTGGATCATGCGCACGTTGGGCGGCAGCAGCTCCAGCACGCCATAGCGGCTGATGGCGTGGGTGTGGCCCCCGCAAAACTCCATGAAGCTGTAGCGGCGGTCGGGTTGGGCCTCGGCAGCCAGGCGTGCGCCGATCTGGCGGGCCAGGTCGCCGTCGCGGAACTCGTCGATGTATTTCATGGGGTCACCGCTTCGGTGGGGTTGGCATCCATGGCGGCCAGTTCGGCAAACAATTCCAGCGTGCGCTGGGCCTCTTCGGGGTCGATGGTGCCGATGGCATGGCCCACGTGCACGATGACGTAGTCGCCCAGCTGAACGCCCTCGACCAGCGCCACCGAAATTTCTTTGCGTATGCCCCCCAGGTTGACCACGGCCTGGTCGTTGGGCAGCAGCTCGACCACGAGTGCGGGAATGGCTAGACACATGGTTCAGATTCCTTGATGAATGGCAACGGGGAATGGAGTACGGGGTGCATCAACGGCCGTTGCAACCGCCGTTGAGCCACCCAGGCTTGGCCCAAAGCCAGCCCGGCATCGCCACAGCTGTTGACACGGGGGCACAGCACGGCAAGGCCCGCCGATTGCAAACGCGCCGTCACGCGCTCGCGAAGAATGCGGTTGAAAAAACACCCGCCACCCAGGCACACGACGGTGCAACCGTGCTGGCGGGCGGCGGTTTCGGCCCAATGGGCCAGCGCATCGGCCAGCGCCAGGTGAAAGCCTGCGGCGGCAGCATCTTGCTCGGCGGTGGCAGACGCGTGGACGGCCAGCAGGTGGGGCATGAGCCCCAGCAGATCGAGCCGGTTGTGCGCGTCAACGGTGGCTCCGGGCAGGGGAAGCAAGGCCGGATTTTGCGCCAGCCCGCGTGCCGCCGCACGTTCCAGGGCAATGGCCGCTTCGGCTTCATCGGCCTGCCGCACGCTGATGCCCAGCGCGCCCGCCGCCGCGTCAAACCAGCGACCGGCGCTGCTGGTGGGGGGGCAATTGAGCCCACGCGCCAGTATCTGCTGCACACCCGCCGCCAGGCTGTCGCCCACCACGGGTGCAAAGCGCGGCGTGATGTCGGCGTTGCGGCCCAGCGCGTGCAAGGCGCTGGCGGCCATGCGCCAGGGCTCACGCGCCGCACGGTCGCCACCGGGCAAGGCCAGCGGCATGAGGTGGCCCAGGCGCTGCCAGCTGGCCCCCTCGGCCCACAGCAGTTCGCCGCCCCAGGCCGTGCCGTCGGTGCCCAGGCCCACGCCGTCCAGCATCAGGCCAATGGCCGGGCCTTCGACGGCGTACTCGGCCAGCACGGCGGCCATGTGCGCGTGGTGGTGCTGCACGCCGATGGCGGGCACGCCCAGCTCGGCCGCCAGCTGCACCGCCAGTTGCGTGCTGAAAAAATCGGGGTGCAGGTCGTGTGCCACCGCAGAAACGGTAGCACCCTGCTCTTTCACCATAAGCGCCACAGACGCTTTCAATGCATCACATGCAGCAGGGTCGCTCAGGTCACCGTGCACGGCCGACCACACGGGCTCGCCCTGCCCCAGCAGGCACGCGGCATTTTTCAACCAGGCGCCGCAGGCCAGCACGGTGGGCAATGGGGGGCGGTTCATGGTGATGCGGTTGGGCTGGCTGTGGGGCAGACGATATCGGCTTGCAGCCTCAATGGGCCGGATTGACAGCCAGCGCGGCCCTGGCCTGCGCCAGCTCAGCTTCGAGCTGTTGCACGCGTTGGCGCAAAGCGGCTTCAGCGCTGGGCTCGGCGGGGTGATGGGGGTGGTCGTGGCCCACGGCGTGGTCCAGCCAGTGCAGCCAGGCGTCCATGCCCTCGCCCGTGGTGGCCGACAGCTGGATGATTTCAATGGCCGGGTTGACGCGCCGGGCCAGCTCGATGCAGCGTGCCACGTCAAATTTCACGTGCGGCAGCAGATCGATCTTGTTCAGGATCATCAGCTGCGAGGCTGCAAACATGTCGGGGTACTTCAGCGGTTTGTCTTCGCCTTCGGTCACCGACAGGATGGCCACCTTGGCGGCTTCACCCAGGTCCCACACGGCGGGGCACACCAGGTTGCCCACGTTTTCGATGAACAGCAGGCTGTGGACATCGGCGTGGTCGTGCCCGTGGTCGTCATGGCTGTGGCTGCCGTGGCCGTGGCCGTGGCCGTGGCCGTGCGCATGCTCATGCCCGTGACTGTGGTCATGCCCATGATCGTGGTGCGTGTGCAGGCTGGCAAACGCCTCGGCCACCATGGGGGCGTCGAGGTGGCAGCCCTTGCCGGTGTTGACCTGGACGGCGGGGGCACCGGTGGCGCGGATGCGGTCGGCGTCGAAACTGGTTTGCTGGTCACCCTCGATCACGGCCACGTGCAAACCGGGTGCGCGCGTTTTCAGGGCCTCGATGGTGGCGCACAGCAAGGTGGTTTTGCCCGAACCGGGGCTGGACACCAGGTTGAGCGCGGCCACGCCGTGCGCCTGGAAGTGCGCCCGGTTCTGCTGGGCCACGCGGTTGTTGGCACCCAGGATGTCGGTTTCCAGCTTGATGGCGCGCGCCTGGCTCATGCCGGGCACCGACACGCGGGCGGCACCCGCACCAAAGTGCAGGTCGCCATTGACCGGGTTCACCTGAATGGGGGTGACTTCAGCCGACCCCGTGTGTGGGTGGGCGTGGGCAGGCCCGTGGTCGTGGTGATGGTGGGGGGTGGCCTGGCCACCGTCGGCACAGCCGCAAACAACACACATGTTCTGTCTCCTTCTTCGTGCCCGGCCGCAGTGCGACCGGACGGGGTTCATTCCATTTCGAAATCATTTGTGTCTAGGCGCGAAGCCGCAGACAGTACAGACGTACGGCAAGGCGAAGCAACAACGACACGGATGATTTGGAAATGGAATCAATCATCGCTGACCATCATGTCCAGCACACGCAGTCCTTGCCCGGCCGTGGGCTGCAGCAGGTAACCCTCGCACAGGGGGCAGGCATCGCCCCGCTGGGTGATGGGCACAGTTTGACTGCAGTCCATGCACCAGGCTTGGCCAGGGGGTTCTTCAATGTCAATGCGGGCACCAGCCAGCAGCGTGCCGGGTGCCAAGGCGTCCAGCGCAAAGCGCAGGGCGTGCGCTTCCACGCCCGACAGTTGCCCGGCCTCCAGCCGCAAGCTGTCCAGGCGCTTGAACCCCTCTCGCTTGGCGGTTTCTTCCACCAGTTGCAACACGCCTCCGGCCAGACTGGCTTCATGCATGTGACGTCTCCGTTTGGGTTGGCGGGTGCGGCTGCACCTCGAATGGCACACAGGGGTCGAACGCGGCCATCAGCAGCCGCACACGGCGCTCGATCATGTGGGCAGGTTCGCCGACATCCAAGCCAGCCGCGTAATGTGCCACCACGCCGTGGGGGTGGAAATTCCACTCGGTGGGCGCCAGCACGTCGCAGGCCACCACCTTCGCCCTGCCCTGGGCGTTGCTTACCGCCACACGGTGCACCAACAGCCCGCGCGCCATTTCCACCCAGGCCAGCCCCTGGCCTTCGCCAACCGGGATGGCACCGAACGACAACGCGGCCGGCCCGCCAGGTGGGTGCGCGCCGTGAAGGCACAGTTGCGCCAGCTCGGCCAGGCGGCTGCCCAGCAGGCCCCAGGGCGTCAGTGCCTGGCTGGTGGCCAGGTTGTGCAGGCGCGTCCAGTTGCCGGTGTGGGCGCAGCCTCCCCGCCATTGCGGGCGCAGCGCGAAGCCAGGCTGTGCGTCGAGCGCCGCAGACAGTTCACGCATGCCCACAGCATCGGCATGCACACGCAACGCCGTGGCCGGGTTCACGGGCACGGCGACATCGGCCAGGCGAGCGCCTTGCAGCAATGCGGCCAACCAGCCGGGGCGGCCAGCGGCCCAGTCGCGCAGCCAACCCGCCCCACCGGCTTGCCACTGCGCCAGCCAGGCGGTGGCGGGCATGTGCAGCAGCTCGGTTTGCAGCCAGGCCAGCGTGGCGGGCCAGGGACCGGCATCGCCGTGGGAACTGGCATGGGCGCTGGCATGGGCCGCCGAGGTCAGCAGCGGGCAACGTTGCAACGCGGCGTGTGCCTGCGCGGCACCGTCGACACCATGGGCACCTGTACCGGGGGCAGCCAACAGGCGCGGCCAATCGAGGCCCATGCGGCGGATGTGCTCCTGGGCGGTTTCGGTGTGCAGGCGCTGTGCCACGTGCAGTGGTGACAGCGCGGGCTGCACGCCGGGCATGGCCGCATCCAGCGCCAGCTGCGCGCACACGCGGTGCGCATGGCTGCACAGGTTGAACACACTGGCCAGCAGCCCCGGCAAGGCAGCTGCGGATTGGCCCACAGCGAGTTGGGCAGCCCAGTTTCGCCGGCTGCTTTGCAGGGCCTGCGGCGGTTGCGCGCCGGGCAACACGCGCAAGCCACCGGCCAACGCAGCAAAACCACCCGAAAAATCCATAGCACTCATGCCACACCCCTGTTGCGAGAGAGGCCACCCAGCATGAAAGAACGGCGTGCGGGCACCGGCTGTGCCACGGGCGCACGCGGCACAGGGGGTGGCGCAGGAGACGGCTCGGCCACCGGCCTGACCAGCGCCAGCGAGGCCAAGGCGGTGTCGCGCGCCAGCACCTGGCTGGTGAAGCCGCCCATGGGTGAGAACAAGGCGCAGGTTTCGTGGAAGCCAATGGCCTCGTCGTGGGCACCGATGAAGTCAAACCGCTCGCAACCAAACTGGCGCACCACTTTGCACCCGACCTGGTTGCCGTGCGGCAACACCGCCAGCGGCAAGCGCACCAGGCTCATGAACCACGGGGTGATCAACACGCCTTCGGCCACGGGGCTGGCCCCGGCTTCGGTCTGCGCAGCCCACTCGAACCCCACGGCCTCCACGCTCAACGCATCGTTCAGCAGCGGGATGCCAACCATGCGCTCGGTCTGCACACGGGCAAAGTGGTGGCGCAAAGCGTCCACACGTTGCATCAGGTCGGCAGCCGTGGGGGGGTTGTGCGGTGCGTTGGCCATGGCCTCAGGCGCTTTCATCGGGCAGCAGCAAGAACTGGTCGGGCTCGCAGTCGCAGTTGGGGCAACGCCAGTGCGCGGGCAAATCGGCAAAGGGCGTGCCCGGCGCAATTTGCCACTGCGGGTCGCCCACAGCGGGGTCGTACACCCACCAGCAAATTTTGCATTCCAGGCGCGAACCGGAGCTGAGCACGTTGCGGTTGCCCAGGTACGAGCCTTCAAAGCCTTCAAAGGGTGGGTGGCTCATGGTGTGGCG
>JAVBXK010000055.1 GCA_030824555.1 bacterium
GCCCCAGGTTCATGGACCCGGCTTTGGGCGTGAGCCAGCGCATGCAGGCTTCGGGCAGTTCGTCGAAAAAGCGGCTGCGCAGGTTGTAGCGGGTCTGCCCGTGCAGCATGCGGGTTTGCGAATGGGTGATGTACAGCCGCTTGCGCGCACGGGTGATGGCCACGTACATCAGGCGGCGCTCTTCCTCCAGGCTGGCCCGGTCGGACGACGAGTTTTCGTGGGGAAACAGGCCTTCTTCCAGGCCGGTGATGAACACGCAGTCAAATTCCAACCCCTTGGCAGCGTGCACGGTCATCAGTTGCACGGCATCCTGCCCGGCCTGGGCCTGGTTGTCCCCCGCTTCCAGTGCGGCGTGGGTGAGGAAGGCGGCCAGGGGCGACAGGGTTTCGCCCGTGTCTTCGGGCAGCACGGCCAGCAAGCCGGTGTCGAGTGCATCGGCCCAATTGGGGTCGTCGCTGGCGTTGGCCGTGCCTTTTGCGCTGATGTTGTGGCTGGCGTTGCCGTTGCGATTGACGCTGAATGGGGTGTTGCTTTCGGCATTGGCATCAGCGCTGGCACTGGCAGCCACGGCAACCTGGGTCGCTGCGTTCACACGGGCCACCTCTGGCCGGGTGGTGGGCAGGCTGTCGAAGTCAAACGCATCTTGCAGGTCCATGCCGTCGTCTGCGGCGTGTGCGGCTGCGTCGTTGGCAGCCTGCAAGGCATCGGCCAGGGCTGCTTCCGGGTTAACGGACAGCCGGGCGCCATGGGCGTTGGCAGGTGCGGCGGCGGCGGGCTGCACGCGCTCAGGCGGCACCAGCCCCTGGCTCACGGGCGATTGGGTCAGGCCCGGCCCCGGCTTGCCGTCGCGCAGCGCGCCGCCGCCGGGCGCACCGGTTTCGTCCAGTGGCAAGGCCACCGCATCGCGCCCGAAGCCTTCCTGCATCACGAAACTCTCGGCGGCGTTGACCAGTTCTTCCAAGTTTTCCACGCGATCAGCACCGTCGCGGTCGGCACGGAAATGCGCAAGCAAGCCTGACTGGTCGAGCACGGTTTGCATGATGTCGCGCAGCGTCTGGCCCTGGATGGCCTCGCGCATCACATCCAGCTTGGCCACGAAGGCGGTCAGCCCCACACCGGCACGCCCGGTGACGGCGCTGACCGCGTCGAACAGCGCACAGCCGCTGGTGCGGGCCACGTCTTGCAGCTGCTCGATGCTGCGCGCCCCGATGCCGCGTGGCGGAAAGTTGACCACGCGCATGAAACTGGTGTCGTCGCGGGGGTTCTCCAGCAGGCGCAGGTAGGCCAGCGCGTGCTTGATTTCAGCGCGTTCGAAAAACCGCAACCCGCCATACACCTTGTAGGGCACAGCAGCGTTCATCAGCGACGTTTCAATGGCCCGGCTCTGCGCGTTGCTGCGGTACAGCACCGCAATCTCCTTGCGGGGGTAGCCGTACTGTTCGGGGTCGGTGTGGGCCTGGCCGTTGGCGGCAGCACCCAGCGCCGTACCCTTGCCGCGCACGAGCTGGCGAATTTCATCCACCAGCCAGCGCGCCTCTTCAAAGTCGGTGGGGCTTTCGTTCACGCGGATGGGTTCGCCCGCACCCTGATCGGTGTGCAGGTTCTTGCCGAGGCGCTGGCTGTTGTGGGCAATCAGGTGGTTGGCGGCATCCAAAATGTTGCTGTGGCTGCGGTAGTTCTGTTCCAGCTTGACTTGGCTTACATCCGGAAATTCACGCAGAAAGTCGGCCATGTTGCCCACACGGGCACCCCGGAAGGCGTAGATGCTCTGGTCGTCATCGCCCACGGCCAGCACGGCGGTTTCAGGCCCCACCAGTTGTTTCAGCCACGCGTATTGCAGCTTGTTGGTGTCCTGAAACTCGTCTACCAATATGTACCTGAACCGCTGCTGGTAGTGCTGGCGGATGTCGGCATGGTCGCGCAGCAGCTCGAAGCTGCGCAGCATCAGTTCGCCAAAGTCCACCACGCCTTCACGCTGGCACTGGTCTTCGTACAGCTGGTACACCTCGACCTTCTTCTTGGTGTCGTCGTCGCGCACGGGCACGTCGCCGGGGCGCATGCCCTCTTCCTTGCAACTGGCCACGAACCACACCAGTTGCTTCGGGGGAAAGCGCTCGTCGTCCACGTTGTACTGTTTGCACAAGCGTTTCATGGCCGAGAGCTGGTCTTGCGTGTCCAGAATCTGGAAGGTTTGCGGCAGCCCGGCGGGCTTCCAGTGCGCGCGCAGCAGGCGGTTGCACAGCCCGTGGAAGGTGCCCACCCACATGCCGCGCACGTTGACGGGCAGCATGGCCTGCAGGCGCGTCAGCATTTCTTTGGCGGCCTTGTTGGTGAAGGTGACGGCCATCAACCCGCCCGGCCCCACTTGCTGCGTTTGCATGAGCCACGCCATGCGCGTGGTCAGCACCCGCGTTTTGCCTGAACCAGCACCGGCCAGCACCAGCGCGTGGCCGTGGCCCAGGGTGATGGCTTTCAATTGTTCGGGGTTCAGGCCTTGCAACAGGGGCGACGAGGTGTCAACAGGCTGGCCAAGCGGGCCGTGGGAACGGGGGTGAGCAATCATCCGTTGATTGTAGGAACCGGCGGATGCGAGGGCATCCAACCTGTCAAAAACAACCGGAATTGTCGACAGCCGCTACCACCACTCAATGGGGCGATGGCATCTCCTGACTGTTGTCAGGGTTTTGAGGGGGCTGCACGCTTGGGGTCTTGCACACAATGGCCTCGGCATCTTCGAGTTCCGGCAGGCGTCGCCCGTAGCGGTGCCGCTCGATCAGTCTGCGTGCCCGCGCCAACTCCTCACGCGGATCCACACCAGGATAGGCCGCTTGGCGCTCGCCGTCATCCACCAGGCTGGCCACCAGACGGGCACGGTGCAGGTGTACATCGGCCAAATGCAATGGCATGGGGCCACGTTCAGCCAGTTGCTGTGCCTGAGTCAGGCAACGGGCAGCAGCCTTGCTATCGCCGCACAGGTGGTAGTGCAGTGCTGCGGTCAGCAGGCCATGAGGAAGAAAATCCATTGCCCCAGATCTGCGAAGGGTATCAACTGCCAAAAGCGCAAATTGGAGATCCGTCTCAGGAAATTCTGCTTGTTCCATCGACTTGCATTCGGGAGCATTGGGTCGAAGCAAAATTTGGAACAACTCCACACGAGCAAGGGTGAGTTGGTCCAAGCCCACACTGAGCAAGGCCAAATCCAGTTGTCCCGCCCACTCCAATGTATGTCTCGCACGAAATTTTGCTTCATTCAATAACTGAAGCAACGCCGTTTCTTGACCGCCGCACCCTGTGTCGCCTTCGCGTTCACGTGCAGAAAGAACCACCCGCCAAGCCACTTGTTGAACTGGAGCAAGAATCAAGTCACAGTACAAAAAACCTTGCATTGAGTACAGCCACCGATATTTGGGCATCAATCGTTGCTGCTTCTCCTCCAAATTGGCCAAATAAGACTTGGCTCTTCGTATTTGCTCAGGTGCTCCGCATAGGTGAAGAGCATTGGCTGCGGCTGTGCGGCTTGCCATGGCCAACTTGAGATGATCTCCGCCATATCTTGCATAGGAAATCGCCAAACCAGCCGTTTCAATGGCCTCACCTAGATGACCCTGCACAGCTTTCAGCTCACTGAGATTGCTGGCTGTAATCGCAGAATGCTGGTATTCGCCCAGTTTTTCATCAGATGCCAGTGCCTCCTGCAACAAATCCGTTGCTTCAGAAAGTCGCCCTGAAGAGCGAAGGCAGAGCGCCGCCTGACTAAGAAGCCAACTTCGTTGCGTAGAGTCAAGGCGCTCTGAAAGCATGCCCCACGGTTGCTTGAAAAAGGAAGCTACAGCTCCCAACTCATCTCCATATGCACCAAAATGCCGTAGGCTGTAGTAACCCTGGCTATCAAGACCTCGCAAAATTCGATCTATATATACCTCTTCGCAAGCCTCTTGCTCCCGCCCAGCCAAACACCCGTGTACCACAGCTTGATAAAGCGGCTGCAAACCCGCCAGTGTGTCTGGCCGGTATTCCGTGTGGGTGCGCAGATGATCAAAAAGCCGTGAATGCACCGCCTGAAAACTGATGGAATGGCTGTCGCGCAAACGCTGTGCAAAGTACTCGCGGACAAGGGGATGGGCATCCAGCGCAACTTGGCATGGTTCAGCGCGCATGGCTAGGCTGCCCGCCTCTTCAGGTGGAAATTGAAGCTGTATGAGCTGCGCCTCATGCAGCCTCAGCAGCAAAATGTTCCATGCTGGTGTGCCAAGGCCCACCAGTTTGTCGGAGATTCCGGGAATGGCTGGAGCTTGCCGGAGCACAACCAAGCAGTCTGGCGTGGCCGGGCGGTCAAACAAGCCCACCAGTTGTAGGGCCTGCAAATCTGCTGGTCGCCCCTGCGACGAACCCAGCCATTGCTCGTAGGCCTGCAACACTCGCCAAGCGTTGCGGGTCTGGGCTGTACGCAGCTCGGTAGCTGCTTCCAGTCGGATGGTGTCGCGCCTTCGCACGTCGCCCCCCATGGCTTGAGCAAGATACCGCCCCAGCAAAATGATGCTGAGGGCGTGGCACCAGTAATCATTTGCGGCTTCTTGCAGGTCTTCATCGCTGCCCACGACACCTGTGCTTTGCAAAAGATGCACGGCTGCAGGTAGTGGCAGATCCTCCAAATTCAGTCTGGGTGTGGTGCCGGTCTCGGTACCGTTGAACTCGCTCAGTGGTTGGCGACTGGAAACCACACACAAGCCTTCGTTGGTCTGGGCCAGTTGGTTGAGCAGGTCGAACAGGTCGGGGTCAGTGATTTGCCCGGCCTGCGGATGGTTCGGTGGGTATTGCAACGGCTCCAAGCCATCCAGCACCAGCAGCGTGCGTTGTGCCGCCACAAGGTTCGCCAGTCGCGCAGCCTTTTGCGTTGGCTGCTCGGGCTGGGGATCGCCGAAATGCGCCAACGCTTTCTGGAAGAACGCTCCCACGCTGGCAACACTGGCGTGGGTTGCCTCGTCGCTGCGGATACCTTGGTCGTAAAAAGTCCAGTCGAAATAGGCTTGCGGTGCGTGCTGGTTTGAGGTGTCTTGCCAGCGGTTCTGAGCAAATCGGCTGTGCACCCAGTGAGCCAGCAGCGCGGTTTTACCCACGCCGCCCCAGGCGATGATGGAAAAAACGTTGATGGCCTTTTGCGTGTCTGCCCAGGCGCGGTCCAACTTGGCAAGCTCAGTTTCGCGGCCCAACAGCTCGCGGGAGGTGTGGCGCGCAACCAGTCGGGTGGCAGCTATGCGTCGCGTGAGCAGGACACCTACAGAAGGGGCCGTACGCGGGGCACACAACTGCGCCCAAGGGCTGTTGGGCAGCACTTGAATGTCCTCAACGATGCATTGAATGGGCACACCACCGTTGTGGAACGGATGTTGGGCACTCGTGCCGCAATAGTGCAGGGCAACGATCTGGCCTTGCATGTCAATGACGGGCGAGCCCGATGAACCTGGTTCGGTGCTGATCTGGTAAGTGATGCTGTGTTGGTGGATGTCAGCAATGCGGCCGTCAGCGCTGCACTTCTCCCCTACACCTGGGTGCTGAATGATGCGAGCCAAGGCCTGGGACCCAATGGCTGCGCGTATCGACAAATCGGCATGACCAAACTGGGCGAGCTCGGGGTCGTTATGCAGCCGCACCAAACTCCAGTCACGGTGGCTGTCATGTGCCAGCGTCAGCCCTGGGTTACTGGTATGGAATCCCTCTGCCGGTGCCAGCGCAATACGAACACCGCCGCTGAGCTGGCCGTCCTGAGTTCGCTCATAGCCAAAAATGGCCGTGGCTTGCTGCGCACGAGCCAGTGTGGGCAGCACATGGTGACAGGTCAGCAACCACCGCCCACCCAACAAAAGACCGGTGCCGCTGTCGCGGTCGCCAAAGTCAATACGGGCCACGGCTCTAGCGATGGCATCCATACGCTGCTGGACAATCCAGCTGACCATACTGGTCGCAGCAGGCAAGCGGGTTTCCAGATGGGTTGGCTCAAGGGTGGACACGAGAGTCAGTCCAAGGTTTTGCGGATGGCATCCAGCATATGGATGTACGCGCCAATACGGTGGTGCGCAAGCCACGGTATCAGGTCACCCAGCAACCCCTCTGATTGGTACTGGGAAAACAGATTGGGTGGTGCGCTCTCCAGCCGCATTAAAAACGCTTTGAATTCTGCCTCGGTCGCAGGTGCGGGTTCGACATCCACCAGGACGGAAAGGGGGGCCGCAAAGCTGCCGTGCAGCTGCTCCAGCACCAGCCCTGCCGTTATGGTCTTGGGTGCGCCACAGTGTTCATAAACCACGCCGGGCATGCTCGGCACGACGTCCTGTTGGTTGATGAAGCGCGTCAAACTACCAGGCAGTTCTTGGTCGAACTTGGCACCAAAGTCGTCCAAACCCGGCATTGGCTGTCCGAAGGTGCGAACGGTTGCATTAATGTTGTGGTGGATGCGTAGCCAGGCTGCTGCCAGCACTGCCAAGGCTCCCCCTAAACTGTGCCCAACCAGCCAAACAATGCTGTTGCTTTTCATTGCTTCTGTTGCAAACGGCTGCAACACCGTTTTCACCACGGAAGCCAGGCTGGCTCCAAATCCGGGGTGTACCTTGCCCCAGTCATGGTTGGGTACTGATGGTGGCCATAATTTGAAATTTGCAAGCCAGTCCTCGCGACTGTCGCTTCCACGAAAAACCATCACAGCCACACCCTGGTTCACCCACCAATACCCTTGGGTGTGAGCATCAGGAGATCCTGCTGAAGCCGGGAACACGGTAACAAGGGGCACACCCAGAGCATGTGTAATGGCTTGAGCATCGTCCCCGTAGGCCAGTTCAGATGCCTGAGCCAAGGCAATGGCCTGATCTAGAAAACCGTGTGGGTTGTCAGTGTGGGTATATGGCTGCAAAAAGTCGGTGGGGTTCATGATGAGGTTTGGGGTGCAACGAACAGGGCAACATCAGGCTTGAATGATGCCGGAGTTGCGGCTTGCGTCGGCATGAGTAACGCTTTGCGCGTGGTCGCCACCTGCTTTCTGACTGAGCCTATTCCAACCCGCCCCACCCGAAGTCATCAGGCGGCTGGGTGCTCTGCCCACGTTGACCACGGGTGCGCGATCAGGTTGGCGTTGTAGAACCGGCTGTCGTGCGTCACCTCGTTGCCCAGCCAGTCTGGGCGGGTGAAGGGTTCGCCTTCGCTGGCCAGCTCGATCTCGGCCACCACCAGGCCATCATTGGCGCCATGAAACACATCCACCTCCCAGGTGTGGCCCTCGTGCGCGAAGGTGTGGCGCATTTTTTCCAGCACCGGCCCGTCTGAGATGGCCAGCAGCTGATGCGCGTCGGCCACGGGTATGGGGTACTCGAACTCTGCGCGCGTGGCACCTTGCGTCAGCCCTTTGATGGTCAGGAAGGCTTGGTCGCCCGCAATGCGGACACGCACGGTGCGCGCCTTGTCGCGGTTCAGGTAGCCCTGCACCAGCAGCACGCCGTTGGCGGTGCGCCATGCGTCGCCACGCACCAGGAATTTGCGTTCGATTTCAGTTGCCATGCCGTCGCCTTTGTCGCTGCAAAGAGACCATTGTGACCGGCCCTGTCCAGGTGGCTGCGTGCTGCGGGCGCCATGTGTATACAATCCGTCACCGGGCCCAAGTTTCTTGCGCCCGGTTTTTTTATGCCGGGTTCAAGCCAAGCGCTCATCCTTCTTTTGTAGCTGTCAGTGCATACAGGATAAGCACTGACTCCATTTTTGGAGCTTGGAACCATGGAAATTTTCGACTACGACAACATCCTGCTGCTGCCCCGCAAGTGCCGCGTGGAAAGCCGCTCGGAGTGCGACGCCAGCGTGGAGCTGGGCGGGCACCGCTTCCGCATCCCGGCCGTACCGGCCAACATGAAGACCGTGGTCAACGAGACCATTTGCGAGTGGCTGGCCCGCAACGGTTACTTCTACGTCATGCACCGCTTTGACCTGGACAACGTGGCCTTCGTGCGCGACTTCAAAGCCAAAAGCCTGTATGCCTCGATCTCGCTGGGCGTGAAGCAACCTGACCGCGACACGGTGGACGAACTGGCCGCCGCTGGCCTGGTGCCCGACTTCATCACCATCGACATTGCCCACGGCCATGCCGACAGCGTGAAGCACATGATTGCCTACATCAAAGAGCGGTTGCCCACCAGCTTCGTGATTGCGGGCAACGTGGGCACACCCGAAGCCGTGATCGACCTGGAAAATTGGGGTGCCGATGCCACCAAGGTGGGCATTGGCCCCGGCAAGGTGTGCATCACCAAACTCAAAACCGGCTTTGGCACGGGCGGCTGGCAGCTGTCGGCCATGAAGTGGTGCGCGCGCGTGGCCACCAAACCCATCATTGCCGACGGCGGCATCCGCAGCCATGGAGACATTGCCAAGAGCGTGCGTTTTGGCGCGACCATGGTCATGGTGGGCTCGCTGTTTGCAGGCCACGAAGAAAGCCCCGGTCATACCGTGGAGGTGGACGGTGCGCTGTACAAGGAGTACTACGGCTCGGCGTCCGACTTCAACAAGGGCGAGTACAAGCACGTGGAAGGCAAGCGCATTCTGGAGCCCATCAAAGGCAAGCTGGAAGGTACGCTGATTGAAATGGAGCAAGACATTCAAAGCTCCATCAGCTACTCGGGCGGTAAAAAACTGATGGACATCCGCAAGGTGAACTACGTCATTTTGGGCGGTGACAACGCGGGTGAGCACCTGCTGATGTGAGTGGAGCCGGCGGCGTTGGGTCAACAGTGCCCCGTGCCGCAACGTTGCATGGTGGCTGAAGACTTGTTGGCACAGGTGGGTTGAGGTGCCTTGACCGGCCATGCCTGCAAGAAGGTCACGCACCACCTCGGGACTGCGCCATCACACAGCAGGAAATACCTTTTCCAGCCACGCTTTCAGCGCCTGAAACTGCGGAGCCGATTCATCCAGCAGGCCAGGCTTGGCAGCTTGCCACAGGCCATGGTCAGGTTCCGCCTGCCAGGCCAACCATGTGGCCACCTCGGCTTTTGTTCGTCTGATTGGTTTGAACTTGGGCTCATTCGGAAATTGATTGATCGATGCCTGTGCGTGTTGCATCAATGCACCTTCATCCGGGTGGAGATTGGTTTGAATCCAGTGCTCCAACGCCCCCTCATCGGCGTTGTTGGGCATGATCCATGCGCCAATGTCATTCAGTCCGTCGTTGTGTGCAAAGAGCAAGCCACCCGGCTCAGCGTCCGTACGCAGTACATAACCCGCAGGGTTGAGGCGTTGGCTCAACTGAGTCAAAGTGCGCTCAAAGCCGCCGCCGTCGTCCGCTCTGTCGGCATCCATCGCAACCGCCAGCCGCTCAATCTGCCCATCAGCCAGTTGGCTCAGATAGGGTGTCGCCAATACTGCTAACGCAGCCTGTTTGGTGTCTTTGGCGTGGCCAGCATCACGAGGTGTAGTCACTCGCACATCCACCGTCACGTTGAAGCGCTTGCACAACGCCTCAAAAAAAGCCCGGTCAGCCTCGCCCTCGACCAGCAGGATGTTTTTTTGACTCATCGCACCTCCACATCCGCTTGAGTGATGTTCTGCAGTGCAGCCTCATCAAACACTGTGGCAATCACCCGACCTTGGTCACTGGTGCGCACGCTGCGGCCCAGACGGAACAGCACGCCGTCCGTCTGTGTCCGCTCCACCGCCACTTTGGTGAAACTCTCGATGCAATCCCAACTGTGCGTGGTGGCAAAAATTTGAATGTTGTGTCGCTCGGCCACTTCAAACAACAACGCCCACACCTTCTCCTGCACGGAGTAATGCAGGCCGTTTTCAAACTCGTCTATCAACAGGAAACCACCTTTGGCGGCAAACAGTTTCAGCGCCAGTTGCAGCACGCGCAGCATGCCGTCGCCCATGCTGTTGAGCGGAACGGGGCGTGGCACGCCAGTCAGCTTGACCATGGCTGTGCGCACGGGGCGATAGCGACCAGGGTCGGTCGATCGGTCAGCGCGGACAAAAACCAGGCTCTCAAAATCAGACGAAACAATCCTGAGCGCCCGTTTCACCACTTCCTCTTCATCAGTCAGTGCGATGGCATCCCAGGCATCGGCCAGCTCGTCCATTGAAATGAACTCTGTTGGCACCACACTGCACGGAACGGACGGCGTGTTATCAACAGTCACCCTCCCGCGCAAGCCAGAACTCAACAGTTTCATTGGGGGCAAGCTGCGCTCGCCTTTGTGGATCTCAAAGACGGGTTGCAAATCAACCTCTGTTTCCACCTCTTCCTCTGGGCCATGGAGGGATCGGTGTAACCGCTTGGTAGCCCCATTTGAGCCAAAGGAAACGATCTCTTCAAACTCTTCCAACATCGAAAATTTGATAGTCAGAAGAGTGGATGGGTTGTTGAGCTCGCCCAACTCAATCGCCGTCTGGCGGGTGTCTGGAAAACGCCGTCCAGTGAAGAAATCTTGAAACGGGGCAACGGCCTCACCATCAAAGGATTCGCCTTCTTGGGCTTGGTGCCGTTCGTCATGGCCACGTGCAATGGTTTCCAGCAACGACCGTTGAGCGTTGCCCGCATAAATGCGCAGCGCCTCCAGCACCGTGCTCTTGCCGCAGTTGTTCTTCCCCACCATCAGGTTGACGCGCCCCAGCTTGGGCACCTCCAGGTGCTCAAGTGAGCGGAAATTTTTGATCAAGAGCGAGTCAAGCATGCTGTGTTCTCCGGTGTACCGTCATCTTAGTCATCCCCATGCCCCCGGTAGCAGTCTGCACCCTCACCTGCAAATCCCCGAACCTTCCGCAGTTCCACTCCGGTTCGTCGCATCCTGCACGGATGAATTTATCGACAGAGGCTGCGTCGTCAAAGCTGATCAAACGGCCAAAAATGGCTTCGACCCTGTGGTGTTGCATGTGAGCAGAAACAGCGATGAAGGCGGGTGCGTTTTTGCAGATGACACGGGCCGGATTCAAGCCGCCTATCCTGAACCAAAGCATGCGACTGGTTTGCGTGCCTGCGGGGCACAGGGCCTGTGGTTGTTCTCGTTCATTTTCACAAATAAAAAATGCCTCTGTCGCCTTCATTGATTGCGCGACCAGCTATGCATTCAGGATCACTTGCCCAGTGTCGTCTACCAAATCAGGCAGCCAGATGATTTGGCCCAGGAGCCGGGCTTTGTCGAAATAGCGGCGGTCTGCCGTGACGAAGCGGGTGCCGGGCGTTTCCAGGGCAAGCGCGTGGTAAAGGGTGTCAAACAAATGGTGATTGAGCTGTGTGGCCAGCGCGATGGCGCGGTGGAAAGCCACGGTGGGGGCTGCCCAGGTGAGGCTCATGGCCGCAAGGTCTTCAATGCTTTGGCTGGCCGTATGGGGCGTGAGGCGTGCCAGCACGGCGGCCACTTCGGCCAGGAAATGAGGGGGCTGATAGAAGTCAACCGCTCCGTCACGGCCGGCCAGCAGCAGGGCCGTTGCGGGCTCCATGTGGTCTTCGCGTGTGGCCCAGTCGCCATGGGCAAACCATTTGACCGCGACGCTGGCATCCACCACACAAATCACGGTCGCCCCGCTTCACGCGCTGCCTGAAACTGGGCCTCGGTCACGCTGGGTGCAAGGGCGCGGCGGGCCAGTATGCGGTCGATGGCACTGACGTGCTGCTGGCGTGCCTGGGCGCGCTGCACGGCCTCGCGCATCAGGTCGGCAATGACAGCACTCTTGTTTTGCCCGGCAAAGGTGGCGTTGAAGGCTTCTTTGACATCGTCAGGCACGCTGAAGTTGACAGTGGACATGGCGGCTCCTTGGCTTGTTGAAAACTTCAACAACATTGTGTGGTACATCCAACATCGAGGTCAACCACGGATCGGGCAAATCAGGCCCGTCACCCTGCCAAATGGCCCACCAAGCTAAACCAAAGTCTAATGGCGCACAGCCGCCGCCTGTCCTAAATTTCAGCCGCGTTGCAGCCATGCACGCATCTGAAATACACAGGAGACAACAATGGCGCTGCTCAATCGCATGGACTGGTACGACCTGGCGCGTACCACCAACTGGACCCCCCGCTACGTCACCGAAGACGAGCTGTTCCCCCCACTGATGTCGGGTGCCTTCGGGTTGCCGCAGGATGCCTGGGAAAAGTACGACGAACCGTACAAACAAACCTACCCCGAATACGTCAAAGTCCAGCGCGACAAGGACGCGGGAGCCTACTCGGTCAAGGCCGCGCTGGAGCGCAGCCGGATTTTTGAAAACTCGGACCCCGGCTGGAAATCGGTCATGAAGGCGCACTACGGGGCCATTGCCCGTGGCGAATACGCCGCCGCCAGTGCCGAGGCGCGGATGATGCGCTTCTCCAAAGCCCCCGGCATGCGCAACATGTCCACCCTGGGGTGCCTGGACGAGGTGCGCCACGGCCAGATGCAGCTGTACTTCCCGCACGAGCACATTGCCAAAGACCGCCAGATGGACTGGGCCTTCAAGGCCTACGACACCAACGAGTGGGCCATGATCGCGGCGCGCCATTTCTTTGACGACATCATGATGACCCGCGACGCGATCAGCGTGTCCATCATGCTGACGTTCAGCTTCGAGACGGGCTTCACCAACATGCAGTTCCTCGGCCTCGCAGCCGATGCTGCCGAAGCTGGCGACCACACGTTTGCCAACCTCATCTCCAGCATCCAGACCGACGAGTCGCGCCACGCCCAGATCGGCGGCCCGGCGCTGAAGGTGCTGATTGAAAACGGCCAGAAGGCCGAAGCCCAGAAGCGCGTGGACATTGCCGTGTGGGGCGCGTGGAAGCTGTTCTCGGTGCTGACCGGCCCCATCATGGACTACTACACGCCGCTGGAGCACCGCAAGCAGTCGTTCAAGGAGTTCATGGAAGAGTGGATCGTCGCCCAGTTCGAGCGCACGCTGACCGACATGGGACTGGACCTGCCCTGGTACTGGGACACCTTCCTGAAAGACATCGCACAAACCCACCACGGCATGCACCTGGGCTCCTACTTCTGGCGGCCCACCCTGTGGTGGAACCCGGCTGCCGGTGTCACGCCCGACGAGCGCGCCTGGCTGGAAGAAAAGTACCCCGGCTGGAACGACACCTGGGGCCAGTGCTGGGACGTGTTCATCGACAACGTGGTGGACGGGAACATGGCCATGACCTACCCCGAAACCCTGCCCTACGTCTGCAACATGTGCCAGTTGCCCATTTTGGGTACACCGGGCAAGGACTGGAACGTCAGGGACTACCCGCTGGAATACAACGGCCGCCTCTACCACTTTGGCTCTGAAGTGGACCGCTGGGTCTTCGAACAGGAGCCCTCGCGCTACGCCGGGCACCTGAGCATCGTGGACCGTTTCCTTGCGGGAATGATCCAGCCCATGGACCTGGGCGGTGCACTCAAATACATGGACATTGCCCCCGGCGAAATGGGCGATGACGCGCACAACTACGCCTGGGCCGAAATTTACCGCGCCTTGCGTGCCGAGAAAAAAGCCGCCTGAACGCTGCCTGAAAGCAGTCGGAGAGCCACCCGAAAGTGGCCTGACCACGGCACATCGCCACAACAAAAACACCATCCACCTGATACAGGAGACAACCCCATGGCCCTATTTCCCCTGACCTCCAACTTCGAAGGCGACTTCGTGCTGCAACTGGTGGCCGTTGACACCGAGAACACCATGGACGAGGTGGCCGCCGCCGCCGCCCACCACTCGGTGGGGCGGCGCGTGCGTGCCCGGCCCGGCTGCATTCTGCGGGTGCGCCGCCAGGACGGCGACAGCTTTTTGCCGCGCGACATGAAGGTGGCCGACTCGGGCCTGAAGCCCACGGAAACCATTGAAATCATCTGGGAAACCGCCCCCCACTGACCGGAGCTGGCACACATGGCATTCACCAAAGTCTGTCTGGTCGAAGACCTGTGGGAGGGCGACATGCAGGCCTTCCAGGTCAACGGCAAGGAAGTGTTGCTGGTCTGCACCGATGGTGGCGAGATCAAGGCTTTCCAGGGCATCTGCCCGCACCAGGACATCCCGTTGATCGACGGCAAGTTCGACGGCAAAAAGATCATCTGCAAAGCCCACCTCTGGCAGTTCGACGCGGGCACGGGCAAAGGCATCAACCCGTCCAACTGCGCACTGGCCGAGTACCCGGTGCAGATCGACGGCGACGACGTGCTGATCGACACCGCCCACGTCGAACCCCTGTTTGCGCAGGGCTGACGCCCTGCCACCCACTTCATTCGAGGCAACACACATGAGCACATCCAGTTCAGCCCAGGCTTACCACAACAACATGGTCGGCCCCGTCATGCGCGCTGGTGATCTGGCGCAGGCCGTGATCGCCGCCGCGCAAATTGACAACCCAGGCAAAGCCGTTTTTGTGGACGACAAGCGCGCCTACATCCGCATCCACACCGAGCACGAAATGGTGCTGCACCGCCAGACCATCGAAGAAGAGCTGGGCCGCCCTTTCAAGATGAACGATCTGGAGGTGGACCTGAGTTCCTTTGCTGGCCAGATCGAAAGCCAGGACAACGCCGTGCGCTTTTATTTCACCAAAAAAATGTAGGAGACAGACATGAGCGAAGTACACGTATTGAAGCCGCAAAAAACCTGGAGCCACCTGGCCGCACGGCGGCGCAAGCCCAGTGAGTACGAAATAGTCAGCACCAACCTGCACTACAACGACCGCGATGCCAACGCGCCGTATGAACTTGACCCCAACATGTTCATGAACGAGTGGTACAAGAAAAACACCTTTGGCACCCAACTCAAACACCCCGACTGGAACGCCTTCCGCGACCCCGAAGAACTGGTCTACCGCACCTACAACATGATGCAGGACGGCCAGGAGACCTATGTCTTTGGCCTGTTCGACCAGTTCAACCAGCGCGAGCACAACCTGTCGCTTGACCCCGCCTGGGTGGCAGCCCTGCCCCGGCTGTACAGCCCCGCGCGTTACCTGTTTCACACGCTGCAAATGGCTTCGGCCTATGTGGGCCAGGTGTCACCGGCCAGCACCATCACCAACTGCCACTACTTCCAGATGGCAGACAGCATGCGCTGGCTGAGCCACACCGCCTACCGCACCAAAGAGCTGGCCATCAGCTTTCCCCAACACGGTTTTGGCGAAAACGAGCGCGACCTGTGGGAAAACGATGCCGTCTGGCAAGGCATGCGCGAGCTGGTTGAAAAAGCGCTGTGTGTGTGGGACTGGGGCGAGGCCATTGTGGTGCTGAACCTGGTGGTCAAACCCGCCGTGGAAGAAGCCGTGCTGCGCAAGCTGGGCGACTCGGCCCGCCACAACGGCGACATGCTGCTGGCCTTGCTGACCGACGCTCAGTTGCTGGACTCTGCCCGCCACCGCCGCTGGGCCACCGCGCTGGTGAAAATGGCCGCCGAAACCCCCGGCAACGTGGCGCTCATGCAAAGCTGGATACAGAAGTGGGAGCCGCTGGCGGACCGTGCCATCGACACCTACTGCCAAGCCTTGCCCGACGCGCCGGGCGCGGGTGAATCGGCCAAAGCCGCCACCCGCAGCTTCCGCCAGGGCCTGGGCCTGGGCCTGGGCCTGTGACCAGGTGATGGCTGCCCTGACCATCCAAAACGCCCGCGACGGCAGCACCTTCACGCAAGGCCCGCAAGACACCCTCTTGCGTGCCGCCCTGCGTGCGGGGCTGGGCCTGGCGCACGAGTGCAACGCCGGTGGCTGTGGTGCCTGCAAGTTCGAGCTGCTGGAAGGCGACATCGAAACACTGTGGCCCGATGCCCCCGGACTCAGCGCCCGCGACCGCCAGCGCGGGCGGCACCTGGCCTGCCAGTGCCGTGCGCTCACGCCACTGACCATCAAAGCGCAGACGGGGGCCGAATACGTGCCCCCCACACCGCCCACGCGGCAGACCGCCAGGCTGGTGGCCACACGGGACGTGACCGCCGACATCCGCGAATTCCGCTTCGTGGCCAGCGAGCACGCCCGGTTTGCCCCCGGCCAATTTGCCATGCTGGATTTGCCGGGCCTGGGCAGCTCGCGCGCCTACTCGGTGTCCAACACGGCCAACGGCCAGGGCGAATGGCACTTCCAGATCCGGCGCGTGGCCAACGGGCGGGGCACCCAGGTGCTGTTCGACGAGCTCCAACCCGGCGACACCGTGGGGCTCGACGGTCCCTACGGCACCGCCTGGTTGCGCACCGAATCGCCACGCGACATCGTTTGCGTGGCAGGCGGCTCGGGCCTGGCACCCATGGCGTCCATCGCCCGTGGCGCGGCAGAAGCCGGGCTGCTGGCCGAACGCAAGCTGACCTTCTTCTACGGTGCCCGCCTGCCGTCGGATGTCTGTGGCGAAGACATGCTGCGCGCCCTGCCCGGCTTTGGCCAGCAGATACGGTACATCCCTGTGGTGTCCATGCCTGGCGACGACGGCGCATGGACCGGCCGCACGGGGTTTGTGCACGAAGCCATTGCGGGTGCCCTGCCATCGGCACTGGCAGATCACGAGTTCTATTTTGCAGGACCACCGCCCATGACGCAGGCCTTGCAAGAGCTGCTGATGGTGACGCACGGCGTGCCGTTCGAGCAAATTCACTTCGACCGGTTTTTCTGAGTCCACACACGGTGCATGCCCCTGGTGCGCCCAGCCCTTTTTCAACACAACGAGGAGACAACACCATGAAACCAAGTTCCACCCTTTTGCTGGCCACCGCCGCAGCATTGACCACAATGGCCACCCCACAGATGGCATCGGCGCAAGCCACCGCCAGCCCGTACTGGGTTCACCTGGGGCCCACATCGGTCCAGTTTGTCAACGGCGGCGATGTCGTGGTGGGGGGCGGTGTGGTGCCCAATGCCAGCACGCATGCCAGCAACAACACCACGCTGGGCGTGGAGCTGGGCTATGACCTGAGTCCGCAGTGGTCGGCTCGGTTCACTGCGGGCATCCCCCCCACCACCCAGGTGTCAGGCACGGGCAACCTGAGTGCCGCCGCAGGTACACCCCAGCCGCTGGCCAAGGTCACCTACGGTCCGGCCGTGGCATCTGTCACCTGGCACCCGCTGGGCCGCACGCTGGGGTTCAGCCCCTACATCGGAGCCGGGTTGAACTACCCCATCATCTTCAAAAGCGAAGACCAGTTTCTGGTCAATGTGCGTGTGCACTCCAAAATCGGCGCAGCCATCCAGGTGGGTGCCGAATACGCGTTCGACTCCAAATGGGGCGTGTTTTTGGACGTGAAAAAGCTGTTTACAAAGGTGGATGTCTCTGCCAACCTTCCCGGCGGTGGCCCCGTGGCCACCACCACGGCCAAGCTCAATCCGCTGGTGGTGCAAATGGGTGTGTCGTATCGGTTCTGACGCTTTGGGAGATGGCCTTGGTTGAACGTGAAGCGAACCTGAACAACCCGGCCACAGAGGCCGAGCATTGATAAACAACCTCTCGGTCAAGGGCGTGCAACTGTCCGCCGCTGACACCCACGATGTGCGGCGGCAGAAGTTTGCACGCATCATCCTGGATGCCATGTACCAGTTTCTGGGCCTGCTGGATGTCAACGGCACGGTGCTGGAAATCAACCGCTCCGCCCTGGAAGGGGCCGGCATTGCGCTGGACGACGTGGTGGGCAAGCCGTTTTGGGAGGCGCGCTGGTGGGCCGTGTCAGACGACGCGCGCGAGCAAGTGCGCAACATGGTGGCGCATGCCGCGCAAGGCCACTTCATCCGCCGCGACATGGAAGTGTTTGGCGATTTGCATGGCGAGAAGTCCATCATCGTGGACTTCTCGCTCACCCCCATTCGGGACGACCAGGGCCGGGTGGCCTTTTTGCTGCCCGAGGGCCGCAACATCAGCGAAAAAGTGGCCATCGAAGCCGAGCTGACGCGCAAAAACGGCGAACTGCAACAGGCGCTGGAGCGGTTGCGCGAAATCGACGGCTTCAAAACCAAGTTCTTTGCCAACGTCAGCCACGAGCTGCGCACCCCGCTGACCCTGATCCTGGGGCCGGTGGAGCAACTGCTGAAAGAGTCCTTGCAGCTGGGCGAGCGCGAGCGGGCACGGCTGGTCACGGTTCAGCGCAATGCCCGGTCTCTGTTGCAACAGGTGAACGACTTGCTTGACCTGGCCCGCATCGACGCCGACAAAATGCCTCTGGCCTACGTGGACGCCAACTTGCCCGCCCTGTTGCAGGAGGTGGCGGCCGGTTTCGTGGCCAAGGCAGAAGAGCGGTCCATCACATTCCACATCGACTGCCCTGCCAGGCTGCATGCCGACGTGGACCGGGCCAAGCTGGCCCGCGTGGTGGCCAATTTGCTGTCGAATGCCTTCAAGTTCACGCCACCTGGCGGGCGCATCCGCTGCTCGTTGCACGTGGTGGCCAACGACCGGTTTTTGCTCAGCGTGCAAGACAACGGGCCGGGCGTGCCACCCGAACTGAAAGATGTGATTTTTGCGCGCTTTGCGCAGGCCCCGTCCGATGTCAGCAGCTATGGCAGCGGGCTGGGGCTGAACATCGTCAAAGAGTTTGTCGAGCTGCACCACGGTACGGTGGTGGTGCTGGATGCCGCCGGTGGCGGTGCCATTTTTCAGGTGGAAATGCCCATGCAGGCACCCCAGGGCACTTTTGTGCGCGAAATGGGCGAGCACGCCACCCCAGCGCTGCGCCAGGTGCCCGATGAGCGGCCCAGGGCATTGCCCGGTGGGCTGCCCACCGAGTGGCCAGACGTGTTGCCGGGTGGGTTACAGGGAGGGTTGCCGGATGTCCCGCTGCCGCCGCTGGCACACCGCCCAGGCCTGCCACACGTGCTGGTGGTGGAAGACAACCCCGACTTGCTGCACTTTTTGCACGATGTGCTGGCCGACAGCTACAACGTCTCCCTGGCCGCCAACGGCGCGGCGGGCATGGCAGCGGCGCTGGCGTGCCCGCCCGACTTGGTCATCACCGACTTGATGATGCCGCAGGTCGATGGCATGCAGCTCATCCAGCAACTGCGGCGGCTGGCGCAGTTCCAGCAGGTGCCCGCCATCGTGCTGACCGCCCGGGCCGACGACTCGCTGCGCGACAACCTGCTGGAAGAGTTTGTGCAGGACTACCTGACCAAGCCGTTTTCGCCGCAGGAGCTGCGCGCACGGGTGCGCAACCTGGTCACCGTCAAGCGCAGCGTGGCACTGCTGCAAAGCGAGCTGGCCACGCAAGCGTCCGACGTGGGCGAGCTGACCGCCGCGCTGGTGACGCACCGCAAATTCCTGCAAGACAGCCTGCACGCGCTGCAAGTGTCCGAGCGGCGCTGGCTGGGGTTTTACGACAACACCGCCGTGGGCATCGCCATGGCCGATGGCGAGGGGCGCATCGTCATCGCCAACCCGGCGTTGCAAACCATGCTGGGCTACAGCGCCAGCGAGATCAGGGGTGTGTCGTTGATCGAAATCACCGAAGCGTCGGAACGCACCCTGACCGAGCGCAATGTGCACGGCCTGATGGACGGCATCGTGTCCAGCTACCAGCTGGAAAAGCGCTACGAAAAACGCAACGGAGGCTACCTGTGGGCCAACGTCAGCGCCTCGCGCATACCGGCGGTGGATGGCGACGGGCCTTGGCTGGCCGCCATCGTGCAGGACATCAGCGCACGCAAGCAAGCTGAAAGCGAGCTGGCCGCCACTCAGACCGAGCTGGTGCGCATATCGCGCTTCACCGCCATGGGTGAACTGGCCGCGTCCATTGCCCATGAAGTGAACCAGCCACTGTCTGCCATTGCCACCAACAGCCAGGCGGCGTTGCGCTGGATGTCGCGCGACACGCCTGACCTGGGCGAGGTTGTGGCCGCACTGAACCGCGTGTACCGCGATGCCAACCTGGCGGGCGACGTGATTGCCCGCATCCGCAATTTCCTGTCACGCGGCGGCATCAAACACGAACGCATTGCCGTGCAGCACATCCTGTACGACCTGCTGCGCATGCTGAACACGCTGTTTCAGGCATCGAGTGTGCAAGTCACCGTGCTGGTGTCGCCCGCCCTGCCTTACCTGAACGCGGACAAAGTACAACTGCAACAGGTGTTGCTCAACCTGATGGTCAATGCCGTGGAGGCCATGCGCGAGCAACCCACGGGCCAGCGCCTGTTGAGCATTTCGGTGAGCGAGCAGGCCTCACAGGGCATCGTCTTCTCGGTGTGCGACAGCGGTCCGGGCATCGCACCGGAGATGCAGCCCAAGATTTTCGATGCCCTCTTTTCCACCAAGGGTGACGGGCTGGGCATGGGGTTGGCCATCAGCCGATCCATCGTTGAAAACCACGGCGGCTGGTTGCGCCTGGAGCCAGACGCGGGCACGGGGGCGTGCTTTCGTTTCAACATTCCTTTGCTGCCGTGACCCATACCTCGGCCGATCGGCATTGAAGACTGCCCCGCAACGACCATGACGACTGCTGTACCCCGTGCGCCAACCACGCCCCAGAAGACTGCCGCAAGCGGCACGACTGCCCACGCATCACCCACCGTCTATGTGGTGGACGACGACGCATCGGTGCGTGAATCCCTCAGCAGTTTGCTGCGCTCAGCGGGCATGCGGGCAGAGGTGTTCGCGTCGGCAGCGGACTTTCTGGCCCACGGCAAGCCGCCTGCGCTGGCCTGTGTCGTGCTGGATGTCCGCATGCCTGGGCTCGACGGTTTCGGGCTGCAAGCGCACCTGTCTGCCATCGGACAGGACATCCCGATCGTGTTCATCACCGGTCACGGCGAAGTGCCCATGGCCGTGCGGGCCATGCGAGCGGGTGCCATTGATTTTTTGAACAAACCGTTTGAAGACACCGACTTGCTCAACGCCATCGAACTGGCGCTATCGCGCGTCAGTGCCACGTCGAACGAGCGGCTGGAGCTGGCCGAGCTGCGGGGCCTTTACGACACCTTGACGTCGCGCGAGAAGCAAATCATGGCTGAAGTCGCTTCAGGCAAGCTCAACAAGGCCATCGCCTACGACCTGGCGGTGACGGAAAGCACCGTCAAAGTGCATCGCCATAACGTCATGCACAAGATGCGACTGAAGTCCATCCCCGCCCTCACCGTGGCCATGCAACAACTCAGGCGCGCGGGCGCGGCGCAGGCCTGAACTGGGGTCAGGCAGGGGCCCGTTCTGGGCGGTGCCAGTGCAATCGAAAGGAGAGTAAAAAATGTGAGCTACTTGCGCTTATTTTTAAAGCGATAGATGAATTTTTCACGGATGAAAATGACACGAAAAGCTGAAAATATGACCCTCAGCACCTGAAAATCCCGCGCTTTTCCCAGATGCAGGCCTTTTCGGTGCTGATTTTCAGGTTTTTTTGGTATTTTTCAATGCAAAAAATGACCGTTAACGCTTTGAGATAGAGCGAGAGGCGCTCATATTTTTTACTATTTTTTTGTCAGCACCGAGGCGGGTGCGCTCGCACGAGCGCAGCAGCGCACACGCCAAATGCCCGTTGCCAACTGCCCGCAGCACAGCGACACACCCCTGCCGCCGTGCGCTCCAAAACTCAACGCCCCAGGTCCTTCGCGCTGACCCCGGCAATGCCCCAGTTTTCTTTGGGCACGTCCTGAATCCAGACGCGCACATTGGTGATGGGCGCACCCGTGGCCTCGACCAGCGCGGCGCTCACCTTCTCGATGACGGCGCGCTTTTGCTCTTCCGTGCGACCTTCGACCATGTAGATTTGTGCAAATGGCATGTGGGACTCCTTGTGTGTGCGTGTGTGGTTTGCAGTGAGTGCAGCGCGGCGCGCTGAGCACCCTGTTTATTCAGCCTTGATGTCCAGCTTGCGGATCAGCTCGCCCCAGCGCACGTTTTCAGCACGGATGAAATCCTTCAGCTGTTGTGGCGTGGTGACCCTGATGTCGGCTGAAATCGCATCGAACGCGCTGGTGGCCTGGGGTGTGACTGCGCCGTCGCGCCACGCCGCGTGGAGCTTGTCCACAATGGCTGGCGGCAACCCGGCAGGGCCTACCAGGGCGAACCAGGTCTCCACCTCGAAGCCGGGGTAACCCGACTCGGCAATGGTGGGCACATCTGGCAGCGCTCTGGAGCGCTTGGGTGATGAGACGGCCAGCGCCTTGAGCTTGCCGGCTTTGATGTGCTGCAAGGTCGTGGCCAGCGAGCTTTCCATGCTCATGACCACCACACCCGAGAGCAGGTCGGACACGATCTGGCTGGACCCTTTGTACGGGATGTTGGTGAGCTTGATGCCCGCCGTCGCCTGTAACAGCTCGGCCGCCAGGTGGTTGCTGGTACCGATGCCCGAGGTCGCGTAGCTCAGCTTGCCCGGGTTGGCCTTGGCGTAGGCCACCAGCCCTTTCAGGTCGTTGAACGGGGCAGCCGGGTTGATCACGATCACGCATGGCGACGTGCCCACCAGCGAAATGGGCGTGAAGTCCTTTTCCACCGCAAACGGCAGCTTGGGGTACAGGTGCGGGGCAATGCCCAAGCTGCTGATGGCCGACAGGCCCACGGTGTAGCCGTCTGGCGCGGCCTTGGCCATGGCATCGGTGCCGATGTTGCCACCCGCCCCTGCCTTGTTCTCGACCACAAAGGGTTGCCCCAGCTTGTCGGCCATGGCCTTGGCTGCCGTTCGGCCCATCACGTCCGTCGGCCCGCCCGGTGGGAAGGGTACGATGAATTTGATGGGTTTGGTGGGCCAGGCATCCTGCGCCCAAGCGGCGGGGGCCAGCAGGCCGCCCGCACCGAGACCTGCACTGGCCCAGGCGGTGGTCAAGAGGCTGGCGGCGGTGAACTGTCTTCTTTTCATGGGTGTTGTCTCTTTGTTGTCTCGTGTATGCGCGGGTTGGTGTGTGCTGTGTGGTCAGACGAAGCGGATGCTGGTGCTGCCCATGCCCTGCACGCGCAGGGTCACGTTGTCACCCGCCTGCACGGCCACGGCTTCGGTGATGCCGCCCGACAGAATCAGCGTGCCCGCCGGGATGCATTCACCCCGCTCGGCCAGGTGGTTGGCCAGCATGGCAATGGCGGCTGCGGGGTGGCCCAGCACGGCGGCACCTGCGCCAAAGGCCACGGCCTGGCCGTTTTTCTCCATGACGATGCCGACGGTGCGCAAATCGACACCCTCCACCGACATGGGCTGGCCACCTACCACGAAGCGGGCGGCGGAGGTGTTGTCGGCCACCACGCTTTTCAGGTCGAACTTGAAGTCGCGGTAGCGGCTGTCGATCACTTCGATGCCCGGCATCACGAAATCGGTGGCGGCCAGCACCGCGCCGATGTGGCAACCAGGGCCGCGCAGCTCGGCTTTGGTGACGAAGGCAATTTCAGGCTCCACCTTGGGGTGAATGAGTTCACTGACCTTGCACTCGCCACCGTCGGGCACGGCGTAATCGTCGGTCATGAAACCGAACACGGGCGTGGTGACCCCCATCTGCTTCATTTTGGCGTGCGAGGTGAGTCCCGCCTTCAGCCCGATGACGCGTGCGCCACGCGCCACCTTGCGGCGGCGGATGTCATCCTGGATGGCGTAGGCATCGTCCCAGTCCATCTCGGGGTGGTCGTCGGTGATTTTGGTGGTGTCTTGCTGCTGCAGTTGGCAGTTTTCCAGGCGCTCGGCCAGGGCAGCGATGGTGGTGGTGTCGAGTTTCATGCGGCCACCTTGCTGGCTTGTTGACGTTCCCGGGCCAGGGTCATGGCGGTGTCTTCGATCATGTCTTCCTGACCGCCGACCATGCCCCGCCGGCCCATTTCAACGAGGATGTCGCGGGCCGACACGCCGTATTTCTCCTCGGCACGTTTGGCAAACAGCAGGAAGGAGCCGTACACACCGGCGTAGCCCAGCGTGAGCGCATCGCGGTCGATGCGGATGGGGAAGTCCATGATGGGCACCACCAGGTCTTCGGCCACGTCCTGGATTTTGTACACGTCCACCCCGGTGACCACACCCATCAGGTCGAGCACAGACACCAGCACTTCCATGGGTGTGTTGCCCGCACCGGCCCCCAGGCCTGCGGCGGCCGCGTCGATGCGGTTGGCACCCACTTCCATGGCTGCAATCGAGTTGGCCACGCCCATGGCCAGGTTGTGGTGGCCGTGGAAACCCAGCTCGGTTTCGGGCTTGAGCGCCTGGCGCACGGCGCTCAGGCGGGCCTTGACACCGTCGGGCAGCAGGTGCCCCGCCGAGTCGGTCACGTAGATGCAGTTGGCCCCATAGCCTTCCATCAGCAGCGCCTGGCTGACCAGTTTTTCAGCGCTGGCCATGTGCGCCATCATCAAAAAGCCCACGGTGTCCAGCCCCAACGCACGCGCCTTGGTGATGTGCTGCTCGGACACATCGGCCTCGGTGCAGTGGGTGGCCACGCGGATGGTGCTCACGCCCAGGTCTTTGGCCATCAGCAAATGGTCAACGGTGCCGATGCCGGGCAGCAGCAGCGCCGACACCTTGGCTTGCTTCATGAGCGGGATGACCGCGCCCAAATACTCCTCGTCGGTGTGCGCCGGGAAGCCGTAGTTGACCGAAGAGCCGCCCAAGCCGTCGCCGTGGGTCACCTCAATGAGAGGGATGCCCGCTGCGTCCAGCCCGCAGGCGATGGTTTTCATCTGCTCCAGCGTCATCAGGTGGCGCTTGGGGTGCATGCCGTCGCGCAGGGTCATGTCGTGAAGGGTGATTTTTTTGCCTTGCAATGTCATGTCGTTTCTCCTTGCGGGGTCAGGCTGCGGTGGCGGCGGTAGGTTGGAGCGTGAGCCGCCCGGCGATGATTTCTTCGGCAAACATTTCTGCCGTGCGGGCGGCAGCGGCGGTCATGATGTCGAGGTTGCCTGCGTACTTGGGCAGGTAGTCGCCCAGGCCCTCCACCTCCATGAAAACGGACACGCGCTTGCCGTCAAACACAGGGCCATTGACCAATTTGTAGCCCGGCACGTACTTCTGCACCTCTTTGATCATGGCGTGGATGGACTCGGTGATGCGGGCCTGATCGGGCTCGGTTTCGGTCAGGCAATGCACGGTGTCGCGCATGATGAGCGGCGGCTCGGCGGGGTTGATGATGATGATGGCCTTGCCCTTTTTGGCCCCGCCCACCTTCTCCACCGCACCGGCGGTGGTCCGGGTGAATTCGTCGATGTTCTTGCGCGTGCCAGGGCCGACCGAGCGGCTGGACACGGTGGCCACGATCTCGCCATAGGCCACCGGCTGCACGCGGCTGACCGCCGCCACCATGGGGATGGTGGCCTGGCCACCACACGTCACCATGTTGACGTTCATTTCGCCTTTGCCCACGTGGTCTTTCAGGTTCACGGGCGGCACGCAATACGGGCCGATGGCGGCGGGCGTGAGGTCGATCATCAGCGCGCCCAGCGCGTTGACCTTGCGGCTGTTTTCGGCATGCACGTAGGCGCTGGTGGCATCGAACACGATTTGCACACCGTCGGCCACCAGGTGGGGCAGCAGGCCATCGACCCCGTCAGACGTGGTTTTGATGCCCATGTCGCGGGCACGTTTGAGGCCGTCGGATTCAGGGTCGATGCCCACCATCCACACGGGTTCCAGCACGGGGCTGCGTTGCAGTTTGGCGAACAGGTCGGTGCCGATGTTGCCGGGCCCGATCAGGGCGCATTTGATTTTTTGGCTCATGATGAGTGGTGCTTCCTAGCTCTGAGTTCTGAATGCAGGGTGCTGAAAAATGTCAGTGAAAGCGCACCGAGCAGCTGCCCAGCCCACCGATCGACACGCGGAAGTTGTCGCCTGCTTTGGCCGGTGACATGGCGGCCAATGCGCCCGACAAAATGACTTCGCCGGCCTTCATGCCAATGCCCAGTCGCCCCAGCGTGTTGGCCAGCCAGGCCACCGCGTTGACGGGCGAGCCCAGAGCGGCAGCACCCGCGCCGGTGCCGATGATTTCGCCGTTTTTCTCCAGCACCATGCCGCAGGTGGAGAGGTCGATGCGGCGGGGGTCCACCGCGCAGTCGCCCAGCACGAACACGCCGCAGGAGGCGTTGTCAGCCACGGTGTCCTGGATCTTGATCTTCCAGTCGCGGATGCGGGAATCGACGATTTCGAAGCACGGCATCACGCACTCGGTGGCGGCCAGCACGTCGGCGTTGCTGATGCCGGGGCCCATGAGGTCTTTTTTCAGGATGAAGGCAATTTCGCCCTCGGCCTTGGGCTGAATGAGCGTGGCCGCTTCAATCGACTGGCCTTCGTTGTAGATCATGCCGTCGAGCAGGTAGCCGAAGTCGGGCTGGTACACGCCCAGCATGTTCATGACGGCTGCCGAGGTGACACCGATCTTTTTGCCCACCACGCGCTCGCCCGCTTGCAAGCGGCGCGACAGCATGCGCTGCTGGATGTGGTAGGCGTTCTCGATGGTGATGTCGGAGTGGCGGCTGGTCAGCGGATCGACCACGGTTTGCGTGGTCATGGCGTGATACAGCTCGTCGCCCAGGGTTTCAATCAGTTTGGCATCCATAGGTCATCAGGTCCGTTGGTTGATGTGAAATGAAAATTGCATAATTTTTTGGCTTCTACCGCTTATTTAAAAAGCGAAAGCAGCTATGAAAACTGTAGTTTTGCCATCAAGCTGTCACCGTATCGGCTTCAGCCAGGAAGTGCTCGACCAGTTGGGCAAAGCGGGCAGCGTGCTCGATTTGCGTCCAGTGCCCGCACTGGCCAAACACGTGCAGCTGGCTGCGTGGTATCCACTGCGACAGCAGCAGCGAGTTGGCCAGGGGAATCACCTTGTCCTCGCGCCCATGCACCACCAGCGTGTCGTGGGGCAAGGCACGGATGGCCGCCTCGGGGCTTTGCATGGCATCGACCCAGCGCTGACGCGGGGCCGGGAACATGGCGGCAAACGACTCCTGAAACCCGCTGCGGATGCTGGCTTGGTAGCGCAGTTGCGCCAGCTCGTCGGTCACCAGCTTGCGGTCAAAGGCAAAGATGTCGAGCAGCTCGCGCATGTGCGCAATGGACGGCGTGTAGCCCCACACCGCATCCAGCCCCGGCGTGATGTCAAAGGGCACACCCACGCTGCCCATCAGCACCAGGCGGCGTACACGCGTGGGGTGGGCAATGACCAGCGCCAGCGCCAGGGCCCCGCCAAACGAGTTGCCCACCAGGTCGGTCTGGGCAATGTCCAGCGCGTCCAGCAGGTCCACCGCCTGTTGCACCCACTTGTCCATGCGGTAGTGGGTGTTGTCGGTGGGATCGGCAGGCCGGTCTGTGTAGCCAAAGCCCACCAGGTCGGGGGCGATGGCGCGGCGCGTCTGGGACAGCACGGGCAGCAGCAAACGCCAGTTGGCCCAGGCACTCACGCCAGGGCCAGAGCCGTGCAGCAACAGCACGGGTGCACCCGCGCCCATGTCGTGCACGTTGCTGTGGAAGGCCCCGGTGCGCACCCGGTTGGCCAGTTCAGGGTTGGTGGTGCTCATGGAATGGTGTTCATGGGAAATGCTCATGGGGTGGGCCATCAGAGGCTGAGAGTTTTTCGGGCGTGCCCGAGCAACGCACCAAAACGCGCCTGATCAAGGCGCAAAGCACAGCCATAGCTCGGGCTATGGCGCGCATTTGCAACGCCGAGCGGGTGTGTTTTGAGGGGGTGAGCGGGCATGAACGAGAGACTCTCAGCCTCTTAGTACTTGATCATCACGTTGCGCAGCTCGGTGTAGAACTCCAGCGAATGCACCCCGCCCTCGCGCCCGATGCCCGACTGCTTGGAGCCACCGAACGGCGTGCGCAGATCGCGCAGGAACCAGCTGTTGATCCAGCACAGGCCCACCTCGATCTGTGTGGCCAGGCGGCTGGCGCGGCTGATGTCCTGGGTGTAGATGGAAGTGGCCAGCCCGTACCGGGTGTCGTTGGCCATGCGCACGGCTTCTTCTTCGGTGTCAAACGGCTGGATGTGGCAGCAGGGGCCGAAAATTTCTTCGCGCACCACGCTGGCGGTTTCGGGCAGACCGGTCCAGATGGTGGGCTCGACCCAGCAGCCGTCTTTCAGGTCGTCGGGCATGTCGGGCACGCCGCCGCCACAGACCACGTTGGCCCCTTCTTCTTTGGCGCGTGCGTAGTACGACAGCACCTTTTTCTGGTGAATTTTGCTCACCAGCGGGCCGATTTTGGTGTCGTGGTCAAACGGGCGACCGGGCTTCATGGTCTCGGCCTTGTGCTTGAGCGCAGCCACAAACTTGTCAAAAATGGGGCGCTCGACGTACACGCGCTCGGTGCCCAGGCAAACCTGACCAGCGTTCTCAAAGACTGAGCGTGTGACGGTATTGACGGCGTTTTCAAAATCGCAATCGGCAAACACCAATGCTGCGTTTTTGCCGCCCAGCTCCAGTGACACAGGGCGGATGCCGTCGGCACCGGCCTTCATGATGGCGGTGCCGGTTTTGGTTTCGCCGGTGAAGGTGATGCCGTTCACGCCCTGGTGCGCGGTCAGGAATGAACCCGCCGAATTGACCCCGAAGCCGTTGACCACGTTGTACACGCCGGGGGGCACGCCCACCTTGTTCATCACCTCACCCAGCAGGGTGGCGGTGCTGGGGGTGGCCTCGGAAGGCTTGACCACCACGGTGTTGCCACAGGCCAGTGCGGGGCCGCACTTCCAGGTCATGAGCAGCAGCGGCAAATTCCAGGGGCAGATGATGGCAATGACCCCGCGCGGCGTGCGCACGCCGTAGCTGCGCGCGGTTTTGCCGTCGGGCGTGCGCATCTCGAACGATTCGGTCGACACGTTTTTGATGGTGTCGGTGAAGATTTTGAAGTTGGCCGCGCCGCGCGGGATGTCGATGTGCGAGGCCAGGTGTGCGGGCTTGCCGGTGTCGGCCACCTCGGCTTGCAAGAAATCATCAAAGCGGTGGTTGATTTCGGCCACCAGGCCGTCGAGCATGGCGCACCGGTCCACCACCGACAGCTTGCCCCAGGGACCGTGCAAGGCGGCGCGGGCGGCGGCCACGGCGGCATCCACTTCAGGCTGGCCCGCTTCATGGACCATGCCGATCAGCGAGTTGTCAACGGGGTTGCGTTTTTCGTAGGTTTTGCCGCTGACGTTGGTGACGTACTCGCCGTTGATGAAGTTCTTGATGTCTTTCATGTTTCTCTCTCTCAAAAAAGGGGATGGAACGTGGGCCGCTAGCCCATCGACGCGATGGCCGCCAGCCCGGCGCGGGCACAGTCTTCGTCTTGCTGTTCAGAGCCACCGGACACCCCGATGCCGCCCATGCGCTGGCCATCGCCACCGCCACCTTCACCGATGGGCACCCCCCCACCAAAGCCCACAAACCGTGGCCGCAGCACAAGGCCTTCGCGCACAGCGGCAGAGTGCTGCTGCAGCACCGCATGCCACTGGCTGGTGGCCAGGCCGAAACTGACGGCGGTGTAGGCTTTGTCGATGGCGATGTCCACCGAATGCAACGGTGCACCCGGCATGCGCAAAAACGCCGCCAACGTACCGCCGGGGTCCACCACGGCCACGTTGATGCGGATGCCCAGACGCTCGGCATGCACCACCGCTGCACGCGCAGCGGTGGCCGCAGCCTCCCATCCGATCACCGATTGGGTGTGCGCCACTGGCATCAGGTCACGACGCTCAGGAAGGCTGGGTTGAGCTTGCGGTCGTGGTAGAAAATGCCGCGCCCCACGTGCTCCCAGCTCCAGGTGACGGGCTGCATGTCGGGGTAGTGGTCGTAGCCGCCACAGAAGGTCTCCAGGCGGTTGCCTGACGGGTCGAAGAAATAGATGGTGGTGCCCTGGGTGATGCCGTGGCGCGTGGGCCCGATGTCGATGGACACGCGGTTGATGCTCATGATGTCAGCGGCGCGCAGCACATGCTCCCAGCTGCCCATCTGGAAGGCCACGTGGTGCAGCTTGCCGTCTTCGGCGTGGCGCACCATGGCAATGTCATGGGCCTTGGCGCTGCAGGTCAGCCAGACCGCCAGGTCGGTGGCACCGTCTTCGAGCTTGACGCGCTCCACCAGGTTGAAGCCCAGCACCTCTTCAAACAGTTTGCGCGAACCGTCGATGTCGCCACCGTACAGCAGCGCGTGGTCCATGCGAATGGGGCGGATGCCCTTGCCGTCGATCACGTCTACCTCGGGGTCGTTGCAGCCGGTGACGCTGCCCACATCGGTCTTGTCAGCAAACAGTTCGATGGTGTGGCCAGTGGGAATCTGAAAGCGCACGCGCTCGCCGGTTTCAAGCATGTCGCCAGCGGGAATGCGCTCGGTGGCCACGCCATAGGCTTTGAGCTTGCCGTCCAGCTCTTCCAAAGTCGCTTTGTTCAGCACTTTGTAGCCAAAAAAATCAATGCCGGCACGGTCGGCCTGGCGCAGCACGATGCTGTTGTGGTCGCGCTCGGCGCGGGTCTTGAAGTAGACGCGGCCCGACGCGTCGCGCCCGGTTTCCATCAGACCCATCACGTCGGTATAGAACTTGACCGACTCGTCCATGTCGAGCACGCGCAATTGGGCGTGGCCCGGACGCAAAACACCTGTCATTGCCATTTTGTTGTCTCCAGTTTGTCGTCAGGTTGATACAGAAGGAACGCCTGACGGTTCAACCGCCCGACAGACGTTTTTTTTCATTTTTCCGATCACGCGCAAGGCGATGGGGCCACTCGGGCGCACCCGGCATGCCAGCACGCAGCCCTGGGCTTCGTCTGCTTCGCTGACGTGTTCGCGGCTCATGACCCGCTTGGTGTAGGTGCCACTGAGCACCTGCACCTTGCACACCCCGCAGCCGCCTCCCCGGCACCCCACGGGGATGCCTTTTCGGCCCAGGGATTCCATGCCTTCGAGCAGGGTCAGGCTGTCTGAGCAGCGGTAGGTGCTGCCGTCGTCTTCGATGGTCACTGTGTGCAGGGCCATGGCATCAGATCTTGCGAAACAGGGGGCTGCGCACCTGCTGCGCATCGGCCGCCGAGATGAACTTCTCGGTGTAGATGTCGCGCTCGAACAGGCGGCCCTGCATGAGCGTGGTGATGCAGGCATCGATCATCAGCGGGGGGCCGCACAGGTAGGCCTTGCGGCCCCTGAAGTCGTTGGCAAAGTGCGCCTTGGCCGCGTCATGCACAAAGCCGCGTGCACCGGTCCAGCCACTGTCCTCGGGCTCGTTCGAGAGCACGGGCACGTAGGTGAAGTGGTCATGCTGCGCGGCCAGTGCCACGAACTCGCTGTGGTGGTACAGCTCGGCTTGGCTGCGCGCGCCGTTGACCAGCGCAATGGGGCGCGTGCAGCCCTTTTCCAGCAAGTCCAGGATCATCGACCGGGGGCTGGACAGGCCCGAGCCGCCTGCCAGAAACAGGTAGGGCAGTTGCTCGGCTTCGTGTTGCGACTGGCGCACAAAGAAGCGCCCATACGGCCCGCTGAAGCGCACGGTGTCGCCGCACTGAAGGGTGTCATGCACCCAGCCGGTGGCCGCACCGCCTGGCACGCGGCGGATGTTGAGTTCAATTTCGCCCGCAGACGACGGCGCACTGGCAATGGAGAACGCCCGGCACTGCGCCTCGCCCGGCACCGAGAGGTTGATGTACTGGCCCGCCTGGAACACCATGGCTGCAGGCGCGTCCAGCTTGATCCACACACCTTTGACGGTGGGGGTCAGGCTTTCGATGCGTGTCACCGTGCCGCGATAGTCCTGCACGGGCAGGTTCAGTGCATCGGGCTCTTCTTCGATTTCGGCATCGATGGTGACATCGGACTCCAGCGTCGCGCAGCAGGCCAGGGCTTTGCCCTCTTCGCGCTCGTAGTCCATGAGCGCGAAGTTGGACGCGGCCCCGTGATCGACCTCACCTTCGGTGATGCCGATCTTGCAGGTAGCGCACAGGCCATGGCAGCAGGCGTGCGGCAAAAAGATGCCTGCACGCAGGGCCGCGTCGAGGATGGTTTGACCCGCCTCGACATCGAGCACCTGCCCGGTCGATTCAATGGTGAGTTGATACGTCATCAGCTCTGCACACGCTCAGTTGCACGAACCGTTCAGGCCGTTGAGGCCCGGCGTGCGAAAGCGGATCACGTCCTTGTGGCCCAAGCCGTTGTCGGCCAGCGACTTGTCGGCATCGGGTTGCCAGGGCTTGCCGGACTTGAACCACTCGGCCTGTGTCCAGTCGATCTTGGCGAAATCGGGGTGGGCACCGAACACGCCGGGCAATGGCCCGGCCAGCATGTCGCCAAATTTCAGGGTGGGCGGCAGCGGCAGGCAAAACGGGGCGCAGAACATGAGGTGGTCTTCCCAGCCGATGTAGAGCAACGGTGCCGGGAGCGTGTCGGCGGTGTCCTTCTGGATGAAGGGATAGGGGCGAACGGAAGTGATGGCCATGATGTGGGTGTCTCCTGGTGTGTGGGCTTCAGTTGCCCTTGGCGAGATCGCGCCAGGCCTGGAAGTTCTTCTGGTCTTGCGAGCCTTCAAAGTCGAGGTTGTCGCGCCCGAATTCCATGCGGTACCACTTGAGCACTTCGGCCAGCGGGTTGAAGTCGGGTGCTGTGGGGTCGGCCTCTGGCGTGAAGCAGTTGCCCTGGTAGATCTGGTGCACCGGCATCCAGGCCTGGATGTACTTCTCAGGCTCGTGGTCAAAGATGCCTTTGCAGCCGTCCGAGCAGAAGTGGTACTTCATGCCGTGGTAGTCGGACTCGCGGTAGCAAATCTTGCTCGGGTCATCCGGCTCGGTGAAGAGCATCGGGATCTGGCAGGTCTGGCACAGCATGGGCAGCGTGGTGTTGTAAAAACGCCTGCCTTCTGCGGCTTCCTTGGCCCAGTGCTCAAAGCGTGGGCGGTAGTACTTGTCGAAGGTGTCGGGGTACTTTTCCGACAGCCATTGCATTTCGGACTCGGAAGGGGTCCAGGTGTGGAACGGGGCGGCTGCGCCGTAGTTGTAGAAGGTGGCCCAGGCCTGGTGGGAAATGTGGTCCTTGTCTTTGCAGGCCTGCTCCCAGCCTTTGGGAACGGTGATGCCGTAGCGCGCCAGGTCGGCAAACAGGGCACCGCCGTTTTCTTCGGCATAGGTCTCCCAGGCTTCCTTCCAGCTCATCACGCGCTTGGGCAGCATGTAGTCCATCATCATGGCCACGAGGGTGAGCACCCGGTAACCGCGCCAGAACCACTTGTCGATCCAGCGCTGCACGATGGGGAGGTTGTCCGGGTCCTGTTCCAAGATGAACTTGATCATCTCCAGACCCAGCGTCATGTGGCGCGCTTCGTCGCTTTGTGCCGAGAAGCCAAAGGCCATGGCCGCCATGTCGCCGTTGTAGGCCGCGCCTGAGACGAACGGCACAAACAGCAGGTTGGTCAGCACGTACTCGAACGCAAAGCCAATGGACACCATGAACTCGAACGGGCCAGCGGTGACGGCATCGTCAAAGAACGACTTGGGCACTGACAGGTACCACACGCGGTCGTGCTGGTGGCGGAAGTTCTGGAAGCCGTTGTAGAACTTGTTGTAGTTCGACATGGCATGAACTTGCGTCTGCGAGTGCCGGATTTCATCCAGCGACTGCATCATGCAAGCCACGCGCGGGCCCGCCCCGGCAAACTGCCGCCCCACGTGGGCAAAGCCCCGGTGCGCCATGTATTCCAGCGGGGACACACCGGTCATGAACAGCTTGAGCGCGTTGATGTAACGTGCGTCGGTGACCTGCAGATGCCCGTTGTTCTGGTTGAACGCGTCGATGATGGCGTAAAGCTTTTTCTCCTTCTCGGCCTGGTACTTCCAGTAGGCATCCATCGTCAGGCGGAACGGGTCTTCGAACTTGCTCCAGTCGTGGATCTTGATGCCCTCGTACGTCAGGTACGGGTAGATGTCGGTCTTTTTCTGGTAGCTGGGCTCCCAGTCCAGATCGCGCGTCATCAGGTTGTAGCGGTCTTTCAGGTTGAGCTTTTTGCTGACTTTCATGTCCATGGTGTGTCTCCGGTTGGCTTGTTTTGGCTTGAGTGGTGTCTGTGCGGCAAGGTGCGCGGTCAGTGTTTCCAGCTCAGCGTAAAGTCGTCATCGGTTTCGTCGATGTGGCCGGTGAGCGTGATGAGGTTGATGTGCAGTTCCTGCAAATCGAAGGGGCGGCCCATCTGCTCTTCCACCGTGCTGCGCCGGATGACCATGGTGTCGGGCACGTCGATGCGCACCATGGCAGGCTGGAAATTGACCACGGCAGTGGGGTTGTCAGCCACGATGGCATCAACGATGCAGCGTGTTTCTTCGTTCCGTTGGAATGCAATGAATACGTTTGACATGGGATGTGCTCCGGTGGGGTCAGGCAGAAAGGCCGGCTTTGGCCAACCGGGCATCCAGTCGGGCGGACACGCGTGCCAGGGCGGCATCGGCGTCGGCACCCAGGGCCATTTGGGCCACCGGCTGCAACGCCTTCACGGCACGGGCACGCCAGTGCGCAATCCAAGCTTGCAGTTGCGCTTTGTTCTCGGGGTTTTCGGCGGCGGCAATGCGCAGGCTGGCATCGACCCACTTGCTGCTGTCTTCAAACAACTCGGTCTGAAAGCGCGTGAGCAGCGACACGGTGGGGCCTGCCTGGGCGTTGAGCGCCTGGTCCACCTCGGTGTAGGCCAGGCCAAACAACATGGCATCCAGCGCAACGTGCTGGGCCACGAACAGTTCGAACCAGTCCTTCAGCACCAAGGTGTCTTCGACGTAGCGGCGCAGTTCTTGCCACTGCGGTTGGTCCATCCAGGCCTGTTTGGCCGCTTGCACTTCACCTTGGTCGCCCAGCACCAGGCCCATGCGGGTGAGGTACTGCGCCACGCCAAGCTGGTCCATGCCCTGGTACAGGCAAGGCTGCGTGATGGCGGTGCCGAAACCGTAGGCGCACATGGATGCACCGTTCATGTTGGCCCCCCAGGCCACATGGCGCAGCGGGATGTAGAAGTCCAACGCGGTGCGCTTGGCGGCATCGTCATAGGCATCAGCCAAGCCGCGTGTTTCCACGAAGTCAAAGTCGGCCTCTGCCGTTTCTTGCATCTTGGCGCGCGACGCGGTGTAGGCACCGTAATAGAACTGGCGCGGGTCTTTCAGCGCGTACCAGTCTTTCATGGTGATGGCGGTGCGCGTGGCATCGAAAATTTCGTGCTCCGGGTCCCAGGTGGGTCGGTAATGGAAGTTGGCCTCGGCTTGGAGGTCCATGGTCCCTTCCAGGTAGCGCGATGCTGACTTGTTGGGGCCAATGCGCGCGGCGATGTGGTCAAACGTCTGGCGCAGCGGCTCGATCGTGACGGTGCGAAGGTCTATGTGCATGTGAACGTGTCTCCTTTTGGTTATGTGCCTGGGCTCAGGCTGGGTCGTCGTGACGGAGGCGCTGCTCGCGGGCGGCACGCAGGCTCCAGTCCCATTCCTGCTCTTGAATGTTTGGTGCGGGTTGCAAGCGGCCCTGGGTGGGCACCACGCCATGCATGGCACAAAACTCGTCAAACGCCACCTGGGCCATCAGCAACTCGACAAACAACTCAGGCTCGCCCACCGCAAACTCAAACTCGACCAGGCCGTTGGCATGCGTCTCGATGATTCGCACAAACTTGAGTTGGGGGTTGAAAGTGGGTGTGTTGCTCATGACTTGGCGGGTGTAACGGGGATGACTTCGCAAGTTGCTTGCCACCACTCGCAGAATCTCGATAAATATCGAGATTCCAAGGGAAAACCCCTAATCAACCCATCGCACACATGCTCAAAACGGGCGCTTAACGCCACTTTCGAGGTCACTTGAAATCGTAAATTCATTCATAAACCACATGAATTTGCTCATTTCAGGCATTCAAATTGGCCAAATTTCATCAAATGATCAAATTTTCAGATGAATATCGACTCCAAGACCTCCTTTGGCCTTCACTCTATTAATATCGAGAAAATGGCCGATCAGGCTATCAAAAGGTGATGCCCCATGAAGTTCAAATATCCCCCGGACAGCGATTTGCGCCGCCTGTTGCGCTTTGAGCCGGACAGCGGTGCCATCTGGCTGGGTGACCGGCGCATGGTGTTGATGCACACCACTGGGCTGGCGGCATTGCGTCAGGACCTGGTCAACTCGGTTGGACCCGAGCATGCCCGCCGCTTTTTGACGCGCATGGGCTACGCCTCGGGTTTGTGCGATGCCGAGTACGCCAAAAAGACGCGTCCGGGCGAATCGCTGCACGACAGCTTCATGGTCGGGCCGCAATTGCACATGCTGGAAGGCGCTGCCCGGGTGACCCCCATCAAGCTCACGTTCGACGTCCCTGCGGGGCAGTTCTACGGCGAATTCCGCTGGGATCATTCCTGGGAGGCGTATGCGCACCAGCAAAAATTCGGCGTGGTGGACGACCCTGCCTGCTGGACACTGCTGGGCTACGCCAGTGGCTACACCAGCGCCTACATGGGCCGCCTGATTCTGTACAAGGAAACCCTGTGTGCCGCCTGCGGTGCCGACCACTGCCTGATCGTTGGCAAACCGATAGAGGAGTGGGCTGACGGTGAAGCACACCGCGTGTACTTCACCGATGACTCACTGGTGGAAAAGATGGAAGCCCTGCAATCCCAGGTGGAAGCGCTTAAATCCGAATTCGAACCGGCCAGCCGCGACAACCGGCTGGTGGGCGTCTCGGCCAACTTCCGCAAGGCCTACGCACTGATGGAAAAGGCAGCCCAAACCCATGTCACCGTGCTGTTGACGGGCGAAACCGGCGTGGGCAAAGAGCGCTTTGCACGCGCCCTGCATGAACTGTCCAACCGCGCCAAGGCACCTTTTGTGGCCATCAACTGCGCCGCACTGCCCTCCGAGCTGATCGAGGCCGAGCTGTTCGGCGTTGAAAAAGGCGCGTACACAGGTGCCCATGCGTCACGCGCCGGGCGCTTCGAGCGTGCCAACGGCGGCACCCTGCTGCTGGACGAAGTGGGTGAGTTGCCCATGGCGGCCCAGGCCAAGCTGCTGCGCGTGCTGCAAGAAGGCGAGGTGGAGCGCGTGGGCGGCGAGTCCACCTTGAAGGTCGATGTCCGCTTGGTGGCAGCCACCAATGTGGACCTGGAAAAGGCCGTCCAGGAAGGCCGCTTCAGGCGCGACCTGATGTACCGGCTGAACGTCTACCCCATCTGCATCCCTGGCCTGCGTGAGCGCCGGGCCGACATCGAGCCACTGGCGCGCAGCATGCTGGCGCGTTTTTGCGCCTTGCATGGCAAACGCATCATGGGCTTTGGCGAGCGTGCGCTGCAGGCGTTGATCAAACACGACTGGCCGGGCAACGTGCGCGAGCTGGAGAACCTGGTCGAGCGTGGCGTGATCCTTGCGAGCCAGGGCGGCATGATCGAAGTCGAACACATTTTCCCCAACTTGCCCGAATCGCCCCAGACCAGCGTGGATGCGCATGGGCACCTGAGCAGCCTGCCCAGCACCCAGGACGACGACCTGAGCACACGCATTCTGGACAGCGGCCATTCGCTGGAAGACATCGAAGCACGGGTGCTCAACCACGCGGTGGCGCGTGCGCGGGGCAACCTGTCGGAAGCCGCCCGGCTGCTGGGCCTGACACGGGCGCAACTGGCCTACCGCCAGAAACGTCAGCAAGCCACCCTTGGAGGCAACCAGTGATGTCCCCCCTCAAACAGCAAATGGACACACCACCCGACACCGATGCCATCGCCCCGCGCACACTGGCCGAGCGTGCCTACCTGAGCCTGCGCCATGACGTGGTGTGCGGCAAACTCGCCCCAGGCGAACGCCTGCGGGTGGAGCACCTCAAAGACCAGTACCAGGTGGGCGCAGGCACCCTGCGCGAAGCGCTGTCGCTGCTGGTGTCGGACGCGCTGGTCACCGCCGAAGGGCAGCGCGGGTTTCGGGTGGCCGCCATCTCGCTGGCCGACCTGGAAGACGTGACGAACACCCGCGTCATGCTCGAAACCGAAGCCCTGCGCCAGTCCATCCGCCGTGGCGATGCCCAATGGGAAGCCACGCTGCAAGCCAGCTACCAGCGCCTGACCCAAGCCGAAGGCCAGACTGACGGGCGGCAACACCCCGAATGGGAACGCCGCAACAAGCACTTCCACGATGCCCTGATTGCCGCCTTCGACTCGCCTTGGAGCAAGTACATGCTGGCCATTCTGTACCGGCATGCCGAGCGCTACCGCAACATCAACTGGCGGCTGACCGCAGCCCACACCACCGAGCGCAATGTGCACCAGGAGCACGAAGCCATCTACCAGGCCGCCATCAACCGCCAGGAAGCCCGTGCGGCCCTGGCGCTGGAGGCGCACATCCGTACCACGCACGACATCGTCAAGCTGCAAGCGCACATGAGCTGAAGGCCTGACAACTACCGCAACACACATGGCCCGGCGCGTTGCTACCACGGCGGCACACGGCTGGGGCCCTCAACGGTGGTCAAACGCGTCGGGGCTCAGGGCAAACTCGCTACCCATGTGGGCTTGCACCATCCTGGCCGCTATGCGCCGCGCTGCGGCATCGACCATGCTGAAGTGGTTGAACCCCGCAGCCTCCAGGCAATGCACCTGCGGGTTTTTGGCGGCTGCGGCGCACAGCTCGTGCAGGCTGTCGGTGTTGCCATTGTCCTTGCCTTCCATCAGGTAGGTGGGCCGGGTGATGCCGTGCAACCAGTGAACGGGTGAGCGCAACTTGGCCTCCATGGGTGGCAGCAGCTTGAAGTCAATGGGCACCACGTTGGGTCCATAGCCCCGCACATCGGCCGCCGGGCCCAGTGCAAACACTGCCCGAAAATCCCCGCCCGCCTCCGCTGCGAGCAATGCCAATGTGCCACCCGTGCTGTGCCCACCCAGGTAAACGTGGGCCGGGTCCACCTGCGGCAACCGCGCCAACGCCTGGGCCGCAGCCAGCACATCGTCCACCTCGCCATAGAAAAACTGCTTGTGCCCACCCGCTGCGTTGCCACCACGCAGCACGGGGAACATCATGACCACGCCTGCGAGACGAAAGGCGCTGGCCGTCTGGTCGTTGGCGGGTGGGCCCGGGGTCCAGAAATTGTCCAGCGAGTTGGTGTCGCCACCGGTCAGCCACAGAATGGCAGGGTTGCGCTTGCCGTCTCGGGTGGCGGGGGTGACGAAGGCGGGCAGCTTCTGGCCGTTGGCATTGGTGTAGTCCATCCGGACAAATTCGGTGTCGGGCGGGTTGGGCAACGGCAGCGGCCACACGTCAGCGTAGGCCACCTGGGTGGCAAACCCTTTGCGGGCCTCGGCCAGTGTCATGGTGGCCAGCCGCGCCTGGGCCGCCTGGTCTGCGCGGGCTTTGTCGGCCTGCGCTGCCTGTGCGGCCTGCCAGGCCTTCTTCTGCGTCTGAGCGGCCTGGAACGAGGCCTTGTCGATGCAGTCGTACTGGCGGTTGATGTTGTACCCGTCTTCCATGGCCTGGTTGCGGGCCTGTGCCGTGCGGAGTGCGCCACTCTCGCAAGCTGCCGCCATCTCCGGGCTGGACACTCGCCCTGGTGCCGTGCTGCGTTTGAACGCACCCGCCACCAGCATCACGCCCAGCAGCACCCCCAGCAAGGCCATGGCTGATTTGCTGACCATGCACCACTCCTTCCAGAACAGGTTGCAAAAATGAACCGCAGGCATTGTCGTGGGTGCCTTCCATGCGGGTTGTCAGCAAAGCATCAGCATGCATGCCGTATTCTGTATACAGAACTCATCACCCATGAACACCACTCTGCCCCGCCTTGACACGGCCCCCGATCTGGTCGAACAGGTCTACCGCCGCCTGCTGGACGCCATCAGCGATGGCAGCATGCCCCCTGGCATGCGGCTCACGCAGGAAGACGTGGCCGAGCAGCTGGCCGTGTCGCGCCAACCCGTGCTGCAGGCGTTGCGCCAATTGAAAAGCGACGGGTTGGTGCAGGATGCTCCGGGCCAGCACGGCCACAAGGGACGCGGTGTGCTGGTCGCCCCGCTGGATGGCGTGCTGATTGCACACATGTACCAGGTGCGCGGCGCACTCGACACGCTGGCCGCACAACTGGCCGCGCAAGCCCGAGCCACCATAGACCCCGCGCTGATCAGCCAGGGCCGCACCGCCGCCGCAGGCACCGACGTGGCCGCCATGATGAATGCCGACTTGGCTTTCCACCGCGCCATCTATCAGGCCAGCGGCAACCCGCTGATCGAAGCCAGCGCGCTGCTGCACTGGGCCCACATACGCCGCGCCATGGGCGAGTCGCTGCGCCAGGGCACGCTGCGCGCCACCGTGTGGGACGAACACGCGGCCATTGCCCAGGCCATTGCCGATGGCGACGTGGCCCGCGTGGGCCAGCTGGTCACCCGGCACTGCCAGCAAGCCAGTGCCAACCTGACCCACATGCTGGCCCGAGGTGTGCTGACACCAACGGCCCACCCCATCAACTCCGTGGTTCCATGAACCACTTGCACGCGGTCATTTGCACACGGGTGCAATGACCGCGTGATTTTTATACCTTTTAGGCATCCATCACTTTTCTGTATTGAATAGTTTGCTATGACAGATATATCATTGTTCTCCCCCGAATCTACGGTCATCGCACTGCTGGGCATTGGCATGATGGGCACACCCATGGCCCGCCGCCTGTGTGCGGCCGGGTACCGGGTGCACGTCTGGAACCGGACACCTGCCAAGGCCGAAGCACTGCAAGCCCACGGTGCCGTCGCGTTCAATCAGCCTGCCGATGCGGTGCGGGGTGCCCAACTGGTGATCACCATGCTGCAAGACGGCCCAGCTGTGGAAAACGTGCTGTTCAAGCAAGGGACCACAGTCGGCCTGCAACCCGGCACGCTGGTGGTGGACATGTCTTCCATACAGCCACGCGAGGCGCGTGACCATGCCGCCCGCCTGGCCGCCCTGTCGGTCGACTGTCTGGACGCACCGGTATCCGGTGGCACGGTGGGGGCCGAGGCGGGCACGCTGGCCATCATGGCCGGTGGCCGACTGGCCGATTTCGAACGTGCACGCCCCGTGCTGCAGGTGCTGGGCCGTCCCACGCATGTGGGCCCCATGGGGTCGGGCCAGCTCGCCAAGCTGGCCAACCAGATGATCGTGGGCATCACCATCGGCGCCGTGGCCGAAGCGCTGCTGTTCGCCGCGCGGGGCGGCGCCGACATGGGCAAGGTGCGCGAGGCCATTTCGGGCGGGTTTGCCGAAAGCCGTGTGCTGCAAGTGCACGGTCAGCGCATGGTGGAGCGCGATTTTGCCAAACGTGCCGCCGTCACGGTGCAACTGAAAGACATGCGCAACGCCATGGCCACCGCCCACGAAACCGGGTTCGAAGCCCCCATCACACAGCTGTTTGCGCAGCTGTTCGAGCAGGCCGCCGAGCACGGCCTGGGTGACCTGGACCACGCAGCCCTGTTTGTCGAACTGGCCAGCCGCAACGGCATGAGCTGACCATCTGGCGCCGTGAGCCGCGTCGCGCGGATAGCACAAACATCAATACCCCATGTCATGTGTGGTTTGGTATGCTGGCGCACATGCCCAACAGCGTGCACAGCCTCCCAACCCCTCCTACCTTGACAGGCCACCCATGAACCGCCTGGACCCCGGCATTGCCGACTGCAAAGCTCTCGTGGTCGATGGCAACCCCACCTCGCGCAGCACCATCGTGGCGCAGCTGCGTGACTACGGGCTGGGTGAAGTCGCACAGGCGAGCCGCCCGACAGACGCACGGCGCATGTTGGAATTCAGAGAGTTCGACATCGTGCTGTGCGAACAACGCTTTCCCGACACCACGTACTCCGGCCAAGAGCTGCTGGACGACCTGCGCCGCGCACAGCTGTTGCCGTTTTCCACCGTGTTCGTCATGCTGACAGGCGAGGCCAGTTACGCCCAGGTGGCCGAAGCGGCCGAGTCTGCCCTAGACAGCTACATGCTCAAACCCCACACGGCAGCGGCCTTGGGCCACCGGCTCAAGCATGCACGGCACCGCAAAAAGGTGCTCAGCCCCATTTTTGAAGCCATCGAGGCGAGCGAGTTCGAAGCCGCTGCCAAGTTGTGCCTGGAGCGCTACAGCACGAAGCAGCACTATTGGTTATATGCCGCGCGCATCGGGGCCGAATTGCTGCTGCGGCTGGAGCGCCCGGCAGAGGCGCAGAAGCTGTTTCAAAGCATCCTGGCCACACAAGCGCTGCCTTGGGCCAAATTGGGCGTGGCACGGGCCGAGCTGGAAACCGGTCAACCCAACGCGGCCATGATGACACTGGAAAGCCTGTCGGCCGAGCAGCCCGGTTTTGCCGATGCCTACGACGTGATGGGCCGCATTCACGTGGAGCAAGGCAACTTCGAACAGGCACTGGCCGTGTTCCGCCAGGCCTGCGAGATCACCCCCAGCTCCATCGCGCGGCTGCAAAAGCGCGGCATGCTGGCGTTTTACATGGGCGAAAAAGAAGAAGCGGCCAAGGCACTTGACCGTGCCACGCTGCTGGGGTTGTCATCCAAAATGTTTGACTACCAGTCACTCATGCTGCTGACGTTCGCCCGCTACCAGATGCGCGACACACAAGGCGTGAAGCGCTGCATCGACCAGCTGCAGATTGCACTGGAGAAGCGTGACTACGCACCCCGCCTCAAACGCTTCAAAGCGGTGGGTCAAACACTGCTGCTGTTGCTGAACAGGCAGGTGGCGGCGGTGGTGGCTGACATCAAGCAGCACGCGGTGGAGCTGCGCGACCCCGGCTTCGATGCCGAAGCCGCATGCAATTTCGTGTCGCTGCTGTCAGAAGTGACACTGGCCGAGTTGTCGCTGGATGCATCTGCAAGCTGGGTCGACACGTTGGCACTGCGCTTTTGCTCGACCCGCAGTGTCACCGAACTGATGGCAGGTGCCGCCATGCGCCACCCACCGTTTGTCACACAGATGCACGACGGGCACCGCCGCATCGGCGAGCTGGCCCAGCAAGCCATGTCACACGCCATCGCAGGCAACCCGCGCGCTGCTGTGAAGGCGCTGATCACCCATGGCGGCCAGACCCTGAACACAAAACTGATGGACATTGCGCGCCTGACGCTGCAACGCCACCAAGGGAAAATTGACAATGCAGCGGAGTTGCAAGACATGGTGCAAACCATGTTGGCACAGTACGCACCGTCCAGTGCCGCCCCTCCGCTGGGCTCCAGTGGCCGCAGCGCGGGTGGTCTGTCGCTGCGCACATCGGCCGACGTGCAAGCCGAGGCCGCTGCAGCCAAGGCGGCAGCGGAAAAAGAAACCGACACCGACTGACCTGCACTGGCTGGGCTGAAAATAAAACAGGGCCCATCAGGGCCCTGTCAGTTCAACTTACCAGCCTGTTTCAGCGCGCAGGCGTGCGACGGCGGGGTGCTTCGAAGCCGGCCCGCTCTGGCGCAGGACGGCGGGCTTTGAAATCACCACGCGGCTCAAAACCACGGCCCTCTGGGCGTTGGTCAGGGCGGTGCTCGGCACGGTGTGGTGCACCACGGTGGCCGTCGCGGTCAAAGCCGCGGTCAGCCGCCGGGCCACGGTGTTCGCCACCGAAACTGCGGGGAGCGTCGCCACTGCGGTCGTTGCCACGGAAAGACGGTGCGCCACGGTCTTGGCGGGGTTCGGCAAAGCGGTCCCCACGGTCAGCGAACGGACGGTCAGTGCGGCCCTCGAAACGACCACCCTGCGGGCGCTGCTCTTGCGCCCAGGCCGGACGCTCACCACGGAAATCGGGGCGTGCATCAGGGCGGGCTGGGCGGTCGAAACTGCGCTCGGGGGCACGGTCAAAACTGCGACCTTCAGGTGCGCGGTCAGGGCGGGCAAAGCCGCGTGATTCCGGCGCACGGTCTGCACCGCGATCGAAGCTGCCTTTATCGGAACGGCCGAAACCGCCAAAACCACGGTGGCTGGATGGGCCACCTTCGCGGTGGTTGCCCGGACGGCCGTTGCGGCTGTAATCACGATCGGGACCACCACGGCCACCGCCGCCACCAAACGACGTCTGGGGTGCGCGCTGTTTGGGCTCAAGGCCTTCAATCACCTGGGGCTTGAGCGGATGCTGGGTGTGCTGCTCGATGTCACCGATCTTGCGGCGGTCACGGAACTCGGCAAACGTGATGGCCAGGCCATCGCGCCCGGCGCGGCCCGTGCGGCCGATGCGGTGGGTGTAGTCCTCGGCCTTCATGGGCAGGCCGTAGTTGAACACGTGGGTGATGGTAGGCACGTCAATGCCACGTGCCGCCACATCGGTGGCCACCAGAATTTGCACACGACCTTCGCGCAGCGCCTGCAGGCGGCGATTGCGAACGGCCTGGCTGAGGGCACCGTGCAGCGCCACGGCCGAAAAGTTGGCCTGTTGCAGGTCGTTGGCCAGGTCGTCGCACTCGATCTGGGTGCTGGCAAACACGATGGCCTGATTGATGGTGGTGTCACGCAGCCAATGGTCCAGCAGCTTGCGCTTGTGGTCAGGCGTGTCGGCCCAGTACAGGCTTTGCGTGATGTTGGCGTGCTTTTCCTGGGGGCTGTCGATCTGGATTTTCTTGACGTTGGCACCGTTGTCGTGCATCACACGCATGGCCAGTTGCTGAATGCGCGGCGCAAACGTGGCGCTGAACATCATGGTCTGGTGACGCTGGGCAGTCAGCTGGTTGATTTCAGCCAAGTCGTCGGCAAAGCCCAGGTCGAGCATGCGGTCGGCTTCGTCCATCACCAGGAACATGACCTTGTCCAGCTTGAGCTGACCGGCACGTTGCAAGTCCAGCAGGCGGCCAGGTGTGGCCACCACCAGGTTGGCGTTTTGCAGCTTGGCTACCTGCAACTGGTAAGGCATGCCGCCCACCACGTTGGCAATGCGCAGGCCACGGCAATGGCGCACCAGGTCGATGCCATCGTTGGCAACCTGTTGGGCCAGTTCACGTGTGGGGCAAACCACCAGTGCGCCGGGTTCAGCAGGCTTGAAGTTGCGGGGGTTGGTGGGGTCTTTGCGCTTGGGGCGCTTGGGGGCGACTTCGCCTTTGGCCACGGCCTCGGCACAAGCGGCTTCGAAGGCCTCTTTTTCAGCGCGCTCTTCATCGGCTTGCATCGCCAGCAGCGTGTGCAGCACAGGCAACAGGAAGGCGGCGGTTTTGCCGCTGCCGGTCTGGCTGGACACCATCAGGTCGGCGTAAACGCCGTCAACGGTCAGTGCTTTAGGGATGGCCGCATTTTGAACAACGGTGGGTTCGGTGTAGCCCATGTCAGCCACGGCTTGCACCAGCTCAGGGGCCAGGCCCAGCAACTCGAAACCATTGGGGCCAGCAGGCGCCACCGCTTCGGCAGCGGCCACTTCAGGTGCAGCCATGTCGGCAGCGGTGAGAATAGAGAAATCTTCGTCAGGCAGCACATTGCCGCCGACATTGCAAACGTCGTTCATGTTGTCAAGTCCAGTGCGCTGTCAAGCGCACAACATCCGAGCAAAGCGGATGGAAGTCCGTATATGTACCGTCAGCGGGCCATTGGCAACAAGGGCTGCTGGGTAACGGTGTGTGCATGTTCATCCGTGAAACAGGATGACCATGACAAGTGGCGGACCGCCGGTGCTTCGTTCGTGGTTTAAAAAACATCAACCACCCAACGAAATCGCACCAGAATCGGCACCACAAAAATGTGGCCATGACGTGGCTAGCGATTGGCTGTTTACTGATCTGGCTGAAACGCGTTTGCTTTTTTGAAAGCAAACTTGTCAAACGCCACCCTGGTGCCTTCAAAAAGACATGAACCAGAGTCAGAAGCCGAAAGTGTGAGGCAGATGTACAAAACTGCGCCTTTTGAGCGCAGCCTGCGATTATACATCGATACTCGGGAAACCCCCAATATATCTTTCAAACCCCAAGAAAGCACCTGGTCGCCCCAAGTTACCTCCCCCACAAGACGCCTGCAGCCGCGCAACTGACATGTGACGCCCGCGAGTCACCGCCCCTCCTGCTCGCTTGAAATGCCTGATCCATGTCAATGCACACCAATGGCAGACTGCGTAAACTGCCCGATATTAGTTATGTTTTCATAACCAAAAAGGCTCACCATGGTCCAATTTATCGACGCATCCGACGTGCCCGCACTGGTCAAAGACGGCGACACCCTCTACACCACCGGCATGATGCTGGCAGGTTTGGCAGAGGCAGCGCTGGTCGAGCTGGAAGCCGCCTTTTTGGGCACCGGCCACCCGCGTGACCTGACTTTCTACACCCCAGTGGGCCAGGGCAACTTCAAAGACAAGGGCATGGCCCACTTTGCGCACGAGGGCATGACCAAGCGCGTGGTGGCGGCCCACTACGGTGTGGGCGGCCCCAAGCTGGCCACGCTGGTCCGCAACAACCAAGTAGAGGCCTACAACTGGCCGCAAGGCGTACTGGCCACCATGCCCCGCCAGGTGGCGGGCAAGCACGGCGGGGTGTTCACCAAGGTAGGCCTGGGCACGTTCGTGGACCCCCGTTTGGAGGGCGGCAAGGTCAACACCCGTGCCAACGAAGATTTGGTGGAGGTGCGCCACCTCGACGGCGAAGAGTTTCTGTACTTCAAACCGCCCAAGGTCAATGTGGCGCTGATCCGCGGCACCACCATCGACGAGCGCGGCAACCTCACACTGGAGTGCGAGGGCGTGATGACCGACCCCCTGGCCATTGCCCAGGCCGCACGCGCTTGCGGCGGCATCGTCATCGCCCAGGTGGAACAGGTGGCACAGGCCGGCACGCTGCACCCCAAGCAGATCAAGGTGCCCGGCGTGCTGATCGACTACGCCTACGTGGCCCCTGCGGGCATGCACATCCAGTCAGAAAAGGCCCACTTCAATCCTGCCCTCACCGGCGACCTGAAGGTGCCCACCAGCCAGATCGCCGCGTTGCCGCTGGACGAGCGCAAGGTCATTGCACGCCGCGCGGCCATTTACCTGCAACCAGGCGACGTGCTCAACCTCGGCATCGGCATGCCCGAGGGCGTGGCGGCGGTGGCCGCCGAAGAAGGCGTGGCCGACCAACTGACGCTGACGCTGGAGACCGGCCCCATCGGCGGCGTGCCCGCTGGCGGCTTCGAGTTCGGCCACTCGGTCAATCCGGAAGTCATCGTAGAGCACTCGGCCCAGTTCGACTTTTATGACGGCGGCGGTATCGACATCGCCTACCTGGGCCTGGCCCAGGCCGATGCGCAGGGCAATGTCAACGTCAGCAAGTTCGGCGGGCGGGCGGTGGGCTGCGGCGGCTTCATCAACATCACGCAAAACGCCAAGAAGGTGGCGTTTCTGGGCACCTTCACTGCGGGCGGCCTGGAGGTGGCAGTGGAGGACGGGCGGCTGCGCATCGTCAAGGAGGGCAGCAGCCGCAAATTCATCCACCACGTGGAGCAGGTCACGTTCTCGGGCCACTACGCGGCCAGCGTGAAGCAGCCGGTGCTGTACATCACCGAGCGTGCGGTGTTCCGCCTGCGTTCGGCTGGGCTGGAACTGATTGAAATAGCCCCCGGCATCGACCTGCAACGTGACATACTGGCCCACATGGACTTTGTGCCCTTGATGCGCGACGTGAAAGTGATGGACGCGGCGCTGTTCCAGCCCGTATGGGGCCAGTTGAAAGCACTGGTGGCGCAGGCGGGCTGAAAGCAGGCGCCCGGTCGCCAGGGATGCCCATCCAAAACCAATGCAAAAAGGCCTGCTACCAGCCACCCAGTCGGTGACACTCGAGCATGGTCAATTGCCACGCCCCCATGCTGAATGTGTTGCCACCGCCTCCCGGTTTAGGCCCTTGGGTCCAGGGTGCGGTGGTGCTGCGCAGCCCGGCACACCTGATGGGCTCCTGCTTTCCGGCACAGGCCAGCAGCATGCTGGTCATCCGGCTGGCGGGATCGGTCTTTGTGGAAGGCCCATCCCCCACGCACAGGTACCACCCCTTGCCTGCGGCGGCACTGATTCCGCCCAGCACGCGCTTCACGTGTTACGCACACGAGGGCAGCGTCCATGCAGTGGGACTGGTGTTGCAGCCTGCCACCTTGCCCTGCCTGATCCAGGGCAGCGCAGCCGGTTGGGCTGACCGCCATTTGCCTTTGGCCGATGTGCCCGGCCTGTGCCTGCCCACCCTGATGGACGCCCTGCACAGCGCCACCGACGACTTGGCACGCATGCACCTGCTGTTTCAATGCATGCGCCAGCTGGTGCGCCACCCGCGCCACGACACGCGCAGGCAACGACTGCAACACCTGGGCAACGCCTTGGGCAACGATCTGCCAGGCGCAGCATCGGCCTTGGGTGTCAGCCCCCGCCAGCTGCAACGCCTGAGCATGTCAGGCTTTGGCCTGACGCCCAAGCAGTACCAAACCCTGTCACGCCTGAGGGCCACATTGGCGTCGGCCTGGTGCCAGCCCACGCCGGGCTTGCTCACCGGCGCCGATATGGCGGTGACGCACGGGTTTTTTGATCAATCTCATTTGGCGCGGGACATGCGCCGACTGGTCGGCACCTCCATGGGCACGCTTTTGCAGCACGCTGGCAAGCCGGATTCCCCGCACTGGCCGCTGGACGCAGGCACCCGCTTCAGCTGACACGCTCCCGCTGCAGCATGTACAGAGGCAGCGCAAAAGACAGCCCCACGCCAAAACAAGCGGCCACGTAAAGCCACGGCCACCTGACACGGCGCTCGCTCCAGACCCAAACGCTGAAGCCCACTGCCGCCAGGTACACGTCCAGCGTGATGGCCGTTGTCAGCGCGTTGGTCATGGCGTCCCTGAAAAATACCTGCGGCAACACGCTGCCGCCCGCCGCAAAGTAACGCAGGTTGAAGTACCACGGCACCAGCAGACCGAGGACAACCAATACAACAAGGCATTTGCGCCAGCGGCTGGTCAACCCGTCTGGGTCAGGGGTACGGGAATCTGCTGGAAACAAGGGTGTTGGCATGTGTCGAGGCTCACGGGTGGGTTGAAAAAATCCATTCTGGGCACCTTCCCACAACAAGGCTAGGAAAAACACGACCTGCCCACAACCGTGACACACCATGCCACGGCGCCGTGGTGCGTTGGGCCATCGGGGTCGCCACCCGGACATTCCCGGTTGACGTAACGTCAATCGGCGTTAACCTGCTGGTTTTGATTGCTCAGCAGGAACACACGCCCATGCCCGGATACGCCGACCCCGGTTTCGACACCCTTGCCATCCACGCCGGGGCTGCCCCCGACCCTGCCACCGGCGCGCGTGCCGTGCCCATCCACCTGACCACGTCGTTCGTGTTCGAGTCGAGCGACCAGGCCGCGTCGCTGTTCAACCTGGAACGCGGCGGCCATGTGTACAGCCGCATCAGCAACCCCACCAACGCCGTGCTGGAGCAGCGCGTGTCGGCACTGGAAGGCGGCATTGGCGCGCTGACCGTGGCCAGCGGCCAGGCAGCGCTGCACCTGAGCGTGGCCACACTGATGGGCGCGGGCGGCCACATCGTGGCCAGCACCGCGTTGTACGGCGGCAGCCAGAACCTGCTGCACTACACGCTGCGCCGCTTTGGCATCGAAACCACTTTTGTGCAGCCCGGCGACATCGACGGCTGGAAAGCCGCCGTGCGCCCCAACACCCGGCTGTTCTTTGGCGAATCCGTGGGCAACCCCGGACTGGACGTGCTGGATACGCCTACCGTGGCACAGATTGCGCACGAGGCCGGTGTGCCGCTGCTGGTCGACAGCACGCTAACCACGCCCTGGCACATGAAGCCACTGGCGCTGGGGGCCGATTTGGTCTACCACTCGGCCACCAAGTTTTTAAGCGGCCATGGCACGGTGATCGGTGGCGTGGTGGTGGACGGTGGCAGCTTCGACTGGGCGGCGGCCTATGAAAAGACCGGCAAGTTTGAAGAGCTGGCCGCGCCGTACGACGGTTTTCACGGCATGAACTTCTCGGAAGAAAGCACCGTGGGCGCCTTTTTGCTGCGCGCCCGTCGCGAGGGCCTGCGCGACTTCGGTGCCTGCCTGTCGCCGCACAGCGCCTGGCTGATTTTGCAGGGGCTGGAAACCCTGCCGCTGCGCATGGAACGCCACATGCGCAATACCGAAAAGGTGGTGCAGTTTCTGGCCAGCCACGCGCTGGTGGGCCGCGTGGGCCACCCCCTGCTGGAAAGCCACCCCAGCCACGCGCTGGCCAACAGGCTGCTGCGCCACGGGGCGCTGGGCGCGGGTTCGGTGTTCAGCTTCGACATCAAGGGCAGTCGCACCCAGGGCCGGGCCTTCATCGAGAACCTGAAAATCTTCAGCCACCTGGCCAACGTGGGGGATTGCCGCAGCCTGGTGATTCACCCGGCCAGCACCACGCACTTCCGCATGACCGACGAAGCGCTGAGCGGCGCGGGCATTGGGCCCGGCACCATCCGCCTGTCGATCGGGCTGGAGGATGCCGACGACCTGATCGACGACCTGAAGCGCGCGCTGAAAGCGGCCGAGAAGGCCAGCTGACAAGGCCACCGGACAACGCGGCTGACAAGGTAAATGAAGCGCCTGTCGCCCCACAACCTCAACAGAATGTGCCAAAACACCGCCTGAAATTCAGCAAATATCTGTATTTCAAGATAGCTGACATTGCATTCAATGAAAGCGGTGAGGGCCATTTTCATTCATGAAATTCACTTCAAAAAACGACTATGAACATTGAAGTCAACGGTCACACGCTGTACGCCTACACCGGCGGCAAGCCCTTCAACCCCGCCCAACCCACGCTGGTGTTCATTCACGGGGTGCTGAACGACCACAGCGTCTGGATTTTGCAAAGCCGTTTCTTTGCCCACCACGGCTGGAACGTGCTGGCCATCGACCAGCCCGGCCACGGCCGCAGCGGCGGCGGCGCACCGAAAAGTGTGGCCGATGCCAGCGCCGCCGTGCTGGCCATGCTCGATGCGCTGGGTGTGCAGCAAGCCGCGTTGGCGGGCCACAGCTTTGGCTCACTGATCGCGCTGCACACCGCAGCCACCGCGCCTGAGCGGGTCAGCCACCTGGTGATGGTGGGCACGGCGTTTCCCATGCGGGTGTCGCCCGCGCTGCTCGATGCGGCGCTCAACCAACCCGAAAAGGCCATTGCCATGGTCAACGTGTTTTCGCACAGCACGCTGAGCCCCCCGCCGTCAGCCTTGGGGCCGGGCACCTGGTTGTACGGGGGCTCCCAAGCGCTGATGCGCCGCGTGCTGGCCAGCAACACGGCTGAAAACGTGTTCCACACCGGTTTTTCGGCCTGCGACAGCTATGCTGACGGCGAGGCCGACATGGCGGCCGTGCGCTGCCCGGTGACATTCATTCTGGGCGAGCGCGACCAGATGACGCCGCCCAAAGCCGCCCAAAGCCTGGTGAAGGGGGCACGCGCCACCGGCCAACCCGTCAGCGTGGCCACCCTGCCCGCCGGCCATTCACTGATGACCGAAGACCCCGAAGGCACACTGGCCGCCATGCGGGCATGTCTGGGGGCCTGACGTGGGGGCCTGACGTTCACACCTGAAAAGGCAGCACATCAGCCAAATGGGTAGAGCGGTACTGCCCCATTTGCCATGCATACCGGGTGGCAGGCACCGCTGGCAGCAGCAGCCGCTCGACCAACGGGGCCAACGGTGTGCAGGCGGGGTCGGCCAACAGCACGAAGCGCTGTGCGTCTTCGTCCAGCCGGGCCACCCAGTCCAGCGCCAGCACCACCTCCAGCGGTTCTTCGAGCTGAAGGTCGTCCACTTGCAACGCATGCGCCAGTGCAGCCAGGCTCATGCCGTGACCCAGGCCGGCATCGTCGGCAGCACGGCCGCGCTGTGCGGCCAGGGCAGCCAACACCTCCAGTGCCAGCTGGAACGACCAGCCCGGCGTACCACCCCGTCGCGCCACACCCGCCAGCAAACTGGGCATGTAGGCGGTGACCACCGCCCCCAGCAGCACCAGCACCCACAGCACATAAAGCCACACCAGCAAAATGGGCACGGTGGCAAACGTGCCATACACCATGGAATAGGTGGGCACCTTGGCCACGTACCAGGCCAGCAGGCTCTTGGCCACTTCAACTCCCAGCGCGGCAAACGCGGCCCCCACGGCAGCATGCCCCCACTCCACACGGGTGTTGGGCACATGCCGGTACAGCAGCGCCAGCCCCAGCGCCACCATGCCAAATTCGAGCACATCGAACACCGGGCGCAGGCCACCCGGAATGGCGGCCACCAGCCCCTTGCTGGCCGACAACGCGTACGACGCCATCGACAGGCTGCCCCCCAGCAGCAGCGGCCCCAGCGTCAGCACCGCCCAGTACACCAGCACACGCTGCGTCAGCGGGCGGGGCCGGCGCACGCGCCAGATGTCGTTGAGCTTGCGGTCTATGGTCAGCACCAGCGTCAGTGCCGTGACCAGCAGGAACACCGCGCCCGTCCAGCCGATTTGCCCGGCCTTGCCCGCAAACTGGTTCAGGTAGGTGAGCACGGGTTTGGCAATGTTGTCGGGCACCAGGCTGGTGACCAGCCATTTCTGCAAGCCCGCCTCCATCTGCACGAACATGGGAAAGGCGCTGAACACCGCCAGGCCGACGGTGACCAGCGGCACCAGCGAGATGATGGTGGTGAAGGTGAGACTGCCTGCCGTCAGGCCCAGCCGGTCTTCGCGGAAACGTTCGCGCAGCGTGTGTGCCGTGTTGGCCCAGGGAAATGCCAGCACGGTTTGCCACCAGGCCTGCCATGTCTGACGGGCAGCAGCAGGGGTTGCCAGGTTGCGGGGCCAACGGGATTCGCTCATCCCGCTATCATGCCAGCGCCCCCACAGACCCCCACCATGACCTCACACGCCCCTGCTGCACAGACACCTGCCACTGAAACCGCCACTTCATCTGCAACCACAAGCGGCCTGGCCCACTCGACCGCTGCGCCCGACCAGGCGCCCAACGTGCCCACACGCACGGTGGCCCTCACGCGCACCGTGGCGGTGGCCAGCCTGCTGGGCCTGATCGTGCTGAGCCTGGCCTGGGAGCTGTGGCTGGCGCCGCTGCGCCCGGGTGGCAGCTGGCTGGCCCTGAAGGCGCTGCCGCTGTGCCTGCCGCTGGCGGGCTTGCTGAAGCACCGCATGTACACCTACCGCTGGCTCAGCCTGATGATCTGGCTGTACTTCACCGAAGGTGCCGTGCGCGCCTGGAGCGACAAGCCGCCCGGCAACTGGCTGGCCTTGCTGGAGGTGGCCCTGTGTGTGGTGCTGTTTGCAGCCTGTGCGGCGCACGTGCGGCTGCGTCTGGCGCATGGCAAGGCACTGGCCGCCGCTGCCACAAACGGTCACACTGGCACCGCGTGAGAAGCTGAACGCCTGCCACCCATGCCCTCCTTTCACGGCATAAATGCGTTCATACAGGCGCGCAGCATCTGAGTCATGCTGCCCCCCCGACGCCCCTTCGGGCACGTGGCTGGAATTTCATACTTTTTTGTGCTTCTCCGCTTGTTGTGATTGACATGAATGCTATTTATCCATGACTGAAAACACCCTTATCCACACGCTGGAATCGATCGTCGGCGATGCCCATGTGCTGACGCACGACACCCCGGCCACCGACCTGTCGGCCTGGGAGCACGACTGGCGCAAGCGCCTGCAAGGTGTGGCACTGGCCGTGGTGCGTCCCGGCAACACAGCCGAGGTGGCTGCGGTGGTGAAGGCCTGCGCTGCAGCGGGAGCCGCCATCGTGCCGCAGGGTGGCAACACCGGTCTGGTGGTGGGCGGCGTGCCCGATACCACCGGCACCGAGGTGGTGCTGAGCCTGCAACGCATGAATGCCATCCGCAGCATCGACACCGCCAACCTCACGCTCGTGGCCGAAGCTGGCTGCGTGCTGCAAGCCGTGCAGGAAGCCGCTGAACGCGAAGGGCTGCTGTTCCCCCTGAGCCTGGCCGCCGAAGGCAGCTGCACCATCGGTGGCAACCTGGCCACCAACGCCGGTGGCACACAGGTGGTGCGCTACGGCAACGCTCGCGACCTGTGCCTGGGGCTCGAAGTGGTCACCGCTCAAGGCGAGGTGTGGCACGGCCTGACGGGCCTGCGCAAAGACAACACCGGCTACGACCTGCGCCACCTGTTTGTGGGCAGCGAGGGCACGCTGGGCATCATCACCGCTGCCAGCCTGAAACTGTGCCCCACCCCCAAAGCCAACCTGACCGCCTGGGCTGCCGTGCCCACCCTGGAGGCTGCCGTAGCCCTGCTGGGGCTGGCCCACCAGCACCTGGGAGCAGGCCTGACGGGCTTTGAAATGATGGGCCAGTTTGCCCTGAGCCTGGTTGACAAACACTACCCCCAGCAGCGCGTGCCCCTGTGGCGTGACACCCCCTACTGCGTGTTGCTGGAAAACAGCGACCACGAAAACGAGTCCCATGCACGCAGCCAGTTCGAACACCTGCTGGAAGCCGCCATGGACCACGGCTGCGTGACCGATGCCGTGGTGGCCGAAAGCCTGGCCCAGGCCAGCCAGTTGTGGCACATACGCGAAAGCATCCCCCTGGCGCAAGCGCAGGAGGGGCTGAACATCAAACACGACGTGGCCGTGACGGCATCGCAAATCCCCGCCTTCGTGGCGCAGGCCACGCAGGTGCTGGAGGCGGCGCTGCCCGGCATCAGGCTGGTGAACTTTGGCCACCTGGGCGATGGCAACCTGCACTTCAATGTGCAGGCTCCCGAGGGGCAAGACGCTGCCACCTTCCTGCGTGACCACGAAACCCAAGTCAACGCACTGGTATACGACACCGTGGCGCAGTTTGGGGGCTCCATCAGTGCCGAGCACGGCATCGGCGGGCTGAAGGCCGATACCCTGCACCACTACAAATCAGCCGTGGCGCTGGACCTGATGGCGCGCATCAAAAATGCACTCGACCCGTTGAACACGTTGAACCCTGGGCGGGTGGTGACGCGTGAGGCGCTCAAAGGCTGAGCGTTTGTCGGGCGTGCCCGATCAAGGCGTAAAGCAAGGCAATAGCCCGGGCCATGGCGCGCATTTGCAACGCCGAGCGGGTGCCGTTTGGGGTGCTGAGCGGACATGTGCGAGAGTCTCTCAGAATCTAAGCAGCTCGCTGGGCCACCCCAAAAACGACTGCGCCCCTGTTGGTGTGCCTGGTAAGGCCAGGCTTGGGGGCACCATGCTCAGTCCCCCATGACCACGCCTTCGCGGCGCGGGTCGGCACCACCGAAGTAGCCTCCACCGGGCCGCGCCTGAATGGCTTGCAGGCCGCTGGTCATGTCGAGCAGGCGCACGTCGTGCCCGCGCGCTCGCAGGGCCTGCACGGTGGCCACTGGAAACCGGTTGGCTTCCAGCAGCGTGGGGCCGTTGGTTGAGCCGAAGTTGGGCAGGTTGATGGCCTGTTGCGCGTCCAGCCCCCAGTTCAGCGTGCCGTACAGCAGCTTGGCCGTGTAGTGGATGATCAGCGCGCCGCCAGGGCTGCCCCCGCTCATCACCAGCTGGCCAGTGGCCTTGTCAAACACCAGCGTGGGCGACATGGACGAGCGTGGCCGCTTGCCCGGCTCCACACGGTTAGCAATGGGCGTGCCCACGGCATCGCGTGGCACGAAGCTGAAGTCGGTCAGCTGGTTGTTCAGCAAAAACCCGTTGACCATCTGGCGCGAGCCGAAAGCGTCTTCAATGGTGGTGGTCATGGCCACCGCCCTGCCCTGCGCATCGACCACGCTGACATGGCTTGTGCCATATTCAGGTTGCGGGGGCATGGGGGCGTGGCTGATGCGCACACCAGCTGGTTGGCCTGGGAAGGCCTGGTTCATGCTGCGCGGCCCGATCAGGCTGGCGCGTTGCGCCAGGTACCCTGGGGCCAGCAGGGTGTGCCAGCTGCCACCGGGTGCGGGCACAAAGTCGGGATCGGCCACGTACTGCGCACGGTCGGCAAACGCCAGGCGGGCCGCCTCGGTGTACAGGTGCAGCCAGTCGGCACTGGGCAAGCCGTCGGCAAGCGGCAAGCGCCCTGCACCGGTGTGCACCAGCATGCCCACTATCTGCCCGATGGCCAACGCACCCGAACTGGGCGGCGGGAAACCGCACAGCGTGTAGGCCCGCTGATCGGTGGCCACCACGTCATGGCACAAGGCCTGGCGTTTGACCGGCTGGTAAGCCATCAGGTCGGTCAGGCTCAGCCTGCCCGGGTGGGTGGGGTGTTGGCGCACCTTGTTGACCATGGCCTGCGCCACAGGGCCATCCAGCAAGGCGTTGGAACCGTCAGCTGCCAGGCCACGCAGCACGTGCGCCAGCGCGGGGTTTTTCAGCAGGTAGCCCACCGGCCAGGGTTTGCCATGGCCGTCGTAGAAATAGGCAGCGGCCGCAGGGTCTTTGGTCAGATGCGGCTCGGCCGACAGCAGGGTGTGCAACCGCTGGCTGACCGGGAAGCCCGCTTCCGCCAGCGCAATGGCGGGCTGGAACAGCTGCGCCCAAGGCAAGGTGCCGTGCTGGCGGTGGGCCATTTCCAGCATGCGCACAGCACCGGGCACACCGACGGCCCGGCCACCCACCACCGCGTCGATGAAGGGCATGGGCTTGCCATCGGGGTTCAAAAACAAGGCCTCATCGGCAGCGGCGGGCGCGGTTTCGCGGCCATCGAACGCCTCGACGGTCCGACCATCGGCATGCAGCAAAAACGCACCACCACCGATGCCGCTGGATTGCGGCTCCACCAGTGCCAGCACCATTTGCACGGCCACCGCCGCGTCCACCGCACTGCCCCCCGCTTTCAGCATCTGGTAGCCGGCATCGGCGGCCAGCGGATTGGCCGCAGCCACGGCAAACGACTGCGTCGCCCAACCCGGTTTGCTGATTTGCCCAGACGCGCGCTCTGGCTGGTGTGCTGGTGTGCGGTCAGTCAACACAGCGGTGGGCGAGACGCATGCTGCCAGCGCTGCCGCTGTCAACGTACCGAAGCAAAGGTTGGCCAGATTCATGTGTACACCTTCAGATGGAATGCACAGGCGAAAAAAATCCAACCGCTTGACGGGTTGGATTTCGGGGCTTGGGGGGTACAGGGCCTCTTCCCCCAAAATTCTTCGACTCACCCTGTTTGTACCCCCGCCTTGGTTTTGCTGTCAATATCGATCCCTGTACGGAATAGCACGACAAGTGCGTTGATTTACCAATGAAAAAGGCCCCGAGTATCGCTACTTGGAGGCCTTTATCTTTCGGTCTGGCTGGGGTCTATTGAATGAAGCCTTGAAACCCTTGTCCAGCCTCACTTTTTGGAATTTCAATTGCAATTTGTTCCCCGATTTGTTCCCCGGTTTTCGGTTTGATACCCGTCAAACTCAACCGAATTGGACGTTACCACGGGTGGGGGCGCATGGTCATCATGTGCCCCTGTCGCCCACACCTGCATGCCTTCACGCAACAACAGGGGTGCATGGTCACGCAGCCACCGACAGACAGAGCCAACACAGGTGGAGACAGTGACTCCCCCCCCCTCTCGAAACTTGCGCACGCAAAAATTTGAGGAACCGGTCGGTTTCCGCCTCAAAAGGGCTGAAGTTTGCATACCCCCCTCCCCCTC
>JAVBXK010000069.1 GCA_030824555.1 bacterium
ATGAAGGTACTCGTCCCCGTCAAACGCGTGGTGGACTACAACGTGAAAGTCCGTGTCAAAGCGGACGGCAGCGGCATGGACATCGCCAACGTCAAGATGAGCATGAACCCCTTTGACGAGATTGCCGTTGAAGAAGCCGTGCGCCTGAAAGAAAAAGGCGTGGTGAGTGAAGTCATCGTCGTCTCCTGCGGCGTGACCCAATGCCAGGAAACCCTGCGCACCGCCATGGCCATCGGCGCAGACCGGGCCATCCTGGTGGAAAGCGCAGACGAGCTGCAGCCATTGGCCGTGGCCAAACTCCTCGCCGCACTGGTGGCCAAAGAACAACCCGGTCTCATCATCCTGGGCAAACAAGCCATTGACGACGATGCCAACCAGGTCGGCCAGATGCTTGCTGCGCTGACCGACCTGCCCCAAGCCACTTTCGCCTCCAAAGTTGAAGTGGCCGATGGCAAAGCGACAGTGACCCGCGAAATCGACGGCGGCCTCGAAACACTGGCGCTCAGCCTGCCAGCCGTCATCACCACCGACCTGCGCCTGAACGAACCCCGCTACGTCACCCTGCCCAACATCATGAAGGCCAAGAAAAAGCCTTTGGAAACCGTGAGCCCCGCAGCCCTGGGTGTGGACGTCGCCCCCCGTCTCAAAACCCTCAAAGTCACCGAACCCGCAGGCCGCAAAGCCGGCATCAAGGTCGCTGACGTGGCAGCCCTTGTGGACAAGCTCAAGAACGAAGCCAAGGTGATCTGATCCCCCGCGCCGCCTGCGGCGTCACCCCACGCACTGAGTTGTTGGGGCGAACCCTGCGGCCTGGCAAAGCCAGTTCCGCGCGTTCCGCTGAAAGCAGGCACGTCACACGCCACACCACTTCATTCGTTTCAGACTCAAGGCTCAGATTCAAGGAACACACACCATGACCGTACTCGTCATTGCCGAACACGACAACGCATCTATCAAAGGCGCCACCCTCAACACCGTCACCGCAGCCATTGCTTGCGGCGCAGGCGACGTGCACATCCTCGTTGCAGGCCACAACGCCGGGCCAGCAGCACAAGCCGCAGCGAACATCGCAGGCGTGGCCAAAGTCATCCACGCGGACAGCGAAGTCCACGCACACGCCCTCGCTGAAAACCTCGCAGCCCAAGTGTTGGCCATCGCCGGTAACTACAGCCACATCCTGTTCGCGGCTACTGCAGCAGGCAAAAACGCCTCTCCCCGCGTGGCCGCCAAGCTCGATCTCGCACAGATCAGCGAAATCAGCAAAGTGATTCCTGGGAATGGTGGTGGCGCCGACACGTTCGAGCGCCCCATCTACGCCGGCAACGCCATCGCCACCGTGCAAAGCAGCGATGCCACCAAAGTCATCACCGTGCGTGCAACGGGTTTTGATGCTGCAGCGCTTTCTGCACAAGCGCAAGCAGCTATTGAAACAGCAGCTGCCGTGGCCGACAGCGGCAAAACCGTCTACAAAGGCAGCGAAATCGCCAAGAACGACCGCCCCGAACTGACAGCCGCCAAGATCATCGTCAGCGGTGGCCGCGCACTGGGCAGCAGCGAGAAGTTCAACGAAGTGATGACCCCGCTGGCCGACAAGCTCGGTGCGGCCATCGGTGCCAGCCGCGCGGCGGTGGACGCTGGCTACGCCGCCAACGACTTACAAGTGGGCCAGACCGGCAAGATCGTCGCGCCCCAGCTGTACGTGGCCTGTGGCATCAGCGGTGCAATCCAGCACTTGGCGGGCATGAAGGACAGCAAGGTGATCGTGGCCATCAACAAAGACCCCGAGGCACCCATCTTCTCCGTGGCCGACTATGGGCTGGAGGCTGACTTGTTCACGGCTGTGCCTGAGTTGGTCAAGGCGCTTTGAAAACAAGAGCCTCTATCGCTTTCATATAAAGCGATAGAGGCATATTTTGATTATAAAAAAGGAGACAAACCATGACCCCTGCCACCATCACCACGACCACCACCCTTACCCGCCGCACCGTTCTTCAGGCCACGGCTGCAGGCCTCGCGTCCGCCGCCGTGCCCGCCATGGCCCAAACCGGTGCGGCAGCCGCCTGGCCCAGCCGCCCGATCAAAATCATCGTGCCGTACACGGCAGGTGGCTTCACCGACCAGATGGCGCGCCTGTTGCAGGTGGGTCTGCAAAAAGCGTTGGGCCAGCCCATCGTCATTGAGAACAAGCCAGGGGCCAACAGCATCATCGGCGTGGACATGGTGGCCAAGGCCGCGCCCGATGGGCACACCTTTGGCGTGGTCATCGCGGCCTATGCGGCCAATACCAGCCTGTACCCCAAGTTGCCCTACAACCCGCGCAAAGACCTGGTGGGGGTTTCGCTCATGGGCGTGTCGCCCCTGCTGGCCGCTGTGCCCATCAACGCGCCGTTCAAAAACACCAAAGAGCTGGTGGCCTACGCCAAGGCCAACCCGGGCAAGATCAGCTTCGGTTCGTCGGGCACGGGTTCGGCCGCGCACCTGACCAGCGAACTGATGAAGGCACTCACCCAGACCTACATGGTGCACATCCCCTACCGGGGCGCGGCACCCGCGCTGACCGACCTGCTGGGCGGCCAGATTCAGCTGTTTTTCGACGCGCCCACAGGGCTGATCCAGGCGGGCAAGAGCGGCCGGGTGCGGCTCATCGGTGTCTCCAGCGACAAGCGCCTGCCCGCCGTGCCCGATGTGCCCACGTTTGTGGAGCAGGGCATTCCGGGCCTGATCGGCAGCACCTGGGCCAGCATGATTGCACCGGCAGGCACGCCGCGCGATGTCGTCAAACGCATGTCGGATGCTGTCAACGCCATCATCCACAGCGACGAAACCCGCGCCAAGCTGGAAGCCATGGGCACGTTCGCCGAAGGCACCACGCCCGAAGCCTGCGATGCGTTCATCACCGCCGAAACGGCCAAGTGGGAAAAGGTGATCAAACAGGCGGGTGTGACGCTGGATTGAGACAGTGGCCAATTGGCCTGCAAGCCCTCTACTCAGTTGTCCTGGGTGCCTGGGTTGACCTGCCCGGCCCGTTCAGCCCGCTCCCGCGCCATCTGCTCCTCCAGCTGCTGCCGCCCTTGCCGGGCCACGGCAATCAGTTTGGAACGGTCTTTGTGGTGGGGGTACATGTCTGCCAGCAGTTGGGTGTTGTGCTGTTTGAAGCGCTGGGCTACCGTCAGGGCCTCGTCGGCGGTCAGCCCCAGCGCCTGCAACACGCGTTGGCCGGTGCTGAGGCTGCTTTCAAACAGCTCGCGGTCCAGTTCGGTCACGCCACGGTCGCGCAGGGCGTTCCAGTGGGTCACGTCGCGGGCGCGGGCCACCAGCTTCAGGTGCGGGAAGTGCTCGCGCGCCAGGTCCACCACGGCCAGGGACTGCGCCACATCGTCCACCGCCACCACCAGCACTTGTGCCGTTTCGGCCCCTGCGGTGCGCAGCAGGTCCAGCCGCGACGCGTCGCCGTAAAACACCTGGTAGCCAAAGGCGCGGGCACTTTCCACCATGCCCGCGTCGTGCTCCAGCACCGTGGCGGGCAGGCCCTGGGCGCTGAGCATGCGCGCCACGATTTGCCCGTAGCGGCCAAAGCCCGCGATGATGGTGGGGGCCGACTGTGGTTCGGCCAGCTCTTGCAGCGTGGTGGTTTCGCAGTTGGCAAAACGCGGCAGCAGCCAGCGCGTGAGGGCGGCCAACAGCAGCGGGCTCAGCAACATGGACAACGCCACCGCACCCACCAGCAGCGAGGCGGTTTCGGCCGCAATGGCCTTGGCCCCGGCAGCGGCCTGGAACACCACAAACGCAAACTCGCCGCCCTGGGCCAGCAACAGCACCAGCACGGGCCGCTCGGCCACCGGAATGCCCATGGCCCGCGCCAGCAGCCAGATGACCACGCCTTTGACGGCCAGAAAACCCAGCACCACGCCCAGCATGAGCCCCGGTTGGGCCAGCAGCACACCGAAGTCGATGCTCATGCCCACGGCCATGAAAAACAGGCCCAGCAGCAGGCCCTTGAAAGGTTCGATGTCGGTTTCCAGCTCGTGCCGGTATTCGCTGTCGGCCAGCAGCACCCCGGCCAGGAACGCGCCCAACGCCATCGACAGCCCCACCACCTGCATGAGCGCGGCCACGGCCACCACCAGCAACAGCGCGGCGGCGGTGAAAATTTCGGGCGTGCCACTCTTGGCCATGGCGCGCAGCAGGGGCCGCAGCAGGGTGCGGCCACCCAGCACCACACCACCGATCACGCCAATGATTTTGATAGCTTCCCACGCTTTATCTGTAAGCGGTAGAGGCACATTTTGTGCTGAATCTGCGGCCAGCAAGGGCAACAGTGCCAGGATGGGGATGGCCGCCACGTCCTGGAACAGCAGAATGGAAAAGCCCGCTTGCCCACCCGCTGTGCCCAGCAGGTTGCGCTCTTGCATCACCTGCAGCGCAATGGCGGTAGACGACAGAGCCAGCCCCAATGCGGCCACCACTGCCAGCGTGGGCGGCACACCGGCCAGCGCGGCAGCACCGGTCAGCACGGCGGCGCAACCCAGCACCTGTGCGCTGCCCCAGCCGAAGATGGGGCGGCGCAGCGTCCACAGACGGCGCGGCTCCAGCTCCAGCCCCACCAAAAACAGCATCAGCACCACGCCCAACTCGGCAAAGTGCAGGATGTGCTCCACCTCGGTCACCAGCTTCAGGCCCCAGGGGCCAATGGCCATGCCGGCGGCCAGGTAACCCAAAATGGCGCCCAGGCCCAGCGCCCGCGCCAGGGGCACGGCCACCACGGCGGCGCTCAGGTAAACCAGGCTGCTGGTCAGCCAGTCGGGCAGGTGGCCCATGGGTCAGCGGCGGCGGTGTGCGGCAGGCGGTGTCACACCCCGAACGGGCGCACACCGATGAGCAGGCCATGCGCCCAGAACGCGAACACGGCCCAAGCGGCCATGCCCACGCCCACCGTCAGCAGCGTGCGGCTGGCCAGGCTGTGGGTCAGTTCGCTGGCCACCACGGCCGCGGCATCGCGCAGGCGTGCCGCCCGGAAAGACAGCACCGCCCACACCAGAAAGCTGCCAAACAGCACCACGTCGGCCAGGTTGCCGTTGCACAGCAGGTGGGCCAGCGCCCACACCTTCACGCTCAGCACCATGGGGTGCTTCAAGCGCTGTTTCAGCGCGTTGCGCGGCACGTAGGCGGCGGTCAGCAGCACGAACGACAGCAGCATCAGCAGCGACGCCGCGTGGCGCGTGGCCACGGGGGGCACCCACAGCACCACAGGCGTTTGCCGGGCCACGCCGTAGCCCCACACCAGCAGCGCAAACCCCACCACCGAGATGAGCGAGTACGTGCCTTTCCAGGCCGCCTCGCCCAGCGTGTTCAGCCGCTGCTGCCGCCAGTCATCGGCCACGATGCGTGCCGAATGGATGCCCAGGAACAAGATCAGGCCAAGGACGAGGTAGGTCATGAGGGTGTGGTGGCAGTTGGAACGGGTGACCGCATTATGCGAAGCTGCCGAATGCCCCGTGGAATGCCGGTTGAATGGCGGTGATCAGTCGGGCAACGCAGCTGCCTGATTCCTGGGCATCATGGCATTCCCGAGGCTGCCATGGCCATGGAGCGGGCTACCATGCACACCATGCGAACCTGCTTGTTCACCGCTGCGAATGGACGTGCCCTGTGGGCTGTGGTGTGGTTCATGGCGTGCACGCTGCTGCCAGCCCATGCCCAGGTCCGCAAGCCCGGGTTCGACGAGGTGTTCAGCGCACTGGGGGCGCCCACCCTGCTCATCGAGCCGGGCAGTGGCCAGATCGTCGATGCCAACCCTGCTGCCGCCACGTTCTACGGGCATGGCCAGGACACGCTGCGGGCCATGCGCATCCAGGCCATCAACACCCTGACCGACCAGCAAGTGGCCCAGGAGCGGCAGCTGGCGGCCAGTCAGGGGCGCAACTTTTTCATCTTCCGCCACCGCCTGGCCGATGGGTCGGTGCGCACGGTGCACGTGAACTCGCGGCCCATCGAGGTGGAGGGGCGTCGCCTGCTGTTGTCGGTGATTGCCGACGCCACACCGAACGCCTCCGATGAAGAAACCATGGCGCACTACCACCGGCGCCTGGAAGAGATGGTGGACACCCAGACGCGCCAGATCGAACAAAGCCGCGTCACCCAGGCCTGGGTGCTGGGGGCGGCCCTGTTGCTCCAGGCCGGTCTCATTGCCTACCTCTGGGTCAGTCGGCGCCACAGCCGGCAGTTGCAGCGCCAACTGCTGTCCACCCGCAACCACCTGCAGGCCACGCTCAATGCGGTGCCAGATCTGTTGTTCGAGGTGGATGCCAGCGGGGTGTTTGTCAGCGTGCACACGGCGCAGCAGGACAACCTGTTTCGCACCCCCGGCGAGTTTCTGGGCCGCACGCTGGAAGAGGTGTTGCCCCCAGCTGTGGCCGCGATGGCGCGCCAGGCCATGGACGGGGCGGCCCTGCACGGCACCTCGGCGGGCCACGAATACACGCTGTCGTTCCCGGGCGGCGAGCGCCATTTCGAGTTGTCTGTGGCGGCCAAACCGGGCACGGCGGACGAGAGGGCCGGGTTCGTGCTGATCGCGCGTGACGTGACCCAGCGCAAGGCCGATCAGGCGCGTTTGCAGCTGGCGGCCAGCGTGTTCACCCATGCGCGTGAGGGCATCGTCATCACCGATGTGCAGGGCCGCATCGTGGACGTGAACGACACCTTCACCCGCATCACCGGCTATGCCGCCGACGAGGTGCTGGGCCAGCTGCCCAGCCTGCTCAAATCCGACCGGCAACCCCCCGAGTTCTACCAGTCCATGTGGCAGGCACTGGCCGACAAAGGCCACTGGTACGGCGAGCTGTGGAACCGCCGCAAGGACGGCAGCCTGTACGCCGAAATGCTCACCATCGGCACGGTGTACGGTGACCAGGGTCAGCCGCAGAACTACGTGGGCCTGTTCAGCGACATCACCACCCAGAAAGAGCACCAGCAGGAGCTGGAGCACATTGCCCATTTCGACGCCCTCACCGGCCTGCCCAACCGTGTGCTGTTGTCTGACCGCTTGCGCCAGGCCATGGCCCATTGCCTGCGTTCGGGCCAGCCGCTGGCCGTGGTGTTCCTGGACCTGGACGGTTTCAAGGCGGTGAACGACCGTCACGGCCACGAGATGGGCGACTTGCTGCTGATCGGGCTGGCCCAGCGGCTCAACGCCACTTTGCGCGATGGTGACACCCTGGCCCGCATCGGGGGCGATGAATTCGTGGCGGTGCTGGTGGGGCTGGAGGCCGCCACCGACAGCGCCCTGGTGCTGCAGCGCATGCTGCAGGCCGCCGCCGACCCGGTGACGCTGGAGGGTGGGCTGACGCTGCAGGTATCGGCCAGTCTGGGGGTGACGCTGTTCCCGCAGGACGCGGTGGACGCCGAGCAGCTCATGCGCCACGCCGACCAGGCCATGTACCAGGCCAAGCAGGCGGGCAAAAACCGCTACCACCTGTTCGACATTGCCAACGACGCTGCCATCAAAACGCGTACCGAGCGCCTGGAGCGCGTGGTGCGCGCCTTGCGGGGCCGCGAACTGGTTCTGCACTACCAGCCCAAAGTCAACATGCGCACAGGCGAACTGGTGGGTGCCGAGGCACTGGTGCGCTGGCAACACCCCCAGGAAGGGCTGTTGCCGCCCAGCCGTTTTCTGCCCGCGCTGGAGGGCCTGCCCGTGTCGGCCGAGCTGGACGAGTGGGTGCTGGACGAAGCGTTTGCACAGCTCACCCGCTGGCAAGCCCAGGGGTTTGACGTGCCCGTGAGCGTGAACGTGACCGCCGCGTCACTGCAGAACGCCGGGTTTGTGCAGCGCCTGCAGACCCGCCTGGCGCAATGCCCTGGCCTGTCTGCCGGGCATATCGAGCTGGAGGTGCTGGAAACCTGCGCCCTGGAAGACCTGGTGGGCACAGCCGATGTCATGCATGCCTGCCGAGGCATTGGGGTGACATTTGCGCTCGACGACTTCGGGACCGGGTATTCGTCGCTCACCTACCTGCGCCGCCTGCCTGCCGATCTGCTCAAGATAGACCAGAGTTTCGTGCGCGACATGCTGGACGATCCCGACGACCTGGCCATTGTCCAGGGCATCATGGGCCTGGCCCTGGCCTTTCGGCGCACCGTCATCGCCGAAGGGGTGGAGACCCTGGCCCACGGGCAAAGGCTGCTGGAGCTGGGGTGCGAGCTGGGGCAGGGGTATGGCATCGCACGCCCCATGCCCCCAGACGCATTGCCCGCCTGGGCCGCGCAATGGGCTGCGGCCCCGGTGTGGCAGGCCTGAGGGCCCGCAAAGCAAGTTCACTGAAAAGACACCAATTCGCCTTCTCTGTGACAAAAACATTCATCAAAGTGACACCTCCATTCACACAGGAGGTTTTGCATGCTGAATTTCATGGACAAGGTGCGCATCCTGCGCTGGGACGATCACCGCTACTACCACCAGTGCCGCATCAACCAGACGTTGCACCTGATCAGCGCCGTCAGCTTTCTGGTGGCGTATGGGCTGCTGTTCATCGATCCGGCTTGGGCGGGCATCGTGGGGTGGCTGGTCGGGATGGTGTCGCGCCAGTCGGGCCACATCTTTTTCGAGCCACGGGGGCACGACCGCATCCACGACGTGTCCTATGAACACAAGGAAAGCATCAAGGCGGGCTACAACATGCGCCGCAAGGGCATCCTGATTGGCGTGTGGCTGGCGCTGCCCGCACTGCTGGCGCTGAGCCCCAGCCTGTTCGGGCTGATCGAACCGGCTGGCGACTTCAACGGGTATGTCCACAACGTCGGGCTGGCGTGGTTGACGCTGGGTGCCTCGGGCGTGGCACTGCGCACCGTGCACCTGTTCTTTCTGCGCGGCCCTTCATGGGGTCTGGCATGGGCATTCAAAATCCTGTCCGACCCCTTTCACAACATCGACATCTACTGGCGTTCGCCCTTGGCATTGCTCAGCGGTCAACGGTACGACCCGCTGGAGGATGCTGCCCAGCACACCGCGCAGCAAGGTTGATGGGCTGAAGCCCCCTCAGCCCAGCCGCGTCAGCACCCAGTAGCTGCCCACCACCAGCGCCAGCAGCGATGCCAGCGCGGGCACCTGCTGACCCACCACGCCCGCTGGCCAGGTGCGGTGGGGCTGCGGCGGGAAGGCATTTGCGGTTGCGGCCCTGGCTGCTGCCTGCTGCAGCCGCGTCGGCAGCGTGCGGGCAAGCAGCCCGGCTGCGCGCAGCACCGCCAGCACAGCTACCAGACACAGCGCCTGCCCCAGTTCGATGCCCAGATTGAAGCCCAGCAGGCTGGCCAGCTGGTAGCTGCCGTGCAGGCCCATGTCGGCCATGGCCGACGCAAACCCCAGCCCGTGCAACAGGCCACAGGCAAACACCACGGCAGCCTGCCAGGTGGTGGACCTTGCCTGGGCGTGCCGTTTGACCCCGTTGGCGAGGTTCAGCCCCGCCATCAGCACGATGCTGGCCGCAATGAGCGGCTCCACCACCGCAGGGTTCACCGTCACCCAGCCTAGCAGGCCCAGCGTGAGCGTGATGCTGTGCGCCAGCGTGAAGCTGGTCAGCACCGCCAGCCAGTAGCGCCACCCTGCACCGGCCACGATGATGGTCACCAGAAACAGCACGTGGTCGGCACCCAGCACGATGTGCTCAACCCCGGTTGCCACGTAGTCGGCAAACACCTGCAGTGGCGTGCGAAAGAAACGGTGCGTGGTGTGGCCGGGGCGCAGCACGGCGGCCTCGGTCACGTCGCCACGGCTGACTTTCAGGGTGAGTTGCTGTTCGGCCGCTGAGGTGCCAAACAGATCGGTGTCCAGGCTCAGCGCGGTGGGCACGGCGCGGAATTTGAACTTCAGCAGCGCCAGAAAGTGTGCGGCGCCAGGGTCGGCCAACAGGTTCACCAGCACCACCACGCCGTCTTCGGCCTGCGGCGTGTGGGCTGCGTTGAACAGGTGCAGGCCATCGGTCACGCGCTGTTGAATGGCGGTAGCCTGCGCGCGCAGCTCGGTGTCGGACAGCTGCCCGTCGCCATCGGTGTCGGCCTGTGGGACCAGCGAGGCGGGCAGGGCCAGCACCGCAAACACAGCGTCGCCCACCACGTTGAGCGTGCCTTGCTGCGCGGGCATCAGGTGCGCCCATGTCGGGCTGGCGAACAGGCCTGCCAGACACAAGGCGCTGGCAGCCCATTTGCGGATGAAAAACATCACGTCACACATGGTGTTGGCCTCCGCCCGGCACTCAGCGTGGTGGAGGTGGGCCGCCTGCGCCCGGTCCTGTCGCTGTGGCTGGTGCCGTGCCCTTCACGCAGCGTTGCAGGTAGGGATAGGTGTCGGTGGCGTAGTAGTGGTAGGTGCCGTTGGGGAACTCGGGTGTCACGCCCACACGGCCGTTGCATTCGTCCAAATCGCCCAGCCCGGCCACGTATTCGTGGTCTTGCAAAAAGGTGCCCATCGGGTACAGGCTGGTGGCTGGGCGGCCCGCGTCGGGCGTGGTTTTGATGCGGTAGCTGCCGGTCATGACCTTGATGGCCGAGCCCGCGTCGTTGGCGGTGGTGTAGCCGTAGCGCGCGTAGATGGGAAAGCCGTCGGATGCCCAACCGATCAGCGTCATGGCCTGGCCCTTGTTCAGCTTGGCAATGTAGCCCTCGGGCATGCCGTGGTAGTGGTAGGCCCCGCCCGGTTGCACATGGGCGTTGCTGCTGTCGGTGCCAAACTTGAACGAGGTTTGCCCCAGCGCCTCCATGCGCCACGCGCCCGAGCCGCCCACCAGGCTGCAACCGGTGCCAGCGTTGTCGCAGGTGCCGCCGGTGTTGGGGTCCAGCTTCACGCCGTTCATCACATACCCCACGATCTGCGTGGCCGTGCCCGTGGTGCTGGTCACGGCAGGTGACAGCGTGGCCGATACCGACACGGTCTGTGCCGTGATGGCGTTGGGGTTGTCGGCATTCGGAAAGACACCCACAGCGTGGTCGGGCACACCGTTTGCCGTCAGCAGGCGCTGCGTGCTGTTGCAGGTCCAGCTGGACGTGCTGTTCGCATTGACCGATGCGCTGCTGTTGAAGGCGTTCACGCTTTCAGCGCAGCGTATGCCTGCCGTGGATGCGTTGGTGACCGGGTTGGCCACGGCCGTGCAGGTTGAAGGGAACACCTTGCAATTGAAGCTTGCGAGCGAGCCCAGCGTGGCCAGGGCGTTGCCTGTGACGGGGCCCAGCACATACACCGTGCCGTTGGCCACACCCAGGTAGGTTTGGGTTTCGGGGTAGTGGCGCAGCACATAGGGCGGCACGGCGGTGTTGGCCTTGTGCCCTGGAAAGAGGCTGGGGTAGGTGGTTTCAGCCCAGTCGAACAACACGGTTTCATTCAGCGTGGTGACCGCCTTCGCCTGCTGCGTGGCGGCGGCGCGGGTCTCTGACAGCACCGTTGAGGCGCGCAGGCACTCTCCTGCTACCAGGGTGTATGAGCCGGCCTGCGTGCCGCTGCAATAGGCCGCATCCACCACAGCGGCCTGAGGTGACTGCATGTCTGGGCTGCCACCGCCTCCACACGCCGCCAGCAGCAGCACGTTTGCGAGCGCGCCCAAAGCGGTTGCGCTGCGCCAGCCCCACCTGGGAGGCTGAGAAAACGGGCGTGCGGTCCGGCGTTTGCTCATGAGGGCAACGACCCGTGAGATCTGTTGCCAAGTGGTTTGCGATGGGTACACGACATCTCTCCTGAAAAATCCATGACAGACCCCGATGTTGGAACCGGAATGTGGAGGAAATGTGGAGGCAATGCTGTGTGTGACGGTTTTTGTGGTCCAACCGCTCCCGCTGAACGCGCGTCGCCGTACCGATCAGGCCTTCTTCAAAAACTCGGCCTTCAGCATGAAGGCACCCTGGTCGGTTTTGCAGTCCACCTCGTGGTCGCCAGCGCCTTCGGGCAGGCGGATGCTTTTCACCTTGGTGCCTTTTTTCAGCACGATGGACGAGCCCTTGACCTTCAGGTCTTTGATCAGGATGACCGCGTCACCCGTGGCCAGCGGTGTGCCGTTGCTGTCGCGCACCACGGTGTCGGCTTCAGCCTCGGCATCTGCTTCGGCGGCCATGGGCCATTCGTGGGTGCAGTCGGGGCAAACCCAGTTGCTGCCATCGGGGTAGGTGTTTTCGAGCCCGCAGACGGGGCATGGGGGGGCGATTTGTGTGCTCATGCGGGCAGTGTAAGCGGTGGTTCGCGGGTGCCTGCTGGCCCACAGACCGTGCGCGACACACACCGGAGGCTGCCATCAGGCTTGCCTGTGGCAATGGGTCAGGGGTTTGTTTTTCGCACCATGTCGATGGCACCAAACGGGCACCTCACCGCGCACAGCGCACAACCGGTGCAGGCCGCAGCGTCGTGCAGCACGGACCGTTTGCGCCCGCCGGGCTCGGGCGTGTGCAGCGACAGCACATGTGGCGCACAAACGGCCACACACCAGCCACAGCCGGTGCAACGCTGCGGCGCGATCGCTGGCAGCGCTTTGGCACCGGGGCGTTGCCGGGGGCTGGCTGCAGGATCGGGGACAGGAAGGGGGGATTCATCCACCCGCTCATTGTGCTTGCATGCCCTGCGCGCACCTCACATGTATGCCACGGGTTCTTCAGAAACAATAGCTGCTTATGCAATATGAATAAGCGCTGAAGCCATTTTTTGCTTCAAATGTGCTTCGTGGCTTCCCGCGCGGTCAGCGCTGAAAGCTGCGTGGCGTGTGCGTCCACGAACCCGCGCACCTGTGCGGGCTGCGTGCGGGCAAAGTCACGCAGTGCCCAGCCGATGGCTTTGCGGATGAAGAAGTCGGTTTCGGGTGCCAGTGCCAGCGCATACTCAAACAGGCGCCTTGTGTCGGTGGCCTCGCGCCAGCCCAACTGGTGCAGCATGGCAATGCGGCGCACCCACAGGCTGGGGTGGTGCAGTGCCTGGTCCATGCAGGCTTGGGCGTCGGGTGCCGTGGGCAGCGCGGCTTTCACCACATCGCCCACCACACCAGCCAGTGCGTCCACGGTGTCCCACCAGGGCTCGCGTTGGGCCAAGGCCAGCAGCACGGGCACGTCGGCCAGGCTCAACCGCTTTGCGTGCCTGGCCAGTGCTTCCACTGCCGCGTAGCGGAATTCGCGCTCGGGTAATGCCCACAACGCATGTGCCGTGGCCAGCAACTCATCATGCGTGGGTTGCCACTTGCCTGCGCCCGTAACGGCGGCCACAGCCGCACGCCGGGGCGTGGCCTGCAGCCCCAAAAAGCTGAACTGGTTCTTCATGTACGCCTGCATGGGCGCAGCCTGTGCGGGGTTGGCCAGGGCGCGCAGCGCGTGCTCGATGGCTTGAGCCCGGGCCGTTTGCGAATGCGGGGTGGCGTTGGACACGGGCAGAGACAAGTCGGTGGCTACCGCCTGCGCCGGTTGTTCATCATGAAGCGGTAGGCGGTTTCCACCTTGTCACGCGCCCAGGGCGTTTTGCGCAGGAACGACAGGCTGGACTTGATGCTGGGGTCGATGACAAAACAGCGGATGTGGATGCGCTGCGCCAGGCCGTCCCAGCCGTGGTGCGCCACCAGTTCGGTCAGCATGGCTTCGAGCGTGACACCGTGCAGCGGGTTGTTGGGTTGGTTGTCCATAGCCGGGCATTGTCCACACTTCAACACTTGCCACGCTCATCGATCCGCACCGATATGGGTACGATGTCCATTTGACCGATAGCAGGGAGCACAGATGAACACACTTTCCGGCGCGATCTTGATGTTGGCATGCCTGACGGGGATGTCCGTTGCCGCCCAGACAACGTCTTCAGCAACAGGGCAGGTCGCCACGGCGCTACCCACAGCCACGGCCACTGCTGCCGAGCACGAGAAACCCAGCGCGGTCGTTGCAACTTCTTTTCAGACCTACTTGTTGAGTCGTTCGACAGGGGCAAGTGTGTTTTTGAGTGCAGTGCCCATTGGGGTGTTCAACCGTTTGACTGCTGGGGCTGTTTTGACGGCACTTGGATGCACGGCCCAAGGGGTTTCTTCAACGGGTGGAAGTTACTTCGACAACTTCAACTGTCTTTCCTATAACGGAACCGTGACAGTCAACTGGTTGTCGGGTGATTTCAGTGTGCCGACAGTGACGTACTACTACAACGTGCCTTGATCCGGTGACCCAAATGGGGTGACGGATCAAGCCGCCGCAACCTGCGCAGCAAGCCTTCAGGCGTGAATGTGCGCTGACTCGATGATGCGTTCGCCTGGCTTCGCAGCCAGTGCAGCCTGCAGCAGCGTGTGTGCAATGGCGCTGGCCGCCACGGGCCGGTAGCCTGCGGGAATCAAAGGCCCCAGCAGGCGTGACACCCACAGCCCCACACGCTCGCCGGGGCGGCTGGTTGCACGCTGCGCGTCGATCAGCGACGGCCGCACCACGGTGTAGCTGGCAAAGCCCAACTTGCGCAGTCCTTCTTCAGCCTGGTGCTTGGTGCGCAAATAAAAATTGCCGTTGGCACTGGCCCCGAGCGACGAGTTGAGCGCCATGCTGCGTGCGCCCCGCTGTTGCGCTGCGCGGCCCAGTGCAAGGGGCAAATCACGGTCGATGGCGGCAAAGGCCGCTTGCGAACCCGCCTGTTTGAGGGTGCTGCCCAGCGCGCACACCACTGCATCTATCGCCAAGCCATTCAAGACCTGTTCAGGCTGCGCAAAGTCAGTCACAAGGTTCACCAGCTTGGGGTGTGCAGGCAGGGCACGGCGCGTGGGGGCCACCACCTGGCTGACCTGGGGGTGCCGCAAGGCCATGCGCAGCACCTCGCTGCCCACTGCGCCGGTGGCACCCAGCAACAACAGCCGAACCTGATTGGCTTGGAGGGCGGTGGATGTGGGTGGCATGGGTGTCAGCGCAGGGGCCGCAACAGATCTCGCAGGCCGTTGTGGTCAATGGTTTGCATCAGGGCCAGCAGGCGGCCCAGCTCGCCTTTGGGAAACCCCTCACGGGCAAACCAGTTCAGGTAGTTGCCGGGCAGGTCGGCCAGCACGCGCCCGGCGTGTTTGCCGTAGGGCATGGGGGTGGATACCAGTTTCAGCAGCAGGGCGGGGTCGAGCGGGTTCATGTGCCCCGATATTGTCTGCTCACCGCGTGGTGTGCGAGCGTGCCGTTATGCAACCCCTGCCTGCGCGGGGGGCTTCAGCAAATGTGTCAGCTCATGGGCCGGCAGGGCCTTGGAAAACAGCCAGCCCTGGTAGGTTTCGCAGCCGTGGGCGCGCAGGAAGTCGAGCTGTGCCTGTGTTTCCACACCTTCGGCCACCAGCGAGCGGCCCAGGTTCTTGGCCAACCCGATGATGGTCAGCGAGATGGCCACGTCGTCTGCATCATGTGGCACGCCGTCCATGAAGCTCTTGTCGATTTTCAATTCCCTGACTGGCAATGCCTTCAGGTACGACAGCGACGAGTAACCCGTGCCGAAGTCGTCGAGTGCAACGCTGCAACCCAGCGACACCAGTGCGTTGAGCTGGTCGCGTGCATGCTCGGGCTGCGCCATGGCCGCAGACTCGGTGATTTCAATCAGCAGCCATTGGGCTTGTGTACCCGTGCGCTGAAGCACCTGGGTGACTTTTTCCGGCAAATCCCGTTGCCGGAATTGTTGGGCCGACATGTTGACGGCTACCTGCAACGGGGTGCCGTTGGCCACCCAGACTGCAATTTGCTGGCAAGCCGTTTCCAGCACCCACTGCGACAACGGCAAGATCAACCCCGTGGCTTCGGCCACCGGGATGAAGCGGGCGGGCGACACCTGGCCCAGCTCGGCATCGTGCCAGCGCAGCAGTGCTTCGGCGCCCACGATCTCACCTGTCTGCACGTCGACCTGAGGCTGATAGTGCAGTTGCAAGTTGCCTTGCAAAATGGCTTCTTTCAGGCGCGTGTGGATCTGCATGTCTTCATGGACGCGCTTGTCCATTTCTTTCGAGTACAGCGAGTAGGTGCCGCGCCCTGCTTCTTTGGCTCGGTACATGGCCATGTCGGCAAAACGCAGCAGCGAGTCGCTGTCGGTGGCGTCATCGGGGTAGAACGCCAGCCCCATGCTGGCACCGGTGTACACATCCTGGTCGTTGACCCGGTAGGCCGCCTCCAGCGCTGCCAGCAACTTGGTGGCGACAGCGGCCGCTTCGTCGGTGCCGGTCAGGTCGGTCAGCAGAATGGCAAATTCGTCTCCACCCAGCCGGGCCATCAGGTCGTTTTCGCGCAGGGCCAGGCGCATGCGCACGCTCACCTGCACCAGCAAGGCGTCACCGGCTGCATGGCCCAGGCTGTCATTGACGTGTTTGAAATCATCCAGGTCCAGGAACAGCACGGCGGTGCGCAAGCCCGTGCGTGCCGAGCGCAACAGCGTCTGGGTCAGCTGCAGGCGAAACAGCCAGCGGTTGGGCAGGTTGGTCAGCTCGTCATGCGTGGCCTGGTGTTTCAGCGATTCTTCAAATTTCTTGCGCTCGGTCAGGTCGCGCAGGTAGGCAATGGCGAACTGCTGGCCTTCGTCCCGAAAGTGCCCCAGGGCAATGTCCACGGGCAGCATGTGTCCGTCCGCGCGCAGCAGCTTCAGGTCCAGCGAGCCCATGCCACGCGGTTGAGGTGAATTGAAATACGTCCGCAGGTGCCCCCCATGGCGCTCGCGCAAATGCTCGGGCAGGAAGATGTCTACGTTGCGCCCCGTCAGCTCGTCGGCACGGAAGCCGCTGAGCGCCTCCATGGCCGGGTTGACCATCAGGATGGTGCCCGCCGTATCGATCCACAAAATGCCGTCAGGGGCGGCGTCGAGGATCAGTTCTTCGCGTTGCAGCTGCACCTCCATGCGCTCCAGTGGGCGACGCAGCGCCTCGTTGAAGGTGGCGTGGAACAGGTAAAGGTAGGCGGCCACCTTGTAGGCATGGCCGATGGCGTTGGCAGCATCCTGGTCACGCACGCCCAGCTGCGTGAAGAACAATTCGGATGCCGCTGACAGCGCTGCAGCAAAGGCCAATGCCATCATGCATTCTTGTGCCAGCAATGTGCGCCGCTGCCACAACGCCCCAAGCGTCAACAGGTGCATGGCCACAATCAGCCATTCGAGTTGAATTTTCAGGTCGGTCAGGCCTTGTCCTGCCACAAACAATGCAGGCAGCTCGTCGGGTCGGAAAAGCCCCAGCCAGCCCAGCACTGCCACCACCGACAGCATCACCGCAACGGCCATGCGTTTTCTCGGCAAGGACACGTCCGCCACCCGGGGCAACAGCATGTATACCAGCAGGCCACCCGCCGCCAGCATCCGCGCAGCCAGCCAGAAAAACATCGACTTTTGCGGGGAGTTGGGCGTGATCACGTCTGGCATGCCGACGTAGCTCAGGGTGTGCAGCAAATCGAGCAGGCCCACACCCAGGTACACCACGCCCAGCAGCACCACCGCACTTTTGCGTACCGAAAAAATGGCCCTGTACCCGGTCACGAAAATCAGAAGGGCCACCACCACGGCAAACAGCTCAATGGCGGTGTGAAACGCCACGAACGTGGCCGCGTCAAAGACCGTGGGCTGAACCGCGTGGCTCACCCACCACAGCAATGGCCCGCTGGCGAACAGCAGCATGCAGCCAATGGCCAGCTGGTAGGGGTGCGCATGCTGCACGGTCAGGTGCAGCCCGTCTTTACGCTGTGGCATCGTGGGTGCCTGCGGGGGCGCTGGTATCCGGGCTCAGCAATCGACTGTGTACCGCTCGCATGGTGACATCAGGCAGAGAACACTTTGACGGCTTCTACCAGCCGCTGCGACCGTTCTCCCAGGCCAACGGCTGCGGCGGTGCTCTGCTCGACCATCGTGGCGTTTTGCTGCGTCATCTGGTCAAGTTGTGCCACAGCCTGGCTGACCTGAGCGATGCCGTCGGACTGCTCCTTGGACGCCACGGTGATTTCGGTCATCAGGTCGTTGACGCGTTGCACCTGTTGCACCAGCTCCTGCAAGGTGGCACCGGCGGTGGCCACCAGACGGGTGCCGTCGGCCACGTTCTGCACCGAGTTGTCGATCAGCCCCTTGATTTCCTTGGCAGCGGCGGCAGACCGGCCCGCCAGGTTGCGCACCTCACTGGCCACCACTGCAAAACCGCGTCCGGCTTCACCGGCCCGCGCAGCTTCGACGGCTGCGTTGAGCGCCAGGATGTTGGTCTGGAAGGCGATGCCGTCAATCACCTGAATGATGGCGGCAATGTGTTTGCTGGACGTTGAAATCAGCCCCATGGTGGACTCCACCTGCCCCATGGCTGCGCCGCCCCTTGCGGCCACTTCGGTCGCCGCGTGGGCAAACTCGCTGGCCTGTTGTGCCGCGTCGGCGTTCTGACGCACCGAGGCGGTTTGTTGCTCCATGGCGGCAGCCGTCTGTTCCAGGTTGGCCGCAGCCTGTTCGGTCCGGCTGGACAACTCCACCGTGTTCGACGCAATGTGCTGGCTGGCAGCCTCCATGCTCCTGGCTTGCTCGTGCACGTCGTCCAGCAGGGCGTGCAGGTTCAAGCCTGACTGGTTGATGGCCCGTGCAATCAAGCCCACATCGTCAGCCCTGTTCATGTGTACGCCAGTTCCTTTTTCGCCATTGGCCACTTGTTGGGCCAGTGCGCGGATAGCGTGCAGCGGAGAAGTGACCTGTGCCTCGATGAACCCGTTGGCCGCCAGCAAGCCCACTGCCAGCAAAGCACCCAGGGTGACCAGTGTGGGCATGTCCAGATTGGCGGCAGCCATGGCCAGCCCCATCAATGTGCCGACGGCCAGCAAGGGCAGACGCACACGCCAGGCGGTTGGCAGCCATTGCAGGGTGCTGAGCACACTCAATACACCGGTGCGAACGACCAGCCCCCTGTGGAAAGCCAAGCCATTGGCCGTTCCCGCCTTGAAACGGGCGTACAGCTCGCTTGCCGCATTGACCTCCTCACGGGAAGGCTTGGTTCGGACCGACACATACCCCACCAACTTGCCGTTGCGGCGCATGGGCGAGGCGTTGGCGCGTACCCAGTAGTGGTCGCCCGATTTACGGCGGTTTTTGACCAGGGCTGTCCAGGACTGGCCTTCTTTCAGGCTGCTCCACATGTCGGCAAATGCTTCGGCAGGCATGTCCGGGTGTCGCACGATGTTGTGCGGCTGCCCTGTCAATTCTTCCAGCGCATACCCGCTGGTGCGGACGAAGGCCGCATTCGCGTACATGAGGTGACTCGATGTGTCCGTCGTGGACAGCAAGGTCTCGTGGTCCGGGAAATTGTGTTCTTGTTGTGTGACCGGTAGGTTGGTTCTCATGCGTGCCCTTGTGTCAGTCGTGTCGGATTCGATTCAAAGTCCTGGCCAAAGTAAGGCCAGGCCGAATGCGCCCTGACAAAAAAGCATGTTGCATGCCCGCTCAACCACGGGCTATCGGGCAATTCCGGTTTTGTTGTCAGACAAGGTGTGTGCCATGTCAGGCAATTCCTATATCAACCCCGGCGGGGCACGCTCACACTTCAATGCCGTGGGCCAATGCATAGCGAATCAGGTCAGCCAGGTTGGCCAGGTTGAGCTTTTCCATCAACCGCATCTTGTGTGTGCTGACGGTTTTGTTGCTGATGGCCAGCATGCTGGCAATGTCATTCACGCCATGGCCGGCTGCCAGCAACCTCAGCACCTCCCATTCGCGGTTGGACAGCTGGTTGTGCGGGGGAAGCAGTGCATCGGATGCCACGTCGAACACCATCTTTTCGGCCAGCTCGGGGGAGATGTATTTGCCATGGGCAGCCACCTTGCGCACGGCTTGCAGCAAGGTGTCGGGTTCGCAGTCTTTGGTGATGAAACCATTGGCCCCGGCTTTGAGCACGCGTGAGGCAATCTGCGGTTCGTTGTGCATGCTCAGCACCAGAATGGGCAGCATCGGATGGTGCACACGGATGCGGCCCAGCAACTCGGCACCGCCAATGCCGGGCATGTTCAGGTCCAGCAGCAGCAGGTCGAAGGTGATGTCCCGCAACACCTCCAGCACCTGTTGCCCGTTTTCGGCCTCACCGACGACGCACACATCGGGTGTCAGCGCAAAAATCTGCTTCAGACCGCTGCGCATGATGGCGTGGTCGTCGGCAATGAACAGTCTGATCACGTTGCATCTTCTTTCATCTGGTCTGCGTAAAGCGGAATGCTGACAGAAACCACGGTGCCCCTGCCGGGCGTGCTGCTGACGTCTACCCGTCCCTTCAGTGCCAGCGCCCGTTCCTGCATGCCCAGCAGGCCGAACGACTGTTTTCGCGTGGCAGCCGCCACGTCAAAACCCTGCCCGTTGTCGCGCACTTCCATGTGCAAGTGATCGCCCTGCTGGCGACACGAGATGTTGGCCCGGGTGGCCCGCGCGTAACGCGACACGTTGGTCAGCGACTCCTGGGCAATGCGAAACACCACCATGGTCCGGGCCTCGTCCAGCACCAGGTCGGCTTCGTCATGGTCCAGCGTGCACACCAGGTGACTGCGCTGGCTGAATTCGTCGCAAAGCCACTCCAGTGCAGGTATCAAACCCAGGTCAAGCACGGCAGGGCGAAGGTTCATGACAACGTCGCGCACGCCCTGAATGGCCTTGTCCACCAGCGCCTTCATGTCTTGTACTTTGGGCTGCAGCGCCGGGCAGTGGGCCCCGTACAAAGGCACCAGCATGGCAATGTCCATGCGCAGCGCCGTCAGCAGCTGGCCCAGCTCGTCGTGCACCTCGCGGGCAATGTGTTTGCGCTCTTCTTCCCGCAGTCCTTCGGTCTGCGCTGCCAGTTCACGCAAGCGCTGGCGGGAGCGTGTGAGCTCGGCGTTCAACGTGATCAGGGCGGCTTCGGCGTTTTTCCGCTCCGAAATGTCGTACAGGGTGCCCACGTAGTTGGTGATGCCCCCTTCTGCATCCTTCACGGCTGAAATGCTCAGCCAGAAGGGCACCAGGTTGCCAGGTTTTGATTTGTCCCACACCTCGCCTTGCCACTTGCCGTTGGCGGCAATGGTCTTCCACATATGCGCGTAAAAGCCAGCGTCATGCTGACCGGACTGCAGCAGTTTGGGTGTGCGGCCCAATACCTCGGAAGGGGTGTACCCCGTGAACCGGGTGAACGCACGGTTGACCTGAAGAATGATGCCCCTGGCGTCGGTCACCATCACGGCATTTTCCGAGTCGAATGCGGTGGCCGCAATGCGCAGTTTGTTTTCAGTGTGTTTGCGTTCAGTGATGTCCGTGTGTGTGATGACGGCGCCCCCTTCGGGCAGATGCAAAGGGGTCACCGCCATGCTGAACCAGCGCGGTGCGTCAGGCCCGTGGCAGGGGTATTCAAGCTCGAATCCCGGCGACTGTCCCGACAGCACGGCCTGTATGCGTTGGGCCACATCGTCCACATTGCTTTGCGGCGAGCAAGCCGACAGGTAGTTGGCACCGACGCCAATGCCCTGCGCACAACTCGGGTGGGACGCACCCGTCGCGTCTGCGTTGTCCACACCAAATTGCTGCCACGCGGCATTGGCCGCCACGATGACGCCACTGGCGTCCAGCACGCAGATTTCGGTGGTCATGGAGTTCAGCACGGCCAACTTGAACGCTTCGCTGCTGGCCAACGCCTGTTCACGCTGTGTCAACGTGACCAGCAAGCTGTTGAACCCGTCAATCAGGTTGCCGATTTCATCTGGCTGCGCGATGGGTAAGGCTTGAATCGGCTGTGTGCCCGTGCGCTGTGTGGACAGCGTGTCAATGGCATCGAGCATGGGAGACAACTGGCGTTTGAGCATCCACCACGTCAGCGCACCCAGCAAAAGCGACAGCAACAGCGTGGCTTGCAGCAGCCGGGATTGCAGGCGCTCGGCGGGGGCGAATACCTCGGTGGCAGGGAACTCGATGGCCATGTACCACCCGGCTGACGGGATCCACCTGGCGGCCACCAGCATCTCGTCGCCACGGGCGTTTACCACCACGCCATGGCCGTCCTGCCCGTTCGCAAACCGGTCGAACAATGCAGATGAACCGATGCCTGGCAGCGGTTGCATGATGCGTGCCTTGTCAGAGCTGGTAACGTACAGGTTGTGCGCCGGGGCTGCCAGCAGCGTCGCCCCTTTCTGGCTGTGGTTGCCATCTATCAGTTTGTCAAGGAAATTGGGTTTGCCCAGGTTGATGGTGCCCACCAGCACCCCCACCGGTTTGTGCCCGGCGTCCCGGATGGGGACGGACAGGCTGAAGACAGGCGCCTTCAGTGTTTTGCCCAGGGCCGGGCGACCGATGAACGCAATGCCTTCCTGCAGCGGCACCGACACGGACGTGCGGTCCATGTAATTGGTGCCGATGCGGTCCGGCGCGTGAGGGAAGTCGGCCATGGCCGTGCCGTCTTGTCCGGCCACGAACAGGCCGCCGTTGAAGTGGCTTTGAAGCAGCTCACGGCTGGCAATGTCTGCCTGGACGGCAGCGGGGCCTTGTGCCATGACTGGGCCGATGTGCCTGGCGGCCAGCTCCAGCGCCACGAGCCGGTCGGTCAGTTCGCTCTCGACACTGCTTGCCATCGACGTGACGTTGGTCAACTGTTGCTCGCCGATCAGTTGCTGTATGTCGTCGCGCAGCGTCAGCCGGGCGTAGATGAACAGCGTCCAGATGCCCACCAGAAATGCCGCCAGCGTGAACAGGGTGACACGCGTCTTCAGCGACGCTTGCTTGAACATGCCCGCCCTCAGCGCGTCTTGCTGGGTACCTTGGCGCCAAAGGCGCAGTAACCGGCGCGCGGGCTTTTTTGCTGGGGGTGCATGCGGCAGGTGTCGGGGCGCTGCTCGTACACCGTGCAGCGGCGGGTGGTGGCGTCCAGGAAGGTGCAGTCACCATCGGCGCGGCGCGCCATGGTGAATATTTCGGCCTTGCTGTTGAACCGGTCGATCACCCTGGCTTTTTGCAGCCGTTTGGCAATGCGTGCGGGGTCTTCGTTTTCGGCCTCGAAGGCATCTACAAGGCCCAGCCGCACCAGGTCGCGCACGCGCACTTCCAGCGGCATGGTGCAGCAGTTGGCCTGGCAGCTGTCGCACATGCCCGCACGGTAGCGCGTCCAGGTTTCGGAACGGTCAACGTCAACGGTTTGAATGGGTGAGCGCATGGGTGGAGTGTGAGGGCAAGAAAGGATCAGCCGGGTTGCCAGCTTGCCAGGCGGCGTGCCCATTGGCCCAAAGCTTGGGTGTCGTCAGCCTGAGCGGTTTGGGTGGAGCTGGCAATCAACTGGTCCAGCAACGCGGCTTGCTGCGGGTCGTCCAGCGGCGGAAACACCGGGGTCACCCGCACCATGAAGTCGCCCCTGGGGCCGTTGGACGTGGCAGGGAAGCCCTTGCCCGCCAGCCGGTACACCAGCGCATCGCGGTTCAGGCGCATGTGTTGCAGGCCATCGGGGGTGGGCACGTCCACCCAGCGCCCGGTCATCCAGGCATAGCCGTTGACTGGCATTTCGCAGCGCAGCACGCCGTTGTCGTCCAGGGTGAACAGCGGGTGGGGCTCGATCTCGATGGCCAGCTCAAGGTCCACCTCCAAGTCGCCATGGCGGGCTGCGGGCACGTTCAGCACATGGCCGTCACGCGTGCCCGCCGGAAAGCGCACGCGGCGGCGGTACGACACGGTTTGCGTGCCGGTGCTTTCGCACGGCTCGCACGGCGCGCGCTGGCGGCCATCGCCGCTGCAATCTGGGCATTCTTCTTCGTTCCACGACCAGCCGAACAACACCGCCTTGCGGACCGACCCTTTGCCACGGCAGGTGGGGCAGGCTGTGGCCAGCACGCGTTGGCCGGTGCCCACGCAGGTGGGGCAGGTCTGTTGGAACTGCCCGCGCACCGTGCGTGTGCAGCCCAGGCAGGCCTCTTCCAGAGACAGGCGCACTTTGCGCACGTAAGGCGGGCGGTGGGGTTTTGCCTGCGGGTCGGCCTGTGGGCGGGCGCTGCCGTGGGCGGGTGCTTCGGGTTGCGGCGAATCAGCCCCATAGGTGCTGTCGGTGCTGTCAGCTGGCGCGTCGCTGGCCAACTTGCCTTCGCGCACCAGGCGGATGTGCTGGTAGGCCTTGTTGATGGCCTGCATGCGCTGCACGGCCTCGGCTGCCGGGTTGCGGTCGGGGTGCCAGGTGGCCACCAGTTTGCGCCAAGTGGCCTTCAGCTCGGCATCGCTGGCGCTGTGGTCCAGGCCCAATGCCCGGTAGGCTTCCTTGGTTTCCATGGCGTGGTTTGCGTCGGTGGGCTGGAATGTGTGTGTGGTGCGTGTGCGTGGCGCGCGTGCGGGCTACAGCGCACGCGCCCAGGCTGGCCGCAGCCCCGCGTGTTGCGGCTGCTCGATGGCCGTGCGCACCTGGGCCAGCATGCGCTCTTTTTCAGCGCCCAGCGTGCCCTTCAGCACCAGCCAGTTTGAAGCATGGTCGCTGCGGAACACCGTGCGCTTGAGTTCAGTGGCTTGCAAAAACTGCGCCATTTCGGCAAACAGACCGGGCAAATCGCAAGGCTCCCACTCGGGGTAGTTGGCCCGAAACCGTGCCTCGCCTTGGGGGAAGCTCACCACCAGCGTGGCCAGAAACTCGGGCTGCGCGACGTTGGCCAGTCGTGCCGAGTTCAGCGCATGCTGTTGCGAATGCGCCCGCCCGCCCAGGCCGTTGAGCAGCATGACCGAGCGGCTGATGCCCGCCTCGCCCAGCTTGCACAGCGCATCGGCGGTGGAGGCAAAGGTTTCGCCCTTGTTCACCTTTTGCAGCACCTCGTCGTCGCCCGATTCGGCCCCCACATACGCCAGCGACAGCCCGGCCTGACGCAGCTCGGTCAGCTCGGCCACCGTTTTGTGGCGCACGTTGCGCGGCAGGCAATAGCTGGAAATGCGTCGCACCTGCGGCATGTGGGTGCGGATGGCGTCCAGCACCGTCATCAGGCGGCGGGTGGACAGCGCCAGCGCATCGCCATCGCCCAGAAACACGCGTGCCACCTGGCCGCCCAACATTGCGGCACTGCGCTCGATGGACCGCAGCGTTTCGTCCTCGTCGCGCAGCGCAAACTTCTTTTGCGGCGCGGTGTACATCTCGCAATAGGTGCACTTGTTCCACGAGCAACCGTTGGTCACCGGCAGGATCAGCGAATCGGCCTCGCTCGGCGGGCGAAACACCGGTTCGATGTAGCGAATGGGGAAAGCGTTGTTCACGGGTGGCGGTCGGGGGCAAAACGGTATTGTCCCTTGTCGCCACGCTTTGTGGTGGCGCACGCCCGACAGGCGGTCACGCCGCCAGCGGTTCAAATACCGCCCATGACGCAAAACCCTCTTGTCGTTGCCTTCACTGGCATGCTGGCGCTGGCTGCGGCCATGGGCATCGGCCGGTTTGCCTTCACGCCGCTGCTGCCCATGATGCTGCACGACGGCGTGATCGCCCTGCCCCAGGCCAGCTGGCTGGCCACCGCCAACTACCTCGGCTACTGGCTGGGGGCCATTGCCTGCGCGTTTCAGCCGTGGTTGTGGGCACGCTTTGTGGGCAAGGGGCTGGCCATGACCGTGGTCATCCGGGTGGGGCTGGTGGCCACCGTGGTGCTCACGTTGGCCATGGCTTTGCCCTGGCCGCAGGGCTGGGCGGCCATGCGCCTGCTGGCGGGTGTGGCCAGTGCGTTGGTGTTTGTGTACACCTCCAGCTGGTGCCTGGCGCGGCTGGCGGCCCTGGGTGCACCCCGGCTGGCGGGGCTCATTTACGTCGGGCCGGGGCTGGGCATTGTGGTCAGCGGCCTGTCGGCCACGGCCATGGTGGCCGGGCAGCTGACGGCGGCCACCGGCTGGGCCCTTTTTGGGGTGTTGGCTTTGGTGCTGACGGGTGCTGTGTGGCGGCAGTTGCAAGGCCCGGTGTCGTCGGCCGCAGTGGCCCATGTGGCCCCCACGCCGGCGCGCTGGGGTGGCATGGCGCTGCTGGTGGGGGCGTATGGGCTGGCGGGGTTTGGCTACATCATCAGCGCCACGTTTTTGCCGGTGATTGCGCGGCAGGTGCTGCCGGGGTCCATCTGGCTGGACCTGTTTTGGCCCATCTTCGGCTTGGCCGTGGCCCTGGGCGCACTGTTGACCATGCGCGTGCCCCCGCACTGGGACCGCCGCCACCTGCTGATGGTCTGCTACGTGCTGCAGGGTGCCGGGGTCATGGTGGGCATGTGGTGGCCCACGCTGGCCGGGTTTGCGCTGGGCAGTTTGCTGCTGGGCCTGCCGTTCACGGCCATTACTTTGTTTGCCATGCAAGAGGTGCGGCGCGTGCGGCCCGCCGATGCGTCGGTGTTCATCGGGCTGCTGACCGCCGCCTACGGCCTGGGCCAGATTGCCGGGCCGGCGCTGGTGGCGTGGTTGCTGGCGCGCAACGCCACCCCGCAGGCGGGGTTCGATGCCTCGCTGCAAGTGGCTGCGGCTGCGCTGCTGGTGGGCACGGTGCTGTATGCGGTGCTGGCCAGGGTAGAGACCAACGGGTCGATATCAAACAAACCATAGCAACGAATGACGTATATAAGGCGACGGGTGCCATTTTCAATCATTAATTTTGCGCAGAGCTGGGTGTGCTGTCTGCAAGCTGCCAGCAGAGACCGTTGTTTGCCAGCCTGATAGCAGCCAGTCACGTTGGCCGTGTAGCCCGGCATGGCCCACATGGTTGGGGCTGCCACACACCATGCAAGCCAGCTTGCCTTGCACCGAAACACGTTAAAGAATGTTTTAATGTGTCGACTTCCCATTCAAGCCTGCTTTCAACCACACCATGGCCCCGCGCATCACAGGCACTTACATCACGTCCACCACCACCGGCGAAGCCGTGCGCGCCTTTGTGCCCGCACCCTTGCCGCCCGCTGCACCTCCGTTGAACGCTGCCGATTTCGGCCAGGCCAACCGCGCGGCCGAAATGGCCCTGGCACGCTTGGCCGGGGTGGCGGGGTTGGTGCCGTCGGTGGACTGGTTGCTGTACAGCGCCATCCGCAAAGAAGCGCTGCTGACGTCGCAAATTGAAGGCACCCAGGCCACGCTGGTTGACCTGTTCAACAACGAAGCAGGCCAAACCCTGGCCAACCCTGACGACGTGGAGGAAGTCACCAACTACCTGCGCGCCTTCCACCATGTGCAAAGCCAGCTCCGCAGCCCCGATGGCCTGCCACTGAGCGTGCGCCTGCTGTGCCAGGCCCACCGCCTGCTGATGGACGGCGTGCGCGGGGCCGGGCGGCAACCCGGCGAGCTGCGGCAATCGCAAAACTGGATCGGTGGCACCCGGCCCGGCAATGCCGTTTTTGTGCCACCGCCACCTCAGCAAGTGCCCGCCTTGCTGGCCGATCTGGAGCGCTTCATCCACTCCCCACTGGCCGATACCGGGCACGACACAACCGCATTGCCCCCGCTGGTGCGGATTGCGCTGGTGCATGTGCAGTTTGAAACCATTCACCCGTTCCTGGATGGCAACGGGCGCATGGGCCGGTTGCTGATTGCGGCACTCATCGAGCAATGGGGTCTGCTGCCCGAGCCCCTGATGTACGTGAGCGGTTTTCTCAAACAACATCAGGCCGAGTACTACCGCCGCCTGGGTGCCGTGCGCACCGATGGCGACTGGGAGGGCTGGGTGGCCTTTTTCCTGGAAGGCGTGGCCGTGGCCGCCGAGCAGGCCGAGCGCAGCATCGTCGCGCTGGCCAGCCTCATCAACGCAGACCGCCGCCGCCTGTTGCAAACACCCAGGGCCACCACCGCCAGCCTGCGCCTGTTCGAGCTGCTGCCCGCCATGCCACGCTTCTCCATCGAACAGGTGCGCCAGCGGCTGGACACCACCTTCCCCACCGCCACCGCCGCCGTCAAACTGCTGCAAGACCTGGGGCTGGTCACCGAACAGACCGGCCAGAAAAAGCACCGCCTGTTCAGCTACCAGGCGTATGTGGCGTTGCTGAGTGACTGAAGGCATGACCACCACCACCCAACACCTGCGCATCACCGGCCGCGTGCAAGGCGTGGGCTACCGCTGGCACATGGCGCGCCAGGCCCGTGCGCTGGGTCTGACTGGCTGGGTGCGCAACCGGCACGACGGCAGCGTGGAAGCCCAGGCCACCGGCCCGGCAGACGCCGTACAGGCGCTGGTGGACTGGGCACACCACGGCCCCGAGCTGGCGCGGGTGGATGGGGTGGTGGTCAGCACGCCGGATGCAGCTGAACCGTGCCTGGGGTTTGAGCAGCGGGAGACGGTTTGAGGGCCTTTTTGGTGATAGCAAAGAATGTCACCAATCAAGCGGTGGAGGCCTTTTTTACTTGTGAGATGAAGGTAAAGCCATTGCGCAGACCCGGTATCTGATTCCGCCCGTTGTGGCGCGATAATCTCAATCGCGCCACTTAAAATGGCGCAATATTGCTTTTATCGCGCCACAAAAGGCCACACACATGCCACGAACCCTGCCTGCAGTGGGTCTTGACTCACTGGTTGAACTGATCGCCGCTCACCCGGACGGGCTGGGTATCGAGGCCATTGCAAAACTGAATGGCGACTCTGTCGCCAGGCGAACGCTGCAGCGCCGGTTGGCCCTGCTGGTCAGCCAGGGTCGGATTCAAACAACGGGCGAGGCGCGCTCCACGCGTTACCTGCGCCAGCCACACACTACCCAAGCCAACATGGCAGTCCGTCTAAATGCAGACGGTGCAGCTGCCTCGGCGGCAGCAGTTGACGAGGCCTATGTGCCCATTTCGCCAGAAGGGGCCGAGATCAAAGCCTTTGTGCGCCAACCCCGCACCCAGCGCCCCCCTGTTGGCTACCGCGTGGCGTTTCTGCAGCAATACCAGCCCAACCAAACCGCCTATCTGCCGCCCGGTCTGCGCGAGCAACTGCACGCCATGGGCCGGTCCCCGGCTGAGCAAACACCCGCAGGCACCTTTGCCAGGGACATCCTCAACCGCCTGTTGATTGACTTGTCTTGGGCATCGTCGCAACTGGAGGGGAACACCTACAGCCGCTTGGACACCGAGCGTCTGATCGAGTTTGGACAGGCAGCGCAAGGCAAAGGCGCGCTGGAAACCCAAATGATCCTGAACCACAAGCAGGCCATTGAGTATCTGGTGCTGGACCCGGCAAACGCCAGGCTGTCACCCGACACCCTCATCGCGCTGCACGCCTTCCTGGCCGACGGCCTGATGGCCGACCCCTCTGCGGTGGGCCGCCTTCGCCGCCGTGCCGTGGAAATTGGCGGCAGCGTGTACCTGCCCGTTGCGCTGCCTCAGCGGCTGGAAGAACTGTTTGGCATCGTCGTCCAGATGGCGGCGGATATTCAAGACCCTTTCGAGCAGGCCTTCTTCCTCATGGTGCACCTGCCCTATCTGCAGCCGTTTGAAGACGTGAACAAGCCGGTGTCCCGTCTGGCGGCCAACATCCCGTTCATCCGGCACAACCTGTGTCCGCTGTCGTTCATTGATGTGTCGCAAAAGGCCTATGTGGACGCCATGATTGGGGTGTACGAACTCAACCGAATCGAACTGCTGCGCGACGTTTTTGTGTGGGCCTACGAGCGCTCGTGCCAGCACTACGTGGCCGTTCAGCAGAACCTGGTGCTGCCCGACCTGTTCCGGCTGCGCTACCGGCAGGCCTTGAGCGAAGTGGTTGCCGCCCTGGTGAAAGGCGACGAGGCCGCCACAGCCGCCAATGTGGCAAACAAACTGCCCAGCGTCGTGGCAGAAGCCGACCAGCGCGATTTCATTCAACTGGTGTTGCAGGAGTTTGCCGCCTTGCACCCTGGCAACGCCGTGCGCTTTGGCATCAGGCCGCTGGAGCTGGCCGTGTGGAGGGGTAAACATGGCAGTGATAGCAAAGACTGATGCCAGTCAAGCAGTGGGGCCACATTTCACTTCGTGTCAACCCAGCAAGCGGCCAACAGCCGACAACTGCCTCAGACGGTCTTCGGCCAGTTGATCTGCACTTTGCGGCTTTGCCCGATGCAGTTCCGCAAACACAGGTTGATGAGGCTTTGGCAGGGAACGCCCGCTTCGTCTGCCATGCGCTTGAAACAGGCCACCACATCCTCGGACAGGGGGAAACGAACTGACAAAAACAATAGCAAAAAACAGGAGCGATTCACGCTTTATTTGTTTGCCTGATCGGCATTTTCAGCATCTGAAAAACAAGCGATTTTCTGCAATTTTTCACTGAAACGCCTCAAACTGACCGCCAGAAGCGCTGTTGGCGTGCGGGCGAGCTGTTTTTCAGGAAAATTGAGTGTATTTTGATAAGAAAAATAGCCTGTATCGCTTTAAATAAAAGCGTAAGCAGCTCACATTTTTTGCTCTTGTTTTTGGGGTTTTGTGCCGGGCAACGCGACGCGTCAAATACCCGCCAAGTTACTGAGGTGCCCTTGTCAGCTGTGGCCGGTGAAAACCGGGTCACCGCAGCGGCCCAGGTAAAGCCCTGGGTTAAACAAATTGCAATCAAACCCGCGCTGGGGTTTTGAACACGTTCTGGCGGTTCCAGCCAATGAACGCTGCTCCTGGCAACAGCTCGGGCGACTGGGGCCGCAGCAGCGGCTGGCCGTGGTGCTTCAACTCGCCATTCAACCCGCGGGTACCCGCAATGGCGTGGCGGCTGAACACAATGCGCAAGTCGCCCGGCTCCAGCGTGAAGGCGCCCAAGTCAAACAGCTTGTGGTGCAGGGCGCACAGCGACAGGCCGTTGGCCTCCACATCCGGCCCGCCAGCGGTGTGCCACTGAATGTGCGCTGCCTCCAGCCCGGCAGACACGTTGCCAATGCGCAAGTCAAACCCGCACACGCAGCAGCGGTGTTCGTAGGCAAGCAGCACCTGTTCTCTGAACCGTGCGCTGCGTGAACGCTTTGCACCCGCGCCGTAGGTGGGCGAAGCGCTGTCGCGAACCTCCGGCGCTGGCGCTGACAAATCAAGCCCCAGCACCGCCGCAATGTCGGCATGCAGCGTGGGCGGAAAGTAAGCCTCCAGCACCCGCAGCGCCACGCGCACCAGCAGCTCGGGCTGCGCACGCAGCGCGGCATCCACCTCGGGTGCAAATCCTGCTTGCACGCCGTCCTGGCGCAGCTCGGACAGATTGGGCGTGGCTCCCAGCGCGCGGTTGACCAGCGTGGCTGGGCCGTTGACCTGCCACAGTGCACGGTCCAGGTGCCAGAACGGATAGTGGCGGCTTTTGGCCGCGCCAGATGGCCCGAACTCGGCCAGCAGGTTCTGCAAAGGTTGATCCACCTCGGCAAACGGCACCAGCCGCGCTTCGCCCCGCTGAATGCGGGAAAGCGCCAGCAGCACCAACAGCGGTTTGTGCGGGGCATAGCGTCCATTGTTCTGGGCACGCCGCAGGCCCTCGAACAGGGCTATGGTTTGGTCTGCGTTCAGCATGGGCGGGCTACGAGCAACGGACTTTGCCGATTTGCATCAAAACTGCACCTGATGGTCACGGCAGTATTGCAAACCGCCAAATCGCTTCTCGTTGTTCCAGCAGAACTTGCCCTCTGCGTAGCTGATTTTTTGTCCGCAATGAGCACAAATGAGTTTTTTGCTCGGCGAGTCGATTTGTGCGGTTGGCATGCGGCCATCCGTTCGCGGTTGGTTTGGAGCTGGACTGGTGGGTATCTGCGGTTGTGGCCTGATGAAATCAGGCAGGGTCAGCAAGTCAGCCGGGAGATGCTGTCTGAGCAGCATTTCTCCCCATTCGCGGATCGTCTCGGGACTGCGCATATTGCCAAACAGCTTGAGGACACCGATGGCACCCAGCTCTTTGTCTGCGAAGCGCTTGTGCCAACTTGGAAATTGGTCTGCTTTCATCACTGCACTGCTATCAAAAGCTTTACTGGGTGGCCGGGTGATGATGGCTTGCGGCTGCAGCAAAACAATGTGATGAAACGCCATGTTTTCGCCTAATCTCGGCGCGATGCCAAGGGTCTTCAGCAACTGCGACAACACGCGCTCGTGGCGATGGCTTTGTTCAATCGGTGACGGAATGCCGTATTTCTCACGGCCGTAAACAGCCGTGAACTCGCCCATCTCATTGATGATCAGGCTGCCAGAGTAGTTTTTCGTTTCGAACAGATACATGCCTGCGGCCCGACTGATGACAAGGTGGTCTATCTGCGCCACTTCACCGTCGACCACAAAGCGCAAGTCATGCAAGACGACATGATTGGCGCTGTCTTTGAAGTAGCTGTCCAAATAGAACGCGGCATCGCGCTCGCCTTGTATGCCCTTGACCATCCGTTGGTGTTCGTCTTTCAGCCAAGTTATCTGCGAGGGTGTGAGTTGCGATGACCGCTGTAACTCTGCCAACAGTTCGAGGCGCTTCGACTTGTCGTCGGCTTTTTTTAGCTGCATGAATTTCTCCCTTTCGTTGTTTATTCAATCACGCACGGTGCGCTGTCTGGTGATGTTTGATGGCCTTAAGGCCAGTACTTTGCCTTGTCTGGAATGACCCACCGCACGCCCCCGCGTGGGTCGGGCAGATCGCCCGCAAAGCGGGGGATGAGGTGGATGTGCAGGTGCGGCACGGTCTGCCCCGCAGCCGCGCCGTCGTTGATGCCAATGTTGTAGCCACCGGGCGCGAACTCGGCATCGGTGCCCTGCCTTGCCTCTGCCAGCAGGGCCATCAACCCGTTGCGTTCGTCGTCGGTCAGATCGAAGAACGAGCCCACATGCCGACGGGGAATGACCAAGGTGTGACCGGGGGAAACGGGAAATGCGTCACGGATGACCCATCCCACGGCGTTGGACAGGAGGATGCGTTCGGGTGGGAGGTGGCAGAACGGACAGGCAGCAAGTTCGGTCATGGGAAGTCCCTGAGCCTCAACTGAAACTGGCCCGGTAAGACACCGGATCAAGCAGGCAATGGTCGGAAACCTCCCCTGCCAGATCGAACAGGCGGGGTTGCTTGCGGAACTCAAACAAGCGGTAAAGGTGGAATTGCTGCGCAGCCGTGCGCGAAAAGGTCAGTTCGTTCTTCGACACGAAAAAGGGCGTGTCCTTGCCGAAAGCCGTTGTTTTGACTTCGATGAAACGCTCTCGTCCATCCGGCTCAAAAGACAAAACGTCGAACCCCAGCCCATCGCCTTGGGATTGCGCCACGTGCTCCACCCGGTCAGCCAGCGTGGATTGGCCAAGCGCGTTCAGCCGCCAGTGTTCAAACTGCAGCACAAATTCTTCGCCAGCCAAGCCCAGAGATTGGTTCTGGGCCTCCCGCTCCAGATAGTCCCGCTTGATGGCAGGCTTGTTCCATTGCCATTCGGGCTGTGCCTCGGCTACGCGCAGCTGGCGGACCGGTGCTTGTGTGAGGGTGTGTGCGAAATCCGCGCCAAGCGGCGTGACCGCAGGCTGCTGTACGGCGGCCAGCGCGGCCTGATCCAGCATGGAGCGCCGCTTGAGCTGATCCGTGACCACCTCCGCCAGCATGGCTTGGTAGTTGGACCGAGGTTGATAACCACGGATGTACGGAATGCCCAGGCGAATGAGGACTGCGCTGATGTTGCAGTGCTTGAACTCGATGGAACCGTCAGAGCGGTTGTTCAACTTTGCTTGCAAACGTCGCCGATGTTCGGTCTTGCTGTAAGTCTGGCCCGCCAACTCCAAGGTGAGCATTTGCAGGTGGTCTGCAACGATGGCTTCGACTTCTTCTGTTGACCAGTGTTGGGGCATCTGAGATGGAATGCAGTGAGAAATTTGAAAGGAAGTGCATCAAGCGTACCTGATGCCTCTGTTGCCCGCACCTACTCAGATGCTTTGCGGGCGTGGCCATTTGAGGCCACAGCACATCCGCCTGTTCGTGCGCGACACCAAGCTGAGCCAAGGCACTGCCGCGCCATTCACGTATCACGGGCGTGCCAACTACGTGACGCACGAAGGCGGCGCACCCATGAGCGTCACGCTGACTGTGCAGAGCTAGAGCAAGTCATGAATGCGCTGGCAGGCATGGCAAAACTGATGGATGATTTGCGCAAAACAATAGCTTACTATGACGCCAATAAAGCTGCATAGGCATATTTTGTTTCACAGTATTGGCGCACAAAGGCTTGAAGTTGTTGCCACTGCGCTGGCCGTCTTTCAGCCCCGCAACAGCTGCGCAGCGTGCTGTGCGGCCATGCAGTAAAGACGACACCGTGTGGTGCACCCCCCATTGCGTGCCAGACGAATTGGGCTGGCTCGGCGGGCTTGTTTACCCAGGCTGCCCGAATGCCCGCCTAAACGGGGGGCGCTCAGTAATGGGTGTCTCTACCGCGATTGGCCCGCGACCCCCACTCGGTCACTCGTCTCGATATCCGCTGGCGGCAGTCACCACCTCATTTGCCAGCCCCAAGCGCGAGCGTTTGCATGGCCACCTGCAAGGGCATGGCCTCGATGCCGTCGCGCATGGGGTACGCCTCTGTTCCCGGGTACACCAACCATTTCCGGCTGGGTTGAATGTCTTCACAGGCGCTGTGAAAGCCCCGCTCCACCTTGGGTGCGGTGCTGCGCTTGATTTCAGGGTGCTGGCATGCAAATGGGCGAGCATGGTCCAACACCTGCGCAGCAATTCAGCCCCGATGCGGGGGGCGAACTGCGCCACGTCACGCTCCAGACACGTGCGGGTGAAGTCGCGCGGCCACAACACGCTGGCAGCGCCCCGAGTCAGTCGCTCGTCTCGATATCCGCAGCCTCATGCCCCGCCTCGGCCAGCGCGGCGGCTATGTCTGCCGGGTCAATCATGCGGGTGTGTTCGGCCCAGGCGCGGTGCTGGGCCAGGTTCACCCCGGCGTGGCTGATGCAGGGCAGGTCTTGCAGCTCGAACATCACGGCCTCGGCATCGGCCTGTGTCGTCATGGTGGGCAGGGTGAAGGTGGTGGTGGGCATGGGGACAAGTGGGTGGGGCGAGGTCAGGCGGCTTCGTCTCCGGTGCCGATGTGGATGTGGTGGCTCTGCCACCGGTCGGACAGGGTGTGGACCAACGCGGCTTCGCCATCTGCCAAGTGTCCATCGGCCACCACCACTTCGTGCGCCATGGCCTGCAATTCCACTTGCAGATAGGTGTCTGTGATGCTGCAAGGGGGGCAGAACATGAGCCAGTTTGCCATTTGTCAGAACGACAGCGGTCAGCTCGATGTGCGGCATTTTGCAATCAAAAATAGCTTGCATGGTTGCGTGGGTACGCTGACAATTGCAAGCATGAACAGCAAGCATCGCAAGACACTTGAAGCCATCCTCAGCAAGCCCACACCCACCTCGCTGGAGTGGGCGCGCATTGAAGCGCTGCTGGTGGCTGTGGGCTGCACGGTGATTGAGGGCAATGGCTCGCGTGTGCGGTTTGTGCTGGGGCAGCATGTGGGCACCTTCCACCGGCCACACCCGGCCAAAGAGGCCAAGCCATACCAAGTGGCCGATGCCAAAACATTTTTGCAACTGATTGGAGTCACGCCATGAGCGCCATGACATACAAGGGCCAAACGGCCCGCATTGAATACAGCGATGCAGACGGCCTGTTTGTGGGGCGTCTGGTGGGCATCACCGACGTGGTGGGATTTCACGCCGAAACGGTGACCGAGCTGCGCACCGCCTTTCACGAAGCGGTTGATGACTACCTGGACACATGCGCCAAGATCGGCAAAGCGCCGCAAGCCCCGGCCAGCGGCAAGCTGATGCTGCGCGTGCCCGCCGAGGTGCACCGCGCTGCCCTGACAGCGGCTGAGGCGGCGGGCACCAGCCTGAACCAGTGGGCCGCCAAGGTGCTGCAACAGGCTGCGGCTCATGGGTGAGGCGGTTTGAGGCCAAGGCCGCGCCTGCGCAAAAAGAGGTGCTGATTCGGCTGGTGGTGAGTATGTTGGCAAAAAATGCCTCTGTCGCTTGATGGTATTGCACAGACAGCTCTTTTTTTGATTGTCTGCTTTGGTTGCCAATACAGGTTCACCCCATAGAGCGACACATTGCGCGACATAATAATGTCGTGCTTTGTCGCTCTTTTGCGTCATGGCGCGACACAATTGAGGTCACGAAACCAGAACCATGCCGCGCGCCACACCCACCGAAGAACTCCAGCTGATCGAAACCATCCTCGCGGCGCATCCAGGTGGCCTCCGCATTGCCGACCTCGAAGCCGAGATGGCGCGCCAGCAGGGTGCGCAGCTCAACCGACGCACACTGCAGCGCCGCCTGCAAAAGCTGGTTGACGCGCAACGTCTGGCCACCGAGGGCGACAGCGTTGCGGTGGTGTACCGCCTTGTGCAGGGTGTATCGGCGCAGGCCCTTGCTACAGCCACCGTTGCCACAACCGGAACGGCCGAAGCCGAGCTGTACGTGCCAGTGTCGGCAGAAGGTGCCGCCATTCGCGACCAGGTGCGGTTGCCGCTGATGCACCGCCGCCCGGTGGGCTACCAGCGTGCCTTTCTGGATGCCTACCAGCCCGGCGAAACGTTTTACCTGCCCCAGTCGCTGCGCCTGCAGTTGCACGAAATGGGCCGCACCTCTGCAGCCGAAAGACCGGTCGGCACCTATGCCCGCAACGTGCTGGGCCGGTTGCTGGTCGATCTGTCGTGGGCCTCGTCCAGGTTGGAGGGCAACACCTACACCCGGCTTGACACGCAGAACCTGATCGAGCGGGGCCAGGTGGCCACCGGCAAAGATGCCATCGAAACGCAGATGATCCTGAATCACAAGGCGGCCATCGAAATGCTGATCGACGGGGCCGACGAGGTGGGCTTTGATGCCTTCACCTTCAAAAACCTGCATGCTGTCTTGTCGCAAGACTTGCTGCGCGACCCGCTGTCCAGTGGCCGGTTGCGCAGGCGGCCGGTGGACGTTTCGGGCACGGTGTTTCTGCCGTTGGCCTTGCCGCAGGTGATTGAAGACAGCTTTGCGCTGCTGCTGGCCAAGGCGGCTGCCATTACAGATCCGTTCGAACAGGCGTTTTTTCTGATGGTGCAGTTGCCGTATTTGCAGCCGTTTGAAGATGTGAACAAGCGCGTGTCGCGCATAGGGGCCAACCTGCCGTTGATCCTGCATAACCTGTGCCCGCTGTCGTTTGTGGACGTGCCGGAGCGTGCCTACGTGGAGGGCACGCTGGGGGTGTACGAGCTCAACCGGGTGGAGCTGCTGCGCGACGTGTTTGTGTGGGCCTACGAACGTTCGTGCCAACGCTACCTGGCCATCACCCAAACCATGGTGGAGCCCGACCCGCTGAAGATCAAATACCGCGAGGCGCTGATTCTGGCGGTGCAGTCAGTGGTGACAGGGCTGCGGCTGCCGAGCCCGGCTGTCATGGCGGAACTGGCCCAAGCCCACGCTGCGGTACCAGACCGTGCGGCATTTGCAGACATGCTGGGTGCCGCATTGCAGCAGTTGCATGAGGGCAGCATTGCCCGCTACCGGCTGCGCCGCTCCGAATATCTGGCATGGCGGGCAGTCAAGCAACCGGGCTGACCCGAACCCCCACATGCCACAAGCCCACTCCCAGCCCGCTAACCTGCTTGCCATGTTTTCAGCCGTTGACTGAAGGGCTCCACATGGCTTCAACACCAACAGGTTCTTGTGCCGTTCCACCCCTGTTCACCCGTCGCCGCCTGTTGCAGGCCGGAGCGCTGGGTGCCCTGTCTGCCGTGGCTGCCAGCCCGTTGTCGGGCCGCGCCATGGCCGCCAGCGACGACACCGCTGCGCTGCTGCGCCGGGGCGGGGTGGTGGTGGCGTTTCGGCATGCGCTGGCACCGGGCACGTTTGACCCACCCAACTTCAAGCTGGGTGACTGCAGCACCCAGCGCAACCTGAGCGCCGAGGGGCGCGAGCAGGCCCGGCGCCTGGGCGCGTGGTTTGCAGCGCAGGGGCTGCGGCCTGACAGCGTGCGCAGCAGCCCCTGGTGCCGCTGCATGGACACAGCCACGCTGGCGTTTGGCGCGGCGCAGGCGTGGGAAGCCCTGGCCTCGCCCGTGGGCAGCCCCGAGACCACCACGGCTGACAGGCTGGCGCAGTTGCGCACCGCGCTGGTTCAAGCCACGCAGCGGCCGGGCCGCTTTGCGGTGTGGGTCACGCATATGTTTGTGCTGGCTGACTTGGTGGGGGCCAACACCACCTCGGGCGAAGGGCTGGTGCTGCAGGCCGATGCGGCGGGCAAGCCGGTGCTGCTGGGGCGGTTGGTGGTGGCGTAGCGCTTGGGTGGGTCAGGCGCTCTGCGCCAGCAGACTGGCTGCTGCCAGCGGATTCATGACTTCTATGCCCTCGCGCATGGGGTAGGCCTCGGCCACTGGTGCTACCAGCAGTTTGCGTGTGGCGCCCACATCGGCCGCTGCCAAATAGAAGCCTTTGGACACCGTGGGGGCCGACGAACGTTTGACTTCCACCACCCAGGTCTGGCCGTTGCGCAGTTGCAGCACCAGGTCGGCCTCAGCCCCGTGGCTGGTGCGGTAGAAGCTGGCCTCCGCTTGCGGGGCTGCGGCCAGCAGTTGCTCGATGACAAAGCCCTCCCAGCTGCTGCCCGCCACGGGGTGGCCCAGCACATCGTCCAGCGTCTGCAAATCCAGCAGGGCGTGCACCACGCCGCTGTCGCGCACATACACCTTGGGCGATCGCACCAGGCGCTTGCCCACGTTGCCGCTCCACGCAGGCAGGCGGCGCACCAGCATCAGGTCGCACAGCAGATCGATGTAGCGGGCCACCGTCTGGCCGCTGATGGCCAGTGAAGCGGCCAATTTGGAAGCATCGAGCAACTCGCCTTGGTTGTGAGCCAGCATGGTCCACAGGCGGCGCAACGTGGTGCTGGGAATGCGCGGTCCCATCGCGGGAATGTCTTTGTCCAGGTAAGTGGCCACGAACATGTCGCGCCAGCGCAGGCTGGCCGAGTCGTCTGCCGCCAGCCAAGACAGCGGAAACCCGCCGCGCACCCACAGGCTGTTCATGTCGGTGGGGGTGGCCGTGGGCGCAAACACCTCACGCAGTTGAAACGGGGGCAGTTCCAATTGGGCCACACGGCCAGCCAAACTCTCGCTGGTTTGTTGCAACAGCACGCCCGATGCCGAGCCCAACAGCAGGTACTGGCCCGCCATTTCGCCGTCACGGCGGCGCTGGTCGATGACCGAACGCAACACGGCAAACAGCTCGGGCTGGCGCTGCACTTCGTCCAGGATCACCAGCTGATGGCGGTGGGCCTGCAAGAAGGCCTCGGGGTCATCCAGCTGGCGCTGGGCCGAGGGCAGTTCCAGATCCAGATAGTAGGCATTGGGGTGCTGGCTTTTGGCCTCGAACGCCAGTGTGGTCTTGCCTGCCTGGCGCGGGCCCAACAGCACCACGGCCGGGAACTGGGCCAGCAAGTCGGTCAGTTGGGCTTGGGCTAGGCGGGTGAACATCAGTGTATTTTATCTATGAATTGGTAAAAATACACGGTTGTAAGATGGAGTGCCAGCTTGCCGTGCCGGCACATTCTTCTTGTTCCCTCAGAACCTGTCTTGAGGGTTGAGCCAGCCCCCGCCCGGAAAGCCGTACTCATTCGCTGACTGTCAAATATGCGATGAAAAGCGCCTTATCCGCTTTATTGGCAGAAAGTTATTGCTATAAAAAGTCAAACTACCCCAGCCATGGCAACCACCCACTTGGGCAGCTGTTCGCGCACGATCCGCAGGGCAGGTGCTGCCTGCTGGCGGCTGAGGGTGACCAGGCCGAAGCGGGCGGTGGCGTCCAGCGCGGGCGTTACGTCCAGCCTGACCAGGTCGGCGGCCACGGCCACCACGGTCAGCACCACGGCGTTGCTGCGCCGGGCCACGTCGACGATGCTCATGGTTTCGTCGCAGCGCAGGGTCACCAGGTCGTCGGGGTTGGCCTGGGGGCCGTAACGGGCCATCAACATGCGGGCCACTTCGTCACTCAAAGGGGTGGACGCAATGGGGTAGGCCATCAGCTCGGCCAGTGTGGCCGGGCGGCCGGTTTGCGTCAGCGGGTGGTCGGGGCGGGCCAGAAAACCGGCTTGCAGCTCGAAGGTGTGGGTGGTTTGCAAGTCTGACGAGGGGCGCATGGAGCGGATGTCGACGATGGCCGCATCCAGCTTCTGGTCGCGCAACGCCGCCAGCAGCACGGTGGTGTTGCCGCGCGAGATGTCGATGTGCAGGCGGGGGTGGTGCTGGGCCATGTGCAGCATCAGCGGCGTGGACAGCAGCGCGCCGGGGCCCGAGCTGAGGCCCATGCGCAGCGTGCCGCTCAGCCCCGCATGCAGTTCTTTGCCGGTTTGCTTCAGGGCCTCGGCATCGCTGACCAGCCGCTGGGCGCGTTGCAGCACCTCGGCACCCAATGGCGTGAGGGTGATCCGCCGCCCCAGGCGGTTGAACAGCTGCCCGCCCAGTTCGTCTTCCAGGCTCTGGATGCTGCGGGTCAATGCAGGTTGGGTCAGGAAAACGGCTTTGGCAGCCTGCACATACGACCCCGATTCCGCCAGCGCCACGAAGTGCCGCAACTGCACCAGTGTCATCAAAACCTCCACTCAAACTCATGGGTTGTTGATCATCAATGCATTGGACTTTACGTCAGTGCGTTCCTAACATGCAACAAAGTTCACATCAGGAGCCCTTGCCTTGGAACACCTCAGCCCCGCTGCCATGGATGAATTCACCCGCATCCGGCGCGACATCCATCGCCACCCCGAGTTGGCGTTTGACGAGCACCGCACCAGTGCGCTGGTGGCCGAGAAGCTGGCGTCGTGGGGCTACGCGGTCACCACGGGCCTGGGTAGCACGGGCGTGGTGGGGCAGCTGCGGCGCGGCAACTCGGCGCGCACCATCGGCCTGCGGGCCGACATGGATGCGTTGTCCATCACCGAAGCCTCGGGCGCTGCCTGGAGCAGTTGCCACCACGGTGTGATGCACGCCTGCGGCCACGACGGGCACACCGCCATGCTGCTGGCCGCCGCACAGCACCTGGCTGTGCACGGCAGGTTTGACGGCACGCTGAACCTGATTTTTCAGCCCGCCGAAGAAGGCGGTGGCGGTGCGCTGAAGATGATGGCAGACGGGCTGTTCGACCGCTTCCCGTGCGACGCCATTTTTGCCATGCACAACATGCCGGGCATTGAGCAGGGGCAGTTGGTGTTTCGCAGCGGGTCGACCATGGCATCGTCAGACTACGCCACCGTCACGCTGCATGGGGTGGGCGGTCACGGGGCCATGCCGCACAAGGCCACCGACGTGGTGGTGGCTGCTGCCTCGCTGGTGATGGCGCTGCAAACCATCGTGTCGCGCAACGTGGACCCGCTGCAGCCTGCGGTGGTGACGGTGGGGGCCATTCACGCGGGCCAAGCCAACAACGTGATCCCGGCCACGGCCACGCTGGAGATCAGCCTGCGGGCGCTGGACCCCCAAGTGCGCCGCGACATGGAGCAGCGCATCAAAAGCCTGGTGGCCTTGCAGGCAGAAAGCTTTGGTGTGCGTGCCGAAGTCGATTGGCGCCAAGGCTATGCCGTGCTGGTGAACGACGCCACCCAAACCGCCCGTGCGCTGGCGGTGGCGCAGCGGCATTTTCCGGCTGCCCAGGTCAACCCCAACGGCCCCATGCTGACCGGCAGCGAAGACTTTGCTTTCATGCTGGAGCGTGTGCCCGGCTGCTACCTGTTCATTGGCAACGGTGCGGGCGGGCAAATGGGCGCGTGCATGGTGCACAACCCTGGCTACGACTTCAACGACCACATCCTGCCCATTGGCGCGGCCTACTGGATCGCGCTGGTGCAAGACCTGCTTTCCCCACACTGATTCCACACCACATCAGGAGACAACACCATGACAACACACTTCAAAACACTCATCACCGCAGCGGCCATTGCCCTGTCAGCCTTCACTGGCGCGGTCCACGCGCAGGCCTTTCCGACCAAGCCCGTGTCGCTGGTGGTGCCGTACCCGGCCGGGGGCCTGTCTGACGTGATTGCCCGCTCGGTCAACACCACGCTGGGCAAGCACATGGGTCAGCCTGTGATGGTTGAAAACTTAGGCGGTGCCAGCGGCGCCATTGCCGCACAGAAGGTGCTGAACAGCCCCGGCGACGGCTACCAGGTGTTTCAGGGCTCGCCCAACGAGTTGATTCTGGCGCCGCTGGCCATTGCCAGCATCAAGTTCAAGAGTGAAGACTTTCGCCTGATCCAGATGATTTCAACGGCCCAGATTGCATTCCTGGCCCGCAAGGACATTGGTGCCAGCAATGTGGACGAGTTTCTGGACCTGGCCCGCAAGGCTGCCCAGCAAGGCCGCCCCTTGACGTACGCCAGCGTGGGCCCCGGCTCGTTCTACCACCTGCTGGGCGAACAGTTGTCCAAGGTCTCGGGCATTCCCATGATCCATGTGCCCTACAAGGGCGCGGCACCGGCCGAGCTGGACCTGATGGCCGGCAACGTCGATATCTTCCTGGCGCCCTACGGCAAAAAGTACGACGAAATGCACAAAAAGGGCACGGTCAAGGTGCTGGCCATGCTCAACAGCGAGCGGCTGGACAGCACCAAGGCCTACCCCGCCATCAGCGAAAGCAAGCAACTCAAAGATTTCACGTTCAACATCTGGACGGGTTACTTTGTGAAGAAAGACACGCCCGAAGCCGTGGTGACGGTGCTGCACAAAGCCATCTCTGAAACGCTGGGCGACGCCGGTGTGCACCAGGCGCTGGAAGCCAACAGCCAGTTGCTGCCCAAGCCCCAGACGCTGGCGGCGGCAGACAAGGTGTATGCGGATGGCATCAGCCAGTTCAGGGGCATTGCCAAGTCCATCAACCTGCAACCGCAGTAACCGTACAGTACGCAAACCACCGATCGGGAGAGCCCGGCCCCCACCACGGGAGGCTGGCGCCGAAGGAGCAACCGCCCCGGAAACTCTCAGGCAAACGGACCGATCGGTGTTTTTCACACTCTGAAGAGTGGCCAGGATTCGTCCCCTGGCCCACCGCAGGAGCAAGCCTGGCCCCACGTGGCCACGGTGAATCTCTCAGGTCGCAAACAGAGGGGGCCACTGCCCGCACATCCTGTGCGGTCGGTGCCCCTGTTTTTGTTTGACGGCATTGAAAAGAGAGAAACACCATGGCACACCTCATCGTCATTGGCGGCGGCATCACCGGCGTCACCAGCGCTTACGCATTGGCCCGTCAGGGCCACCAGGTCACCCTTGTTGAAAAGCACCGCTACGCGGGCATGGAAACCAGCCACGCCAACGGCGGGCAGTTGTCCGCATCGAACGCAGAGGTGTGGACGCACCCGTCCACCCTCATCAAAGGCCTGAAGTGGATGCTCAAACCCGACGCCCCGCTGCTGGTCAACCCCAGGCCCACTTGGCACAAGCTGAGCTGGTTTGCCGAGTTCGTTGCGTCCATCCCGAAGTACCGCGACAACACGGTGGCCACCGCCCGCCTGGCCATTGCCGCGCGCGAGCACCTGTTTGGTTGGGCCAAAGCCGAAGGCATTGACTTTGACCTGAAGCAGCAAGGCATCCTGCACATCTACCGAGACCGCGCCGGGTTCGAGCACGCGGGCGAAGTGTCCCAACTGCTGGCCGAAGGTGGCCTGCCGCGCCGGGCGGTCACGCCCGACGAGATGCGCGCCATCGAGCCCACCCTGCAAGGCCAGTACTTTGGTGGCTATTTCACCGAGAGTGACAGCACGGGCGACATCCACAAGTTCACCTACGGGCTGAGCCAGGCTTGCGAGCGCCTGGGTGTGAGGCTGGTCACTGGCCACGAAGTGGCACGCGTGCACAGCACCGGCCAGACTGCATCGGTGACGCTGACCAACGGCGACGTGCTGACCGCCGATGCGGTGGTGGTGTGCGCCGGTGTGCACAGCCGCAACTTGGGGGCACAACTGGGCGACCGGCTGAACGTGTACCCGGTCAAGGGCTACTCCATCACCGTGATGCTGAACGACGCGCAAAGCCAGGCCGCTGCCCCCAACGTGAGCCTGCTGGACGACGAAACCAAGCTGGTGACCAGCCGTCTGGGTGTTGACCGCTTCCGGGTGGCGGGCACAGCCGAGTTCAACGGCATCAACCACGACATCCGTGCCGACCGCATACGGCCGTTGGTGAACTGGGTGAACCAGTGCTTCCCAGGCGTCAGCACGCGCCGCGTGGAGCCCTGGGCGGGCCTGCGCCCCATGATGCCGAACATGATGCCCCGCGTGGGCCCCGGCCGCCTGCCCAACGTGTTCTACAACACCGGGCACGGCCACCTGGGGTGGACGCTGTCGGCAATCACGGCGCACCAGCTGGCGGGCCATGTGGACGGGTGGGCGCGCCAGACCCAGCCCGTGTTGCACCACGCCCAGTTGGGCCGCGTCACTGGCTGATTTCGCGCAACTTCTCCAGCATGTCAGGGCTGTCCCACACCGCGCCGGTGTTGATGCTGTACCGCACGCGCCCGCTGCGGTCGATCAGAAAGCTGCTGGGGAAGGCGAACACCTTCCAGGCTTTGGACACTTGGCCGTCGCGGTCCATCAGCACGGGGAAGTCCATGGGCACCTTTTTGCGAAAGGCGTTCATGATGGCTTCGGTGTCTTTGTACGACACGGAAACGATAGCAAACCGTTCTTTGTCCAATTGCGCCAGCGCCCGGTTCATGCTGGGTATTTCTTCCACGCAGTGGGGGCACCAGGTGGCCCAGAAGGTGAGCAACAGGGCTTTGCCTGCGTGGTCGCGCTTCAGGTCAACGTCTTTGCCGTCAATGTCTTTCAGGCGGATGTCTTGCAATGCCACGCCCTCGACCGGCACCAGCCCGGCGGCGATGGTGCTTTGGGGTTCGGTGCTGGCGTCGTAGGGCGGCAGTGCGGCCACCTGAAAGCCCTGGCTTTGGCGCGCTTCGCGCATGGCCTTGTCGGCATCGGTCAGCAACTGGGCCATGTGGGCCGACATGGTGCGGATGTTCTGGAACTTGTATATGCCGTCGGTGGTGGCGGCCACGCGCTCCAGCCGCACCAGGCTGCCGCCTTCGCGCAGGGCGGCCACGGTGTCGTCAATGGTGCTGGCCTGTGCACCCAGCTCGGGCTGCACCACGGTGATGGGCAAGGCGGTGTGCCGCGCAATGGGGAACAGCACCCGCTCGCGCCCGGCCACGGGCGTGTTGACGTACAGGCTGGGATACAGCAGCACCACATGGGCCAGTTGGGCCCGTTCGGCCTCGCTGGCCTGGGCTTGCCACTGGCGCAGGCCGCGCAGCAGGGGCACACTGGCCACGTCCATGGTCACGAGGGTGATGCGGGCAAACCGTTTGCCAAGCTGGGCCATCAGGGGCGGCACGAAATCGCCGCTGTGGTTGCGCATGGCCACGCGGTCGCGCTCCATGAAAAGGGCATCGGGCGTGTCGATGTACCAGACCGCACTGTGCGGGTGGGCACGGGCCAGGTGTTGCATGACCAGCGCATCGCCGTTGTTGGGCACCGACGGTTCGCCTAAAAACAGGAAAACGTGCGAACCGTCGGCCTGGGGGCTGGCGACGGTGTGCACGGTCAGGGTGTCAGCGTCCAGAACAAGGGGCTGCTGCGGCAGCGCCTTCCACAGGTCGCGGTCGGTGTAGCGGTAGGCGGGCTCGGGTGCCGACTCGGATGCTGGGCGCTGGCAACCGCCGAGCAAAACGACCAAGGCGACAGCAAAGAGCCAAAGCAGCAACGCCAGGCACCCCCGCTGGGCCTGGTGGGTGGGTGGTGTGTGCATGGGCACCACATTTCGGTGTGTCATGGGTAAAACAGTCTATGTCTTGCTGCAGCGTCTGCAAGCAGGTGCGCCCTGTTCGCCACCATAATCAATGCCATGTCCAAGCTTCCCTCACCGGCTCAGTTGCCACCTGCCGACGCTGAAAAGCCGTCGGACGGCACCGTGCCTGCCGTCAAAGGGTTCAATGCCGAAGAAACCACGCATTTCCAAGCCCGCATGCCCAAGGCGCCGGAGTGGTTTTGCTCGTTTCTGGCCAGCAACAAGCGCGAAACGCGGCGCTTCCGTGACGAGCTGGCCCACATCAAAGGCGCTTGGCCGCTGCTGATGAAAGAGCGGCGCGGTGGCAAGTGGACCGACGAGGACAAAGCCCGCCTCCAGACCATGGTGCGCTCGGCATCGTCGGTCAGCCCTTACCTGGCCATTTGGGCCATTCCGGGGTCGATGGCGTTGCTGCCTTTTCTGGCCTGGTACCTCGACCGCAAGCGCAAAGGGCGGTCCCCAAGCCCTGACCGGCCCTGACGCGGTGCTGTCTGGTGGGGTTCCCGCCCGCCGCAAACGCCCCGCATCCGGCACGGTGGCCGAAGCCGGGGCAGGCGTTTGACGATGGGTTGCAGGGCACACGCAGCCACACCGCCTGCCAGACCTTGGGCGCGAGGTCACGGCGGCTGCGTTTCACGATGAGACAGGGCACACACAGCTGTGCCGCAAAGGTTGATGACCATGAGCAGCTTTTTTGAACCAGGCATTCCCGAACCAGGTATTTCCGAGCCTGGCATTTATCTCGCGGGTCCGACCGTGTTTTTCCGGGAGGCCGAATCGGCATTTGCTGCTTTGGCGCAGTTGTGCCGGGCGCGGCACCTGCACCCGGTGCAACCGGCCGAGCCCGTCGATGCGGATGGGCAGGTGCTGCAAGGTGCCGCCGCAGCCAGGCACCTGTTTGTGCAGAACACCCTGCGCATCCGCGCGGCGGCAGGTGTGTTGGCTGATCTGCGCCCGTTCAGGGGCGAGCTGGAGCCCGACAGCGGCACGGTGTTCGAGGTGGGTTTTGCCCATGCGCTGGGCAAACCGGTGGCGGCGGTGCTGGCCGACACGCGGGATTGGGGCGCACGGGTCAGATCGGTGTGCGGCACGGGTGAACCGGGGCCTGCGGGCTTGGAAATGGATGGCCGCTACGACATGCTGATCGAAGACTTCGGCGGGCCTTTGAACCTGATGCTGTCCGAGTCGTGCCACGTGTTTCACGACGCGGCATCGGCACTGGACTGGTTGGCAGCGGCCACCCGAGGTGGTGCGGGGCGGTAGGTTCAAGGTCGTCAGCATGACACTTCCACAACCCACCCAAGCGTCCGTGATGCTGCATTTGCGTGACGGTTACCGCGCGCTGGTGATCGGCGCATCCGGTGCCATCGGCCAGGCTTTTTGCGATGCATTGCGTCGCGACACACGCTGTGCTGCGGTGGTGCCACTGACGCGCACCCACCCCCAACCGTGGGATTTGAGGGATGAAGCCAGCATCGCCGCGTTGGCAATGAGCATGACCGGGCCATTCCATCTGGTGGTCGATGCCACGGGTGCCTTGACCATTGATGGCCGCGGACCGGAGAAACGCCTGCCTGACTTGGATGCCAATGGGCTGGTCGCCAGCTTGCAGGTCAATGCCATCGGCCTGTTGCTGCTGTTGCGCCACCTCAGCCCCATGATGGCCCGTGGGGAGCGGGTGGTGTGGGCCAAGCTGTCAGCGCGGGTGGGGAGCATCGAAGACAACCGCAAAGGCGGCTGGTACAGCTACCGCATGGCCAAAGCAGCGTTGAACCAGGGTCTGCAGACGGCCGCCATCGAACTGGCCAGGCAGCGGCCGGCCCTCGTTGTGGCTGCGCTGCAACCGGGTACGGTCCGCTCGCCTTTGAGCCAACCTTTTGTGGGTGATGCTGCGACTGCACCCGCCGAATCGGTTGCCGGTCTGCTGAGCGCCCTTGACAGGCTGGAGCCGACTGGGCGCGCTCATTTTGTGGACCACGCAGGTCAGTCGATTCCCTGGTGAATGCATGGATTCACCAGGGCCTCACGGGGCATTCGAAAGCTGCACCAGGACAATCCCATGCGCAAGCCCAGTCTCTCAATCCACTCAGCCAGGTCAAGCCATGAACATGCCCACCGAAGCCCACCCCGCCTGCGTCGATCTGATGTCTGGCGATGCCTACCGGGATTCGCTGCGCGGCTACCACCCCAAGGTGTTTGTCGACGGGCGCGAGGTGGCCAGCGTGGCCGACGAGCCCGCGCTGCGGCCCGGCGTGAATGCGCTGGCCTTTACCTACGACTTTGCGCGGAACCCTGAGTGGGCACCCATTGCGCTGGCCACGCAGGCCAGCCGCAACCGCGTTGTACCCCGCATGCTGCACGTGAACGAGTCGGCCGGTGACCTGTTGAACAAACTGGAAGCCGTGCGTGTGCTGTGTCAGGAAACCGGCTGCGCCCAGCGCTACCTGGCCCACGATGCCTTGAACGGCCTGGCGCAGGTGACGGCGCACATCGACGACGCCACCGGCAGCACCGAACACCGCGCCCGCTTTGCGGCCTACCTGGCGCACGTGCAGGACAACGACCTGTCGCTGGGCATTGCCATGACCGATGCCAAGGGTGACCGCAGCAAAAAGCCCCACCAGCAGGCCAACGCCGACACCTATGTGCACATCGTGGAGCGCAGTGCAAAGGGCATCGTCATCAGCGGCACCAAGGCCATCGTGACGGGTGCGCCCTATATGCATGAACTGCTGGTCATGCCCAGCCGCAACATGGGGCCGGACGATGCCGACTTTGCCGTGTGCTGCGCGGTGCGGGTGGATGCACCGGGCATCACCATGGTCTCGCGCCCGGCGGGGCGGCCCGGCGAGAAGCTGGAGCATGGCGATGCATTGTTTTCGCGCAAGTACGGCCAGGCGACAGCGGTGATTTTGTTTGACAAGGTGTTTGTGCCGTGGGAGCGCGTGTTTTACGCGGGCGACTGGGCACACAGCCAGGTGCTGACCTACAGCTACGCCACCCACCACCGCCACAGTTGCATTGCCGCGCGGGCCGGGTTTGGGGACTTGCTGATCGGGGCGGGTGCTCTGATGTGCGAGGCCAATGGGCTGGACCCCGCCACCAAGCACAACCTGCGCGAGCCCATGGTGGAGCTCATCACCATCACCGAAGGGTTTTTTGCCTGCGGGGTGGCGGCCAGCGTGTACGCCACGGCCGACCCGCACAGCGGCACCTTCATGCCCGACCCTGTGTTCAGCAACATTGGCAAGCTGCTGCTGGCGACAAAAATTTACGACATGCACCGCCTGGCGCACGAGGTGTCGGGCGGGCTCATCGTTGCCCTGCCCGGCCCGGACGAAGACCACAACCCGGCCACCGCCGCCAGGCTGTCAGAGGTGTTGCAGGCTTCGCCCGACATCCCGTATGAAAAGCGCATTCAGACAGCGCGCTTCATTGAAGACCTGACCGCGTCGTACCAGGGCGGCTGGTACTCCACCATCAGCCTGCACGGTGGGGGCTCGCCCGCTGCCATGAAGCAGGAAATCTGGCGCAACTATCCCGTCGGCTCCAAGGTGGAGCTGGTGGAGCGCCTGCTGGAGCGCGGCGTGCTGCACGACGACAAGCGTGCCATCACCCAGAACAGGCAGCCCGGCCGCTGCTGCGACACCGGCTGCACCGCACTGGGCCAGCCCGTGATGGTGCCCTTGCCCGTAACCGGTCATGCTGACCCACGGGGGAAAGAGGCCGGGCAGACAGGTTTGCCTGAAGGACACTGAGCACATGACGAAACCAAACCCATTGCAGTCTGCGGGCCCATTCGCTGTGCTGTTTGTTTGCATGGGCAACATCTGCCGCAGTCCGACGGCGCACGGCGTGTTCCGGCACAAGGTCCAAGTGTTGGGGTTGGCAGAACTGATCGACGTGGACTCGGCGGGCACCCACAACTACCACCCCGACAGCCCGCCCGACGGCCGCTCGCAGGCGCATGCCGCCAAGCGGGGCTACGACCTGTCAGACCTGCGTGCCCGTCAGGTGACGCATGAAGACTTTGACCGATTCGACCTCATTCTGGTCATGGACCACGACAACTTGCGCGCCTTGCTGGACAGGTGCCCGCCCACCCACCGCAGCAAGGTTCAACGCCTGACCACCTATTGCACCCGTCACAAAAGCCCTGTCGTGCCCGACCCCTATTACGGCGGTGCGCAAGGCTTCGAGCAGGTGCTGGACCTGATCGAGGATGCCTGCGAGGGGGTGCTGAAGGCGGTCATGGCGCAGAGGGCGTGACACCGGGTTGCGGTCTCGTGCGCCCTTGACGTTTCGGGCACTGTCTCTACGTACCCCACCGCCACTGGGTCACGGCATCTGCCACCGCTTGGGGCGACACAAATTCCTGTTCCAGCCGCCCGCGAACGAGGGTGCGCAGGTGTTGGTTCAGCGCGGCTTCAGCGGGCATCCAGATACCGCTCGGCTCACCGCTGGCAGCAACCGGTTCGGGCACCGCCAGGTGGGCGTGCGCATCGAAGGTGGTGCGGTCCATCAGCAGTGCGTGCAAGTGGGGCAGGTGGCTGCGGGCGGTGGCCAGCATGGCCAGGCCCCAGGTGTCCAGGTCGCCCCAGTAGGCCACTTGGCGACTTTGCAGCCAGGGCGCGGCCAGCCAGCCCAGGTTGAGCCCGGCCCCCAGGATGGCCACGGTGTCGGCCAGCGGCTGGGGCAGCTGGTGCAGGCAACGCTCGTTTTCCACCAGCAGGATGTGGCTGGCCGCCAGGGGCGTGGCGTGCAGTTCGGTGGCGGGCACGCGCTGGCGGGCGAAGGGCAGCAGGCCGGGGGCCAGCGGGGCCACCAGCAGCCAGTGCTCGCCTTCTGCGCAGGCACCCAGAAAGGCGGTCAGGCCCTGGGCGCTGGCTTCGCCGTCAAAGCGCACGTCCAGCAAGGCCGTCAGCAGGCTGGCGTGGCGCTCGAAAAACTTGCTGTCGTTGCCCGCCAAGGCCAGCGCCCGCAGGGGCTTGCCTTGGGCACAGCCGGGCTCCAATTGCAACGTCATGCGGGCGGCGGTGATGACGTCGGCTTCGGGTACGCCGCGCCACAAGGCCAGCCTGCGCAGCAGCAGGCGGTGAAAGGCAGGGTCCACCCGGCTCAGTACGGACTGCAACGCCTGGTAGTCGGCCCACACGGCGGTGCCTGCAGGGCCACCGAAGCGGGCGATGGCGGCCATGCACTCGGACGGGCGGGCCAGTACCCAGTGGGTGGGCACCTGCACTGCGGCACTGCCGCCCCGGTAGCGGCGGGCCTCCCACACCACGGTGCCCACGGGAGGGTGAGTGGGGTGGCGTTCAGCCCAGGCGTTCACAGCTTCGGGTTGCCCACTGGGTGGTCGGGGGGCAGGGGTCGCGTTCACGGGACTTCCTGCCACGGCCTGCCACTGCTGCAAGTGCTGGCGCAGCGCGGCGCTGTCATCCAGAAAGGTGGTGGCATCAGGCAGGCCGATGGCCAGGCGCAGCGGCCACGCCCCGCTGCCGGGCGCGGGCAGCAGCTGTTGCTCACGCCAGTCGGCACGCTGCCACTGGCGCACCAGCCCTTCGGCGAGTTGGTGGGGGGATTTCATGGGTGAGCGTGAAACCAATAAGCGAAATACGTTGTCGAAATCAATAGCTGCTTGCGCTTTATGTAAAAGCGCTAGAGGCTGATTTGGCTTGAAATTTTGCGTTGGTTGGCATGGGCGTTCAACTCTTCCCAACTCAGGCAGGCCAGGGTGGCCTGGGCACCGCGCCTGTGTACCAGCACGGCGCTGCGGGTGTGGTTGCGCAGCAGGCGCAGTTCTTTGTTGGGCGTGACGAACAAGGCGTGCAGGCCAAACTCGCGCAGCGCCTGGATGATGCGGGTGGCCACGGCAGCCGAGCTTTTGGAGAAGGCTTCGTCCAGCACGATGGTGCCAAACAGCGGTGCCTTGCGCCCCGGCGGGCACAGCGCGTAGCTGAGCGAGGCGGTCAGCACATAGCTGGCGATGATTTCTTTTTCGCCCCCGCTGCCGCCTTGCGAGCCGGTGCGCCGCTCCAGCACTTGGCCCGTGGCGCGGTCGATCACATGCACCGCAAACTGCAGCCGGTAGCGGGCATCCAGCAGGGCTTGGGCGGCTTTGGAGCGGCGGTTGGTGGCGTGCTCGCGCAGCAGTTGCACCATGGCTTGCAGCGCCTGGTAGTGGCTGGTGCCGCCGTCGTCGCGCAGGCGCTCGCTGCGCAGGCGGGCCATGGCTTTGTACAGGTCTTGCAACACGGGGTGAACCACGGGCTGCGGGTCGAGCTGGAGGGTGCGGCCCGGCTGAAAATCCACCCGCTGCAGCGTGCGGTTGAGGTCGGCTATGCGCTCGCTGATCTCGGCCACCTGGGCATCGATGCCGCGCAGCAGGGTGCTCACGCCCTGGTCAGACGCGTTGTTCAGGTAGTCCTGAAACTGCGCACGTTTGGCCGGCAGGTCTTCTTCTTCCAGCACGCGCAGGCGCTCCTGGTAGTGCGGCAGGGCCTCCACTTCCTGCGCCTGCTCGGCCAGTGCGCCCCGGTCTTCTTTCTGGGCACGGCCCATCTGGCGGATGATGTCTTTGTGCAGCTCGGCTTGCTGTTTGCTGAGTGTCTGGACGTGTTGGGTGGTTTGGGCCAGCGTCTGGCGTTCCTGGGGTTCCAGGGTGTCGCAGGCCAAAGCCGATGGTTCAAAGGCAGGCATCAGCAGGGGCAGCAAGGCATCGGCATCGCTGGCTGAGCCGGTGGTGGCCATGTGTGTGGCGGCTGCGGCAAGGGCCAGGGTGGTGGTGGGCAGCGATGCCGTTGCCGCGGCCTGCTCGGCCACACGGGTGGCGTAGTCCTGCTGTTTTTTCTGGGCTTGCCGGTGCTCGGTGTGTGCGGTGGCGTGCTGGTTTTCCAGGTCGCGCAGGACATCGTCGGCTTGCCGGGATTGCTCGCTGGCGGCTTCCCAGCGGGCCTTGGCTTGCGCGGTGTCGGACTGCGGGTTGAGCAGGGCGGCCAGCTTGGCTTGCAGTTGTTGCAGCAGGGCGTGGGCGGCGGGCACGTCCAGGTCTTCAAAGCGCAGGGTCAACAGCTGCCGCCACAGGCTGAGTTGCGCGGTGGCGTGGGCCTGTGCCGTTTGTGCGGCTTTTTTGGCCTGGTCCAGGGTTTGCCAGGCTTGGGTTTGGGTGTGGATCTGTTGCGTCAGGTGGGCCAGCCGGTCGCGGTTGTCAAAGCCGGTCAGCTTGTCGTCTTCAAGGCGCTTGTGGTCTTGTTTGTCAAATTGCTGGGCCTTGCCCGACATGAGGCCCTGCTGGGTCATGGCGTGTGGGGTGTGGCGCAGGACTTCGGGGCTGTCCACACAGTGGCGGTCTTGTTCGCGCAGCAACTGGCGCAGCGCGCCTTGCAGCGGGTGGGGCTTGAGGTTGAGTTTGGTGCAGAAACCATCGGCCCAGAAGGTTTCGGTTTGCTTGGGTTCCTTGGCCTCCAGCAGGCGCACGTGCAGGTGGTTGTGCCGCTGGTTGACCCAGTGCAGGGCCGGTGCAATGGAATCGGGCGGCACGAGGATGCGCAGACGCTGGGCACCTAAGGCACGCTCGATGGCACCACGCCACGCTTGCTGGTTTTTTTGCACCTCCACCAGCTCGGCCAGAAAGGGCAGGTCGTCTGGCGGCAGCTTGAGTTGCTCGGCCAGCGCGGCGCGAAAGGCGGGGAACTCGGGCGGCAGGTTGGAGCCAGGGCGCTGGCGCACGGCATCCAGTTCGGTTTGCAGGCGCTGCAATTCGGCATGGGCGTTGCGCTCGGCGGTCACGGCCTCTTCAGTGGTGGCTTGCAGTTCGGCTTGCTTGGCTTGCAGTTGTTGCATGGCCCCTTCGGCCTGCTGCTGGTGCTGGGCCAGCATGGCGGCGTTGAGCGGGCCGCTGCCCGACAGGCCCAGGTTGCGCAGTAACAGGTGGCAGTCGGCCAGGTGGGCTTGCTTTCGTGCCACCTCGGTTTGCTGGGTGGCGATGCTGTGTTCAAGCAGTTTGATATCGCCACCGCCTGTGCGCAGGTACAGCCCGTGCAGGTGCTGTTCGTGGGTGCGGGCTTGGTCCAGTGCGGTGCGGGCAGTGGCCATGCCTTGCTGGTGCTGGGTCAGGTTGGCTTGCAGCTCGGTGCAACGCGCATCCCACAGCCGGGTGCCTTGTGTGGCAAACCAGTGCGGCAGGGCGGCGTGCAGGCTGCGCCACTGGTGCAGGCGCAGGTGCAGTTGCTGCTCTTGCAGCGCCATGTCACGCAGGGGCAGCAGGGCCGTGTATTGGTGGTTGGCCAGTTCCAGCTCGGCGTGGATGGTGGCCAGCTCGTCAAAACTGGCCACCACTTGCAGCGCGTCGTCATAGGCGGCGTGGTCGTCCAGCACCAGGTCGCGGAAGATCTCGTCGATGCTGTTGAGCTGCTTCAGGCCCGCCGCGCGGTTGAGCAGGGTGAAAGCGTTGGGGCCGACCTCGAAAAACCCTTGCAGCCGCGCCAGGTAGGCCGATTTGCTGTTGAACATCTGCAAACCGTCGGTGTGTTTGACCAGTTGGCTCAGGGCGCGGGCACCGCCCCGGTGGTGCTCTTCCAACCACAGGTCCAGGCTGTGCCCGGTGCCACGGGCAAAGAACCAGCGCCGCGTCAGGTCGGCCACCGATGAGCTGCTGCCTTCAAACCACAGCAGGCAGCCGATCAGCACGGCCTCTTTGTCACCATCGGAGCCGTCGGCACCATCGACCTCACCCGCAGCGCTTGCATCATTGGCCCGGGCTTGGGTGTGGACTGGGGCTTGTTGGCCCCGCACCAGCCGCGCGGCCATGGCCGTGACGCAACGCCCGGAGCGGGCCAAGTGGTTGCTGTCGTCGCCCGCGTGGCCGGGGCCGGTGGCACCGCGCACATACGACACCAGGTCGCGGTCGCTTTCGTGTCCGCCGGTGGAGGCCAGGTTGTAGCGGGGGGTGGCGCACAGCAGGGTCATCAGCGCGTCGATGAGCGTGGTTTTGCCGCTGCCCGTGGGGCCGATGATGGCGGTGTTGCCCACGTCGATGCTGACCTGGTGGCGGCCCGCGAACGCGCCCCAGTTGTACAGGTGCAGCTCGGCCAGGCGGTAGCCGGGCGGTGCAACGGGTACAACGGGCGTACCCAGCGCGCCCAGGGCACCAGAGGTGGGGGTGGTGCCGTCAAGCGTCAGCTGGGGGCTCATTCGGGTTGCTCCGCAGCAGGCTGGCTGTGGCGCTTCAGCTCGCGCAGGCGTTGCAGCAGGGCTTGCAGGTTCTCGGGGTTGGCCAGGTGAACGATCATGGGGCGGATGGTGAAGTTGTCCTGCGCATCGACTTTGGACACCACGCCGTGGTCGTGCAGGTTGTCCAGCAGGTTGAGCAGGCGCTTGCGCTCCTGCATGTCGCTGCCGGTGTGGCCCAGGTAGATTTCCAGCTGGGGCAGCAAGCCGTCCAGGGCGAGCTGCACCGGCACACCCAGGCCTTGTTCCTGTTCGCGCTGCAAAAACTCGCGCCGCAACATGGCCAGCAGCAGCGATTGCTCCAGCGTCAGGCGTTGGCGGCGCACCAGGGGGTGCGTCCACTCGTCTTCTTCGCTGTCGTCGGGTTGGTAGCTGGCGGCCACGGCCACGAAGGCAAGGCCACGCACATCGTCCACCTTGACCGTCAAGTCCAGCGGCTCCAGCAGCGCGTTGACACGCTCGGTGTCGGTGGCCACTTGTTGAAACTGGGGTTTTTTCAGCGCCCGCTCCAGCAGGCCTGCGCGCAGCAGCTCTTGCACCGCGCGGCGCAGGCTGGCGGGGGTGGCTGATGGCGTGGTGGGTGAGGCTTCTGCCGACGAGTTGTTCGGCTGCGTGCTGTCTGAATCCATAGCTGCCTGTGCTTGTCCATTAAGCGGTGGAGGCATTTTTTGTTCAAAACTGGCAGCACCGGCCCACTGGTCAAAGATGTCGGGCGTGTGGGCTGCAGTTGACATGGTGGTGGGGTGGTCGGTTGGGTTGGCCGGGG
>JAVBXK010000072.1 GCA_030824555.1 bacterium
GACATGCCGCCATGGTGGGGGGGCTGTGTCGCGCGGGCATGTCGGCGCGGGGGGCTGTGTGTCGTGGTGCGTCGCGGTGTGTCGCGGGGCTTGGGGCTGTGTATCAGCGTGTATCGGGGCGGTTGAGGCGGTGGTTTACCGTGCGGGTGCGGCCTAAACTCATCAAGATGACCCTCCCTGATTTGCCCCGTGTGCTGGTGGTGGACGACGACCCCGACCTGCGTGACCTGCTGGCCACCTACTTGGGGGCCAACGGCCACGCCGTGCAGGTCGTGGGTGACGGCGTGGCGCTGCGGGCCGCGCTGGCCCAGGGGCCGTTGCCCGATGTGATCGTGCTCGACCTGATGCTGCCCGGCGAAGACGGCCTGTCGCTCACGCGCTGGGTCAAAGCCCACTGGGCTGTGCCGGTGCTCATGTTGTCGGCCCGTGGCGAAGAAATGGACCGCGTGATTGGTCTGGAGGTGGGGGCTGACGACTACCTGGCCAAACCGTTTGGCCCGCGCGAGTTGCTGGCGCGTCTGCGCGCACTGATGCGTCGCGCACCCCCGCAGGTGCAGGACACCACCGCTGTCGCCTCTGCCATGGCCATTGCGTCAGCCAACCCGGCTGTTCGCGCCAACGCCATGCAAGCGGGCGATGCACCTCACAATCCCGGCAGCCGCTTTGGCCCCTTTGTGCTGGACGCAGCAGGCCGCCGTTTGATGCGCGACGGGCAGGAGCTGACGCTGACCGGAGCCGAATTCGATCTGCTGGTGGCTTTGGTGGCGCACCCCAACCGCGTGCTGTCACGCGACACGCTGGTGGACATGTTGAAAGGTTTTGACCGCGACCCGTTTGACCGCAGCATGGACAACCGCGTGACCCGCTTGCGCAAAAAAATAGAGGCTGATCCGGCCACACCTGCCTACATCCGCACCGTGCGTGGCGAGGGCTATCTGTTCAACCCGCGTGGCAACCAGCCATGACGCAGCCGCCCAGTCTGGTGCGCCAGAACGCGGTGTGGCTGGCGCTGGCGTTTCTGGCGGTCGAGTTGCTGGCCATGGTGGCCTTTGTCAGCCTGGTGGCGCTGCCCATGGCCCGCCGGTCGGCCGACGATCTGGCCGGGTTGATGGTCATTTCAGCCCAGACCTGGGCCGAATTGCCACCGCACACGCGCCCCGCCTTCGAGGCCGAGCTGCAGCTCAACCATGGCCTGCTGCTGCAACCCGCGCAGCCGGGTGAGCGTGTGGACGAGTGGCACCCCCCGTTTCTGTATCTGCTGGAAGCCGCGCTGGCCCGACGCGTGGGTACGCACGCGCACCTGCTGCGCACCGCCACACCCCAAGGCGATACCCGGTACTGGGCCACGCTGCCATCTGGCGGACAGACCCTGGCAGTGGGCCTGGCTGCAGATCGCATGGCCAGTCAGCCGGTGGTGGCCTTGGTTGTCGTTCTGGTGCTGGGCCTGGTGGTGTCGGTGGGGCTGGCGTGGCTGCTGGCGCGGCGTGTGGTGGCCCCGCTGGCCAAGCTGGCGCAAGCTGCCGCGCAGATGGGCCTGGGGCAGCAGCCTGGGCGCTTGCCAGAGACAGGCCCCAGCGAGGTGGTGGCCCTGAGCCGCTGCTTCAACCACATGGCGGCCCAGGTGCACGAGCTGCTGACCGCACGCACGGCCTTGCTGGCCGGTGTGTCGCACGACTTGCGCACCCCGCTGGCCCGCATGCGCCTGGCGCTGGAGATGCTGGCAACCCATCCCAGCCCGTCGCTGCTGGCGCGGCTGGACCGCGATGTGCAGCACATGAACCAGATCATTGGCAATGTGCTGGACCTGGCGCGTGGTGTGGCCCACGAGGCCGCCACAACAGTCGATCTGGGCGCGTTGCTGGCCGAGCTGGCGGCGACCCATTCCACGGCAGCTTGCCAGGTGCTGGTACAGCTGGGTGAGGGTGCTGCGGGCTTGCACAGGGTGCCCGAGGTGTCGCTGCACCGTGCGCTGAACAACCTGCTTGAAAACGCCCTTCGCCACGCCCCTTCGTGCCCGGTGACACTGGTGGGCGAGGTGGCCGGTGGTCGCCTGCGGCTGGGTGTGCTGGACCGCGGACCGGGCATTCCGTTGCACCGGGTCGAGCAGATGTTTCAGCCTTTTGAGCGGCTGGACGCTTCGCGCAGCCCCGCTGCGGGCGGCACGGGTTTGGGCTTGGCCATCGTGCGGGCACTGGCCCAGGCCCACGGTTGGCGGGTGACCCTGTTGCCCCGCGACGGCGGTGGCATGGCCGCGTGGCTGGCAATTCCCCTGGAGGGGGCGCTGAGCGATTAAGTTGTGTGTTGTAGAGTCGTAAACTGCTTGGCGCGCCCGTTGTTTTGGGCAAGGCAGGCAGGCTTCGCGTGGAGACCGGCGTGCTGATACCGAGTGCGTTGTATGCGGCCTGCCTTGGGCAGTGCCTGCTGCGTTGGGAAGCAGTCGTTGGGAAAAAAGTGAAAAAACTTCTGAATCAAATCGGGGATTTGGGTATTTGGCGTCCCGCAGCGGCGCTCATGCGCAACCTGGCCTTCCCTGTGAAGATGCTGCTGATTGCGGTGGCAACAGCGCTTCCGATGGCATGGCTGCTGTTTGCGTTCACCAGTGCGCAACGCGAGTCACTGGTGTTCGTTGCTGGTGAAAGGGATGGCGTGGCCATGGCCCAGGCCATATACCCAACGCTGAAGGCGGCTGGCAACTGGCGGTTTCACGCTCGCAGTGTGGCATTTGGCGAATCCGGCGCATCGGCTGACGAGGCCCGTCGCACCTTCGATGCACAGCTGAAGAAACTGGAAGACGTGCAAAACAGAGTGGGCCCATCAATGGGTACGGGGCAAGCCTGGAGCCAGGTGCAACAGGCGGTCAGGGCAGCGCAAGCGGGTGAGCGTGGCAAGCCTGAGGCGGTTCTGGAGACGATGACGGTGTTGGCCCGTTCACTCGTCTCGCTGTTGAATGACGTGACTGACAAATCGGGACTGGCGCTGGATCCAGACATGGCTTCCTACTACGTCATGAGTGCTGCGCTCATGCGCGGGCCGCTGGTGATTCAGGGTACGAGTGAGTTGCGTGGCCTGGCCAGCAGCACGTTGAAAGCGGGCAGTCTGACGCCAGACACCTTTGTTCGCATGGTTCAGTTGCGTTCGGTCATCAGCCACGAAGTGGCCCTGGCAACAGAAGACCTGAGGAAGGTGCGTGCAGCAAATCCAGAAACAGCCAAACACTTGCAAGTGTCTGCACCCGAGGCCACAGCCGATTTCCTGAAGAAACTGGCCGACACTTTTCCGCCAGGGCAAGCAGACGTCAAGGGTGAGCGCGCGGTATTTGCTGCGCTGGCCAATCAGACGCTGGATCACCAGTTTGCTCAGATAGCGGTCAACCTGGGCGTGCTGGAAGACTTGCTTGTGCAACGCGAGAACCGGTTGACCCGCACGTTGTGGGTGTCGTTGGGCATCACGCTGCTGGGGCTGTTGGTGGCGGCTTACCTGACCATGGGCTTTTACGCGGCACTCACCTCTGGGTTCAAGTCTGTTCGCACCCAGCTGCTGACCATGAGCATGGGCGACATGCGCAACGACATCCAGGTGGAAGGCAAAGACGAGGTGGCCGGTTTGCTGCGCGAACTGTCCTACATGCAGGCAGGCCTGCGCGACACCATGCGCCAGGTGCGCCACAGCAGCAACGAAGTGGTCAATGCCGCCATCGAAATTGCCACTGGCACGCACGACCTCTCAGCCCGCACCGAGTCTGCCGCCGCCGCACTGGAAGAGTCTTCGGCTGCACTGGAGCAGACCGCTTCCACCACCGGCCACACGGCCGATGCCGTGCACCAGGCCACTGACCTGGCGCGCAGCAATGCCGACGTGGCTGCCCGAGGTGGTGAAGTGGTGGCGGAGGTGGTGCGCACCATGGATCGCATCCATGCCTCTTCCAGCAAGATCAATGAAATCATCGGTGTGATCGATGGCATTGCCTTCCAGACCAACATCCTGGCGCTCAACGCTGCGGTGGAGGCGGCCCGGGCGGGTGAATCCGGGCGTGGTTTTGCTGTGGTGGCCACCGAGGTGCGCAACCTGGCGCAACGCAGTGCCAGTGCGGCCAAGGAAATCAAGGCACTCATCACAGCCAGTGTGGCGCAGGTGACGCACGGTACTCAGGTGGTGCGCGGTGCTGGCGAGGCGATGGGAGAAATCGTGACGGCGGCAGACCAGGTGCGCAGCTTGATGGACGAGGTGGCCACCGCCGCACGAGAGCAAAGCCAGGGCATTGCCCAGATTGGCCTGGCTGTGCAGGAGCTGGACCAGAACACGCAGGCCAACGCCGCGCTGGTGGAAGAGGCCGCAGCCGCAGCCACTGCACAGCGTGGCGCAGCCTTGCGCATGGCCGCCATGGTGGATGAATTCCGCCTTGCGCCGGGCAAATCCGCGCAGGCTTCCATGGTGGATGGCATCGACATCGACGCCATCATCGACGGCCACCGCATGTGGAAGGTCAGGCTACGCGACGCCATCGAGACGCATGCCACGGTGGACACCGCCACCCTGTCCCGTGACGACTGCTGCCCGCTGGGCAAGTGGGTGTACGGCGACGGTGGCAAACGGTTTGGCAGCCAGCCCAACTTCACCATGCTGATCGAACGACACAAAACCTTCCACCGGGTGGCAGGTCAGGTGGGTGAGCTGATCAACGGCAAGCAGTACTTGGCAGCCGAACAGGCCGTCGCACCCGGCACGCCCTTCGCCACTGCCACGCGCGAGGTGGTACAGGTGCTGTCAGCCGCCAAGCGAATGGGATTTGATTGATAGCAAACTGTTGTTTACAGACAAGCGTCAGATGTGGTTTTTATTGGTAATTTAGCATGGTTTAAGCTTGCCCTAAGACAGGTGCGCTACCGTTCCTGCAGGAGAAAAACCATGCGGGTGTTATTGGCTGAAGACGACGATTTATTGGGCTCTGGTTTGCGCGCAGGTTTGCGCCAGCAGGGCTTTCAGGTGGACTGGGTACGTGACGGCGTGGCCGCTGAAAACGAGTTGCTGACGGGGGCCTATCTGGCCGCCGTGCTGGACCTGGGCCTGCCCCGCCAGGATGGCATGGACGTGCTGGCCAAGGTACGGGCGCGCAAGATCGTCACCCCCGTTCTGGTGTTGACCGCACGCGATGCCGTGCCCGATCGCATCCAGGGCCTGGATGCCGGGGCTGACGACTACCTGGTCAAACCCATCGACTTGCACGAGCTGGCTGCGCGCTTGCGCGCGCTGGTGCGCCGTTCGCATGGACAAACCCAGAATGCACTGGTGGCGGGTGGCCTTGAGCTGGATCCGCTGGCGCATCAGGTGAAGTGGGATGGCAACGTGCTGGACATCGTCGGGCGCGAATACGAGCTGCTGCATGTGCTGATGCGCAACGCAGGGCGGGTGTTGTCACGCGCCCAGATCGAGCAGCATTTGTATGAGTGGGGGCAAGAAGTGGCCAGCAACGCCATCGAGGTGCACATCCACCATCTGCGGCGAAAACTGCCCCCCAACACCATCGAAACCGTGCGAGGAGTGGGTTACGTGGTGCACAAAGGCGTTGCATCGTGAGCACTGTTCAACCCGGCCATGGCGGTCAAGCTGCTGGCAGCACCGTGCCGGTTGCTGCAACGGTCCGCCGTGCCCAGTCTCTGCAGGCGAGGCTGATGTGGACGGTGCTGGGCCTGGTGTTCGTGGTGTGGTCGGTGGCTGCTGTGGCCACCTGGCACGACACCGAACACGAAGTGGGCGAGTTGCTGGATGCGCACCTGTCTCAGGCGGCAGCGTTGCTGGTCAGCCAGCCCCTGGATGAACTGAGCCGCATCGATCTGCCGGAGACGCCCACGCTGCACGAGTACCAGCCCAAGGTGGTGTTGCAGGTGTGGCACGAGGGCACGCTGGTGGTGCGCTCTGCCAAGGCCCCGATGAAACCGTTGACGGCACCCAACCAGCGCGGGTTTATCCAGGTGGTGGTTGACGGTGTTGGCTGGCGTGTGTTCAGCGCACAGGGCCAGGACGAGCACGTGGTGGTGCACGTGGCCGAGCAGGACCAAGCCCGTCAGGACGTGGTGCTCGCCAGCATGCGCAGTGTCATCTGGCCCATGGCGGTGGCGTTGCCGTTTCTGGCGTTTGGGGTGTGGGTGGCGGTCAGGCATGCGCTCAAGCCGCTCAGCGAGCTGGGCTACCAGGTGTCCCACCGCAAACCCGATGCATCCGAACCCTTGGCTGACAACGGCGTGCCGCGCGAGGTGCTGCCGCTGGTGGATGCGCTCAATCGCCTGTTCGGGCGCATTGCCATGCTGATCGAGTCCGAACGCCGTTTCACGGCCGATGCCGCGCATGAGTTGCGCACGCCCCTTGCCGGCATCCGTATGCAGGCGCAGGTGGCGCAGGGTGCAGACGACGTGGCCGAGCGCAACGATGCGCTGGCCGCCACGCTTCAGGGTTGTGACCGGGCTGCACGCCTGGTAGACCAGTTGCTGCAACTGGCCAGGCTGGAAAGCCAGGCCGATGTGACCGGCCACCGTGCTCACGTGCCCACGTGGGTGCGCACGGTGGCGGCTGACCTGGCCCCAGTGGCTGCCAAGCGTGGCCAGCAGGTGAAAACCAGTTGCCGCGAGACGGCTGCCCCCGCAGATACCTTCGCTGAAAACGTGATGCGTGTGGGCAATGGGGTGGGTACTGCGTGGTATGCCCCCGCAGGCGCTGACTGGTGCCCTGTGCCAGAAGGTTTGTTGGCCATCCTGCTTCGCAACCTGCTGGACAACGCACTGCGTTACAGCCCGTCGGGGGCTGTGGTAAAGGTGGACTGCGGCGTGTTGCCCGAAGGGCGGGGCACCCTTACCGTGGAAGACAGTGGCCCGGGTATGGCGCCTGACGAACTCAAGCGGCTGGGCGAGCGATTCTTCAGGGTGGTGGGCACCAATCAGCCTGGCAGTGGTTTGGGTTGGTCCATCGTGACCCGCATCGCACGCCTGTACGGCCTGTCGCTGACGGCCACCCGCAGCCCTGAACTGGGTGGCCTGAGGGTGACCGTATCATGGGAGCCGATTTGAATTTTTAAGGCCATTCCACATGAAATCGTTCAAGCGCCTGGCTTTTTTGCGGATTGCCACGGTCACTGTCACGTTGTCGGCGTTGTCCACGCCGGTGGCCTGGTACATCTCGCGTGAAAATGCTGAACAGCAGGTGGTGGAGTTTGCACAAGAGGAGGCGCAACGCATCCTGGACCACTCCCACGCCATCGATCTGGCGGGGCCTGCTGCCCCGCAGCACGCAGCGCGGGCGGTTACCGTGCTGGTGGGTGGTTTGTTTGATATTGCAGAAATTTACAACGCCAGCGGGGTCAAGCTGGCCGAGGAAATGACGCCAGTCGGGCATGAACTGGAGCCCCTGTTGCCCAAGCATGGGCGGCCTGGCTACAAAAAATCTTTCTACGAAAGCCTGAAGGTGAGTCAGGACCGCTGGGTGATGCGGGTGATGGTGCCCTTGAAGCCGATACCGGGTGGTGCCATCTCCGGGTATTTTGAAGGGGTGCGACTCATTCCCGAATGGCAGCGCGACCACATCCAGTCCGATGCCCTGGTGGTGGCGTTGATGGTGTGTCTGGCATCGCTGATGTGCGGCGCGGTCATCTACCCGGTGGTCATTCACCTGTCCAGCGAGAACGAGCGGCGGGCGCAGCAGGTGCTGGAGTCGCACATTGCCATGATGGATGCCCTGGGCCGTGCCATTGCCAAACGCGACTCGGACACAGGCACGCACAACTACCGTGTGGCCTGGATTGCCGCCACGCTGGGTGAGGCGTTGGGCCTGAAAGGGGCCGACATGCAGTCACTGATCGCGGGCAGTTTTTTGCACGATGTGGGCAAAATCGGCATCCCCGATGGGATACTGCTCAAACCCGGTCGACTGGACGCCGACGAAATGGCCATCATGCGCACGCACGTCGAGCAGGGCCAGGAAATCGTGCACGGTGCGGGCTGGCTGGAGGGTGCCGCCGATGTGGTGGCCAGCCACCACGAAAAATGGGATGGCTCGGGCTACCCCAGGCAACTGGCGGCTGAGGCCATTCCGCTGTCGGCGCGCATTTTTGCGGTAGCCGACGTGTACGACGCCCTCAGCTCCAAGCGACCTTACAAGCCACCGATGCCGTTCGAGCAGGTGATGACCATTCTGCAAGAGGGGCGCGGCACCCACTTCGACCCCACCGTACTGGCCTGCTTCGAGTCCATGGCACTGGCTGTACGCGACCGCATCGAAAGCCTGGATGAGGCCGGCATCAAACGCCTGATGGCAGACATGATCGAACGCCATTTCGACGCCATGACCGCCTGAAAACGACCATCGCCGCAACGGACGGTGTCCGTGCGGCGATCAGGCTTGGATTGGGGGGTGTATCAGATGATGGAGTTGGAGAAGCGCGGTTGGGCGAAGCCAAGTGCCATGCGTGACATCAGGCCGTCCTTGATGACGTAGTGGTGCCCCAAGGCTGCTGCCACGTGAACACCGATCAGCCAGTAGCCCAGCTGGCCAACCACTTCATGCAGTTCCTTGATGTCGTGGGCAAATGCTTTGTTCGGCCCCATCAGTGCAGGCAGTTCCAGTCCGAAGAAGGGAATGGGTTTGCCCGCTGCGCTCAATGCCAGCCAGCCCGCCAGCGGCATCAGCAGCATGAAGCCGTACAGCGCCAGGTGGCCCATGGTGGCCATGCGGTGTGCCCACGTCTGTGCACTGCTGGCTGCGGTCTCCACTGGTTTGGGGCTGTTCCAACGGGCAGCCAGGCGAAGCACCACCATCAGCAACACGCCCATGCCGAGCATGAAGTGAAGGGCTTTCATGAAATCACGCATCTCGGTGCCTTTTGCAAACAACACACGCAACTCGATGCTGGCAAACACGGCCACCATCAGCAGTGCCATGAACCAGTGCACTGCCACCAGTGCGGTGCTGTAGCGAAATGGAGGTGGGGCAGCGGTGGTTCGACCTGGGTGTGTGGCGCTGAATGTGGTGGTCATGGACGGACTCCTGAAGGGTTTGAAGTGGATGGATTGGGTGCCGGGATGCGTGTGATGCGTATCTGTGCCCCCGTGACCGGGTGCATGTACGCCTCCACCACATCACCTTGTGGATCGACGGCATAAAACTCGTGGCAGTTGCCTTTGGAAACCTTGAACTTCACCAGCGCGTAGTCATCGGCTTTGAACAGCTTACGGGCCTGCCGTTCGCTCATCCATTGGCTGCGTGGGGTTTGCGTGCACACCACTTTTTCCTGCGGGGTGCTGGCATGGGCGATGCCCGTGCTGACCGTGCTCAGACTGACTGCCAGGCACAAGCAGGCCAGAGCGGCGTGCGGCGTGTGGGCGGCGGGTCGGGCACCTGCTGGTGGCGGTTGACGGTGTGTTGAGTTCATGCGTCCAGACTGTAGTGACGCCACCTGAAATTTTGCTTAACCGCGGTGGTTTGGGGGTGCTTTTAAGGAAAGCTTCATTTCGGACGCTCAAGCTGGCGACCTCTCGTGCGCTGCTCCCCGTCTGTGCCGCGCATGAATCCACCCATGCACCGCTGCGCGTGTGCAGTCACTTCGAACAAACAGGACCTGACCATGAAGCCAGCACACCAAACTCCCCAGTCGAAGACATTCGGGATGCGTCAGATTCGGCATGGGCTGCTTGTTGCACTGGCCGGATGGGTCTTGACCCAAAGTGCTTTGGCTGACAACGACGGTGGCTCTCGCCGTGGGGGTCAGGGCAGCAGTGGACAAATGACGTTGTCGCAAATGAATGCGAAGTACCGCGAAGAATGTGCCGCCTGCCACATGGCCTACCCCCCGGGTTTTTTGCCTGCTGTGTCATGGAAGCACCAGATGAACACACTTGAAAAACACTACGGCGCGGATGCCGGTCTGGATGCTGCAACCGTGCAATCCATTGATCGATGGCTGCAAGCGGAAGGCGGCACCTACAAGCGCGCGGGTGAAGTGACCGCCGACCACCGCATCAGCTCATCGGCCTGGTTCGAGCGCAAGCACCGTGAAATTGCCGCAGCCACCTGGAAGCGGGTCGGCATCAAGAGCAAAGCCAACTGTGTGGCCTGTCACACCCAGGCAGAGCAAGGCAATTTTGACGAAAAAGCCGTGCGCATTCCCAAGCTGTGAGGCTGACTTTGTATCGACACATGGAACCCACGTTATGAAAAAACCCCTTCAACTCCGAACGACTTTGGTAGGCGCTTTGCTCGCTTTGATGACCACACTGCCGCCGATGGCGCTGGCTGCCGACAGCGTCGCCAGTCAAACGCAAGCCTGGTCCGAGCAGGCCAAATCCACACAGGCCGGATTCACGCCTTCCGCAGAGCGTGGCAAGGCCCTGTACTTCAAAACCTTCAAGGTCTCGGCCGAGTTTCCGAATTGCGCGGCTTGCCACACAGACGATGCCCGCAAAGAAGGCAAACACGCCATCACCGGCAAGAAGATCAGTGCCATGGCCCCTGCTGTCACCGCAGACCGGTTCACCGATGCAGCCAAGACTGAAAAATGGTTCAGGCGCAATTGCAAAGAGGTCACCGGCGCCGAGTGCAGCGCAGCCGACAAGGCTGATTTCGTGGCGTACCTGTCCAGCCTGAAATGAGCCTCTACGCAAGGCGCCATCCTGATGGTCGTGCCACCGTCAGGGTGTGGGACCTGGCACAGCGTGTCGGGCACTGGGCGTTGGTTGGCAGCTTTGCGACCGCTTGGGTGTTGTCTGAAGGTGAGCGACTTCGCCAATGGCACGTGATGGCCGGCCTGGTGGCGGTAGGCGTTGCTCTGTGGCGACTGGGTTGGGGTTTGTTTGGCTCGCGCCACGCGCTGTTTTCCGACTTCGTGCGCGGTCCCGGCGCGGTGGCCCGCTACCTGCGGTCTCTGCTGGACAGGCCCGAACATCACCTGGGGCACAACCCGGCGGGCGGGTGGGCCATTGTGCTGCTGTTGACCCTGACACTGGCCACCGGCATCACCGGTTGGTTGGGGCAAAACGAGTTGTCGAGTTGGGCTGAAAAACTGCACGAGCCCTTGGCCAAGGCGTGGATGCTTGTGGTGGCGGTCCATGTCATGGGCGTGGTCACCGGCAGCATGCTGCACGCTGAAAACCTGGTGGTTGCCATGTTGCATGGCCGCAAACCCGCAGCCTCGGTATTCGGCTCACCCCGCGACGCCCAACCTGTTCAAACAGCACTTGTCCCGGTGAGCGCCCGTGCACAGGATGTGATCGGGCTGCTCACACTCGGGGCCACAGTGGCCATCATCGTCTGGACGGGCCTGGTCGGCTTGCCGCGCTGGTTGGATCTGTAAGCGCTGTGGGCGCCTTGGCTTGCCGGGGCGTTCAATCGAGGCGAGCAGGCATGGCCCGGATCGACAGCGGCAGGGTGAGGGATGCCTCCAACCCACCACCCCAGCTGTTTTCGCCCAGCTGCAGCTGGCCGCCGTACAGGTGCGCCAGGTCGTTGACGATGGCCAGGCCCAGCCCGCTGCCGGGCGCTGATTCGTCCAGCCGTGCGCCGCGTGTCAGCATGGCTGCCCGCAAGTCGTGCGGGATGCCCGGCCCGTCGTCCTGAATGTGGAGGGTCACGGTGGTTGCGCTGGGCTGAACGCGAACAGCCACCGTTGACTGCGCCCATTTGCAGGCGTTGTCCAGCAGGTTGCCCAGCATTTCCTGCAGGTCTTGTTCGTCTGCTTCAACGCTGGCTTGCACAGGCGGGTCGGGCAGGTCGAAACGGATTGCCCTGTCAGCATGCACCCGGCTCATCACCCGTACCAGCGATTGCAGCGTGGGCCACAGCGCGCTCGTGGTGGCGCCAGTGCCCGCTGTGGCGGCGGCGCGGGCGCGCTTGAGGTGCCAGTCCACCTGGCGGCGGGCCGTGAGCACCTGGTCTTGCACCTGGTGGGCAAATTCGTGCAAACCGCTGTTTGCTGCCGTCGCAGGCGTGGCCAGCATGTGATCGGCCGCGTGCTGGAGCACGGTCAGCGGTGTTTTCAGGGCATGGGCCAGGTTGCCTGCCTGGGTGCGTGCACGGGTCAGGTTCTCGGCCTGGGCATCCAGTGCAGCATTGAAGTCGTTGGCCAGGGGCTGCACTTCGGCCGGAAAGGTGCCCGCCAGCCGGGGGCGCAGGCCCTGGCTCACGGCCGACACCTCGGCCTGCAAGGCGCGCAGCGGGGCCAGCCCTATCCAGACCTGGGCGGTGGCAGCCAGCCCCAGCAGCGCCAACAGCACGCCCAGCGAAGCCGCCAGCGTGCCACTGAAAGCGTCGATGGCCTGTTGCGTGTCACGCGCGTCGGCCGCGACGATGAGTGTCCAGATGGCCGCCGGTTGTTCGGGGGCTCGTACCGAGCGTTCCAGCACCAGCAAGGGGTGCCCGTCGGGCCCAGGGATGGTGTGCGTGTGAACGGCGCCGTCAGCCACCACGTCTGGCGGCAATTGCAGCACCTGGTCCCAGAGAGACCGGGACCGCAACACGCCTGGGTGGGGTGCCTGCGTGCCAGGGCCTGCGGCACGGGTGTCGATTTGCCAGTACCGCCCCGACAAGGGTTTTTGCCAGCGGGGGTCGGTCAGCCCGGTGGGGTCCATCAGCGGTTGGCCGGAGGCATCGAAGGCCAGGCGTGCCGTCAGTTGCGCCAGGTGGGTGGCCAGTTCGGCCTGAAACTGGCGTGTGGCATGGTCTTTGAACAAGCCGCTCAGCAAAAAACCGGCCAGCACCATGGCCAGCGTCAAACCGATCAGGGTGCCCAGCAGCACCCGCCATTGCAGCGAGCGTGCCCACTTGCGTGGCCATGCACCGATCCACTTTCGATGCCACTCGCGGCTCATGTGGGCACGGCCAGCCTGTAGCCCAGGCCGCGCACGGTTTCAATGAACTGGGTGCCCAGTTTTTTTCGCAGACGCCCCACGAACACCTCGATGGTGTTGGAGTCGCGGTCAAAGTCCTGCGCGTAGATGTGCTCGGTCAGCTCGGTGCGCGACACCACCGCGTTGGCGTGGTGCATCAGGTAGGCCAGCACTTTGTACTCGTGGCTGGTCAGGGGAATGTGCTGGCCCTCCAGCGTCACGCGGCTGCTGCGCGTGTCCAGCTCAATGGGGCCGCACGTGAGCACCGGCGACGCATGCCCGCTGGCCCGGCGGATGAGCCCGCGCAGCCGCGCCAGCAGTTCTTCGGTGTGGAAGGGTTTGGTCAGGTAGTCGTCTGCGCCTGCGTCGATGCCCGCCACTTTTTCGTGCCAGCTGTCCCGCGCAGTCAGGATGAGCACCGGCATGCTCTGACCAGCCGTGCGCCAGCGTTTGAGCACGGTCAGGCCGTCCATTTCGGGCAGGCCCAGGTCGAGCACCACGGCATCGAAAGTTTCCACGTCGCCCAACGCCCAAGCCGTGCGGCCATTTGTGCAGGCATCGACCACATACCCGGCGGTTTCAAGTGCGAGGGTCAGCTGCGCATTCAGGGTGGGCTCGTCTTCGACCAGGAGGATTCGCATGGTGTGCAGTGAGATGGGCGGTGGGGGAGGCCGTGGAGTGACGGTGCGGTTCAGCGAGGAGTTCGGGCGTGTTCATCGTCAGCGGGCGCACCCTTGCCACCTTTGACGCCGAGTATCTGCCCGGTCTTGGCATCGAGCTTGATGCGGGCCAGTTGCCCGCCTGCTTCCAGCTGCTTGATTTCGTACACCCAGCCGCTGCCTTTGCGTTCCAGCTCAACCTCCAGCACGTTGCCGGGGCGCTGGCGCTCCAGGTGTGCCAGCACGGTTTTCAGGGGCAGCACCTGACCGGTTTCCATGGCTGTGCGGGCCAGGTCGTGGTCGCTGCGGTCACTGGCCCACGATGCTGCAGGCAGCAGCATGCCCAGCGCCAGACAGGCAGTCAGGCAGACAGCGATGCAGGTCAGGTGTTGGGTCGATCGGTTCATGGCAGCAGCGTGGCGAATGGTGTGGATGCCGATTGTGCAAAGGCGAGGCTGAATGCGCGATGAACGGGTGCAAACTTGGTTGGGTATTTCACGCCGTACGGTGCTGTGCATTCACGTCCCACGCGCCAAACTGTGTTTGAGCAGCTGCAGCGGGACCACCGTGCACAGCCCTGCGGCCATGGCAAGTGACCATTGCCCCACCGTCAACGCCACAAACCCGAAGCCCTGGGCCAGCATGGGCACGGTGCTGATGGCGGTCAGCGCCAGCAAGGTGCCGCCCAGCACCCACAGGCTGACGGGGGTCATGCCTGCCCACAGGCTGCGCCAGGCGGTCTGGCGCGAGCGGCTGGGCAGGATGAGCGCCGCATTGGCTGCCACCAGCACCACGAACGCCATGTTGCTGCTGACCGCCGTGGCCAGCCCGGTGTCGAGCAGCCAGACGTAGACACCCAGCACCGCAGCCGTGATCAGCCCGCCTTGCAGCAAACTCAGGCCCACCAGCTCGCGCGAGATCAACGGCGCTGACTTGCTGCGGGGTGGTTCGGTCATCAGTGTGCTGCGGCCGTTTTCGGCTTCGAACACCAGCGAGCAGGTGGGGTCGATCACCAGCTCCAGAAAGGCAATGTGCAGCGGGGCCAGCACCATCGGCAAGCCAAACAGCACGGGCAGCATGGCCAGACCGATGATGGGCAGGTGCACCGCCAGCGTGTACACCATGGCCTGTCGCAGGTTGGCAAACGTGCGCCGCCCACGGTGGATGGCCTGCACGATGGTGGCAAAGTCGTCGTTCAGCAGCACCAGTGCGGCGGCTTCGCGGGCCACATCGGTCCCGCGCTGCCCCATGGCAATGCCGATGTGGGCGGCTTTCAGGGCGGGCGCGTCGTTCACGCCGTCGCCGGTCATGGCCACCACTTCGCCACGGGCTTTCAGTGCCTCCACCAGCGCAAATTTTTGTTCAGGTTTGACGCGGGCGAACACGTTCACGCTGGCCACCCGGGCGGCCAGCTCTGCCGGGGGCAGACGGAACAGGTCCGCCCCAGTGAGCACATTGCGGGCATCGATACCCGCTTGGCGCCCAATGGCCGCAGCGGTGTGCGGGTGGTCGCCGGTGATCATCACCACCCGGATGCCCGCTGCCTGGCATTGCTGAATGGCCTCAGGTACCTCGGGGCGCAGCGGGTCGGCCAGGCCAACCATGCCCACCCATTCGAAATTGAAATCGTGCTGGTTATCGGGCCAGGGCTGGGCCACCGGGTGGCTGGCTTTGGCCACGGCCAGCACGCGCAGGCCCTGGTCGGCCAGGCGGGCAGCGTGCGCGGCTACCTGCTGGCGTTGTGCATCGGGCAAATGGCACAGGTCGGCCACAGCTTCCGGGGCACCCTTGGCAGCCACCTCGTCGAGCGTGCCGTCTGCGCTGCGCCACACGTGGCTCATGGCCAGCAGGCCCGATGACAGTTCGTACTCGCGCGCCAGCGTCCATTCGGGGTGCAGGTGTTCGGTGCCGGTCAGCTGCTTGCCTGCCATCTGGTGAAAGGCCTGCTCCATGGGGTCGTGCGGGTCGGTCTCGCTGGCCAACACGGCGTATTCCAGCAGCTGGTGGAACGGTTCTGGCAGGGTGGACAGCGGCAGGTCAGGGGTGTCCAGCGCGTCGTCACCGGCCACCAGGCAGGCCACGGCCATGCGGTTCTGGGTCAGGGTGCCGGTTTTGTCGACACACAGCACCGTGGTTTGCCCGAGCGTTTCGATGGCGTTGAGCCGCCGCGTCAGCACCTGCTGTGCGGCCAGCCGCCGGGCGGCCAGCGCCAGGAACACGATCATGATCACCGGCAGCTCCTGTGGCAGCACGCCCATGGCCAGGGTGATGCCTGCCAGCAAGGCATCCAGCAACCCCCCCCGCATCAGCCAGAACAGGCCCATCAGCACCACACACAGCGCCGAACCGATGATCACCAGTTGCCGGGTGAGCCGGGCCATTTCTTCGCGCAGCGGCGATGCCTGCAACGCAATGTCGCCCAGCGACTGGCCAATGTGCCCCAGCGCCGTGGCCTGCCCGATGGCGGTGACGCGCATCACACCCTGGCCACTGACCACCAGGGTGCCTGCAAACACTTGACCGCCTGGGGCCTGTTTGGCCACGGGCTCGGATTCGCCCGTCAGCATGGATTCGTCGGTGGCCAGTTCGTGCGCTTGCAGCAGTTCGCCGTCAGCGGGGATGCGGTCGCCCTCGGCCAGCATCAACACGTCTTCGCGCACCACCTCGCGGCCAGGTATGCGCACGGCCTGGCCGTCGCGCAGGGCTTTGGCGCGGGGGCTGGAGAGGTCGCGCAGGGCTTCCAGTGCGTTGTCGGTGCGCCGCTCCTGCAGCAGCGTCACGCCCATGATGATGAACACGAACCCCAGCAGCACCAGCGCCTCGTGGGCATCGCCCAGCGCCAGGTAAATGGCCCCCGCACCGATCAGCAGCAAAAACATGGGTTCGCGCACCACCTCCCACGCCATGGCCAGCAGGCTGCGCCGCTGGCTGGCGGCCAGCTCGTTGGGGCCTTCGGCCACGTGGCGTTGGGCGGCTGCCGCAGAAGTGAGTCCGTCGGGGAGGGGGGTGTTCATGTGAGCCAGTTTGCGCGTTTGTGAGGTGGGGGGTGAAGACAGATTCTGAGGTGCCGACATGAACATCGGGTGAACAGCGGCTTCATATGGTGTTCAGTGCCTGCGGCGCACCATGCATGGCGGCCTGAATTCGGGCTGTGTCACCAGGAGCCCATTCATGAACCCCCACATCAAATCATTCGTTGCAACCGTCCTCATGGCTGTGTTGCCCACGCTGCTGGTGGTGGCCACCACGGCTTTCGTCAGCATCCCGTATGTACTGGGTCACCACCCCGGCGAGCTGCCAGGGCAGGGCGTTACGGCCGTTTCTCACTTGACCTGACAGGCCGGGCGTTTTTCGGCTTTGTGCCTGCCCCGCCCAGTTGCTGCGAACCTGAACGCTACCTGAACAAACGCTTAAGCCTTTGTTCAAGTCGGTTTGCCAACAATGCCTTCACACCTTGAACACCGCCCCAGAAGGAGCCCCGCCATGCAATCTGTTGCATCCAACCTGCCCCTGCCGTCTTCGCGTGCCAAGCCGTCTCGCCATTTGACTGCTGTCGTGCGGGGCATGGCCGTTGCCCTGTGCATGGTGCAGGGCAGTTTGGCCCTGGCTGCAGACACGTCTGCAGCCGAACAGCTGCAACGCTGGACGGCCGAAGCCAAAGTCCCCGGCAACGCCGACAGGGGCAAAGCGTTTTTCAACGCCAAACACGGTGGCGAGTGGAGCTGTGCCTCGTGCCACAACGTGCCGCCCACCACAGAAGGCAAACACACCACCACGGGCAAGCCCATTGCACCGCTGGCCCCCGGCTTCAACCCCAAGGCCTTTACCGATACGGCCAAGGTGGACAAGTGGTTTCGCCGCAACTGCAAGGACGTGCTCAGCCGCGAATGCACGGCCCCCGAAAAGGCCGACGTGATGGCATACCTGCTGTCCCTCAAACCCTGAACGCCAACGACACGGTCACCACCCTTGACATCAACACCGATACCGGAAGACAACACCATGCACCGCTTGCCCTTCCTCGCCGCAGCGCGCCTGCGCCGCACAGCAGCCCACACACTGGCCGGCGTGTTTGCCAGCTCGTTTGTCCAGATATTTGCCCGCACCCTGGCAGGCGCATCGCTGGCCATGGCAGCCCTGATGGCTGTGGCCCCAGCCCACGCCGACAGCCGCAACATGCTGCCGCGCAACGAACTGGCCGCCTACGCACAGGAATGCGCGGCCTGCCACATGGCGTATGCCCCTGGTTTTTTGCCCGCCGCATCGTGGAGCCACATGATGAAAAACCTGGACAAGCACTACGGCACCGACGCGTCGCTGGATGCTGCCGCTGTGCAGCAAATTGCCACCTGGCTGTCTGCCAACGCCAGCACCTACAAGCGCGTGGCCGAGGCCCCGCCTGAAGACCGCATGACCCGTTCGGCCTGGTTCGAGCGCAAGCACCGCAAGATCGACTCGCTGGTGTGGCAGCACGCATCCGTCAAGAGCGCGTCCAACTGCATGGCCTGCCACACGCGTGCCGACAAAGGCAATTACGACGACGACAGCGTGACCTATCCGCAAGGGCTGCCCGCCCGCTTTCGCACCGGTTGGAACGACTGAACCCAGGCGCCACACACCATGACCAACCCATCCTGCTCCCCCACTATGCATACCACTCCATCCTTGAGCGCCGCAGCCGGCCCTTCAGTGGGCGCCTCGGCAGGTGCCAGATCCGCTTCCCCCGCATCTCCCGCAACCCCTTCACGGGCCAGCACCGCAGCGCCATCGCGCCGCTTGATCGACGCACCCACCCGAGCCTTTCACTGGTTGTTTGCGCTGTGTTTTCTGGGGGCCTACCTCAGCGCGGACGGCGAACGCTGGCGGCTGCTGCACGTGGTACTGGGCTACAGCATGGCCGGTTTGCTGGCGTTTCGCGTGGGCTATGGGCTGGTGGGGCCGAAACAGGTTCGGCTGAGCCTGCTGGGGTCGAAGCTGGCAGGCGGCCGGGCCTGGCTGCACAGCCTGTGGCGCGCACGCAGGCCGGGTGATGTGAACTGGCGGCAAGGCCAGAACCTGTTCATGGCACTGGCCGTGGTGGCCCTGCTGGCGCTGGTGGTGCCCATCACGCTGACGGGCTATGCCTCGTTCAACGAATGGGGCGGCGACTGGCTGGGTGAGATCCACGAAGCCGTGGGCGAAGCCTTCCTGTGGGTGGTGGTGGGGCACCTGGCTGCCATCGCGGGTTTGAGCTGGTTGCGACGCAAAAACGTGGCTGCACCCATGTTCACCGGGCGCACCGAGGGCCGTGGCCCCGATGTGGCCCAACACAACCACACCTGGCTGGCCTGGCTGCTGTGTGCTGCCGTGTTGGGCTACGTGGCGTGGGAATGGCAGCAAGCCCCCAACGGGCTGGTCAGTCTGAGCAGCCAGCGGTTGGGCACTTCAGCTCATGACGATGAAGATTGAACAGCTGACTGTTCAACACCATCAAGCGCTGGGAAGCTTTTTTTATTCAACATGTCAAGGTGAAAACATGAAAACGTATTTGTGTGTGGTGTGTGGGTTTGTGTACGACGAAGCCGAAGGCCGCCCGGAAGACGGCATTGCACCCGGCACGCCCTGGGCAGCGGTGCCCGACCACTGGATGTGCCCCGAGTGCAGCGTGGGCAAGGGGCAGTTCGAGATGGTGGAAATTTGAGGTTGATAGTGAAAAGTGCCTCCATCGCTTTTTCAGTAACACAAGTTTGCTATCTAATTTAAAATTTATAGCTGACTTGTCAATGACATAAAGCGATAAGCCCTGTTTTCTTTGTGAAAACAGGGCTTTGGTTTGGGCGGTGCGGGGCCCTGCAACTCGTTCGCGTTCAATTCAAGGCGCTGCGCCCGGCCATCCTCCCAGACGACGGCGTACTGGCCCAGTCGCTGTTTGCGCTCCAGGCATTTGCGCACTGCCGATTGCAGCGATGCCAGCATGGCCAACGATTCGATGCAGGGGGCTTGGTGGTGGAGACCGTCAAACAGTTGCGCTCGATGAATCCGACCGCTTCAGCAAGCACTGCCGCACTTTCACCTTGGAACGACCTGTCATGGCTGACGTTGACAACAGCCCCCTCAGGCCGCCAACGCACGTTGAGCAAGACCGGATGGCTGGTGGGCACTGGTTTGCGCATCGTCATGGTTTGGGGCGCTGAAGCACTGCCTTCGCCAGGGCAGCCATCTTTTCTGTCACTCTCGCCATGGCCGACTGGTACACCACGCTGTCTTCGCGTTTGTCTACCGCCATCACCATGACGATCAACACATCGTCTTGCACGCCATACACCAGCCGGTAGCCTTGTTTGTTGAGTTTGATTTTGTAATGCCCTGCCAGTGCACCGTGAAGGGCTGCACCCGGTACATGGGGGTTGTCCAGCCGCTTTTTCAGCAACTTGCGCAACGGCTCTTTCACCGAACCGTCCAGCTTTTGCCACTCTGCCCACGCGCTGGGCACAAACTGCAAGCGGTACTTGTGTTTGCGCGCTGGCTGGGGCGGCTCAGATGGCATCAATGTCCACCTCAATCGCCTGTGCCCGCTCGCCCATGCGTGCCAGCACCGTGCGGCCCAGTTCCTGGTCAGACAGCTCTTCGAGCATGGCCTCGAACAAAGCGGGTTCGATCATGTAGAACGCCGCCTTGTTGTGGTTCAGCACGGCCACCGGGCGGCGCTTGGCTTCACGCAACACAGCAGCCGGGTTCTTCTTGAACTCGGACATGCTGATCATCACATCGGCGTAAATGGCTTCCATGGTTAGCTCCTTATTTGGCTCTTATTATGGCGCTGAAAGAGCGGATTTGCCTATTTTTTGACTCCGCCAAAGCTCACGGCAGTTCGTACACCTGCACATGCAAGCCCAAATTGCCCAGCGCAACTTCGATATGCCCACGCACGGTGGCCCAGGGCAGTCCGCCCAGGCTTGCGCCCATTGCTGGCAGCGCAATCGACTGCACTGGGCTGCTGACCAGGAAGCCGCGCAAGTCTTGCCAGCCATCCACCACCCATTCCAACCGCGACGGGTCGCGCCAGCGCAATGCCCTTGGCCATCACACCCACGGTGTTGACCGCGTTGACGAGGGCATCCACGTCGGCATCCAGCAGGTTGCCCTGGCGACAGTTGATCACGCTGCCTTCCCGGTGTGTTCAGGTTGGACAGAGAGCGGGACTTTGCCGGTGAGCAGGTCTTGTATCAGGCCGAGTTTTTGTTCTTGCAGCTTCTTGGCGCATACAGTCTCGACTGCAAAGATAGCAAACTTGTCAATACAGGAAAGCGAAAAGACCCATTTTCTTCATGAAAACAGGGCTTGTCTGTGGGGGCGCAAGGTATCGCCAGGTGCGTGCCCTGGGCGTGCAGCGGTGTTCACATGGCGCGGGGTGGGGCCCACACCCGGCTGATCGAGGCCAGGAATGCGTCGGCGGGTTCGTACCCCACCACCTTGCCTGCGTGGCTGCCCTGCGCATCGAAAAACACGATGCCAGGTGGGCCAAACAGTGCAAAGCGTTTGAGCAGCGCTTTGTCTTCAGCGGTGTTGCGGGTGACATCGGCCTGCAGCAGGCGGACGCCTTTCAGCTGCTGCACCACGCGGTCGTTGCTGAAGGTATTCAGCTCGAACTCTTTGCAGGCCACGCACCAGTCGGCGTAAAAGTCGAGCATGACGCGCTGCCCGTTGTTGGCTGCAGCGGCCACGGCAGCGTCGAGTGCGGCGGTGGAGTCGATGCGCTCGAACGTCAGCCCATGGGCCTGCACGGCTGTGCCGTTGGTGGCTGCACTGGCTCTCAAATGGGCCAGGGGTTGCATCACCGATTGGCCGGCGGAAGCGGCTCCTACCAGTTCCATGGACCCCAGGGCCAACGCCAGCATGCCGATCCAGCGCCCAACCAAGGGTGGCGGCTGGTGATGGGTGCCGATGGCATGGCCCAGCGCGCCCAGGCCCATGGCTGCCAGCAGCAGCCACATGCCCCAGGCCAGCATGTGCAGTTGCACCGACAGCACGGGCGACACCATCCAGATGGCCACGCCCAGCAGCATCATGCCGAACACTTGCTTGACCTTTTCCATCCACGCACCGGCTTTGGGCAACAGGTGACCGGCCGATGCGCCCACCAGCAGCAGGGGGCCACCCATGCTGAGTGCCATGACGAACAGGGCCGAGCCGCCCAGCCACACGTCACCCGTCTGGCTGATGTACACCAATGCACCCGCCAGTGGCGCGGCCACACAAGGCCCGCACACCAGGGCCGACACGCCGCCCATGCAGAACACACCACCCAGCGAGCCGCCGCTGAAGCGGTTGGACCAGCCCGATGCGCTGTTTTGAATGAACGAGGGCATTTGCAGCTCATACCAGCCGAACATCGACAGCGAAAACGCCACCAGCATGAGCGCAAACCCACCCAGTACCCACGCGTTTTGCAGGGCGGCTGACAAACCTTCGCCCGCCAGGCCTGCGGCCACGCCGAAGGCCGCGTACACCACGGCCATGCCCACGGTGTAGCTGGCGGCCAGTGCAATGCCCCGCTTGCGGCTGACGGGCTGGGTCTGCCCCACGATGATGGATGACAGGATGGGGATCATGGGCAGCACGCAGGGCGTGAGCGACAGCAGGAAGCCCGCCAGGGCGAACGCTGCCAGCGTGGTCAGCAGGTTGCCGCCACTCAGAAAGCGGGTGAACTGGTCGTCGGCACCACCGGTTTCGGGTGTGGTGGGGGTGACCGTGCCAGCGTGGGCCACGCCCACCTTGGGTGTGACGGTGGTGGTGGCCACCCACGGTGTGGCACCGGCGGGCAGCTCGGCCACAGCGGTGACCTCGTCTTGGGTGGCCCCAAAAGCGCGCAAACGCACGCGCCACAGCTGATCTGCCGGCGGGTAGCACAAGCCCGCGTCGGCACACCCTTGCCAGGCGGTGCGCACGAACACTTCCGATGCGCCTTGGGCGGGTTGCACGGTCACGGCCAGGGTGCCTTCGTACATCTGGACTTCTTTGCCGAAGTTCGGGTCGAACTTGGCAATGGACGGTGGCAGATCGAGCTTGTCAGGCCACGCCATGGGGCCGCTTTCGGGCTGGATGGCCAGTTTGTCGCGGTACAGGTGGTAACCGGGGGCAATCTGCCACGTCCAGGTCACGCCCTTGGGGGTGACGGTGGCACTGGCGGCAAACGCTTGCTCGGGTGGCAGGAAGTCTGTTGCCGCCCAGCCATGGCCGCTGAACAACAGCAGCCACGTCAGCGTCAGCAGGCTGAACAGCCTGTGCAGGCCGTGTGGGGTGGCGGGTGTGGCAGGGGGGGTGGTGTGCATGAGGAGGTTCCGTCTGAAAAACATTCACGCCAAGGTGAGGGATGGACGGATCGTGCCGCCCCAGCCTGAAGTTCAGCTTAAGCAGCCACCCTGTTTGTCTTAAGGGAGTCTTCAGGTGCGCAGGGCTCAATCCAGGGTGTCGAGCTGGCGATGGTTGCCAGCGTCTCGTTTACCAGGAACACACATGTCTTTGCACGAAACACGCAGATTCACGGCCAACGGGCACCGGCTCGCACGTGCCGCTGCTGCTGTGGTGGGCGCCGCAGCGCTTGCCTGGGGGTTGGCAGCGCAAGCCGTTGAAGTGGGGCAGAAGGCCCCCAGCCTGTCAGCGGGCGCCGTTGGCGCACAGGTGGTTTATGTCGATTTCTGGGCCTCGTGGTGCGGGCCGTGCCGCGAATCGTTCCCATGGATGAATGCCATGCAAGCCAAGTACGGCGCGCAGGGCCTGCGCATCGTGGCCATCAACGTCGACCAGAAGCCTGACGACATGAAGGCCTTTCTGAAGGACTTCCCGGCGTCGTTCGAGGTGGTGGCCGACCACAAGGGTGAGAACCCCAAGGCATGGGGTGTCAAAGGCATGCCCACCGCCTATCTGGTCGATGCCCAGGGCGTGGTGCGCAAGGTTCACCAGGGCTTCAAGCGCGCCCAGGCCGACGAGCTGGAGGCCAGCATCCGCGAGTTGCTGCAGCCGGGCAAAGGGGCTGCGAAATGAGCCGCGCCACCGTGTGCGGCGTGTTCGTCGCATCCGTTCTGTTGAGTGGGTGTGGCCAGTTGCCGCCGGTTCAGCCCTGGGAAAAAGGCCAGTTGGCCAAGCCCTACATGGTGTTGGATGACGACCCGCTGGACCAGAAGCTGGTTCAGCACATTTATTTCAGCAAAGAAAGCGCCAGCGGTGGTGCCGGTGTGGGTGGAGGTGGCTGTGGCTGCAATTGAACACAACACCGCAGTCATCGTCATGGCGGCCAGCGCTTTGCTGGCGGCTGTGCCCTTGGCTGTGCAGGCCGAGGGCGCACCCGAGACGGCCACGCTGTCCATCAAATACGGTGCCTACGAGGACAGTCAGCCTGGGCTGGAGCGCATTGGTGTGCGTTCCCCTTCGGTGTATGTGCAAACCCCTGTGGCCGAAAACTGGTCGTTTGAAGGCTCGTGGGTGGGTGACAGCGTGTCGGGCGCATCGCCCCGCATGTATGACCTGGTCTCCAGTGCCAGCAAGATGAACGACTACCGCAAAGCAGCAGATGCCAAGCTCACGCGCCATTTCGACCGGGCATCGCTGAGCGCGTCTGTGGCGTACTCGGACGAGCACGACTACACGTCCAAAACACTGGGTGTGCAGGGGCGCTGGTCATCAGACGACAACAACACAACCTGGACCGTGGGGCATGCCCGTTCACTGGACCGGATTGACAACACCTCGAACGGCGTGAACTCCGCCATCGACGAGCGCAAGCGCGCCAGCGAATACCTGGTGGGCTGGACGCATGCGTTGACCGCGCAAGATCTGGTGCAGGCCAACCTGACGCGCACCCTGGCGCAGGGCTACATGAATGACCCCTACAAAACGCTGGATGCGCGGCCGGGCTACCGCAATGCCTGGGTCATGCTGTTGCGCTGGAACCATCACCTGGACGGCCGCGATGCCGCGCTGCGCAGCAGCTACCGGCTGTACCGCGATACATACGGTGTGCTGGCGCACACGGTGTCGCTGGAGTGGGCGCAAAGCATGGGCCAATGGACCCTGACACCCGGCGTGCGTTACCACAGCCAGGGCGCTGCCGACTTCTTTGTGCCCCCCGTTCTCCGGGCGGATGGCAGCATTGACCAGGGTGGGTCCATCCGGCGTGCGGTGGCGCAAGGCAAGCCGCGCTCCATGGATCAGCGTTTGTCGGCCTACGGTGCGGTGACGGTGTCGTTCAAGGCGGCCTACAAGTTGTCTGCGCAAGACACCGTGGATGTCAAGGTCGAGCGCTACATGCAGCGGTCGGGTTGGGCGCTGGGGACAGGCTCGGGCCTGGGGCCGTTCAACGCGTGGTTTGCCCAGGTGGGCTGGTCACACCGTTTCTGAGCACCCCATGACCACCCACACCGACATCAGCCTGACATTCCCGGCCATGGCCTGCGAAGGGACGGTCCGCCTGGGCGGCGCACCCGCCGCTGTCCTGGCCAAGGCGGCCCAGGCCGCCCAGGCAGAGGTGTGCCGAATAGAAGCCAAGTACTCACGCTACCGGCCCGACAGCGTGACCCGCATCCTGCGGTCCGCCGCAGGCGGTGGGTGGGTGGACGTGGATGCCGAAACGCAGTCCTTGCTCGATTACGCCGACGCCCTCTGGCAACAGAGCGGTGGCCTGTTCGACATCACGGCGGGCGTGTTGCGCCGGGCGTGGAACTTCCAGGCCAGGCACCTGCCCACGCCCGAAACGGTAGACACGTGCCTGCCCTTCATTGGCTGGGACCGCATACAGCGTCGCCCGGGTCAGGTCCGTCTGCCTGCCGGCATGGAGATTGACTTTGGCGGCATCGGCAAGGAGTACGCGGCCGACAGGGCAGCTGCCCTGGCAAAGGCTCACGGGGCCGAGGTGGGGTGGGTGAACTTGGGCGGCGACATCTCGGTCATCGGGTCTGACCAGGCTTCACCCGCTGTGCGAGGGTGGGACATTGGCATCGCGCATCCGCGCCCTGAGCACCCCGGCCACATGTTGGCCCATGTGGCGCTGTCCCGTGGTGGGCTGGCGACCAGTGGGGACAGCGAGCGTTACATCGAAGTGGACGGACAGCGCCACTGCCACATCTTGAACCCGCGTACCGGCTGGCCGGTGAGGTACTGGCAGTCGGTGTCCGTGGTGGCGGCCAGCGCCACGGCAGCGGGTTCGCTGTCAACGATTGCCATGCTCAAAGAGGCCCAGGCTGTGGGTTGGCTGCAGGCGCAGCACGTCCAGTTCCTGGCCGTTGATGCGCTGGGCCGCGTGGTGCAACACGTGCCCGGTCAAGCCTCGCCTGGCGGGGCGGTGGGCGCGTGTATTTCTCTGTCGGCCTGAGCGGCTGACTGTTTTTTCTGAATGACCTGTTGACAACCTGAACCATGACCGACGCAAAACGCTTTCGAACACTGAACCTGTATGCCCTGACACTCGTTGCTGCCGCTGCCTTGGTGGCATGCGGTGGTGGAGGGGAGGACGGTGAAGATGATGATGACGGCAACAGGGCCAATGCCCCTGTGCTGCTCACCACCACCGTGATGGATGGCCTGCTGGGCAACGCCGTGGTGTGTGCCGACTTGAACGCCAGCGGCACCTGCGATGGCAACGAGCCCCAGGCACGCACGGCCGCCAATGGCAAAGCCGTGTTGAACGTGGCAGGCCTCAACTTGGCCGCCACCCGGTTGCTGGCCGTGGTGGGCACCGATGCGGTGGATGCCGATTTCGGTCCCGTGACACAGGCTTACACACTGCAGACGCCCAGCACCGAATCCAAAGTGATCAGCCCGCTGACCACGCTCATCCGTTTGCGCATGGATGCCACCGGTGAAAGCGCCGATGCGGCCAAGGCCCACATCAAAGGGCTGTTGGGCGGCATTTCTCCCCAAGACGATTACGTCAGAGACCGTGCCACCCAAGCTGAAGATTTCCGGGCCGGGCTGGTTGCGCGTTGGGCGCTGCTGAGCGCGCAGTTTCAAGCGGTGAATGGTGTGCCCAACTGGTCCGCTGTGTTGGGGCAACTGGGGCAAGCCCCTGCGCGGTTGTCTGCGGTGCAATGCACCAGCATGAACGCCGCGTGCGACCAACAATTGCGAGCAGCGGCGCTGGGTTCTGCACCTGCACCTGCACCTGCACCTGCACCAGCACCAGCACCAGCACCAGCACCAGCACCAGCACCAGCTCCAGCTCCAGCTCCGGCACCCGCCCCAGCGCCTGCACCCGCACTGAACGGCAAATCGCTGTATGCCAACAGTTGTGCGATGTGCCATGGTGCTTCGCCCGCACAAAACGTCTCCAACATCCGCAGCGCGACAAGTGCGGCCAAAACGCTGGGTGCCATCGCATCCAACAAGGGTGGCATGGGCATCTTGAGCGGGACCATCGGGGCCGCCGAGGCGCAAGCCATTGCCAGTTTCGTCGCCAACCCCATTTGATTTTTCATTCCCTTACTAAAGGACATTCACTGTGAAACACATTGCTGCAACCTGCCTCACCGCACTGGCCCTGGTGCCAGCCATTTCTTCTGCCCAGACGCTGGCCATTGGCAAATCTTTGTTCAATGCCCAGTGCCAGGCTTGCCATGGCACACCACCCAGGCTTTCCGACAATGGCGGAAGAGGCATCAACAACCCCAACGCCATCCGAAGTGCCATCAACGGCAACAAAGGTGGCATGGGGTACCTGTCGACACTCAGCACCCAGGACCTGACGGACATTGCGGCTTACATGGGCGCGCCAACGGGTGTCAGCGCCGCAGCTGCCACGGCCAACGAACGTGTGTTGAACTGGGCCGAGTGGAAGTTCCAGACCATGTTGCTGCCGCGTGCCACCAGCACACAAGTCGGGCCCTATGCCGTGCGCGGCTACGGCAACGGTTTGTATGTGGGCATGGATGACGCGACGGTGTACCTGTATTCCGCAGCCAACGGCCTGCAACCCGTGGGTGCGTTGAGCAGTTTCCTCAGCATGGCTGCTGCCGACGGTTTCTGATTCACTGGGGCGACTGACCCGGCCCCTGCTGTGCCCGGCACCCCGGTGTCGGTGTTGCCCCTAAACGGAGGGTGAAATGCCCAGCAAATCCATGATGCCGTTGATGAACGTCAGCGGGTGCGCCGGGCAGCCGGGCACGTAGAGGCTGGGCGGGTACTTGTCCAGAAACTCTCGGGCCAGGGCCGGGCTTTCGGCATACACACCACCTGAAATGGCACACGCCCCCACGGCGATGACGATGCGCGGTTCGGGGATGGCCTCCCACGCGAGCTGCAAGGCTTCCATCATGTTGCGGGTGATGGGGCCGGTCAGCACCAGGCCGTCGGCGTGTCGGGGGCTGGCCACGATGTCGATGCCGTAGCGGCCCAGGTCGAAATTGACGTTGCCCCAGGCGTTGACCTCCATCTCGCAGCCATTGCACCCACCTGCCGACACCGAGCGCAACTTGAGCGAGCGGCCAAAGCGCTTTTTCAGTTCGGCTGATACCGCCACCGGGCTCAGGTTGGGGCGCGCGGCGGTCACCACCAGGTCTTCGCGGTGGCTGGCGCACAGGCGAACGTCGTTGCTGAAACTCAATTTCTGTGTGGGGCACACGGGGGCGCAGTCACCGCACATCACGCAGCGGCCCAGGTCAATGGCCACAGCATCGGCCCCGGTGGTGTCGAGCCGGATGGCTTGCGACGGGCACACCTGGGTGCAGGCTGTGCAGCCAGGGGCACAGGCATCGGCAGCGATGACAGGCTTGGCCCGAAACCCCGCAGGCTGGGCGGCGCGCAGGTTGGCAATGTATTGGGTACCTTGGGCGTGCCGGACGGCGAAAGACTCGAACATGGGCATGGGCCTCTGGGTGGTCTGGGCGGGTGAGGGTGTCAGGTGGTGCAGGCAAGCCCTGCGCTCACAGGTCGTTGCCGCAGTAGGACAGGTCGAAACTTTTGTTGCAGATGGGGAAGTCTGAAATGGCCTGGTTGCGCAGTGCGTAGGCCAGGCCGAACCAGTTGGCCATGGACGGGTCTTGCACCTTCGCATGCACCAGCTGACCGCTGTGCCCTGTTTCCAGCGCCACCATCACCGGGCCGCGCACACCTTCTGTCAGCGACACACACAGCACCCCAGGCGTCAGCGCCCACGGGGTGGCCTGTGTGCCGGCCGGGCCTGCCGAAAAGGCAGCGGCGGATGCAACCGGTGCAACCTGTGCGAAGGGCGCGGGCGTGTCGGCCAGGTTCAGCGTGGCATCGGCCAGGCGGTCGATGAGCCATTGGGCGCTGGCCTCGGCCTCGGTCATGCGCTGGGCCATGCGCGCCCAGCAGTCGCCGGTGGGTTCGGTGTGTGCAGGCACGGGGTGGGTGCGGTACAGCGTGCTGGGCAAGGCCTGGCGCACATCCAGCGGCATGCCGCTGGCACGCGCCACGACGCCGGTCAGGCCCAGGTCGCGGGCGGCCTGGGGGCTGACGGTGCCCACACCCTGAAACCGCGCACGGGTGCTGCGGCTGTGGCGCATCAGGTGGTTCACTTGCAGAAAGTCGGGCAAAAAGGCGCGCAACGTGGCCAGTGCATTCTGGCGCAGCGCGTCGGTCAGCGGGGCGGCGGCACCGGGCCGGATCCAGCCCCGGCCAAACCGGTTGCCGCACAGCCGCTGGCTGGCATTGATGATGGCCGTGCGCAGGCGGCCATAGGTGGCCGCCGCTTGAAGGTAGGCAATGTCGGTGGCCAGGCCATTCAGCGTGGCCAGGTGGATGGCCAGGCGTTCAAGTTCAAGGCCGATAGCGCGAGATGCTTCTGCAGCAAGCGGTAGAGCCCATTTTGATGCTGATTCCAGCGCGCTGTTGAAACCCCAGGCATACGCCACGACCGAGTCACCCACGATGGATTCCACCAGTGGCGTCAGCCTGTGTGGTGGTGTGCGCAGCAGCAGGGCCTCCACCCCGCGGTGCTGGTAGCCCAATTGAATTTCAAGATGGTGCACCTGCTCGCCGTGGCACATGAAGCGAAAGTGTCCGGGCTCGATCACCCCGGCGTGAATGGGGCCCACCCCCACCTCGTGCACCTGCTGCCCACGGACCTTGAAAAACGGGTACTCGCCTGTGCGGCCTTGCAAGGCCCCTTCAAAACGCACGGGCTTGAGCCAGGGGTGGCCTTGTGGCACCAGGCCGGTCTGCTCCCACAGCTCGCGTTCGTGTGTTTGGGTGGCTGGGAATGTGGGTGTCAGGCTGGGGTAGGCCTCGGCGGATTGGGCGTGACCGCGCAGCACCTGAAGGCCGCTGTCGGGGCCGAGCAGCACGGCGGTAACGCAAACACCAGGCGGTTCGTCAACCGTGGCCGGGCGGCCAAACAGGGTCATGAGACGTGAGCCTGCAGCCAGCCGCTGGCTGCATTCACCGATCAGCCCGGTCAGCGAGTGTGTCGCGGTGTGGTCAAGCTGGCACCGCAGCGTGGGGCTGGCGGTGGCCCGTGGGGCAGCCGGTGCTGTGGCGGGGGCATCCGGGGCCGCGATGGGGGCTGCTGAGTGGTCTGCTGAGTGGTCTGCAGAGTGGTCTGTGTTGGGATGGGCCATCGCCTCAACCTCCGATGGAAACCGCCACCGTCCGCAGCAAGGCGGTCAGCGGGGCAGGGGTGTAGGTGCCCAGCATCACCAGAATGCCCACGAACCCCAGCTTGGGCAGTGTGGTCAACCAGGGTTGGGGTGGGGCGCTCAGCTGCCGTTGGGGGGTGCCCCACACCATGGGGAACACGGTGCGGCCCGTGGCCACAAAAATGACGGTCAGCATCACGCACATGAGGGTGAAGGCCAACAGGTTGCCCGCTTGCACGATGCCCGACAGGATCAGCATTTCGGCCAGAAAGCTGGCAAACGGCGGAAAGCCCAGCAGCGCAAAAATGCCGCCTGTGAACAGCAGTCCCGCCAGTGGCAAGGTGCGGATGACACCGCTCAGGGGGCCTACCTCGTTGGTGCCGTACACGCCGCGCATGCGCCCGGCCGTCAGGAACAGCAGCGACTTCACGAAAGCGTTGCTCACGATGTACAGCACCACGCCATATGCCGCCGCCTTGCCCACCGACAGGCCCAGTGCAATCACACCCGATGAACTGACGCAGGCGTAGGCCACCAGGCGCTTGTAGTTGGTGGTGGACATGATCTGCACCGTGGCCACGGCCAACGACAGGTAGCCCATCATCATCAGCTCCTGTGACACGAAGCTGGCTTCTGTGCCGCGCAGCACTTGCAGGATGCGAAACACGGCCACCATGCTGACGTTGAACTGCACCGACGCCAGCAACGCACTGGTGGTGGTGGGCGCACCCTCGTAGGTTTCGGGCAGCCAGCCATACAGCGGTGCCAGACCCAGCTTGCCCCCCAGCCCGAACAGCATGAGCGACAGTCCCAGCTGTTGCCAGGCATCGTGTCCGTGGGCAAGGGCAGGTCCCAATTCGTCCAGCATGAAGCTGATGGGCAGCCCGCGCAGTTGGGCCGATTGCACCAGCGCCATGAAGCCCACGAAGGTGATGGCCAGCGTCATCGCCGAATACAGCATGTAACGCCACGCCAGGGCCTTGGGGTTGGGAGCCTCGCCGCGTGCCACCAGCGGTGCCAGGCACAGTGTGCTGATTTCAATCAGCGCCCACAGCAGTACCAGGTGGTGCGTCATCAGCCCCACATTGGCCACCACCATGAACAGCAGCATCAGCGCCGCACGCGAGCGGATGTCGACCGTGAGCGATGGTGTGTCGCGCTCCCGCGAAAACAGATACACACAAATGCCCAGGAACACGGTGTTGACGACCACCAGAAACAGCAGTGACGTGGCATCGAGCACCAGGTAGCGATGCGCCAGGTACAGCGGCAGGCGTTCGGGCGGGTGGGTCAGGAACACGCCCATGGTGGCCAGCCACAGCAACAGGGCTGTGCCCACCAATGCCGGTGACACCCAGCGCACACGGGCTGCCGCATCTGTGTACAGGGTGGGGGCTGGCTGTGCAGGGGTTTCGGGTACCGGGTCGGGCAAGGCAAGTGCGGTCATTGGGGGGACTCCTTGGGCTCGGGGTGCGGTGGCGGCGTGCCATGCGCAGCCTCCTGGCCACGGATGAGCCAGCCCCCCACCGCCACGGTACCCACGTACACGCTGGCTATGGCCACGTGCACCGGCAAGGGCCACGGCTCAGGCATGAGCGACTCGAACAATGCCAGTGCGTTTTCCATGAACAGCAGCGCCACGAGCTGTGTTGCAGGTTCGTGGTTGGTGGCCAGCACCAGGAAGGCAATGGCCACGGTGACGGCGATGACACCCAGTGTGAGCGCGCGTGCGTCAGCCCGCGCACCATCCCCAAACCGGAATGCCAGGATGATGAGTGCCACCGCCACGCCCCAGGCAAACAGGTTGCTGGGGATCAGGTCGATGGACGCGGCCCGTTGGCTCAGCGTGTGGCGCAGCAGGCGGGGTACCAGCCAGCCGCGCACCACCAGAATTTCAAGGCCCACGGCCACCACGTGCCCGTCCAGCTGGGGGTGCATGTTCAAGGTCATCCAGCCCAGGGCCAGTGCCTGAATGCTCAGCCACGAAGGCGTGGCCGCGAGCTTGCCAAAAAACACGGGTATCACCGTGGCCAGCAAGCAAACCATCAGCGCCGCAATGGGGTTGTGTACGACGTTCACAGGCCACCCCCTGCAATGCCCACCACGGCTGCAGCCACCACCGCGAACCAGCTGGCCAGCCAGGCATAGGGGCTGACCAGGCGCATGGGCAGGCGGGCCATCAATGATTCAAAGCACCCCACCACCACGGCCACGGCCAGCATCAGCCCGACAGACGTGGCCATGGCCGCGGCAGGGGCCAGTACGGGGTCGAACGGGTTGAGCAGCGTGGCCATCAGGCCGGCATACAGCGTCATCTTCAGACCGGCGGCGTATTGCATGGCTGCCAGCTCGGGGCCGCTGTGGTCCAGGATCATCACTTCGTGGATCATGGTCAGCTCCAGGTGGGTGAGCGGGTCGTCCACGGGGACGCGGGCGGCTTCGGTCTGCAACAGAATCAGCAGCGCCAGCAGCAGGGGCAGCACGATCAGCGCGTAGTGGGGCGTGTGGTGCAGGTGCCCCAGCACATCGGCAAAGCTGCTCAGCCCGGTGGCGGCACTGGCCGTGCCCAGCAGCAAAAACAGGGCAGGCTCGGCAAACGAGCCGAACATGGCCTCGCGGGAGGCCCCCATGCCTTCAAACGGGCTGCCCACGTCCATGGCTGACAGCATCAGGGCCAGCCGCGCCAGACCCAGGGTGTAAGCCACAGCCACAAAATCGTGGGCGAACGACGCGGGTGCAAACTGCCCCAGCAGCGGTACGCACGCCATGACTGCAAGGGTGCACACCAGCACCACGTAAGCCCCCAGCCTGAACACCGGCGTGGCCGTGTGGCTGACCACCGGGCGCTTGCCCAGCAGGCGTTTGAGGTCGTGGAACGACTGCAACAGGCCAGGCCCCTTGCGCCCGGCCCACCATGACTTGGTGCGGTTGATGACCCCCACCAGTAAAAAAGGCATGGCCAGTGCGGTCAGCAGGTGGGCCATGGCGAGCAGCCAGAACGGGATCATGTCAGCGCTCCTTCCGCCAGCACCACCAGCGCGGCGATGCCCACCAGGGCAGCCAGGCCCAGCGCGAACGCCAGCCGGGGGTCGTCTTCGCGCATCAGGCGTGATATCAGTCTGGCGGACTGGTCACCTTCGCCAATGACGCTGAACATGCGCCGCTCCACCGCATCGACACAGTGGGTGCTGACATGGGCATCGGTCGGAAAGTAGCCTTCCGGCGGTTTCAGGTTTTTTTCCAGCGTCAGGATGCCGGGGTAGTGCTGGGCGAAGTCTTCGGAAAAACTGCCCGCGCTGTACTGCATGCGGGCGTTGCCTGCCGTGTAGCCACAGCCCCAGGTGGGCCCGGCGGCTGTCTGTGGTTTGACCGTTGGGGGTCGCCAGACGCTGCGCCAGCGCCAGGTTGCCCAGGCCAGGGCTGTGAGCACCATCAGCGTCACCGAGATGTGCCCCAACTGCGTGAGTGTGGCGTGCACCCCTTGCATGGATGCTGTGGCCGCAGCGGGTGGCATGTCCTGCAAGAACAGCAGGGTGGGGCCGGCGACCAGGGTCAGGCCCAGCACCGGTGCCAGCCCCAGCATCACCGTGCCGATGGTGTGGATCAGCAAGGGGGCCAACATCCAGCGGCTGGGTTCGTGCCCTGGGGGCACGGAGCCGTCGCGCGGATGGCCCATGAATGCCGCACCGTAAGCCCGTGTGATGGACAGGGCCGACACAGCGCCCACAAAGGCCAGCAAGGTGGCGGCACCGGCCAGCAGCAGCTTGAACCACACGTTGAGGGGTTCGGCGGTGAACAACCCGCTGTAAATCAGGAACTCGCTGGCAAATCCATTGAGCGGTGGCAGGGCAGAGATGGCGACACCGCCCACCAGGAAGCACAGCGCGGTGAGTGGCATCAATTTGGCCAGTCCGCCCAGGCGCTCGATGTCCACCGTGTGTGTGCCCTGGTAAACGCAGCCCGCTGCGTAAAACAGCTGGCATTTGAAGAACGCATGGTTCAGCACGTGCAACATGCCCCCGGCAAAGCCCGCTGCCACCAGCGAGGGCACGTCCCAGGCCAGACCCAGCGTGCCCACGCCGAAGCCGATGCCGGCAATGCCGACGTTCTCGGTGGACGAGTAACCCAGCAGGCGTTTGAGGTCGCGCTGGCCCACGGTGTACAGCCCACCGATCACGGCCGATGCGAGCGAAAACGCAATCAGTGCCCACCCCATCCACGCATCGGGTTTGCCCATGATGAGCAGGCAATGCAGCAGTGCAAACAGGCCCGCCTTGTGGATGACGCCCGACATCAGCGCACTGACGTTGGCGGGGGCCGCAGCATGGGCGCGCGGCAGCCACGAGTGAAACGGGAAAAATGCCGACTTCAAGCCAAAGCTGGTCAGCAACAGCAGGAACACGGTGTTGCGCACGGTGCCGGGGTGCTGGTGCATCCACACGCCAAAATCGTGCAGGTACCAGCTCTGGGTCTGTGTGTACAGCACCATGAACGCAGCCACCAGAAAAATCAGGCCGATGTGGGTGGAGACCAGATAGTTGAAACCTGCGAACCGCACTTTCTGGTTGGTGTAGTCCCAGATGACCAGCAGCCAGGCTGACAGCGCGGCGATTTCCCACCCCATGAGAAACGTGACGATGTGCTCGCCCGTGTACACCATCAGGAATGACAGCGAAATGGTGTTCAGCAGCGCAAAGTGAACCCCCACATGCCGTGGGCCGTTGAAGAACGGCCGCAGGTAACCCACGGCATACACACCGCCCAACAGCGTCATGGGCAACGACCAGCTCAGGAAAAACGCGCCCAGCGCATCCAGCCGGAACCGCACCTCGCCAATCGGGTAGCCCCACGGCAGCGCCAGGGCTTGCGGGGGCGACCCGCTCAGCACCGGCCACACAGCCGACCAGACGCAAAGTGTGGCCACGGCCTGCGAAACAAGACCCAACCCTGCACGCCAGCGGTTGTGTACGGGCAACAGACACAAGGCCGCACCCGCGATGAGCGCCACCGCAGCCCACACCAGGGCGCTCACTGGGCTACCCTCCGTGCTGTGCACTGCGGGGCTGAGCGCCTTCGGAGCGGCCGGACGGCGCTCATGACACGGCTTCAGCGAATGCTGTCGCTGAACAGGGCAACGAAGGGGAAAAAGAACGACAAAAAGGAATCATGGACTCTCCGCACGCAGGGTTGAACAACCAGGTTCAAGGCGTGCAGGGAGGTCCGTTGTGGTGAAGCCGCATGTCAAAACGCCTGCGCTTTGACAGCAGCAGCGTCTGGCCATGGGAGGGTGCGCGTTCAAGGCAAATCATGAGGGGCCGATTTTACGGGCCAGCAGCTGACACCAGGATTGCGTTGGCTGGTGCCGGTGTGGCAGTGGCCCCCGCATCGCGTGCAAAGGTCACCACGTGATCGACCTCGGGGCGGATGCCTATCCATTCGCCCACCTCGTGGTTGTGATGTGAGGGCACGTGCGTCATGAGCACGTCGCCGGTGGTCAGCTGCAGGGTGTACAGGAATTCGGAGCCGCGGAACGCCTTGCGCACGATCTGCGCCTTCACCGGTGACGCATCGTCGTGCACGATGTCGTCGGCGCGCAGCAGCACGTCGCACAGGCCACCTTCGTAGGCGCTGGGCAGGGGGCATTCCTCCAGGTCGTGCAGGGCACCCAGGGGGGTGTGCACCACCACGTCGTTGCCCTGCATGCTGAGCCGTGCCGGGGTGAACACGCCGTGCCCGATGAACTCGGCCACGAAGCGGGTGGCCGGTCGGTGGTACAGCGCATAGGCATCGTCCCACTGGTGCAGCTTGCCCTGATGCATCACGCCGATCACGTCACCGATGGCAAAGGCTTCCAGCTGGTCGTGTGTGACGAACAGGGCGGTGGCCCCGGCGGCTTTCAGGATGCCGCGCACCTCGTGGGCCAGGCGTTCACGCAGGTCCACGTCGAGGTTGGAAAACGGTTCGTCCAGCAACAGCAGCCGGGGGCGGGGGGCCAGCGCACGGGCCAGCGCCACGCGCTGCTGCTGGCCACCTGACAGCTCGTGCGGAAAGCGTGCCTCCATGCCCTGCAGCCCCACCAGTGCCAGCACCTCGGCCACGCGGCTGGCACGCTCGGACTTGGGCAGGTGGTGGATGCCAAACCCCACATTGCCTGCCAGGTCCAGGTGCGGGAACAGCGCGTAGTCCTGAAACACCATGCCGATGCGCCGCTGCTCGGCGGGCACATGCAGGCCGGGCTTGCTGACGGCTTCGCGTTCGATGGCAATGGTGCCGCTGCTGACGCGCTCCAGCCCGGCCACGGCGCGCAGCAACGTGGTTTTGCCACAGCCCGACGGCCCGATCAGCACACCGATGTCACCCGCGCGCAGACCCAGCGTGACGTTGTCAACAGCAGGCGCCACTGCGCCGGGGTAGGTGATGGAAAGGTTGGCAACGTTCAGGAACATGGTGCGATTGTAGGCAGTGGGGGGGCTTCAACCCTGCACGGCTCAACTGCGCACCAGGACGTCCCCAAATGAGGGTCGACATCCTATAGGTCACATGCGGTGACCACCATCCACCAGATGGGGGAGGCAGCCACAGTCGTGTTGCTGTGGTTTTCAAGCGCAGCTGGCATGGGTAGGATGCCGACAAACGCCGCAAATCAAGACGGCGATCAACCCGTTAACCCGCCAACAGAGAGGAAAACCCATGTCCAAACTTCCCCTGAACTCGGGCACAAGCATCCCCCAGACCTTTCGCGCCGTCCGCGTTCAGTGAGGTGTTGCCATGATGAGCGTGATCTTGATTGCGGGGGCGCTCGCCCCTGCGTGCTTGCCTGGCAGCGATGGGCCCTTTCCCATCGCAGAAGAAATCCCGGCCCCCTATTACTCAGAGACGAATCCTTCTAAAACCATTGGTCGGTATTTCCCGCGCTTGTTGGAAACTTGCTTTCGCAACGGATCGCCCGATAACTGCAAAGAAGTCGTTGTGGAGGATTTAGAAACCCTCAAGAAATTGGATATTTTTCTTTTCGAGGGATCAGGTGATTCTTTCGTATGGAGCCAGTATTTTGAAAAAAATTTCAACTGGCGTGATCACAAGCTGGTGGCTCGTTTACCCGAGCGCCGGGGCTTACCGCCTGGCGCGCGGTAGCTCAGTCACAACCAAAATCACGAAACAAGTTGAGTACGCTGAGCGGTTGGAGATTGAATACACCATCCGAGACCGGACCAACGACGGATAGTCGGTCTATCCTCTTATACCTGTGACGCCTCCCCCCCTACCTGAATATGGCTCGGCACTGGTCATCCCCCGAACCTGCAAGCCCGTCGTTTTCAAACGAAACGTTGAAAACTTGATCGAGTGGAATTGATGGGCCGCCCCCTGGGTTTGAGGGCCGGTGAAGCATTCAGCGGGGCATCAGCTCGAACAGGTCAAACCCGTTGCTGCGCCCGCCCAGGCAGGTGGCGAGGTGGTCTTCCACCTTGCGCCACAGCGCCAGGCGGTTGCGCCAGTGGCGGATGCTGTGGCCTTCGTTGTCGAACACCAGTGCCTCCACCGGGCGGCCCAGTGCTTTGAGGCCAGCCACCACATCGTCCGAATCCTGCTTCAGCACCCGCACGTCGTTGGCCCCGTGCACCACCAGCAGGGGTGCGGTGATTCGGTCCAGGTGGCTGACGGGCGAGTTGGCCAGCATCTTTGCGCGGTCTTTCGGATCGGTTGCATCGCCATAAAAGCGCTGGAAGATGTGGCGGTTGCGCCAGAACGGGGGCCAGTTGTCCACCACCCTGGGCCAGTTGGCCACGCCCACGATGCTGATGCCGCACCGGTAGTCATGCGGTTGCTGGGCAAGCTGGGTCAGCACCGAAAAGCCGCCGAAACTGCCGCCCAGCACAGCCAGCGCTTTCGGGTCGGCCACCTTCTGGTCAATGGCCCATTGGACGGCCTCGGCAATGTCTTGCTGCAAACGCCCGGCGTATTCGTGGGCACCGGCCCACATGAACGCCCTGCCATAGCCGGTGGAGCCCCGGTAGTTGACCGTCAGCACGGCATAGCCCCGGTTGACCAGCATCTGCCGTGGCCGAAAGGCCGCATCGCTCCAGCCGTCGCGTGCCCAGGGCCCGCCATGGATCTCGGCCACCAGCGGCACCGGCCCGGTCACGCCCCTGGGTTTGATGAGGTAGCCGTGGATCGTGACGCCGTCGCTGGCCTGGAAGCTGAACGGCTCGACCGGCGCCAGTGTGGCCTGTGCTTCGGCGTGGTCGGGTGTGTTCAGGCGCTTCACCTGCCCGGTGCGGCGGTCCAGCAGCAGCTCGGCGGCATCGAAATGGCCGACGGCGCGCAGCACCCAGCGCTGTCCGTTTTCGCTGCTGCTTTGCGGGCGCAGGAACACGGGCGCTTCGGGCAGGTCGCCTTGCGACAGTGCCTTGGCGGCGGCCTGGGTCATGTCCTGGCCTCGCTCGGTGTCGAGTGACACCAGTTCGGGGTAACCGGGCTCCACCATGTACGCCCAGGGTGCGCCGCGTGCGCCCAGGTAAACCGGCCCGATGTCGGTAACCGGGTGGCTGGCCAGCACGCGCTCGGCACCCGTGGCCAGGTTGTGTTCGATCAGGGCGGTTTTGTCACGCCCTTCGTTGCTGGAGGCCCACCACACGCCTGCGTTGGTGTCGATGCGGTGTACCCAGTAGGCATCGAAGCCGTCGATGGACTTCACGGTGCGCCAGGTGCCGTCTGCCTGCAACAGCTGGAAATCGGTGCCCGACCCATCGGCCGTGCCACGTTGCCGCACGCGCCCGGCCAGTTGCCGTTGCGAGCTGGTCAGCCAGCCCAGCACCTGGCCGTCGCTGCGGGCCATTTCCTTGACCGAGCGGGTGGCGGCGTCGGCTTCGTACAGGTCGAAGGTGGATTTGTCGCGCTGGTTGCTGCTGAACAGGAAGCGGGTGCTGCCCGCTGCCCCACGGCTGACGAACATGCTGCGGCTGCGTGCGGCCATGGGCAGCGCCCAGGGTGGTGTGTTGCCCTGGGTGTCCCACACCCAGAGGGTGGTGTTTTCGTCGCCGCTGGGGTCTTTCAGGTACACCACGTGGCGGCTGTCGGCCAGCCAGGTGTAGGTGGGGCCAGCCGATCCGGGGCGCGACAACGGACCGGTTGCCAATTGTTGGCCAGCCGCCGGTCTGGGCGATGTGGTCGGGACCGGGCCGACGGCCAGGCCAGTGTCGGTGCCCACCACGGTTTGCCACAGCAGGTGCTCGCCGTCCGGCGACAGCACGTGGCCACCGGCAAAGTCGGTGTTGGCCACGAACCGCCGTACCGGCAGCAGCTTGGGCAGTGTGCCGGCCTCGTCTGCGGCGCGCAGGGTGGGGTGCGTGGGTGCCGTCCCCGCATGGGCGGTGGCTGCAAAGGCAACCGTCAGTGCGAGCAGCGCTGCTGAAAGTACAAAAGTCATTCAAATCTCCATTCGTCGCAACGTCAATGATGAAGCATTGCTATGAAGAATGTCATTTTGAGGTGAGGTGGTGTTTGCCTTCACCGAACGCGCCACCCGGCACCGCCAAACCGAAGCCGCTGTCTGCATAGGGTGAAGCGCAAAGCGAGATCGCCTGCTTTGGCTGCAAACTCACACAGCACCCACATGGCGATGGTTGAGGGTGGTATGAATAAAAGCATAGCTGTACTCGCTTTTGAATAAAGCGCCAAAAGGCATTTTCATTGATATTTTTGATCGATTTGTGTCAGCCCTGTTCCGCATACAGATGATGGCGCGGACATTGCTTGCCCGCACCTTGTGCACAGACATCGTCGCAGTTGCCACATGGGGCGGCACCGGGTGAGGGCTGATGCCAAGTGGAGGTGCGTGTCGATGAGCTGGATGCGTACACTTCTCATTTATTTCCAAGCCGCGCCAGTTGACGGCGTGCAGGGCAGCCGGGCGGGTACCAGCAGCGTTTCTTTGTTGTTTTAACTTTTGTTCCACATGAGCCGTTGGCCGTTTCTGATCTTCCTGAGCCTGCTGGCCGTGTTGCTGACGCTGCCCGTGGTGTCGCTGGGGGCATCGTGGTTGCAGTGGAATGCCGAGGTGGGGCAGGTGATGCGCGAAATGGCGCAAACCGTGTTGCCCAGTTACGCACTCACGTCGTTGCTGCTGTGCGTGGCCGTGGCCGCAGGCGTAGCGGTAGTGGGGCTGGGCACGGCATGCGCCGTGACGCTGTTCGACTTCCCTGGCCGTCGCGTTTGGGAGTGGGCGCTGCTGCTGCCCCTGGCCATGCCCGCCTATGTGGTGGCCTATGCCTACACCGATTTTTTCCAGTTTTCAGGCCCGTTCCAGGCTTGGGTGCGCGAGGCGTTTGGCCTGCAGGGCCGGGTGTTCCCCGAGGTGCGCAACACCGCCGGGGCGGCATGGGTGTTCACGTTCTCGCTGTACCCCTATGTGTACCTGCTGGCACGCACCGCGTTGAGCGAGCGCGCCAGCCAGCTGATGGAAGCCGCACGCCTGCTGGGTGCCCCGCTGTCGCGTCGCATCCGTGAGGTGGCGTTGCCGCTGGCGCGCCCGGCCGTGGCGGCGGGTGTGGCGTTGGCGCTGATGGAAACGCTGGCTGATTTTGGCGTGGCCAGCTACTTTGGCATCCAGACGTTCACCGCCGGTGTGTACAAGGCTTGGCTGGTGATGGACAACCGCATTGCCGCCGCTCAGCTGGCCACGGTGCTGCTGGTGCTGGTGGCCGGGCTGTTGCGGCTGGAGCACGTGGCCCAGCGCCGCATGCGGTTTGCCGTGACAAAGGGCGGCCGCGCCGTGGGGGCCGAGGCGCAGCCCGTTCGCTTGCGCAGGCACCGGGCCGTGCTGGCCTGGTGTGTGTGCGGGCTGCCGGTTGCGCTGGGGTTTGTGTTGCCGGTGGTGTTCATGCTGCGCCCGCTCATGGGCGGGTGGGACGAGCTGAACTGGACACCCTTTCTGGGTTGGGCCGCCAACAGCCTGAGCCTGGGTGCCGTGAGTGCCACGCTGGCCGTGGGCATTGCCATGGTGCTGGCCTTTGCGGTGCGCGTGCAAACCGGCCGTGGTTGGCAGGCACGGTTCAGTCAGGGCGTGGCCCAACTGGCCGCGCTGGGGTACGCGGTGCCCGGTGCGGTCATCGTGGTGGGCTTGTTGTTGCCTGTGGGCTGGTTGCAAGCCGTGGCGCCCGACACCAGCGTGGGTTACTGGCTCACGGCCACGGTGCTGGGCCTGGTGTGGGCCTATCTGGTGCGGTTTGTGGCGGTGGCGCTGCAGTCGGTGCAAAGCGGGTATGCGCGCATTCCCGGCAGCCTGGACGAGTCGGCCCGCATGCTGGGCAGCACGGGGCTGGCGCTGGCCTGGCGCGTGCACTGGCCGTTGCTGCGCCGTTCCACGGCGGCAGCCGGGTTGCTGGTGTTTGTGGACGTGATGAAGGAGCTGCCCGCCACCCTGGTGCTGCGCCCGTTCAACACCGACACCCTGGCTGTCATGGCCTATCAGCTGGCCCGTGACGAGCGACTGGGCGAGGCTGCGTTGCCCGCACTGGCGCTGGTGCTGGTGGGTCTGATTCCGGTGATGATGCTCAGCCGCACCTTGCGGGCAGCCCGATCCTGACTTTCATTCCTGACTTTTATTTGTAGCAGAATGATTGCCGGAAGGGCGGCGTTGCATGAACCCAGTAGTTGGATGCAAGGCGTTTGCAGGGCCGCTCCGTAACGCCACCTGACGGAGTTTCTTCATGCGCAACAACCAGCCAGTTTCAGACCGCGAGTTCACCTTTCCCGCCGATCAGACGCTGATTTCGGTTACCGATCTGAAAGGGCGTATCACTTATTGCAACAAAAATTTCATTGCCGTCAGCGGTTACATCGAAGACGAGCTGCTGGGGCAACCCCACAACCTGGTGCGCCACCCAGACATGCCCGTGGAAGCCTTCAGAGACCTGTGGGCCACCATCGAGTCTGGCAGGCCTTGGACAGGGTTGGTCAAAAACCGCCGCAAAACTGGCGACCACTACTGGGTGCGTGCCAATGCAACGCCTGTGCGCAATGGCGATCGCATTTTGGGTTACCTGTCGGTGCGCACCAAGCCGTCGCAGCAGGAAATCGATGCCGCCACAGCGCTGTACGCCAAGATGAACGAGCAGGCCCGCAGTGGCCGTGTGACGATGGGCCTGGACAAAGGTGAACTGGTGTCCACCACTCTGTTTGGCAAGCTGTTGCGCAAGCTCAAACCCTCAGCATGGGGATGGTCGATCATCATGGTGCTGTTTGCAGCGGAAATTGGCCATTTGCTGGAGCACATGGGACTGCCGGACAGCGTGGGTGAACCTGCATCCATGGCGTTTTCAGGGTTGGCGCTGTGGACGATTTGGGTGAAGTTTGTGAAGCCTGTTCAGACAGTCAGGGCGGCCATTGAGCAAGCAGCGGCTGGCGACATGAACAATTTGCCACCAGTGCTCGGTGATGGCGAAACCCGTCGCATGCTGTCGGCCATCCAGCAACTGGTGCTGGGTGTGCGCACCGTGGTGCGTGACACCCGCCATGAAGTGGCTGACCTGCGCACTGGGTCCAGAGAGCTGTCATCGGGCAGCCAGGAAATGTCGGCCCGTGCCGAGGCACAGGCCAGCAGCCTGGAACAAACTGCCGCTGCGCTGGAGCAGATCACCGGCCAACTGCGCAACACAGCGCAATTGGCGCAAGAGGGTGCGACATTGGCCAATGAGGCCACAGGCCTGTCCAACCTGAGCCTGGAGGCGGTTCAGTCAGCCAGTGAAACCATGGGCGAGATCGAAGCGTCATCGAAAAAGATCGGCGAGATCCTCAAGCTTATAGAAGGTGTGGCTTTCCAGACCAACATCCTTGCGCTCAATGCTGCGGTGGAGGCGGCCAGGGCTGGTGAGCAAGGGCGCGGCTTTGCAGTGGTGGCGTCCGAGGTGCGTGCACTGGCTCAGCGCACCACGTCGGCAGCCAAAGATGTGCGGAATTTGATCGACGAATCAAGCGAACGCGTTGCCAAGGGCAACGATCGGACAGAGAGGGCTCTTGAGCGGATGCGTGGGTCCATGGAAGCTGTGGCCCAAACGGCTGGCATTCTCGGTCAAATCGAGCATGCCAGCCGCGAGCAAGACCTGGGCGTCAGCCAGATCAACCAAGCCGTGGCGCAGCTTGACACCATCACCCAGCAAAACGCAGCCATGGCCGAAGAACTGTCGTCAGTGTCGGATGTGCAAGATGGTCTGGTCGCCAACGTGCACAACACCATTCGCGTGTTCAAACTGACCGACAAGGACAAAACTTTGTGTGAAGAAGATGCGGTCGCTTTGCGCAGAGCCGCCGCTGCCCGCATGGGGCAAGTGGTCAGTGAGTGAGGGGTCCACCAACCCGCAACACAGCGTGAAGCATCATTTGCCAGTTGCGGATGAGTGGCCCTCACCACAGGTGTATTTCAATAGCTGTAAGCCAAACCGGTGCTTGCCAGACCGACCAGATTCACATGCTCCTGATTGAGGTCGAGACTGGCGGCTGCGGTGATCAGCTGAGCCAGTGTCTGTTGCCCTGGCGCACTGCCCACGGACGCGGCAACCATGTTGATCAGCGCACTCGGTTGCGTACCCGTGATGTTCTGAAACAGCGTCGTCACCACCTGGGTGATGGTCTGCCCCGCCACCAGGTTGACAATGCCCAAATCCGCCAACATCTGGACGCCGTCACTCAGGCTGCTCCGGTCGTCAAAGAAGGTGATGGCGTCCCGCATCAGTGAGGGGTTCTGCAAACCCGTGGTACCAAACAGTGCGCCCACAACCAGAACGGCATTGCCACCGGCACTGCCCAGTTGCATGTCATACGCCAGCTGTTTGTCTGAAAACGCCAGGCGCTCGATGTTGATCAGCGTGTCGGTGCCATCCAGACCACTGTTGTCAGTGACGGTCAGGCCACCGGAGACCCAGTTGATGGTGTGTTGCGAGAGGCTGCCGCTGAACGTGGCAACGTCGGTGCCACTGCCGCCGTCCAGGCGGTCGTTGCCGCCCGCGCCGGTCAGGGTGTCGTTGCCTGCCAAGCCTGACAGGTTGTCGTCGTTGCTGTTGCCCGTCAAACGGTCATTGCCCGCCGTACCCACGCCACTGACGTTGCTGGCACTTGTGCGCGACCCCAGTGTGTAGGCACCGGTCCCGCTGCTGTAGTCCAGTGCCCCCAGGTAGTGCACGCCACTGACGGACGGTGTGTACAGAATGCTGGCATTGCCACTGCCTCCACTGTCGTCGTCGAACGCAATTTCGTTCAGTTCGGGGGAATAGAGGATGAGATAGGGGTCTGACAACCCCCCCGTGCTGCGTGTCAGGTCAAAGGTGTAGGTGAGGCCTGCGGTCAAGGACACCTTGAACAGGTCTGCGTCACCGGCGGTGTTGATCGTACCGGTCATGGCATTGCCGTTCACCGTGACCACGCCGGTGGTGGTGGTGCTCCAGGGGTAGTCGTCAGTCGAGCGCGTGGCCGTGACCGTGTACGACCCCAGTCCTGTGCCCGCATCGAAAGCGGCGAGGTAGTGGGTGCCTGTGGTCGTGGCCACGTACAGAAGTTCGGCATCCAGGCTGACATCGCTGTCATCGTTGAAGGTGATCAGTGCCGTGTCGGTGCCGTACAGCACCAGGTAGGGGTCGGGCAGCCCGGCGCTGTTGACCCGGAATGTGTAGCTTTGGCCTGCCACCAGATCCACTTTGAACAAGTCGCCATCGTCGACGAACTGAATTTGCCCGGTCACCGCAGGGCCGTCCACGCTCACCCGGCCTGTGGTGGCCACCGACATGGGGAAGTCGTCTGCAAGTGCTGCCGTTGCGGTCGAAAAATTCAGTGCCGTGGGGCTTGAGATGCCGGCAAACGCGTTGCCCGCCATGTCTTTGACGGCACTGGTGGCGAGGGTCACGTAGTAGGCCGCGCCAGCCGCCAGATTGTCGGTGGGGTTGATGGTGACCGTGGACCCGCTGAACGTCACCTGGGTGGTGTCGGTTGCCGCAATGGTGCGTGCAATGCTGCCGTTGCCGTTGTAAATGACGATGTTGCCATTGCCCGCCTGCACGGCTTCCGAAAACACCAGCACCAGGTTGGCATCGGTGGCCACGCCCGTGGCGTTGTCTGCCGGGCTGGCGCTCAGCAGCGTGGGTGCCACGGCATCGGCCGCTGTCGCGCTGATTTGATAGGCCCCCGTGCCCGTGGCGTAGTCCACCGCACCCAGGTAGTAGGTGCCACTGGTGGGTGCTGTGTAGGTGATGCGTGCGTTGCCGCTGCCGCCGCTGTCGTCGTCAAACGTCAGTTGGCTGAGGTCAGGGCCGTACAGCACCAGGTAAGGGTCGTCCAACCCGCCCGTGCCTGACCGGCTGAGGCTGAACGTATAGGTGATGCCCGCGATGAGCGCCACCTTGAAAATGTCGCCATCGTCAGGCGTTTCGATGGCGCCGGTGGCCGGGCTGCCGCCCACGACAACGGTGCCTGTGGTGCTGGTGCTCCAGGGGTAGTCGTCGGTGGCTGTGGCGCTGGCCGTGGTGAAGTTGAGCGCCGTTTGCCCGGTGATGCCCGCAAAGGCATTGCCAGACACGTCACGGATGGCGCCGTTGGCCACGTTGATGTAGTAACCCGACCCCGAGGCCAGATCGGCAGTGGGGTTGACCGTGACGGTGGCGCCCGAGAAGCTCACCTGGGTGGTGTCAGTGGCGGCAATGGTGCGTGCCACCGTGCCGTTGGTGTTGTAGATGACGATGTTGCCGGTGCCCGCCTGCACAGATTCTGAAAAGGTCAGCACCAGGTTGGCCCCGGCAGCGATGCCGCTTGCATTGTCCGACGGGCTGCTGCCTGTCAGTGTGGGCGCGGTGGTGTCGGCGGTGGTGGCACCGGTGGTGGAAAAATTGAAAGCCGTTGACCCGGTGATGCCTGCATAGGCATTGCCTGCCAGGTCTTTGATGACACCGCTTGCCAGGTTGATGTAATAGGTGGTGCCACCGGCCAGGTTTGCGCTGGGATTGAGCGTGAGCGTGGCACCGCTGAAGCTCACCTGTGTGGTGTCGCTCACGGCAATGGTGCGTGCCACCGTGCCGTTGGTGTTGTAGATGACGATGTTGCCGCTGCCTGCCTGCACGGGTTCGGAAAACGTCAGCGACAAGTTTGCGCTGGTGGCCACGCCCGTGGCGTTGTCGGCGGGCAAGGTGCTGGTCAGCGTGGGGGCGACGGTGTCAGACGCGGTGAGTTGATCGATGGCGCGCAACACATCGGCAAACTGGAAGAACTCGATGTTGCTGAACACATCGCGCCCGCTCGACGCACCTGTGACGGCGAACAGCCGGGTCACCGCGTCGTAGTTGAAAGCGTAGCTTGCCAAGGTGCCTGGCAGCACAGCGGTGTCTGTGCCGGTGCCGCCGTCGACGGTGTCGTTGCCCGCGCCACCTGCTAACTGGTCGTCGCCACCTTCGCCGTTGATGACATCGTCGCCAGCGCCGCCATCCAGCTGGTTTGCCAGGGCGTTGCCGTTGAGCAGGTCGTTGCCAGAGCCGCCCACAGCGTTTTCAATGGCTGCGCCGTAGGCAATGACAATGTTGTTCGTCATGCTGTTGGCTGACGAAAACACACCAGGTTCGAGGCTGATTTCCGACCGCGTGCTCCAGCCGCTCAAGTTGAGCGTGTCGTTGCCGCCCGAGTCGAACAGGGCCAGTATCGGGTTGCGGTTGATGCTGAAGTCGTAAATGCTGGCCAGCGTGCCGGTGACGTTGCTGCCAAACCCATACACCGTGTCGCCCGTGCGGGTGGTGGTGGACGCGCCGTACATCTGCTGGATGACCATTACGTCGTTCAGCATGGGCGTTTGGGGGCTGTAGTCCACACCATCTGCCCCGCGCCAGTCTGCGCCTGCCACCTCTGCAGACCGCAGCGGTGCGCTCGGGCCGAAATACGACATGATGGACAGCACGACAGAGTCTTGGTAAGACGACGGGTTCCAAGACCCTTCACCGTCGTAATTGCCCATGTGATTCAGCCCGAGCGCATGCCCAATTTCATGGACCATGGTCTGGAACCCGTATGCCCCCACGCGGGTGGTGACCAAGCTGGGCTCAGACGGGTTGAACCACACCGTGCCGCCTGTGGGGAAGTAGGCATGCGCAAATTCGATACCCGTTGTTGTGTAGGCAAACTCGATCTGTGACGACGTTGACGTGGTTTGTGTCAGCGTGCGCGCAATCAGGTCATCCCAGGTGGCGATCGCCACAGAAAACAGCGCCTGCTGGGCAGCCGTGGCGGGACGGAACGCGGTGGCCTCTCCCCCGCTGTTGTTCAAGCCCGTCGTGGTGGTCGGGTAGGCGTAGGTGATGGTGCTGCTGCTCCAGCTTCTGCCGGAGTTCAGCTGTGCAGATACCTGTGCATTCGTCAGATTGGCGATGGTCATATCTTGTCCCTTTGCACCTCATGATACGGCCAACCGCAGTGCATGGGGCGCGAATCGGCTTCGGCCAGATGGCCACAAATGGCGGCGTCAGTAATGTAAAAATATATAGCAAACTATTGTTTAATATAAAGCGCTAAATGTGTTTTTTATTCATTACTATCTGATGGCTTCGGTGGCCACCTTCTTGTCCGTTACCACCGGTGTGATCAGCGCATAACCCCGGTTCTGCCAGTGCACCAGCTCGGACATGGCGGATGGTGTCACCTCTATAAACGGCTGCATGTCTGCCATCTGGTAGCCAAAGTCTTTCAGCGCCAGGCCACAAACTTTGAACTTCACACCCTGGCTGGCGTAGTAGCGCATGCGTTGCACCACGTCTTCATATTGCGCTGCGTTCTTTTTGGCCACGGTGACCAGCTCGGTGCCGTGCAGCAGCACGATGATGTGCATGTCTTCCGGCAACATGCTGTAGGGGGCCTCGACCAGCGGGTTCACCAGCGAACGCAGCCAGTACAGGGCCGCGCCCATTTTGGCCGGGTGGTCCAGGTACACATCCACCAGCGCCTTGGGGCTTTCGTAGGGGGTTTGCACAAAGCTGGCTTGTGCGTGGGCGGGTAGTTGCCAGGCGGGCAGGGCCACGCAGCACAAAAGCGCCAGTGCGCGCAGCACAGCACGCAGGCGGGTGGTACGGTGTGTGGCGTGCGCTGGTGCAAAACGGTGGGGCAGGTGTGGTGTCATGGCTGCATGGCGGTAGGCGGGTGCGTGGTCAGCATACAGCGGCACCCCGAGATTCACGACAATGTGCAGCCATGACCGAACCGTTTTACGAAATGTTGTGGGATTGCGCCCAGTGCGGCGCAAAGGGTTTGCTGGGCGTGTCACACCGCCATTGCCCGCAGTGTGGTGCTGCGCAGGACCCCGCCAGCCGGTACTTTCCCGAACCCGGTTCGGAAGTCGAGGCCAAACACCACCGCTACACAGGTGTGGACTGGCGCTGCACGTTTTGCGAGTCGCCCAACTCGGCGGCGGCGGCTTTCTGCGTCAACTGCGGCGGCCCCAAAGACGGTGCCAAGGACGTGAAGCTGGTGGCCGACGGCCCCGAACCGGCGGGCCCTCAAGCAGTGACTGCACTGAAACCCCAACCGATGGGGTCACCGGTCGCCCCCCAGACTGCCTTCCCGAAATTGACCGGCAAACCACCACAAGCCAGTCCGACGGGCAGCCTGCGCTGGCTGACCATCGTGGTGGGCCTGGTGTTTGCCGCGCTGGCCGTGTTGGCGTATCAGTTTTTCACCAAACACGACGAAACCGTGCAACTGGCCGACAAAGCCTGGACGCGCGAAGTGGACGTGGAACGGTTCACCTCGCTGTCCACGTCTGCCTGGTGCGACGCCATGCCGGGCGATGCCTATCAGGTGACGCGCAAGCGCGAGCAGCGCGGCAGCAAACAGGTGCCTGATGGCCAAGACTGTCGCGCGGTGCGCACAGACGCTGGCGATGGTTCGTTCACCCAACGCCAGGAATGCAGCACCCGCTACCGCGATGAGCCGGTGTACGACACCCGCTGCCACTACCGCGTCAACCGCTGGCAGGTGCTGCGAACGGACAAACTGGCAGGCAACGCCAGCCTGATGCCCGCCTGGCCACAACCCTTGCTGGCCGGTCCACCAGCGGGCAGCATGGGGCTCAGTGGCGGGACCGCCTTGCTGGGCGCTGACCGCCTGGGCAGCAAACGCGAGCAATACCAGGTCACGCTGCAATCGGCCAAAGGCAAGCAGTGGACCTGCAAACTCAGTGCTGACCGCTGGGCCGCCCTGGCCGAGGGCAAACCCGTGACCCTGAAGGTGCGCGGAACGGGCGGTGCCGATTGCGACAGTGTGATGCAGTGAGCCCCTGCTGACATGCAACCGAATCCAAGGAGAATCACGGCTTCCTCAACCTGCATGCCATATGTCATTTAACTTGTCGCTTCTGCTCATTCAATTTGTTCGGCACGGGAGGTCGATGCTTGCCGCGCTTGCCTTGTCGGGCCTGTTCTTTGCCACTGGTGCCAAAGCCTTGCCGGGTGCCGAAGGCATCGTGGGTTACCAGACAGGGGCCATGGATCAGGTCGAAATCGGTTATTCGCTCCAGTTTCAGGCCGCCGATGTCGGCCGCCCGGTGCAGGTGTATGTGTTGCTGCAACTTGACCAAACCGTTCTGGCATTGGATGCCACCGGCCAATTCAAGCCCTTGGGAACGGGGCCAGTGCCCTTCAGCACGCTCCTGGCGACAACCGGTACCGTGAAGCGCTCGCTCGTCAGTCAATTGCGCTTGCTGGATTTGCCTGCATTCAAGGTCGTGGTGGGGTACGGCTTCAGTTGGGAGGACATGTTGGCTGCACAGCGGTTCAAGCAAGTGTTTCCGCTGGACGATGGCAGCTCGACATTGGCTGCGCTGCCCTTGCCCCTGACACCAGGTGCAAGACAACAAGCGGATGCATTGCTGGCGCAACTTGCCTTGCGCCTGTCGGCCTACAACCCCACTGACCCAGCCACGCCCAACAACACCGATTTCCTGCGTGCGGCAGCCATGTATGACCAGGTGGTTCGTGCCATTACCGCACAAGGGCAACAAGAAGAGCGCATTTTGCGAGAGGCCAGTGAAACCGGGCAACTGGCTCTCGGGCAAGGCGAGTCTGTCACGCTGCCCCTTGACCCCGCAGGCCAGCTGCCTGCTTTTTGCACGGGGACGGTCACATGCAGACGCGATACCGATGCCGAAACCGGTGAGCCACAGGTGACCGTGGTCAACACGGCATACCCGACGGCAGCCAACCCCACTGTGCCCAAAACGCAGTTGCCCACTGCGGCCATCGATTTGCCTGGTTTGGTGCAATCAGCGTACCCACTCAGCATCACGCTCAAGCGTTGCATGCCGTGGGCGCAGAGCTGCAGCAGCACGGCCTCGATGAATACCGGTAGCCTGGGTGTTGGCCACGAAGCGCTGGCCGCTGCGGTGCAAACGCAGGCGGAGGCCATGCTGGGCCAGTGCGCGTCCTATGTCGAGGGGGTGTACCGCTCGCAAAGCTCGCCGACCTATGGCAACGGCGATGCCGCGTTGGTGTCAGGCATGTACTTGCCTGTGTCGCGTACCTACTACCTGACTTGCCGCGAAGTGGCTTTGTTCTGGACTTACACCACCGGCAACCTGTTCGAAGCCTCGGTCAACGCAGACACCGGATCGACCCGGACCACCGCCGTGGCCAGTCGAATGGTGACATATGCCGACACGAAGCGCCTGTCGGTGCAGAAGCTTGCTGCCAACTTGGTGGTGGGGCAGGTGCCGTATTTGAATGTGGTCAATTCGGGTGTGAAATGCCTGTTCGGCACTTCAGCGGTCGACATGTTGATCAATCAGTTTGCCCGCACGGTCAACGGCATCGCCTGCCGTCAGGCGGCAGTGAATCTGGCCACGTCTGTCATCCCGTTGCTCAAAACCATTCCCATCCCCATTGCGAACACGGGCAGTGTGACGTCGGCACTGGGTATCAGCCTGGCGGTCATTGACGGCGTGGAGGACTTTTGGAGTCGCGCGTCATATGCCTGGACAACGTCGAACGCACGCTACGGCCTGGCCGCTCGCTGAGTGCATCCATCCTGATGCCGCCCAACCCAGGCGGTCAACACCATGAACCAGAAGTCAACTTGCCTATCTCCATTCATCCACTCATCAATGACGTTTTCGGCCCGGCGGGCCGTCAGAGGGGTGCTCGTCAGTCTGATGCTTTCGGCCACGGGTGCGTATGCACAAACGGCCACATTGGTGCGCATGCAAACGCAGGCAGGCCCCATCGATATCCAGTTGTATGACAGCACCGCACCGCGCACTGTTGCCAACTTTCTGTCGTATGTGCAAAGCGGTGCCTATGACGGCAGCATTTTTCACCGCCTGGTACGTGGCTTTGTGCTTCAGGGCGGAGGGTTGAAGTGGGCCGAAGCCTCAACCCCCAAACTGGGCCAGGTGCCGGTTGCATCGCCCGTGGCCAACGAGTTCAGCGCAACCCGATCCAACGTCCGTGGCACGGTGGCCATGGCCAAGGTTGAAGGCAACCCTGACAGCGCAACCAACCAATGGTTTGTCAATTTGGCAGATAACGCGACAAACCTTGACAGCCAGAATGGTGGGTTCACGGTGTTTGGCCGGGTGCTTGCGCCTGGGATGGGCGTTGTGGATGGCCTGGCACAGTTGCCGCTCATCAACGCCTCAAGTTGTACCAACCTGGGTGCACTGGCTTCGGCGCTGTCACAGGTGCCCATGTTCAGCCGCCCAGCCGACTGCGAATCGGTGGCTGCAGCCAATCTGCTGCAGGTCAGCAGCGCCAAGGTGTTGTCGGCGCGGCATGTGGTGGCATCGACAGAGCGCGTTTTCGATTACATCGAAGCGGTATTTCCGCAATACGTTTCGCCAGCCAGCCCGCAAACTCAACAAGGTGCAGGCTTCGTGTACCGACACTACCCCAAAACGCAGTCGTATTTGGGGGTGATCAATGATGAGGTGTTTGCGGTGGTGCCAGCGGCAGGCGTAGCAACGCCTGTATCTGTCGGGCCTGTGGCCACTTGGCTGGAGCTGGCGCAGACACACGGCTACTGATGCCAAGCCTCGCCGCCAGGGCCTCACGGTACAGTGAAAACGTGCGCGACTTGTCCCCTGGCCATCATGTCTGCCCCCGTTCTGCCAAAACCGGCAAACAGCTGCAAGCCGGAAAGTGATGTCAGGTCACCCAGCCCGATGTACCACGTCTGCGCGGCAAAGCCGCCATTCGGCTGGTCCACATACAGCTCAGCGCCGTTTGCCGTCTGGTACACAGGTGGCTCGCCGCCGGTGTATGGCACGACGCGTTTCTGTAAGTTTTCAAGGGTCAGAAAGTAGAGCTGGTTGGCATACAGCGCCGCCACGTAAAGCCGGTAGCTTCCGTCGCGCTCCGCAGGTACCGGGGCAAAGATCAAGATGGGGTTGACTTCACTCGCACTGGCAACTGGCGTGGACACCGTGATGACCCCGCCGGGCGGTTGCAGCACCGGCGAGACAACCTGCGCATGTGCCGCAGCAGCGGTGAGCACCAGCGCAAGGACTGCCCCCCACAGTTTCAGTAACGTGAACAGGTTTTTCATGGCGTCGCCTTTCAGACGCATTGAGCTGCGTCAGCTGTTGGTTAAGCCATTGTGCGCCTACGCTGTTTTCAAGCTGAAACACAGGCGACATATGGCTGGCGGTAGCGGCTATCAACAGCCGCTACACCACAACCCAATTCCCCCATCTTCCCCTATCTCATCCCAGCCACCCCGAGTTCAGCACCACCCCCACCAGCTGCGCATCGACCACAGGCTGCACATAGCTGCCCAGTTCCACAAACACCCCATCAGCAGGCTGCGTCTGCCCGTGCGACAGCGCATAAACCGTTTGGCCCACCTTGAACAGCTCTACGTTGCGCACGGTGTCCACCTCGCCCGTCAACTTGTGGCGGATCAGCGCATCGTGCGAGCCCGCTGGTGAGCCCTGCGCCGTGCTCGGTGTGATGGCCACCTGGTAGTCAGCCAGCGCACCCAGCCACACTGCCATGTCGGTGCCACTGCCACCGTCGATCTCATCGTTGCCATTGCCGCCCACCAGCACGTCGTTGCCTGTGCCGCCGAACAGCTTGTCGGCGCCAGAGTTGGCAGACCAACCCGTGTCACTCAAAAGCCCGTTGCCGATCAGATTCACATTGCCCTGCGCATCGGTGATCTGGTTGGCATTCGTGCTGTGGCGCGCCAAGGCCAGCCAGATGTCAGCCCAGTTGCCACCTGTGGACAGGTGCGCCTTGCCCACCTGAACCAACTCGTGGGTGGCGGCACCGCTGCCCCACACCTGCGTGATCACCGCTTGCAGTTGGGCTTCAGTGGTCGCGTTCTCCGTGCCACTGATGCGGCTGAAGTACGCATGGGCCATCGTGGCCAGTTGCTGGCTGCTCAGGCTGCCATCGGCCAACGTGCCCATCTCGGTCAGCGTGGGCAAACGCCCGGCCAGCGCATGCACCAGCAGCGCCGCATCCTTGGCCACAGCGTAGTCGTCGTACACCCACGCAAACCGGCTGTCAGTGACCGGACCACTGCCGTTCACACCCGCCGGTGCAGACCAGTTGCCCGTCACACTGAAACCCGTGCTGTCAGCCAGCTCGGTGCTGGTGGGCACAAAACTGGCCTGGAGCTGACCCTGTGTGTTGAGCTTGAAGTTCCAGGTACCCGCGTCCGATGCACCGCCTTGGAGGGTGTCGTTGCCATCCCCGCCTTGCAGCGTGTCGTTGCCGATGCCACCCACCACCCAATCGTTGCCCTCGTCACCGAAGAGTTGGTCGTCTCCGCCCTTGGAGCCCACGGTGTCGTTGCCTGCACCACCGTGGATGATGTCGTCCTCTGGCCCCAGGATGATGGTCTGGGGCGAACCGTCACCGACGACGTAGTTGCGCCCCGAACCGCCGGTGGCGGTGGTGGGGCCGATGATGATGGCGAACTCCACCAGGCTCAGGTCCAGCACCGTGCCTGGTGGCAGGTTGCGGGCATCGATGACCAGGGCTTCCTGGCGATTGGGGTGCGCGGCATCACCTTCACCCGTGCCGCTGGCACCGGTGATGACGATGGGGGCAGTCGGTGCGGTGGGCGTGCCACCGTTGGCGGGCGCAGCTACCGTCAGCGTGATGGTGCGCACTGTGACCTGGCTTGGGACGCTTGCGCTGCCAACGAATTCATCGATGCCGTTGGCAATGTCTGTACCCAGTGGTTCAGTGCCCCCTATGGCAGTGGAGCTGGCACCCACGAGCTGTTCACGCAAGCCTTGGTCGCTGCCGGTGGTGGTGCTGGAGGTCACGCCCACGCCCACGGGCAGGCTGACTTGCAATGTGGGCGCGCCGGTGCTGTCGGTGGCCAGCGGGATGTCGGCCAAGCCGCTGTTGGGGGTGTTCGGGTTTTCTGGCCGGGTGGGGGTGACCGGGGCCACGGTTTGAGTGGTGGTGGTTGTGCC
>JAVBXK010000070.1 GCA_030824555.1 bacterium
CGTCTGGCCGAGCTGGTGGTTGCCACGGGGCAGGGGGTGCGTGCCTTGCTGCGCGAAAAGGGTACGCCCTATGCTGAGCTGGACCTGGGCAACCCCAAATGGTCTGACGACGAGCTGCTGGATGCCATGGTCGCCCACCCCATCCTCATCAACCGCCCGCTGGTGGTCAGCCCATTGGGTGTGAAGCTGTGCCGCCCGTCAGAAGCGGTGCTGGATTTGCTGCCCCACCCGCAGCAAGGCGCGTTTGCCAAGGAAGACGGCGAGCAGGTGGTGGATGCCAGCGGCCAGCGCGTGAAGATGAGTTGAAGGCGGGCTGACAACGGGGGGCGTTCGGGCTCGCCCCGGACACTTCAGCCCCCCTTGCTGATGCGCTGCCAGTCCCGTAGCGTTTGCTGAAGGCGGTTTTTGGCGTTGGTGTGCCCCCCGGCAAACGCCTGGGTCAGGCGTTTTTGCAGTGCTTCGTCGGGCAGCGGGGCAGCTGTGGCTTTGAGCTGGTCGATCAGCAGCATCACGGCCTGGAAGTTTTTGGTCGCCAGCGCCCACGCCAGCAAGCCGTGGCCGCCAGGGGGCTGTGCGTTCACGTCGGCCCCGTGTGCCAACAAGTAGGCCAGCAAACCGGGTTTGCCGCTCTGGACAGCCCAGTGCAGGGGCACCAGCCCATCGGCTTGAGGGGCGTTGAAGTCGGTGCCGGGGGCCAGGGTGACGGGGTCATGTGGCCAGCCGGACGCTTTGATCATCTGGCGGGTTTTCCAATCGGTCATGGGGAATGTGCGGTCAGTGGTTGTGCCCAATGGTACGTGGCTGCTGCCCCTGTTGCGGCACATCAGGCTGCCACACGGCTCCACAACCGCTGCACACACCGCTCAAGCACTGCTGCATGGGGCGCTGCGCGCGCTGTGGTGCCTTGGCAAGCGCCGTTCAGTGCCGCACCGGCAAGTGCGCCAGGATGTGCTGCGTCATGCCCCGGGCCAGTTCGTGTTCGCCCACAAACACCGCACCCTGGCATGCCTGCTTCAGCAGCGCGGCCTCTTCCTCGTTGTGTGTGCGCAGTACCAGCGGAATGCCTGGGTTCAGTGTGCGGGCGATTTCCACCATTTTGCGCACGTCAACGCAGTCAGCCACGGCAATGACCAGCATGTTGGCTCGCGCCACATGGGACTGCACCAGCACCTCGGGGGTGGTGGCATCGCCCCACACGGCAAGCGTGCCGGATTGCCTCAGCGCTTCCACGTTTTCCCGGTTCTGTTCAACCACCACACAGGCCACGCCTTGCTCTTTCAATGCTTGCGCAATCCGTCGGCCCACCCGGCCGTGCCCCACCAGCACCACGGGGTGGTTCAGCAGGTCCGATGCGGTGTCAGTGGGCAGCTCGGCCAGGTCGTCATCACGGCGTGCCAGGCGCTGGAAGAATGGCATGTGTCTGAGCAGCCAGCCCTCCACCGGCGCGATGGCGGCAAACATCAACGTGTTGGCCGCAATGGTGACCAGCGCCGCAGCCAGCACCAGGCTTTGCCCTGCCAGTGGCAGCAGCCCCAGCCCCACGCCCAACCCGGCCAGGATGAACGAGAACTCGCCAATCTGCGCCAGGCTGGCTCCCACCGTCAGGGCCGTGTGCAGCGAATACTTGAACAGCAGCACCAGCCCGATGGCTGCCAGCGTTTTGCCCAGCAACACGATGCCCACCACGGCTAGCAGCTTGCCGGGGTGTTCTACCAGCACAGCTGGGTCGAACAGCATGCCCACTGACACGAAAAACAGCACCGCGAACGCGTCGCGCAGCGGCAGCGATTCGTCGGCCGCGCGGTGGCTGAACTCCGACTCGCGCATCATCATCCCGGCAAAAAACGCGCCCAGTGCAAACGACACATCGAACAGCTTGGCCGCCCCAAAGGCCACCCCTATGGCAATGGCCACCACGCTGAGGGTGAACAGCTCGCGCGAGCCGGTTTTGGCCACCAGCCACAGCACCTTGGGCAACACACGCCGCCCCACCACCAGCATCAGCACGATGAACGCGGTGACTTTGGCCAGCGTGATGCCGATGGTCACACCCATGCTGCCCGTGGACAACGGGACCGCGTCAGAGGGGCCCGCTACCGACAGCACCCCAGCCACGGCGGGCAGCAGCACCAGCACCAAGACCATCACCAAGTCTTCCACCACCAGCCAGCCCACCGCAATTTGGCCGTTGATGGATTTGAGCGTGCCCTGCGCCTCCAACGCCCGCAACAGCACCACCGTGCTGGCCACCGACAGGCACAGGCCAAACACCAGGGCGGCGCCCAGGTCCCAGCCCCACAGTGCCGACAAGCCCATGCCCAGCAGCGTGGCCACGCCAATTTGCACCATGGCACCGGGCACGGCAATGCGGCGCACGGCCATCAGGTCGTCTATCGAAAAGTGCAGGCCCACGCCAAACATCAACAACATCACGCCGATTTCGGCCAACTGGCCAGCCAGGCCCACGTCGGCCACGAAACCGGGTGTGGCAGGGCCAACCACCACACCGGCCAGCAAATAACCCACCAGTGGCGGCATCTTCAGGCGCATGGCGCCATAGCCCAACACCAGGGCCAGGCCAAAACCAGCGGCAATGGTGGCAATCAAACTCACGTCGTGGGGCATGGGTGCAGGGGTTCCTTTCGTGGCAGGTCAATGGGCGGTGCATGACTGAGTCGGGTAAGGGTGGCAGGGTTCCCCGCTGTTTCAGGTGTTCAGTGCCTGACCACCCGCCGCACCGCCGAAGCAGCCCTGGGGACTGTGCGCTGGCCGTGCTCAAGCTATCAAAATCGGGTCAAAAACGTTGAGAAATTGATGAAAATCAGGAGCAGATAACGTCCACACATCAAGCATTCGCAGCGCGCACAGGCATGGGTCAGCGACAGCACCCAAACGGCGCAGAACATGGGCGTTGCTGTCGCAGTGCTGGCGCAGCCACTGCACACAAGGCCTTGAAGACCTTGTGGGAGGAAGCGCCACTCACTTCGGGTGGTTGGCCCGCCACTGTTCGACCGCTTTGAGGGTGTTTTCCACGTGCTGGTCTGGGCTGAGGCTGCTGTAGACGTACAGGATTTTCCCCTGTGCTCAATGGCCAGGGCGCGAGATGGCGCACATGTTTGCGGAGCCGCCCGTACTCACGCGTCACCTGGGGCTGTCTGTCTGCATGGCTGCCTTGACCACCTGGGCCAACGCGGCGATGGCCTCCTTGCGTTCCTCGGGCGACATGCGAGCCAGTTCTGCCTTGAATTGAGCCATTGCAGCCGGATAGGCAGGTACCCGGGGCGCGGACGGTGGGGGCGGCATCTGTTTCATGGCAGGGCTTGCGGGGTGTGAAATCCGACAGCGTATCCAGATTTGTGTGATTTGCCTAAAAAATAGGCAAATTTTTCAAATCCAGACTGGACGTGGGTCGGGCGCATCTGTTCTCACCCTGTCCCAGGGTTATCCACAGGGTTGGTCCCGGATTGCAGGGACAAGTCGCTTGCTCACCCCCGCGTGGCCATGCCCGACATGGATGCCTTCCCGTGAGGCGCAATGCGTCAGTTCGTTGGGGGCAGGCGTGCGGGGGAACGCTGGTTGAGAGGCCTGCGCCAAGTCCATCGCAGCTTCATCGGTCGGGGTGCTGACTTGTCGTGTGCGGACTGGCTTCGCGCAGCGTTTGCAGCGCGATCAAACGAACAAGATGTTTTGCAGCGAAAAACCCGTTGCGTCCACGCCTACCAGCGTCACGCTGTTGCCCTCTCCGAGGTCGATGGTGACATCGTTGCCATGGGTGCTCACATGGTTCAGCAGTGATGCGTCGTCTTCCATGCCCGAGCCGTTGATGTTTCGCTGGATGACCAGTCGATCGGTCTCCACATGGAAGTTCAAGATCAGGTCATGCCCGGTGCTGCCACTTTGGAATTCGAAGGTGTTCTGACCCGTTGCGACCACCCCGTTGTTGTCAATGATGTCTGCAACACTGGCGTACTTCGCATCGGCGTGAATGGTTTGATTCAGACCCGTATTGCCTTGAATCAAGTCGTCAAAATCCTGCGTCTTGCGCCCGCTGGCAACCATGATGTCATCGCCCGCGCCACCCATGAAATGGTTGTGCCCGCTGTCGGTGCTGTTCCCGCCGATCAGCACGTCATCCCCGTCATTGCCTTCCACGTGGTCATTGCCGTCTCCGCCGTCGATGATGTCCGTTTGATGGCCGCCATGGATGATGTCGTCGCTTGCAGAACCCTCGATGGCGTTTCGGCTTGTCAAGCTGCCGGTCACCACATGACTGCCGCTTGCCGGTTGACCGGCACCGCTTGTGCTGCCACCTGTGTCGCCATAGTGGTGCTCGTAGCCATCGTTATCAATCTCGCCTTCTTGATAGTGATGCGCTGTGTGGGTGCCCGTCACGCTGCCTTCCGAGGTGTCCGCACCGTCGTTGGACGGCACCGTGTCAAAAGAGCCGTCCGCCACATGACCATTTTCGGTGTCTTGTTCGGTGTGCGAGGTTTCAGTGGCATCCATCTCGTCATCGGTTTCGATCTCTGCGCCGTAGGCATGGTCGTTGTGGCTCATGGGTATCTCCAGAAATTGAGGTTGCGGGTTGAACAAACTGAATTCTGGATACCCATTGTTAGGTATGCCTTAACCGCCCTGTCAGCCCCGGTAACCAGGGTCCAGCCGGTCCACGATGCGTTGCAGCGCGTCGAACGCATCCTGTCCGCCGCCAAACTTGGGGTTGAAGTTCAGCGAGTCGCGCACGCAAGCTTCCAGCACGGGCACGGCAATGGCCCGTGTTTTGCCCATGGACTGCGAGGCCAGCTGCACCTCGCACGCGCGGTTGACCAGCCACATCAGCGCCAGCGCATTGGCCAGGTTGAAGCCCAGCACCACCGGCCCGTGGTTGCGCAGCAGCAGCACGGGCTTGTTGCCCGCGCTGGCCAAAATGCGCTGACCCTCGTCCAGGTGGACGGTGATGCCCTCGAAGTCGTGGTACGCGATCTTGCCGTACAGCTGTGCGGCGTAGAAGTTGGAAAACTCAAGGCCGTCTTCCAGGCAGCAAACGGCCTGGGTGGGCGTGGTGTGCACGTGCATCACGCAATGCGCGTCGGGCACCTGTTCGTGAATCGCACCGTGGAAGGTGAACCCGGCGGGGTTGATGGGCCAGTCGGATTGGCCAATGATGTTGCCGCGCACGTCCACCTTCACCAGGTTGGATGCGCACACCTCCGAGTAATGCAGCCCGAACGGGTTGATGAGGAAATGCTGTTCCGGCCCCGGCACGCGCAGCGAGATGTGGTTGTAGATCAGCTCCGTCCAGCCCAGGTGGTCGAAGATGCGGTAAGCGGCGGCCAGTTGCACGCGCGCGGCCCACTCTTCGGGGCTGATGTGTTCGGGGCGGGGGTAGGCGGTGGCGAAATGGGTTTGAACGTCGGTGGTCATGTTGTCTCCTGGGGGTGAAATTCGAAGGTCTGCCAGTTTGGGTGAGTTGGGCTGAATCTGTGTGGCTGGGCTGAACCGGATCAGACCCCGCCCATGCACACGTATTTGGTGTCCACGTATTCGTCAATGCCGTGCAACGAGCCCTCGCGGCCCATACCCGATTGCTTGACGCCGCCAAACGGCGCCACGGCGGTGGAAATGACGCCAGAGTTGACGCCCACCATGCCGTAGTCCAGCGCGGCGCTCACGCGCCAGGCGCGGCCCATGTCTTGCGAATAGAAGTAGGCGGCCAGGCCGAACTCGGTGTCGTTGGCCATGTGGATGGCTTCCTGCTCGGTATGGAAGCGGAACAGGGGCGACACGGGGCCAAAAATTTCTTCCTGGGCCAGGCGCATGGCGGGGGTCACGCCGGTCAGCACCGTGGGTTCGTAAAACGTGCCGCCCAGCGCGTGCCGTTTGCCCCCTGCCAGCACGGTGGCGCCTTGGGACACCGCGTCGGCCACCAGTTCCTGCACTTTGGCCAGTGCGGGGGCGTCGATCAGCGGGCCTTGGGTCACGCCCGTTTCCAGCCCGTTGCCCACTTTCAGGGCGGCCACGGCCTGGGCGAGCTTGGTGGCAAAGGCGTCGTACACGCCGTCTTGCACCAGGAAGCGGTTGCTGCACACACAGGTTTGGCCGGTGTTGCGGTATTTGGAGGCCATGGCCCCGTCTACGGCAGCGTCCAGATCCGCGTCGTTGAACACGATGAACGGTGCGTTACCCCCCAGCTCCAGCGACATGCGCTTGAGCGTGGGCGCGCACTGGGCGGCCAGCACGCGGCCCACTTCCGTCGAGCCGGTGAAGGTGAGTTTGCGCACGGTGGGGCTGGCCGTCAGCACGCCGCCAATGGCCCGCGCGTCGCCGGTGATGACGTTGAACACCCCGGCCGGGATGCCTGCGCGTTGCGCCAGTTCGGCCATGGCCAGCGCGGACAGGGGCGTTTGCTCGGCCGGTTTGACGATGATGGTGCAACCCGCCGCCAGGGCCGGTGCCACTTTGCGGGTGATCATGGCCGAGGGGAAGTTCCACGGCGTGATGGCGGCACACACGCCCACCGGCTCGCGCGTGACGACGATGCGTTTGTCGGGCCATGGCGATGGAATGACTTCGCCGTAAACGCGCCGGGCCTCTTCGGCAAACCACTCGATGTACGACGCCGCGTAGGCAATTTCGCCTTTGGCTTCGGCCAGCGGTTTGCCTTGCTCAGCGGTCATCAGCAGGGCCAGGTCGTCGGCATTCGCCGCTATCAGCGCGTGCCAGCGCTTGAGCATGTGGGCACGGTCTTCGGCCGTGCGCAGTTTCCAGCTGGCAAAGGCGCGGTCGGCGGCTTCGATGGCCAGCTGGGCTTCGGTCACACCCATGTTGGGCACGTGGCCAATGGGTTCGCCGGTGGCGGGGTTGTGCACGGCAAACGTGGTGCCGTTGATGGCGGGGCTCCATTGGCCGTTGATCAACGCCAGCGATTTGAGCAGGGTGGGGTCTTGCAAGGAGAGGGGGTTCATGGTGGTCGGTGCGGTGAGCTCAATGG
>JAVBXK010000139.1 GCA_030824555.1 bacterium
TGGCCCGTCTTGTTTCCCGCCTCGGTGAGTCGTTTGCGTGTCTGGCTCATCGATGGGGTGAACTTTACTGTTGCATGAAGAGAAGAAAAATAGCAAATTTGTCGATTCATTGTTTCTATATACGAAATTATTGAGCGCAACCTCAACCTTCGTCCACAAGGCCGTGGTGTGCATTGCCGCACACCACCACGGGGCAACCACAGGCCAGCCAGCCCCTTCTCGGCACTTTGTGCCCGACAATTCCCCCATGCCAGCCCGCCTGGCCTGTCCGATCGCAGCCAAGAGGTGACCATGCTCAAGAACCTGATAGACCGCATCCGCACCGCCACCGGTCTGGGCCAGGACCACCACGCCGCCTGGAAACTGGACTTCAAAGAGCCCCAAACCAGCGCGGAAGCCGCTGCCGACATGTTGCGTGCGCCCACCGCATTGATGCAGCTGACCGACGCGCAGGCACACACGGTGGTGAAGTACATGCAGCCGCTCATCATTCCCGACGGCACGGTCATTTTTGAAGAAGGCGACCAGGACGACACCGGCTACATGCTGCTGATCATCGGTGGTGAGGTGACGGTCGAAACCCTCATCGTCAGCCGCCAGACGCCCGACACCCTGACCGTGCTGGGCCCAGGCAGCCTGATCGGCGAAATGGCGCTGTTCGACGGTGCGGCCCGCTCGGCCACCTGCACGGCCACCACGCTGGTGCGCTGTGCGGTGCTGACCCGCGAAGCCATTGAAAGCCTGACGCGCAACGAGCCCGCCGTGGCCGCGCACCTGATGACCGCCATCGGCCAGCGCCTGGCCGAGCGCATGCGCCAGAGCGACGACAAAGTGCGCCTGTACAGCCACCTGGTGCGCACCATGCAAAAGGAAATCGACTCGCTGATGCGTTGAAAACGCCGACACCGTGGCATCTCCCTCATCCCCATCACCTTCCACACCACGGCCCGCCGACGAGACGCCACCGGACTGGCGCGCACAGGAGCTGCTGCTCATGCGCGAAGTCATGCGCCTGCTGGGCAAAAGCCTGGCCCCTGGCTTGGTGCTGCGCGAAATGCTGCACCTGATCAGCGAGCTGCTGGGCCTGAACCGGGGCCGCCTGGTACTGGCCGACACGGGGGCCGCCCAAGCCCCCGGCGGCCCACGCACCGCCCGCATACAGCACGCCTACGGACTGACCCAGGAAGAGGCCCAGCGCGGCGTGTACGCCTGGGGCGAAGGCATCACCGGCAAGGTGCTGGCCACAGGGCTGCCCGCCATCGTGCAAGACGTGGATGCCGAGCCGCTGTTTCTGTTCCGTGCGGTCACGCGCGACCAATTGCCCCCAGAGACGGTGGCCTACATCGCCCTGCCGGTGGAGCTGAACGGGGCCACCGTGGGGGTGCTGGGCTGCCACCGCATCCGCAGTCGCCAGCGCCACCTGAACGACGACCTGGCCGTGCTGCGCGTGCTGGCCACGCTGGCTGGCCAGGTGCTGCAGCTGGAACAACTGGTGGCCGAGCAAACCCGCCAGCTGGCTGTGCGCAACGCCGAACTGGCCCGTGCCCTGAACACGCACACCGCCCGCTACGGGTTGGTGGGCCAGTCGCCCGCGCTGCTGAAAGCGCTGGGCGAGCTCGAACGGGTGTCGCAATCGCAGGCCACTGTGCTGCTGCTGGGCGAATCGGGCACTGGCAAGGAGCTGTTTGCCCGTGCCGTGCACCTGGCCAGCGGTCGCAAGGAAGGGCCGTTCATCAAGGTGAACTGCTCGGCCATTCCCGACACGCTGTTTGAATCGGAGCTGTTTGGCCATGAGCGCGGGGCCTTCACCGGGGCCATCCAGGCGCGCACCGGCTGGTTTGAGCAGGCGAACGGCGGCACCATTTTTCTGGACGAAATGGGCGAGCTGCCCCTGCCCCTGCAAGCCAAGCTGCTGCGCACGCTGCAAGAGGGCACGCTGGTGCGGCTGGGTGGCACGCGCGAGGTACGCATCGACGTGCGGCTGGTGGCCGCCACCAACCGCGACCTGGCCGCCGAGGTGGCTGCGGGGCGCTTCCGGCAAGACCTGTACTACCGCTTGAACGTGGTGCCCATCCGCTTGCCGTCCTTGCGCGAGCGGCGCGACGACATTCACCCCCTGGCCCTGCACTTTCTGAGCCGTGCCAACCAGGCCCACCAGCGCAATGTGCACCTCACCCCCGAGGCACTGGCCCTGCTCGATGCCCACCCTTGGCCCGGCAACATCCGCGAGCTGGGCAATGTGGTCGAGCGCCTGGTGCTGCTGGCCGACCAAGCTGCCGTGGGGCCCACCGAGCTGGCACGCTACCTGGGCAGCGCGGGCCAAGACACCGCCGCCATGGCAGCTACTTTGGCCCCCGCAGCACCTGTGTCCCAGCCGCCTTCGGCCGTTGCCCCCGCATCGGTTTCGACAGCCGCATTGCCCGGCGGGTGGACCGCCAGCCCGCTGGTGCGCGAGTACCAGAGCGCCCACTCGCACACACCCGACCTGCTGGCGCAAGTGCTGGCCCAGCACCAGGGCAACCAGTCGCGCGCGGCCCAGAGCCTGGGGCTGACGCTGCGCCAGTTTGCCTACCGCCTGAAAAAAGCCGGCCTGCGCTGACGAACGCGGGCACCTCCAATGTTGTTGACAATTTGTCAACACAAAGTCAACCATCTTCCCGCCGCCCTGAAAACCCTCTCCAGCGGGGAGATAGGATCATATTTTTTCAATAGCTAACTATTGAATATACAAAAGCTGTAGGACGCATTTTTATACTGATTTTTCAGCAATTCACCCAATTGGCACGCGGCTTGCGAAGCAGAGGCACAGGCCGTTTCGCCTGCCACCGCCAATTGGAGATTGCCCATGACCGTCGAAGCCGTCCTGATGGACCCGGCCCAACTTCTGGCCCTGCAAGCCAGCGAACCCGTTGTGCTGATTGACACCCGCGATGCAGACACCTTCGCTCAAGGCCACATACCCGGTGCAGTGAACCTGCGCGAAGTGTTCACCTTTCTGGCCACCTCCACGCCCGAAGGTCTGAAGGCGCTGAAAGACACCTTCGCCCAGGCCCTGGGGGCCGCAGGTTTGTCTGGTGCGGAAACGGCTGTTTTTTACGAAGATGCCCTGAACAGCGGCTACGGCCAATCGTGCCGTGGCTACTACCTGCTGAGCTGGCTGGGCTACCCCAAAATCAAGGTGCTCAACGGGGGCTTCAGCGCCTGGAAAGCAGCGGGGCTGCCGGTGTCCACCGTCGCCACCACCCCCACACCCGCCACGTTCCCGACCGACCTGAGCCCCACCGACGTGATGCTGACCCAGGCCGACGTGCTGGCCGCGCTGGGCACCGATGCCGTGCTGCTGGACGTGCGCGACGTGGACGAATGGATTGGCGAAAGCTCGTCACCCTATGGCAAAGACTTTGCGCCCCGCAAGGGCCGTCTGCCCGGTGCCAAGTGGGTGGAGTGGTACCGCTTCATGAAGCCCACGGCCCAAGGCCCGCTGTTCAAGTCGCCCGATGAGGTCCGCGCCGAGTGCGCCACGGCGGGCATCAAACCCGACGACAAGGTCTACCTGTATTGCTTCAAAGGTGCCCGCGCGTCCAACACCTTCCTGGCCCTGAAGCAAGCTGGCTTCAGCGACGTGCGCATGTACTTCGGCTCCTGGAACGAATGGTCGCGCGACGACAGCCTGCCCATCGAAACCGGCCTGCCCCTGGCGGCCTGACACACACCTGCCGCACTCAGCACAACCCTTTTTATCAACTCGACTGGAAACTCTCATGTCCACCTCCGCCGTCATCGAATCCACCACCGTCAAAGCCTACCTTCGCCCCATCGATGCTGCAGGTCTGGCCACCTTCGCCGCAGGCGGCAAAGCCAACCCTGCACGCCGTGGCACCAACAAGGTCCACACCGTGATGGAAGGTCAATACCGCAGCCTGTCGTCCGTGGGCGACAAGCACACCGTGGTGGTCGACGAGCCGCTGCACCTGTTCGGTGAAGACACCGCACCCGCACCCGGCGAGATCGTGCTGTCAGGCCTGGGCGGCTGCATCGCCGTGGGCGTGACCGCCGTGGCCACGTGGAAGGGTGTGAAGCTGACCAAATTGGAAGTTTTTCTGGAAGGCGACATTGGCAACCCCGCTGCCTGGGGTGCCGGTGGCGCGCTGGAAATGACGCCACCCCAGATGGGCTTCCAGGCCATCCGCGTGAAGGTGCTGGTGGAAGGCGATGCGACCCGCGAAGAACTGGACGAGATCGTGAAACACGCCAACTTCTACTCGCCCGTTGCCAACTCCATGCGCAACCCCATTCCGTTTGAAATCAGCATGGCCTGACCGGCCACGCCCCATTTGAGCACCGCACCCCGTTGAACCAGGAACCCACCATGAACCCCACCGACCTGCCCGCTGACGTTGTTCAAGCCGCCGCCACCGACAACTTGCTGAGCGCCGTGCGTGCCATTGCACAAGGGCCTTTGGCCCAGCGTGCGCAGGCCATCGACGAAGGGGCCTACCCCATCGACCTGGTGACCCAACTGGCAAAAATGGGGGCCATGAGTGCGCACATCGACCAGCCTGGCCGCCCCGGCGACTACATGACCACCATCGCGGCCATGGCGGAAGTGGGCAAAGTGTGTGGAGCCACCTCGTTCCTGATGTGGCAGCAGGCGGTGTCGGCGCTGTACCTGTTTGGCTCTGCCAACGAAGCCATGCGTGGCGAACGTCTGCAGCGCCACTTGCGCGGCGAACTGATCGGTGCCACCGGCATGTCCAACCCCATGAAAGGCTTTGCGGGCATTGAAAAAATGCTGCTCAAGGCCACACCCGTGGAAGGGGGTTACCGCGTCAACGGCACGCTGCCCTGGGTCAGCAACCTGGCACAGGAACACAGCCTGGGCACCGTGGCCGCCGTGGAAGGCAGCACCGAGCGCGCAGTGATGTTCATGCTGCCGTGCAACGCACCGGGTGTCACGCTCAAAACATGCCCCAAGTTTTCAGGCATGGAAGGCACGGGCACCTATGCCGTGCAGTGCAAAGACGTGTTCATCGGTGCCGATGACATCCTGGGCGACCCCTGCAAGCCTTACCTGCGTGGCATCCGCGGTGCGTTCGTGCTGCTGCAGTGCGGCATTGCCGCCGGCATCATCCAGGGGGCCATCGACAGCATGTGGGCGGTGGAAGACCAGCTGGGGCATGTGAACCAGTTCCTGGACGACCGGCCCGACCAACTGCAGGCCGAACTGGACGACCTGCTGGGCCGCGTGGTGGAACTGGCCAAAACGCCCTACGACAGCTCCAACGCCTATTTCATCGACGTGCTCAACGCCCGCATCGAAGGCGGCGAACTGTGCATGCGCGCGGCCACCTCGGCCCTGATGCACCAAGGTGCACGCGGCTACCTGATGCAGTCGGACGTGCAGCGCCGTGTGCGCGAGGCGCAGTTTGTGGCCATCGTCACACCCGCCATCAAGCACCTGCGCAAAGAAGTGGCCACCCTGTGCGCGGAGGACATGCCCGCATGAGCCCCCAGCCCGCCGCCGCCGCGCCCTTTCTCCAGTACATCTGCAACGCCTGCGGCCTGATCTACGACGAGGCCAAGGGCGACCCCGACAGCGGGCTGGCCCCCGGCACACGTTTTGCCGACATTCCCGATGACTGGGAATGCCCGCTGTGCGCCGTCACCAAAACCGACTTTTCGCCATACACCCCGCCCGACCTGAGCAAACTGCGCAGCGCCGCAGCCTGCGCGGGTGCCACACGCCCGGCGGCCAAAAAGGGCCGCGCGGGCGTGGTCATCGTGGGTGCGGGCCGCGCGGGCTGGCAAATGGCCCAGGCCCTGCGCGAGACCGACGCCGAGTTGCCCATCACACTGGTCACGGCCTGCTCGGGCGACGTGTACGACAAACCCCTGTTGTCGGTGGCGCTGGCCAAACAGTTGCCGCTGGACAAGCTGGTGCGCGAAACCGGTGCCCAGGCCGCCGCCCGGCTGGGCGTGCGCCTGCTGGCCCAGACACAGGCCACGCGCATTTGCACGCGCACGCAAACCCTGTCCACCACGCGTGGCAACCAGCCGTTTGAAGAGCTGGTGCTGGCGCATGGCGCACAGGTGGCGCTGCCGCCGACGCTGCCCGCAGAGTTGTGCTGGCGGGTCAACCACCTGGACGCGTACCTGAAGCTGCGTGCCGCCCTTGGCGACACGCCCCAGCACGTCGCCATCATCGGCGCGGGCTTGATTGGCAGCGAACTGGCCAACGACCTGGCGCTGGCCGGGCACCGCATCACCCTGCTCGACCCCATGGCCACGCCCCTGGCGCGCTGGGCCGCGCCGCAAGCGGGGGAACCTGTGCTGGCTGCGTGGCAAGCGTTGCCCATTGCATTCGTGGGCGGTGTGTCCATTGCCGGCGTGGAGGCCAACGCCACAGCCGGGCAGCGCGCCCGCGTGGTCACCACCACCTGCGGCCAGCGGTTTGTGGTGGACCAAGTGGTGGCCGCCACCGGCCTGGCCACGCCCAATCGGTTGGCTCAAAGCGCAGGACTGGCATGGGACAACGGCATTGCGGTGGATGCCACCACGCTGGCCACCAGCCAGCCGCACATCCATGCGCTGGGCGACTGCATCACCATCGGTGGGCAAGCCAGCCGCTACATCGAACCCATTGGGCGGCAGGCGGCCACCATCGCGGCCAAACTGGCGGTGCGGCGTGCCGGGGCCGACGCCCAGGCCTGCCCCGTGCCGTATGAGGTGAAAGCTGCGGTGGTGCGGGTCAAAACCACGTCATGCCCCTTGACCTTGCACTGAGCCACTATGACTAACTGGCGGAACGTTGCTCAGGCACGCCCGAAAAACGCTCGGCCTCTGAACCGGACCAGGTAACCTGACAGGGCTGGGTCGGGCAAGGTGCAATGCCTCTTGCCCGACGGGAGACGCTCATTCAGCTTGCGTCTGGGCTTTCAGTTTGGCGCGGCGAGCGGCCATTTCACGGCCCATGCCGTCGGTATTCACCGCTTCCAGGCGCTTGCGTGCTTCGGGGTAAGCCAGGGACTCTTCCAGCTCGATGTGCTCCTGGTACAACGCTTCGAACACATCCAGCGCGTGGCTCAGCTCGGTGGTATCGAACCAAGTGCTGCCGTCGGCTGCTGCGGCAATGCTGGGCTCAATGGCCAGCCAGTTTTCTTCCAGCCACCCATGGTCTTGCGTCAGGCGCTTGGCCGCGTGCACCACTTGGGCGTCGGCACTGGCCAGCAGCGCGGGGAACACGTGTTTTTCCTCGTCCAGGTGGTGCTGCCGGGCATCGGTATTGAAGTACTCCAGCACCTCTTTGGCCTTCTCTTGCGATGCGTGGTCGAGTCCATCGGTCGCGATGCGGTCCACCAGCAAACGCAAAACCTGTAAATGCTGGCTGATGCGCGCATGCGTGGCATCGAGAAACTCAAATACACCAGGGGGCACAACGGCGGATGTCATGGTTCGCTCCACAGAGAGTTGAAGGGCAAAGAGGCATTCTGAAATTGCTGCGCAGCAACATCTTGATCTGGCGCAAGCCCGCACCGATTAGCCTGTCTGTGCCGTGCCATGTTGCTGCAATGCACCAACCCGGACGGAAATTGAGCCCCCACGCACGCGCCATGCCGTGCGCAAGCTATACAAAACCATGCCTGTGGATTAAAATGCGAGGTTGCCGGATCGGCTTGCTACGCTGGAGTCAGGGCAGCCCGATACCGAACCACACAGGTCATGACAGACAAGCAATGCCACCCCAGGGTTGGTATTGAACACCGCATGACCTGACAGCGACCCCCGATCGCTCCCGCGGCCTGCTCACCATCATCGCCGCGCTCACGACCGGTGCACACAGCGTTGCAACGGTCTTTTCAGCTGCTTTGGGTGAGGCAGCGAACGCGACCCACAGGAACAGGCCATGGCCAAAGAAGAACTGATTGAAATGACCGGTAAGGTCGACGAAGTATTGCCCGACACGCGCTTTCGCGTGACGCTGGACAACGGCCACCAACTGGTGGCGTATTCAGCCGGCAAGATGAAAAAGAACCACATCCGCATTCTGGCGGGTGACCGCGTGTCGCTGGAACTGTCGCCCTACGACCTGACCAAGGGGCGCATCAACTTCCGCTTCATCGAAAACCGTGGCGGCGGGCAATCTGGCCCCCCCACCCCACGCCGCCCACGTTGAGGCGGCAGGCGTCCACACCGGGCGCCAGTCACACAAAAGGGTGCGTCATGCACCCTTTTTCACGTCTGACCCCAGTCACAAAAGACGCCTTCGGGCGTCTTTTTGCTTTTGTCTTGTGCGTGGTCCGAACCTGAGACAACGGCGGACGCAGCGCTCGGGTCACCGTCGACCGTGCCGCAGCACCCTTGCGATTTCGGCATGACTTTTCCTTGAAACAGCACTTTTCTGGCAATCGAAGTCTTTCGACAATGGGGGCCACACCCACCACAGGAGACCCCCATGTCCATGACCAACAGCCAGCTCATGCAAGCGCTGGAGCGAAGCCGCTGCGAAACCCGGCCGCGCTGCAGCGACGCCGAGTGGGACGTGCGCGTCGAGCTGGCAGCGTGCTACCGGCTCATTGCGCACTTCCGCATGACCGACTGGATTTACAACCACATCTCGGCCAGCGTGCCCGGCGAACCCGGCCATTACCTCGTCAACGCGTTTGGCCTGATGTATGAGGAGATCTGCGCATCCAACCTCGTCAAGGTGAACACCGAGGGGCAACTGGTCGATGACGTGCCCTACGACGTCAACCCGGCGGCGTTCGTCATCCACGGGGCCATTCACCGTGCCCGCCCGGATGCCTTCTGCGTGCTGCACACCCACACGGCAGCGGGCGTGGCCGTCTCCATTCAGGCCGAAGGCCTGCTGTCGCTGTCGCAACACGCCATGCGCTTTCACAACCGGGTGGCGTACCACGCCTTCGAGGGCATTGCCCTGAACCCCGACGAGCAAAAGCGCCTCGTCCAGGACGTTGGCCCCAAGAACGTGTTGATTTTGCGAAACCATGGCCTGCTGACCATCGGCACCCGCATTTCAAACGCTTTCAAGGAAATGTTCTTTCTGGAGCGAGCGTGCCAGATCCAGGTGGCGGCGCTGGCGGGAGACCACCCGCTCACCTGGCCCGACCCTCAGGTGTGCGAACACACGGCCGCGCAATTCGATCAAGATAGCAACTTCCTCCAGAACCGGGACTGGAACGCCCTCCTGCGGCTGCTGGACCGCACCGACCCTACTTACAAAGCATGACCCCTGCCCGCTGCAGCGTGCTGAACCCCGCTGGGCGGGTGGGGCACCCGCCTTCGCAGCACCGCCGCTTTTTCACCCATGGGATACGACCTCGACCAGCTTCGGGCCTTCAAGGCCATTTGTGAGCACGGCAGCCTGGGCCGGGCCGCTCAGGCCCTGGCCATCACACAGCCAGCGCTCAGTCGCACCGTTCAGCGGCTGGAACACCAGGTGGGCGCACACCTGTTCGAGCGCCACAGCAAAGGGATGCACCCCACCGAGCTGGGCCGGGCCCTGTACCCCCACGCGACCAACCTGCTGCACCAGTCTGACCAGGCGGTCGAAGACATGGCTGCGCTGCAAGGGCTGGCAAAGGGCACCATCCGCGTGGGCAGCATTGCGAGCCTGGCCAGCTCCCGCATGCTGTCCACGGCACTGGCCACCACGCTGCGGCGCTTTCCAGGCCTGCAGGCGCATGTGATCGAGGGCACCTGGGAACAGCTGTGCCTGGCCCTCAGTGACCACGGCATCGACCTGGCACTGGGTGTGGCCACCCCGGACACGGCCGACGTGACCGCCATCGGGCACTGCCGCTGGACAGACACCGTCCACATCGTTGCGGCATGTACCCACCCGCTGCATGCCTTGCCCGCACCGTCGCTGGCCGATGCACTCGCGAACCCGTGGGTGATCACCCCCAAGGGGAGCCAACCTCACGAACACCTGCAACACCTGCTGGCCAGCCAGGGACACGCCATGCCAGCGCAAGTGGTCTACACCCGCTCGATCAGCATGCTCAAAAGCCTGGTGGTGCATTCGGGCTTTGTGAGTTGGTGCCCGTTGTCCATGATCGAGCCAGAGCGCAGTGCCCACCTGGTGGCCGAACTGCCCATTCAAGCAGGCGTTGCCACGCGGGAGCTGTCCGTGTTCCGTCGCACGCAGGGCCGGTTGCCCCTGCCTGCGGCGCGGCTGCTGGAAGCCATTGGCGAACCGCCCCTCGACCGCTGAGCGCGGAACACATCGAGAACGCGCGTGCGGACGCTTCTGCGGGTGTGAACGAGGGCCCACGGCTGGCGTTCTGCCCCGGCCGCTGCCTTCAGGTGAAGCGGCAAAGACGTTTCATTGAAAAAATAGCTATTACCGCATATGCAGAAAGGCTTTTCAGCTATCAATACTGCTTGTAAGGCAGGAATTTGCCTGACAGCACCACGTTCACGCGGTCGCCTTTGGGGTCGGGCTGGCGGACGATGTCCATGCTGAAGTCGATGGCGCTCATGATGCCGTCACCGAACTCTTCGTGGATCAGCTCTTTGATGGTGGTGCCATACACGCTCACGATTTCGTACCAGCGGTAAATCAGTGGATCGGTGGGCACGAGTGTGGGCAGCGAGCCCTTGTAGGGCACCACTTGCAGCCATTTTTGCTCTTCATCGGTCAGGCCGAAGATGTCGCCCAGCACTTTGGCTTCGGCGGCAGAAGCGGTCATCTGGCCCAGGCACAGGGCCGTGGTCCATTCTTTGGACTGGCCCACTTTCGTGGCCACGTCGGACCATTTGATGCCTTGGGCAACTTTGGTGCTGATGATTTTTTCAGTGACTTCCAAACGGTTCATGGTGAAACTCCTCTCGGTGGTTGGGTAAAACAAATGCTGGGACAAAGCTCCGCCCTGGGAGGCCTGGACCTCCTTCAGGCAGACAAGAAAGACAGGACGGGTCAGTGCGCTTTGGCGCGACTCACCAGGAAATCGACGATGTGGTTACGCAAGTCGTAGTAGCCAGGCAGGTGGTGCAGGTCGGCGCGTGTGCGGCTGCGTGGCAGCGGGTTGACCACCACCTCGGCCATGCCGCCAGGCACGTAACGCGTGGCGGTTTCGGCGCCCGCACTGCCACCGCTGGAGGCGGGCAGTTCCTGGCCATTGGTCATCAGCAAAATGCGGTCGGACAGCAGAATGGCCTCGTCCACGTCGTGCGTGATCATGAACACCGTTTGCTGCGTCTCGCGCACGATGCCCATCAACTCATCCTGGATGGTGCCGCGCGTGAGGGCATCGAGCGCACCAAACGGCTCGTCCAGCAGCAGCATCTTGGGTTGGATGGCAAACGCACGGGCAATGCCCACACGCTGCTTCATGCCGCCCGACAGTTCGCTGGGCTTTTTGTCGATGGCCTGACTCAGGCCCACCAGCGCCACGCTTTTTTCCACGTGCACATTCACCTTGGCCCGAGGCCATTCGGGCCAGCGTGACTTGACCGCGAAAGCGATGTTCTGGCGCACCGTCAGCCAGGGCATGAGCGCGTGGCTCTGGAACACCACGCCACGCTCCAGGCTGGGGCCAGCCACCTCGCGCCCGTCCATGAACACGTTGCCGCTGGTGGCGGTGTCCAGCCCCGCCAGCACGTTCAGGATGGTCGTTTTGCCGCAGCCCGAGTGACCGATGATGCAAACGAACTCGCCCCTGTCGATCTGGAACGACACATTGGCAAACACCGGTTTGGCCGGGTTGTAGGCCTTGCTCAGGCCCTCGATCTTCAGATAGCCAGACATGGCGGGGTCTTTCACTGAGGTTGATGCGGTCTGGCGTGCAGCGTCTGCACGCACGCTGGTGTCACTCCACATAGGTCACGGCCTTCTGCGCCTGGGCGAACAGCAGGTCGAGCGCCATGCCCACCACGCCGATCAGCAGCACCGCAAAAATCACGTTGGTCAGCGACAGGTTGTTCCACTCGTTCCACACGAAGTAGCCCACTCCCGTGCCGCCCACCAGCATCTCGGCCGCCACGATCACCAGCCAGGCAATGCCCATGCTGATGCGCATGCCGGTCAGGATGGTGGGGGCAGCCGCCGGCAAGATCACCTGGAAGGCCTTGCGCAGCGGCGTCACTTCAAGTGTGCTGGCCACGTTGAGCCATTCGCGCTTGACCGAGGCCACACCGAAAGCCGTGTTGATGAGCATGGGCCAGACCGAGCAGATGAAGATGACGAAGATGCCGCTCACGTCAGAGTCTTTCAGCGTGTACAGGGCCAGCGGCATCCACGCCAGCGGGCTGATGGGCTTCAAGACCTGGATGAAGGGGTCGAACGCCTTGCGCATCAAGGGTGACATGCCAATGAGGAAACCCACCGGAATGGCCACGATCACAGCCAGCAAAAAACCCAAGCCCACACGGCCCAGCGAGTGCGCCAGCTGGATACCGATGCCCTTGTCGTTGGGGCCCTTGTCGTAAAACGGATCGGCCATCTGGGCCCAGATGGCCTTGCCCACCTCGATGGGGGGCGGGAAGCCGGTGCTTTTGGCCGCACCGGGGTCTTTGCCCATCATCTTGGCGTACTCGATTTGCTCGGCCGTCATGCCGGTGGACGCGCCACCGATGCTCGGCCCCGTGGTGGCCAGCTGCCAGGCCCCGACGAAGCAGATGAAGATCAACAGCGACACCAGACCGGCGCGCAGGTTCAGGCTGGCAGTTTTCATGTCCGCCTCCGTCGAGCCGCCTCAAGGAGGTTGAGGCCCCCTCGGGGGGCAGCGAGTGCAACGAGCGCGGGGGTTGTCAAGGTCAACCTCCGCCGAGTCGCCTCAAGGAGGTTGAAGCCCCCTCGGGGGGCAGCGAGTGCAACGAGCGTGGGGGTGCACATATCACGCCTTCTTGATGGCAAAGCTATCGGCGTAGGCCGCTGCCTTGGCGGGGTCAAACTCTTTGCCCATGATCTTGTGCTTCATGTACGTGGGGCCTGCGGTGAAAGGCAGCCCCAGATCCTTCATGTGTTTGCGCGCGTCGGTGATGAGGAACACCTTTTCGGCAATCTGGTTGTAGTTGACATCGCCTTTCAGGTGACCCCAGCGCTTCATTTGCGTGAGCATCCACACGGCCATGCTCTGCCAGGGCATGGGGTCAAAGTCGGCACGGTCGGGCACGTTCTGGATCTTGCCCAGGCCGTCGGCATACTTGCCAGTCAGCACCTGGGTGATCACGGCTTCGGGCTGGTTCAGGTACTGGGCGGGGGCAATCACCTTGGCGATCAGCTCGCGGTTTTCGGGCTTGCGCGCCATGGCGGCGGCAGTCAGCACGGCGCGATACAGCGCGGCAAAGGTGTTGGGGTTCTTCTGGATGAACTCGGTGCTGGTGCCGAAGGCGCAGCAGGGGTGGCCGTTCCACAGGTCTTTGGTCAGGGTGTGCAAGTAGCCCACCTCGTCGAACACGGCGCGCTGGTTGAACGGATCGGGGCCCAGGAAGCCGTCGATGTTGCCCGCGCGCAGGTTGGCCACCATTTCAGCCGGAGGGATGACGCGCAGCTGCACATCGGTGTCGGGGTTCAGGCCGTGCTCGGCCAGGAAGTAGCGCAACAGGAAGTTGTGCATCGAGAACTCAAACGGGATGCCGAATTTGAAACCCTTCCAGTTCTTGGGATCGCGGTTGTCCTTGTGCTTCAGGCTCATGGTGATGGCCTGACCGTTGATGTTCTGGATGGTGGCCACGTTCATGGGCGTGGCGTTGCTGCCCAGCCCCAAGCTGATGGCCAGTGGCATGGGCGACAGGAAGTGCGACGCGTCGTACTCCTTGTTGATCATCTTGTCGCGCACCAGCGCCCAGCCGGCCGTTTTGGTGACTTCGACATTCAGGCCCTGCTTGCTGTAAAAGCCCAGGGGGTGGGCCATGATCAGCGGCGTGGCGCAGGTGATGGGGATGAAGCCGATCTTGAGGTTGGTTTTTTCCAGCGCGTTTTTGTCTTGCGCCATGGCCTGCAGGCTGGTGATGGGCAACACACTGGAAATGGCGGCCATGGCCGTGCCCTTGCCCACGGCGCGCAGGAAACGGCGACGCACGGCGTCTTGCGGAAACAGTGCCTTGACGAGTGTGGCTTCGATGAACTCATTGCTGTAGGCCTCGAAGTCCGCGGTTTCGCTGCGGGCGCGCAGGGTGGCTGCTGCGGCATCGGCATTCACTTCAGCGTGGTGGTCGGCCAGCGTGTGGTCGCGGCCACAGCTGCACTTCATCATCAAAGGACGGTCGGCGTTGTAGGGATCGAAGAACTCGGACATGGCACACCTCGTGAGTAGTTGGTGCATGTCTCAATGCAAGCAACGGGCCACATGGCCTGGCATGGGCCACCTGACAGACAGTTTGGCAACACATCGCACACGCTGCGTCCATGGCTTGTAGGGCCAGCACTACAAAATTCACGCGAACCCGGTGTGGCGACCCACCACCTCAGCGCTGGCCATGCCTTTCGGCGTACAGCGCCAGCTCCACGTCGTTGTGCGTGCCCGTTTTTTCGAGGATGCGTACCCGATAGGTGCTGACGGTGTTGGGTGCAAGGCCCAGCTGCGCACCAATTTGGGTCACGCTTTGGCCCTGTGTCAGCAGGCGAAACACCTGGTGCTCGCGGTGCGACAGGGCTTCGGGGCCAACCTGTGCACCACGATGGCCCACGGCCATGGCCAGTGCCTCGGCGGTGGCGGGGGTGACGTACACGCCACCGGCGGCCACCTTGCGCACGGCGGCCAACATGTCGTCGGGGTCGGCGCTTTTGTTCAGGTAGCCGCTGGCCCCCAGCTTGATGCAGCGCACGGCGTACTGCTTCTCCGGGTAGGTACTGAGCATGAGCACGGGCAGGCGTGGGTGGCTGCGGCGCAGCTGCTGCAGCACGTCGAGCCCGTCCATGCCGGGCAGGGCAATGTCGAGCAGCACCACGTTCAGCGCACCCGACTGGCCATTGCCAGTCAACTCGGCCACGCGGTCGAGCACCTCGGGGCCGGTGGCGGCTTCCGCCACCACCAGCACCTCAGGTGCGTCGGCCAGCACCTGCTTCAGGCCTTCGCGCACGATGCGGTGGTCGTCACCCAGCAGCACGCGGATGGTGGGCACGCCAGCCACGGTGGTTTGAGCTGCAGGTACGGCGGATGGTGCTGCAGAAGGGGCAAAATCAGGCATCATGATTCCGAATGAAAACAGGCTCTACCGCTTTGCTGTATTGGTTTTACAGCTGTAGTTTAAGTGTGGTGGTGGTGCCCGCACCCGGGGCGCTGCGCACCTCCACCAGGCCGCCCAGGTGGCGGGCACGCTCGCGCATGCCCATGATGCCGTAGGCGTTGGTGGCCTCGAATGCCTGGGGCGGTGCGCCCACACCGTCGTCTTGCACCGACAGCTGCAGCGTACCGTCGGTACATGCAATGCGCACCACCAGGTGGCTGGCGCGGGCGTGGCGGCCCACGTTGCTGAGCATTTCCTGGAAGATGCGGAACACCGCCATGGCCTGGCGCTCGGGCAACTCGGGCAGCGCACAGGCCGTGGCGCTGTTGTGCGCACCCAGCCCGTTTAGCGTGTCGGGCCTGCAGGCCACGCTGTCGGCCCCATTTGCGTCGGGGGCGCCGGTGTCCAGGTGCCAGTCCAGCCCCAGCTCGGCGCTTTGCACGAATTCTTGTGCCTGCCACTCCAGCGCGGCCCACAGGCCCTGGTGGTCGAGGATGCTGGGGCGCAGGTCGGTGATGATGCGGCCCACGTTGTCCACCGCGCTCTCGATCAGGCGGCTCATGTTCTGGCACTTGCAGCGCATGCGGGTGCGCATGTCTTCGGCGGCTTCGGCGCTGCGTTGCTGTTGCTCCGACAGGCGTTTGTCCAGCCAGTTGACGTCCATTTTTAATGCCACCAGCAGGCTGCCCAGCTCGTCGTGCACCTCGCGGGCAATGCGGGTGCGCTCGTCTTCGCGCACGCTTTCGCTCCAGGCAGCCAGCTCGCGCACCTGGGTCAGTGCGGTTTCCAGTGCCAGGGTGCGTTCGCGCACGCGCAGCTCCAGCTCGTCTTTGGCCAGTTGCAGCGCATCGGCGGCGCGCTTGCGCTCGGTGATGTCGACGAAGGTGACCACCGCGCCGCGCACATGCGCCCCATCGAGAATGGGGTGACTTGAATATTCGACCGGGAAACGGGTGCCGTCGCGCCGCCAGAACACCTCGCTGTCGATCCGGCAAGGCAGTCCTTGTCGAAAAGCGTTGAAGATGGGGCACTCGGACTCGGGGTATGGCGTGCCATCGGAGCGTGCATGGTGTGTCAGGTCGTGCATGTTGCGACCCAACAGCTCGGTCGGTTCATAGCCGATCAGCCTCGCCCCGGCGGGGTTGATGAACACGCACAGCCCGTCCAAGTCCACCCCATAGATGCCCTCGCCGGTAGAGGCCAGCAGCAAACCCAGCGGGTCGCGCCAGGCCGCCGAGGCGGGGGCGAAACTGGAACCGGCAAGTTGCTGGGTGTGAATGTGCATGACATCACACAAGCAACGCCTGTGCCATGCCCGCTGGCCGAAGGCCCATTCATCAGGGGTGCGGGATGCCCTCAATAGGGCACTCTTCGGTGCCCACCATGGGGCGGGTGATGGCCTCCACCGCAGCCTGTGTGCCAGCCGGGTCGTTCACCCAGCGGGCGTAGAAGTCGAACGGACAAGTGGCCACGCCTTTGTCGCCATCACCCGAGTTGATGGTGCCGGTGTAGCCGCGGTGCAGCAGCTTGAACAGGTGGTTCTCGGACTGGGCGTTTTTGCGGAAGTCGCGGATCAGGCTGGTGGACAGTGCGGCGTACTGCACGCCGTTTTCCTCTTCGCCGCATTCGCCCAGTGTGCGCCCGTCGAACCCGATGAGGGCGCTGTGGCCAAAGTAGCTGTACACCCCGTCGAAGCCAGCGGCATTGGCGACCGCCACGTAGCTGTTGTTGGCCCAGGCCATGGACTTGGCCATGAGCACCTGCTGCTCTTTGGCGGGGTACATGTAACCCTGGCAGCGCACGATCAGCTCTGCGCCCTTCATGGCACAGTCGCGCCAGATTTCGGGGTAGTTGCCGTCGTCGCAGATGATGAGGCTGATCTTCAGGCCCTTGGGCCCCTCAGACACGTAGGTGGTGTTGCCGGGATACCAGCCCTCGATGGGCACCCAGGGCATGATCTTGCGGTACTTCTGCACGATCTCACCCTGGTCGTTCATCAAAATCAGGGTGTTGTACGGCACCTTGGCGGGGTGTTCTTCGTGCCGTTCACCCGTGAGTGAAAAGACGCCCCACACCTTGGCCTTGCGGCAGGCCTCGGCAAAGATGTCGGTTTCGGCACCGGGAATGGTGGATGCCGTATCGAACATCTCTTTCGCGTCGTACATGATGCCGTGGGTGCTGTACTCGGGAAAGATGACCAGGTCCATGCCCGGCAAGCCCGACTTCATGCCGACAATCATGTCTGCAATTTTGCGGGCGTTGTCCAGCACCTCGGCCTTGGTGTGCAACCGGGGCATTTTGTAATTGACCACCGCCACGCCGACGGTGTCTTTGCTGCTTGATATGTCGCCGTGATACATGGCAAACCTCGTTCAAAAAATCATCAGGGTGGCAAAAAACGGTCAGTGGCTGATCATCCAGGGCCGCTTGCTGGGGAAGGCCTTGGCCCCATTGGGTGCCGTGACCGTGGTGGTTTTGCGCGAGCTGGGGCTGCAGCAGCCGCACCCGGCCGGGTGCTTCAGGCGGCCGTAGCTGCCATCGGTGTCGCGTGACGAGCGCGGTGCGTGCTGCGCCCGCTCGTTGGTGTCAAAAGCGCGGCGCTGCTCGGGCGTGGTGCAGGCCAGCCTGGGCGCCTGGACAAACACGCGCGGCGAAGCGGTACTGCATTCGGGGCAGGCGCAGGGTTCGTTGCGCTCGCTCAGTGGGCGCAGTGCATCGAAGCCACCGCAGCTCGGGCAGTCATAGTCGTAAGTGGGCATGCGGTGGCTCCTTGTCAGTGCGGTGTGGTTTACAGGTCGTGCGACAGCGGCATGACCACCGAGCCGTCCAGGTGCTTGATGGGACCGGCGGCGTTGGGATTGATGTCGAAATCGAAAATTTGCGTGGGCAGCCACAGCGTGGCGCAGGCGTTGGGCACATCCACCACGCCGCTGATGTGGCCCTGCACCGGGGCCGTGCCCAGAATCGAATAGGCCTGCGCACCGGAGTAGCCAAACTTCTTCAGGTACTCGATGGCGTTCAGGCAGGCCTGGCGGTAGGCCACGTTCACGTCCAGGTAGTACTGCTTGCCCGCGTCGTCCACGCTGATGCCTTCAAAGATCAGGTAGTCGTTGTAGGTGGGCGTGATGGGGCTGGGCTTGAAAATGGGGTTGCGGATGCCGTACTTGGCCATGCCACCCTTGATGAGCGTGACCTTCATGTGCACCCAACCGGCCATTTCGATGGCACCACAGAACGTGATTTCGCCGTCACCCTGGCTGAAGTGCAAATCGCCCACGCTCAGGCCCGCGCCGTCGACGTACACCGGGAAAAACACCTTGGAGCCGCGTGACAGGTCTTTGATGTCGCAGTTGCCGCCGTGCTCGCGTGGGGGCACGGTACGTGCACCTTCTGCAGCAGCCTTGGCTTTGGCATCGCCGGTCAGGCGGCCCATGTGCGCGGTGCCAGCAGACGGCGGGTTGGCCAGACCGGCGGTGGGGTCGGAGTCAATCAGCGCTTGCTCGCGCGCGTTCCACTTTTCCAGCATGCTGTGGTCGGGCAGGCAACCGATCAGGCCGGGGTGGATCAGGCCAGCGTAGTTCACGCCGGGCACATGGCGCGAGCTGGTGAACATGCCGTGGATGTCCCAGATGGACTTTTGCGCTTCGGGGAAGTAATCGGTCAGGAAGCCGCCGCCGTTTTTCTTGCTGAAGAAGCCGTTGAAGCCCCACAGGCTGTCTTGCTTGGCACCGATGTCCAGCAGGTCCACCACCAGCAGGTCGCCGGGCTCGGCACCTTTCACGCCCACGGGGCCTGACAGGTAGTGCACCGTGGTCAGGTCGATGTCGCGCACGTCGTCGGCGCTGTCGTTGTTCTTAATGAAACCGCCCGTCCAGTCAAAGGTTTCCAGCACGAACTCGTCGCCTGGGTTGACCCAGCACGCCATCGGGATGTCGGGGTGCCAGCGGTTGTGGATGTTTTCGTTTTCGGTGGGTGACTTGGTCAGGTCAACCTTGATCAGCGTTTCGGCCATGGCGTGCTCCTTTGGGTGTGAAAGTGGGAAAAAACTCAGACGACTCAGACGGACAGATACGACTTGATGCGCTGCTGGTCCGTGTCAGCGCGCGCGGTTTCGTGCACCAGCCGCCCGCCCTCGATCACCAAGAGCCGGTCGGCCACGTCCATGGCAAACGACAGCACCTGCTCTGACACGATGATGGTGATCTGCCGCATCTTGCGAATCTCGTTCAGCGCCTTGGCGATGTCTTTGATGATGGAAGGCTGGATGCCTTCGGTGGGCTCGTCGAGCAGCAGCACCTTGGGATCGGTGACCAGCGCACGGGCAATGGCCAGCTGCTGCTGCTGCCCACCGGACAGGTTGCCGCCCTTGCGGCGGCGCATGTCCCACAGCACGGGGAACAGCGCGTAAATTTCTTCGGGAATGCGTTTGGTTTTGCTGTTCTCCAGCCCGGTCTCGATGTTTTCTTCCACCGTCAGGGTCGGGAAAATCATGCGGCCCTGGGGCACGTAGGCAATGCCCTTGGCCACGCGCTGAAAACTCTCGTCCTTGGTCACGTCCTGCCCCGCCACTGTGACTTGGCCAGACTTGGTGGGCAGCACCCCCATCAGGCTTTTGAACAGCGTGGTTTTGCCCATGCCGTTGCGGCCCATGATGGCCACGGTTTCGTTGGCGCGGCCTTCAAATGAAATGCCGTGCAACGCCTCGCTCTGGCCATAGGCCACAAACAGGTCTTTGACTTGCAGCATGGAATGCTCCTGGTTCAGTGGTGGGGACTCGGGCTGGCGCTCAGTGGCCCAGGTACACGTCAATGACCTTGGGGTCGGCTTGCACCTGCTCCATGGGGCCTTCGGCCAGGATCTTTCCCTGGTGCATCACGGTGACCTTGTGGGCGATCTTTTTCACGAACTCCATGTCGTGCTCGATCACGATCACTGCGCGGTTCTTGCAGATGCGCTGCAGCAACTCGGCCGTCAGGTCGCGCTCGCGGGCGCTCATGCCGGCAATGGGTTCGTCCAGCATCAACAGCTCGGGGTCTTGCATCAGCAACATGCCAATTTCCAGCCACTGCTTCTGGCCGTGTGACAGCAGGCCTGCTTCGGTGTCGAGCTTTTCGGCCAGGCCCACGTCTTCGGCCACCACCTGCACGCGGGCCTTCACCTCGTCGGTGCACTTGAAGCCCAGCGCGCCAAACACCGAGCGCCCGGCGGGGTATGACACCTCCAGGTTCTGGAACACCGACAGGTTTTCATAGATGGACGGTGTCTGGAACTTGCGGCCAATGCCCAGCCGCACGCGCTGGTGCTCGGCCATGCGGGTGAGTTCGGTGTTCTTGAACTTGATGCTGCCGGCGCTGGCTGCCGTCTTGCCGCAAATCAGATCGAGCAGCGTGGTTTTGCCCGCGCCGTTGGGGCCGATGATCACGCGCAGCTCGTTCTTGTCGATGTACAGCGTGAGGGTGTCGATGGCCTTGAACCCGTCAAACGACACGGTCAGGTCCTCAATGGCCAAAGCGAAATCGGTGTTGCTCATGGTGTGCTCCAGGTGGACTGGGGGTCAGGCGCTTTGGCCGCTGACTGCGCCGGGCAGAGATGTGGTGCGGGCAGCTGGCTCTGCCGCGGCGGACGAAGAAGGTGTCGGGGGGACAACCGGCGACACAGAGGCCGAATCCGCCACCTTTGAAGCCGCGTTCAATGCCGCCTGGCGGCCTTTCCACCAGGGCACGATGTGGCTTTCCCACAAGCCAGCCAGCCCCAGTGGGAAGGCCATGGTCACGCCGATGAACAGGCCCGCCATCAGGAACAGCCACATGTCAGGGAAGCTCTCGGAGAAGAAGGTTTTGCCCGCATTGACCAGCAAGGTGCCGTAAACAGCCCCCACCAGGCTCATGCGGCCACCCACTGCGGCGTAAATCACCATCTCGATGGACGGCACGATGCCCACAAAGCTGGGCGACATGAAGCCCACCTGCAAGGTGAACAGTGCACCGCCAATGCCCGACAAAGCAGCCGCCAGGCAGAAGGTGAAGATGCGGAAGTCGGCCACGTCGTAGCCCGAGAAGCGCACGCGGTCTTCCTTGTCGCGCATGGCCAGCAGCAGCGTGCCCAGCTTGCTGGTCTGGATCCAGCGGCACAACACAATCGACGCCACCAGCAAGGCCACGCACACGTAGTACAGGATGTACTTGGCGCTGTCGGTGCGGGTGTCCCAGCCCATGATGGTTTTCAGGTCGGTCATGCCGTTGACACCACCGGTGTAGCCCTGCTGGCCAATGATGAGCACCGTCAGGATGAGCGCCACCGCCTGCGTGATGATGGCAAAGTACACGCCGCCCACACGCCGCTTGAACATGGCAAAACTCACCACCCAGGCCAGCAACGTGGGCACCACGATGACCGCGGCCAACGTAAACGAGAAGCTCTTGAACGGCAGCCAGAGCATGGGCAGCTCGGTGAGCTGGTTCCAGTCCATGAAGTCGGGAATGCCGGGGGTGGACTGGATTTTGGTGGTTTCGGGGTCAGACGCTTCCAGCTTCAGGAACATGGCCATCGCGTAGCCCCCCAGCCCAAAGAAAACGCCCTGACCCAGGCTGAGCACGCCGCCATAACCCCACACCATGACCAGGCCCACCGCCACGAAGGCGTAGGTGAGGTACTTGCCCACCAGGTTCAGGCGGAAGATGTCCAGCGCCGCGGGCAACACCACCGCCAGCAGCAGGGTCAGCAGCACCAGGCTGAACAATTGATAGCGCAATATCCATGCTTTGAAAGCGTTCATGGCATTTTTCTCCGTGAATTTCAGTGTGAGCGTGGATGCAGGTCAGCGACGGACCTTGCTGGCAAACAAACCTTGCGGGCGCAGCATCAGGATGAAAACGATGATCGACAGCGTGATCACCTTGGCCATGGAGCCCGACAGGAAGAACTCGGTGATGGACTGCGTCTGCGCAATGCCGAAGGCCGACACCACCGTGCCCAGCAAGCTGGCCGCGCCGCCGAACGTGACCACCAGGAACGCGTCGACGATGTACAGCGAGCCCGAGGTGGGCCCCGTGGAGCCGATGGTGGTGAACGCCGCACCCGCCACACCGGCAATGCCGCAGCCGATTGCAAAGGTCAGGCGGTCGGTCTTTTTGGTGTCGATGCCGATGGCGTTGGCCATGACCCGGTTGCTGACGGTGGCCCGCACACGCAGGCCCCAACGGCTGCGGTGCAACGCCAGCAGCACGCCACCCGTCACGAACAAGGTCAACACCATCACGAACATGCCGTTGATGGGGATGTCCAGTCCTTCTGACGGTGCCCACGAACCCAGCAACCAGTCGGGCAAGGTGGGGCTGACCTCTTTGGGGCCGATGAAGGTGCGGAACATCTGCTGCATCGCCAGGCTGATGCCCCATGTGGCCAGCAGCGTGTCCAGAGGGCGCTTGTACAGGTGGCGGATCAGGCTCCACTCCACCAGCCAGCCCGCAGCAAACGAGAAACCGAAGGCCGCAAAAATGGCCAGCGGAAAGTAATAGGGCACCCATGCAGGTGCGAGGTTGGACGCCAGTGTGGAACCCAGGTAGATGGTGTAAGCCCCGATGGTCATGAACTCACCGTGGGCCATGTTGATCACGCCCATCTGGCCAAAAATGATGGCCAGCCCCAGGCCCATGAGCAGCAGCACGGCAAACAGGCTGAGACCTGCAAAACCTTGCATCAGGCCAATGTTGAGCATTTCGGAAAAGGTCATGGTGCGGGGCTCCTTGGGGGAATGGCATGTGTCGGGCCATGCCGCAGCACACCCCGGCCGTGTTTCACAGCGGGGACAGGCCACGGCAGCGGGTGGATTACTGGTAACCCTTGGGGAACGGATCGGGCTTGATCAGGTCTGGCGACTCGGACACCACCTTGAACGTGGCATCGGGCATGCCGATGGCAATGCGCGACTTGCTCCACAGGTGGTGGTTCTTGTCGAGCTTGACGTAGCCTTCGGGTGCGGTCTTGAGTTCGATGCCCAGCTCGGAAGCGGCCACCACCTTGTCCACATCGAAGCTGCCAGCCTTCTCGACAGCGGCTTTCCACAGCCAGGGGCCGAGGTAACCGGCCTGGGTCACATCGCCAATGACGGCGTCTTTGCCGTACTTGGCCTTGAACGCAGCCACGAACTTCTTGTTGTTGTCGTTGTCCAGGCTCTGGAAGTACTTCATGGACGAGTAGAAGCCCGCAAAGTTTTCACCGCCCACGCCGGTCATTTCGTCTTCGGTCACCGACAGGGTCACCAGCAGTTGCTTGTCACCGGTGATGCCGGCGGCCTTCAGTGCCTTGTAGAACGCGACGTTGGAGCCACCCACCACGGCCACAAAAATGCAGTCGGGCTTTTGCGCCTTGATCTTGTTCATCAGCGAGCCGAAGTTGGTGCTGCCCAGCGGGTAGTACTCTTCGCCCACGACCTTGCCCTTCTGGAAGTTCTCGATGTGCTTGCGTGCAATCTTCATCGAGGTGCGGGGCCAGATGTAGTCGGAACCGATCAGGAAGAAGGTTTTGGCCTTTTTCTCTTTCTGCGCCCAGTCCAGGCTGTACAGAATCTGCTGTGTGGCTTCCTGTCCGGTGTAGATCACGTTCTTGGACTGCTCCAGGCCTTCGTAGAAGGTGGGGTAGTACAGCAGACCGTTTTCCTTTTCGAACACGGGCAGCACGGCCTTGCGGGAAGCGGATGTCCAGCAGCCGAACACGGCGGCCACTTTGTCGTTGACCAGCAGTTTTTTGCTCTTTTCAGCAAACGTGGGCCAGTCGGACGCGCCATCTTCCTTGATGACCTTGATCTTGCGACCCAGGATGCCGCCCATGGCGTTGATCTGGTCAATGGCCAGCTGTTCGGCCTGGATGGAGCCGGTTTCCGAAATGGCCATGGTGCCGGTGGCCGAGTGGAGCTGGCCCACCGTCACTTCGGTGTCGGTGATGGCTTTGCCGGTGGTGTTGACCTGTGCGGTGGGTTGCGCAAAACCCCAGGCAGGCAAGCCCGCCACGGTGGCTGCGCCCAGGGCTTGCAGCACGCGGCGGCGGCCCACATCATGGGTGTTGGCTGAAACGATCTCGTCAGAAGGGTGCTTCATGGGGAACTCCTTTGGCTGGGGGCAGTGAAACCGGCGGGATGCCGACTGACCGTCAGGTTAGGGAAAACACCTTCTTGAGCCCATACGTCAAATAACGTAGGCAACGTACGCACAGGGCAGGGGCGATTCTTGCTACAACGTGAGGCATGTCCTCAGATCCGTCCCATGGTGCCCCGCTGACCCAGAAAATTTTTGGCTTCCGCCGTCAGTACAACTCCTGGGTGGCCGACGAAAGCATGGAGGACTACGCCCTGCGCTACACCCCCCGCAGCTTTCGCAAATGGAGCGAATGGCGCGTGGCCAACACGGCGTTCGGCTCGCTGTCGTTCCTGGCGCTGGAGGCCATTGGCGGTGCCATCGCCGTGAACTACGGCTTCGGCAACGCCATGTGGGCCATCCTGGTGGTGGGGCTGATCATCTTTTTCACCGGTCTGCCCATTGCCTACTGCGCCGCACGCTACGGGCTGGACATGGACTTGCTGACGCGTGGTGCGGGCTTTGGCTACCTGGGTTCCACCATCACCTCGCTGGTGTACGCGGTGTTCACCTTCATCTTCTTTGCGCTGGAAGCCGTCATCATGGCCCTGGCCATCCAGATGGCGGTGGACTGGCCGTTGCCGGTTTGTTATGTGGTGTCTTCCCTGGTGGTGCTGCCGCTGGCCATGAGGGGCATCACCCTCATTTCCAAACTTCAGGCCTGGACACAGCCGCTGTGGCTGTTCCTGCTGGTGTTGCCGTTCGTGTGGATCGCGCTGTCGCAGCCCCAGCTCTACCGCGACTTTGCGGGCCTGACCGGCCTCAAATCCGGTGGCAGCGGGTTTGACCCACTGATGTTCGGTGCCGCCTCCACCGTGATTTTTGCGCTGGTGGTGCAAATCGGCGAGCAAGTGGACTTCTTGCGCTTCCTGCCCGAGCGCAACGCTGAAAACAAAGTGCGCTGGTGGGCGGCCGTGCTGATCGCGGGGCCTGGCTGGGTGGCCATGGGCATGCTCAAGATGGCGGGGGGTGCGTTCCTGGCCTTTGCGGCCATGCAGTTCGAGGTAGCCCCTGCCCGCAGCACCGAGCCCACGCAGATGTTCCTGGCTGGCTTCACCGAAGCGGTGGGCCACCCTGGGCTGGCCGTGGCCATGACGGTGGTGTTCGTCATCGTCTCGCAGGTCAAGATCAACGTCACCAATGCCTATGCGGGCTCGCTGGCGTGGTCAAACTTCTTTGCACGGGTCACGCGCAGCCACCCTGGGCGCGTGGTGTGGCTGGTGTTCAACGTGGCCATTGCCGTGCTGCTGATGCTGCTGGGCGTGTTTGCCGGCCTGGAAAAGGTACTGGGGTTTTACAGCAACGTGGCCATTGCCTGGGTGGGTGCGCTGGTGGCAGACCTGGTCATCAACAAGCCGCTGGGGCTGAGTCCGCCGGGCATCGAATTCCGCCGGGCCCACCTGTACGACTTCAACCCCGTGGGCCTGGGTGCCATGCTGCTGGCCGCCGGGGTGGCCAGCGTGGCCTACACAGGGCTTTTGGGCGACGTGGCAGAGGCCTTTTCGCCCTTCATCGCGCTGGGGCTGGCACTGGTGCTCTCACCGTTGCTGGCCTGGGCAACCGACGGCAAGTACTACCTCGCCCGCCAGCCCGGCCACCACTGGCAGCCAGGGGAGGTGGTGCGCTGCACGGTGTGCGAAAACCAGTTCGAGTCAGAGGACATGGCGAGTTGCCCAGCCTACGGCGCGGCCATCTGTTCACTGTGCTGTTCGCTGGAGTCGCGCTGCCACGACCGCTGTAAAACCAACTCACGCGCGGCTGACCAGCTGCGCGAGTGGCTGGCGCGGGTGTTGCCCACGTCGCTGGCGTCGCGGGTCAACTTCCGGTTGGGTCAGTTTGCGGCCGTGTTGCTGTCCATCAGTGTGCTGATGGCGTTCCTGATTGGCGTGGTGTATGTGCAGGAAAGCCTCAGCACGTCATCGGAAGTGCTTTACACACCGTTTCTGAAAATTTATGCGCTCATGGTCATGCTGGCAGCGGTGTTTTCGTGGTGGGTGGTGCTGACCACAGACAGCCGTCGCATGGCGCAAGACGAGTCAGAGCGGCAAACCCAGTTGCTGATGGCCGAAATCGATGCCCACCGTCGCACGGATGCCGAGCTGCAAGCGGCCAAAGACCGGGCTGAATCGGCCAGCCTGGCCAAAACCCGGTATGTGGCGGGCATGACGCACGAGCTGCGCACCCCCCTGACCAGCATCCTGGGCTACGCGCAAATTTTGCTCAAAAACACGCAGGTCAGCGGCTGGATGCGCGAAACCGTGGCCACCATGCAGCGCAGCGGTCAACACATGCACACGCTGATCGACGGTTCGCTGGACCTCGCCCGCATCGAAGCGGGCCGCTTGCGCCTGGAGCCGGTCCCCCTGCCACTGGCCCAGTTGCTGCAAGACGTCGAACACATGGTCCGCCCCCAGGCCGAGGCCAAGGGCCTGACCTTTACCGTGCGCCAGGAAGGCGAGTTGCCCGCCTGGATACGGGCCGATGCCAAGCGCCTGCGGCAGATTCTCATCAACCTGCTGAGCAATGCCGTGCGGTTCACCGACCAAGGCAGCGTGTTGCTGCGCCTCGACTTTCGACAGCAGGTCGCCCGCATTGACGTGGTGGACACCGGCATCGGCATCGCCGAGCAGGACCAGAAGCGCATTTTCCTGCCCTTCGAGCGCGGCAGCGCGGGCCGACGATCGGCCGAAACAGGCACGGGGCTGGGCCTGACCATCACCCACTTGCTGACCGACATGATGGGCGGCGAACTCACGCTGCAAAGCGCCCCTGGGCAAGGCAGCACGTTCAGCATCCGGCTGTACCTGCCCGCCATCACGCCCGACCCCACACACCCCTTGCCCGCTTCAGCCACCCTGAGAGCGGTCACCGGTTACCGGGGCAACCGGAAAACGCTGCTGGTGGTCGACGACCAACCCCTGCACCGCCAGTTGCTGGCCAGCATGCTGATGCCGCTGGGCTTTGGCGTGCTGGAAGCCGCCAGCGGCCAGGAGTGCCTGGAGGTGATTGCACACCAGCCGCCCGACATGCTGTTGCTGGACATCACCATGGACGGCCTGGACGGCTGGCAAACCGCCCAGGCGGTGCGGCGCTTGCTGCCCGCAGACGTGTTGCCCATCGTGTTCGTGTCGGCCAACCTGTTCGACAACCAACCCGAACGCCTGGCCGAGCTGGGCACCCAGGGGTTTGTGGCCAAGCCGCTGGTGGAGTCTGAGCTGATGGGCGCGCTGGAGAAAGCCCTGTCGCTGGAATGGACCCGGGACGCTGAACCCGCCCACACGCCCGTGAGCATTGACCGCCACCGCGAGCCCGGCCTGCCTTTGCCACCCGGCCTGCGCGAAGAGCTGATGCGGCTGGCCCGACAGGGCCAGGCAGCCGCCTTGCGCCAGCGCCTGTGGCAGGCACAGTCCACCGACCCGGCCCACGCCGCCACGCTGGCGTTGCTGCAGTCGTGTGCCGACCGCTTTGACTTTCAGGCGCTGATCGAACACCTGCGCCAAACCCCGGAGACCCCTGATGACGATGCTGAACATTGAGGCCGACATGACCCCCCTGCCAGCAACCAAACGCCCCGTGATACTGGTGGTGGACGACGCGCTGGACACGCTGCGCATGATCTGTGACGCGCTGATGGTCGAAAACTACGTCGTGCTGGCCGCCCGCGATGCCACGGAAGCCCTGGCGCGGTTTGAAGTGACGGTGCCCGACGGCGTGCTGCTGGATGCCGTGATGCCTGGCATCGACGGCTTCACGCTGTGCCAGCACATCAAGGCCACCCCCGCCTGGTCACACGTGCCCATCGTGTTCATGACCGGGCTGTCTGAAACCGAGCAGATACTGAAAGGCTTTGCCAGCGGTGGTGTGGACTATGTGGTCAAGCCCCTGCGCATCCCCGAAGTGATGGCCCGGCTGGCCACCCATGTGGGGAACGCCCGCGTGGCACGCCTGGCACGCGAAGCCGTGGACGTGGCAGGCATGGGCGCCGTGCTGCTGGACACCCATGGTCGCGTGGCCTGGCGCTCGCCCCAGGCTGCGGCCTGGCTGGAGCAGGTGCACGGACCGGACCAGGGCCCCGGCAGCCCGGCAGCGGACTGGCTGGACCGGGCCCTGCACGAAGGCGAGGCGCATGCCGACCTGACACCACGCCAACGGCTGCTGGCCCGTAACCTGGGCCAAGGCGGACTGGGCGAAACCATGCTGCTGCTGACCCTGGCTTCCCGTGACAGCGCAGCCACCGAACGCCTGCGCCAGGTGGCGCTGACACCCCGTGAAACCGAGGTGCTGTCATGGCTGGCCAAAGGCAAAACCAACCGTGACATCGCCGACATCCTGGGCATGAGCCACCGCACCGTGAACAAACACCTGGAGCACGTGTTTGAAAAGCTGGGGGTTGAAACCCGCTCGGCCGCAGCGGCCATAGCGGGCAAACTGTTGCCACAGGCCGGGTAATGCCCCCTGCCTCTGCCCGATACCAGCCTTGGTTTACAACATGGGGTGTCCACTCGCACACAGCCCATGACCGTTACCGCCCAAACCTGCATCGACCACCTGGCCCTGCTGCCCCACCCCGAGGGCGGTTTCTACCGCGAAACCTACCGCAGCGCACAAACCCTGGCCGTGGCCCACCCTGACGCCGGTGCCCAGGCACAACGCCACGTCAGCACGGGCATCTATTTCCTGCTGGAGGCGGGCAATTTCTCGGCCTTCCACCAGATTCAGTCCGACGAGATGTGGCATTTCTATGCAGGGCAGGCGCTGGAGGTGCTGGCGCTCGATGCCGCAGGCACGCTCACCTGCACCCGCCTGGGGCCGGACATCCTGAACGGCGACGTGCCCCAGCACGTGGTGCCCGCCCGCACCTGGTTTGCCTCGCGCGTGGCCCAGGGTGGCGCATTTGCCCTGGTGGGCTGCACGGTAGCGCCGGGGTTTGACTTTGCCGACTTCCAGCTGGCGAAGCGGGACACACTGGCGGCCACCTACCCGCAGCACCGGGCGCTGATTGCCGAGCTGACACGTGGTTGACACAGGTCAACCCCGTCACAACCAGCCGGGTGCATAACCCTGAAAGTGACCCGTATTTGCCTGGGGGATACCGACATTCCCTGCGTAAAACCCCTGCGTCTGCGGGTTCAGCCAGTTGTTCCGCATCATCCGAACCGCGTCATGCACACCCAAACGACCACTCACGCCCCGGCGCAGTTGGGCCACATCCTGAACCTGTCGGGTCTGGGCACTTGGCAATTCGACCACGTCGAAAAGCGCTTGCTGGCATCGCCCCCCGTCCTGGCACTGCTGCGCGGCCAAGAGGACGACACCAGCGCCATCACCATCGAAGTGTGGCAAACCCTGGTGCACGAGCAGGACTGGCCGCAAGTGCTGGGCTTGCTCACAGCACAGCCTGGCCAAACCTGTTCCGCCGTGCGTTTTCGTGTGCCGGGCGCGCATGGGGCCTGGCGGTGGCTGGAGGTCAGAGGAGGCATCCAGACCGTGGACGAACGCGGCCAACCCCGGTTGAGTGCGGGCGTGCTGTCGGACATCACCGACAGGGTCCGCGCCGACATTCACCACAGCTTGCAGATCGCGTTTTCGGATGTACTGGTCAGCAGCCCGGACCGCGACACCCTGGCGCAAGCCATGCTCGACACCGTGCTGGGCCTGTCCGACCTGGACGGTGGCGGTCTGTACGTGCAGGAGGCCGATGGCAGCTACCGGCTGCTCACGGCCAAAGGGTTGAGCGACGCGTTCCTGGCCAGTGCAACCCGGTTGCCTGCCGGGTCGCCCCGTGCCCAGCTCATCGAAGCCGGCCAGGCGGTGACCACCTGTATTGAGCCAGCAGACCCCACCGACGACGCCCACCTGCTGCACTCACCCCTCATGCAGGCCGAAGGCATCGTGTCACTGGTGGTGCTGCCCATCACGGTCAACGGACGCAGCCGGGCCTGCCTGAACCTGGCCAGCAAACACGTGCGCCGTTTGCCAGGCAGCACCATCGACGTGCTGCAGGCCCTGGCCATCCAGTTCGGTCTGGCGCTGGAGCGGTTGAGCGCGCGCGAAGATGCCCTGATGCAACGCCAGAACCTGGAGGGGTTTTTCAGCACACTGAAAGACTTCGTGTTCGTGCTGGACACCGCAGGCCACATCGTCTACGTCAACCCTGCGGTGCACGAGGTGCTGGGCTATGGTGAAGAGTTGATGGGCCAACACGTGCTCGCCATGCACCCACCCCGCGTGCATGCACAGGCGCAAGCGGTGCTGGGTGCCATGCTGCGTCACGAGTGCGAGTCGTGCCCGTTGCCACTGCTGAAAAGCGATGGCACCGAGGTGATGGTGGACACCCGCGCGGTGCAGGGCACCTGGAACGGGCAACCCGCGCTGCTGGGCGTGTCGCGCGACATCACAGAGCTGCACACCCTGCAAACCGAACTGGCTGCGCGCAACCACTTCCAGCGCGCCGTGATCGACAACTTCCCTTTCCTGGCGTGGCTGAAGGACCCCGAGGGCCGCTACCTGGAAACCAATGCCCCCTTCGCCAAGGTCTGCGGCCAGCCCAACCCTGAAGCCATTCGGGGCAAGACCGACCTGGACCTCTGGCCCGCCGACCTGGCCCAGGCCTACCGAGCCGACGATCAGGCTGTGCTGGCCAGTGGCCGCAGCAAGCACTTGGAGGAGCAGGTGGAAACCGCAGGCGAGCGCCGCTGGATGGAGACCTACAAGTCACCCGTCGTGGCCAGCGGCAAGGTGATCGGCACGGTGGGCTTTGCGCGCGACATCAGCGACCGCAAGCACACTGAAGCCGCACTGGAGCGCGAACACAGTCTGCTCAAGGCGCTGATCAACGCCCTTCCCGACCTGTTCTGGCTGAAAGACCCGGATGGCGTTTACCTGGCCTGCAACAAGCGCTTCGAGTCGATGTACGGCCACACCGAAGCGGCCATCGTGGGCAAGACCGACCGGGATTTTGTGTCGCCAGAGCTGGCCGATTTTTTCCGGGCAAACGACCTGAAAGCCATCGCTGCAGGCAAGCCCACAAGCAATGAAGAACTGCTGCGTTTCGCGAACGACGGCCATGAAGAACTGACCGAAACCATCAAGACACCCGTGTTCGACAGCCAGGGTAAGTTGTTGGGCGTGCTGGGCGTGGGCCGTGACATCACCCAGCGGGTGCAAGCCGAAAGTGAGCGCATGGAGCTGCTGGAGCGCCTGCAAAAACTGGCGGCCCATGTGCCCGGTTTCATTTACCAGTACCGCCTGCGCAGCGACGGCACGGCACACTTCCCTTACGCCAGTGGCGGCATGGTGGACATCTACGGCGTGCGCCCGGAAGACGCCATCGAGGACAGTACCCGCATCACGAAAGTGCTTCACCCGGCAGATCAGGCCCGCATTCAACAGTCCATCTTGGACTCGGCAAAGGCACTCACGCTGTGGGAAGAGGAGTACCGCGTGCGCCTGCCGGATGGCCGCATGCAGTGGGTGCAAGGTCAGTCGTCGCCGCAACGTGAACCCGACGGCAGCACCGTGTGGCACGGCTACATCCGCGACATCACGGCCGAGCGCCTGGCCCGCGACCGCCTGCGCCTGGCTGCCAGCGCGTTTGCCAACAGCTACGACGGCATCATGATCACCGATGCACGCAACGTCATCACCGAGGTCAACCCGGCGTTCTGTCGCATCACAGGCTACGAGGCGCACGAAGCCATTGGCCAGTCGCCGCGCATGCTGGGCTCGGGTCGCCAGGGGGTGGCGTTTTATACAAGCATGTGGCACGCGCTGCAAACCGATGGCCACTGGAGCGGCGAAGTCTGGAACCGGCGCAAGACCGGCGAGTTGTACGCCGAAATCCTGTCCATTGCCGCCGTGAAAGGCGATGACGGCCAGCTTTCGCATTACCTGGGTGTGTTCAGCGACATCACCCGCTTGAAAGCCCACGAAGCCGAACTGGCCCACATTGCCCAGTACGACGTGCTGACCGGTGTGCCCAACCGCCGCCTGCTGGGCGACCGCATGAAAGTGGCATTGGCCCGCGCCAGGCGCGACAAGCTCACGCTGGCGGTGTGCATGCTCGACCTCGACGGGTTCAAAGAGGTCAATGACCGACACGGCCACGACGTGGGCGACCGGCTGCTGATTGAAATTGCCCGCCGCCTGCAGTCGTTGCTGCGCGAAGACGACACCCTGGCCCGCCTGGGGGGCGACGAATTCGTGCTGCTGCTGTCCCACCTGCGGCACCCCGAAGAATGCCACGGGGTGCTGGAACGCATGTTGCGCGGCATTGCCCAGCCCATGACCGCAGGCGACACCGACCTGCAGGTGTCTGCCAGCATCGGCCTGACGCTGTACCCGCAGGACGATGCCGATCCCGACACCCTGCTGCGCCATGCCGACCAGGCCATGTACAGCGCCAAACAGGCTGGCAAAAACTGCTATCACCTGTTCGACCCCGAACACGACCGCCAGGTGAAGGTGCACCGCGAGCAGTTGCTGCGCCTGGAGCAGGCCTTGCTGCAAAACGAACTGGTGCTGTACTACCAGCCCAAGGTCAACCTGGCAACCGGCGACATCATTGGCGCAGAAGCCCTGCTGCGCTGGCAGCACCCCGAACTGGGTTTGCGCACACCGGCGCAGTTTCTGCAGCTGATCAACGGGCAACCGCTGGACATCACCTTGGGCGAGTGGGTGATCGAAACGGCCCTGAAACAAATGACCACTTGGTTGCAACAGGGCTCGACGCTGGTCATCAGCGTCAACATCAGCGCCGACCATCTGCTGGCCGAGGGTTTCGTGACCATGCTGGCCGACGCACTGGCCCGGCACCCGACTGTGAAACCACGCCACCTGGAGCTGGAGATTCTGGAAACAGCCGCCATTGGCGACCTGAACAGCGCGTCGCAAGTGCTGTCGGGCTGCCGGGCACTGGGCGTGCGCTTTGCCCTGGACGACTTTGGCACGGGCTACTCGTCGCTGGCGTATTTCCGCAACCTGCCGGTCGATGTGATCAAGATCGACCAGAGCTTCGTGCGCGACATGCTGGACGACCCGAATGACCTGGGCATCGTCGACAGCGTGGTACGCCTGGCCCAAGCGTTCAACCGCCCGGTCATCGCAGAAGGGGTCGAAACGCTGGAACACGGCGCGGCCCTGCTGCAGCTGGGCTGTACCCTGGCGCAGGGTTATGGCGTGGCCCGGCCCATGCCTGCAGACCAGTTGCTGCCCTGGATGACCCACTGGCAAACCACCACCCCCTGGCAACACCTGGGCCCGGTATGCCCCTCCACAGACAAACTGGCCTTGCGGGCCGCAACCCGCAGCCACCACCTCTGGATTGCAACGGTGGTGCAAACCCTTGAAGGCGTCATGGCACACGCCGACGCCGTGACCGATTTTTCACCCTGCCGGTTTGGCCACTGGTACCGCAGCAGCGGTGGGGTGCAATACGGCACGCTGAAAGCGTATTCACGCCTGGGCAAACAGCACGATGCGGTGCACCGCGTGGCCGATGAATTGCTGGGCTTGGCTCGCATGGGCCGCACGGAGGTGGTCCGCCAGCGCCTGCCCGAACTGACCCGGGCCAGCGAAGCCATGGTCGAGACGATGAACGTGCTGATGGCTTCGGGCGAGGGGTGCAGCGTCTGCGGGTTGCCGCCAGGCCCGGCGTGCTGAGCGCTGCCCTGCGCCAACCCAACCACCACCGGCTGCGTCACAAGTGCCCAGACATCAGTCTGGGCGCGCACTGGGCACTGTCCTGGCACTCCACACCATGGTGATGGCCAGAATGCCCAGCACCACACCCAGTGACACGGCCACCGGAATTTTGAACACGTCGATCAGCATCATCTTGCTGCCGATGAACACCAGAATCACCGCCAGGCCGTAGTTCAGCAGGTGGAAACGGCTGGCCGCTGCCTGCAGCAAAAAGAACATGGCGCGCAGACCCAGAATGGCGAACACGTTGCTCGTCAGCACGATGAACGGGTCAGTGGTGATGGCAAAAATGGCGGGGATGGAATCCACCGCAAAAATCACGTCGGTCAGGCCCACCAGGCAGATCACCATCAGCAGCGGGGTGGCGATGCGTTTGCCGACACCGTTGACGTTGTCCACCGTCCAGAACTTTTCACCGTCGTACTCTTTGCTCACGGGCAAAATTTTGCGCAGCAGCTTCAGGGCGGGGTTGTCTTCCAGGTCAGACTCTTTGCCCGCAGCCCACCACATCTTCACGCCGGTGAGGATGAGGAACGCGCCAAACACATACAAGATCCAGTGAAACTGCGCAAGCAGCCAGCCGCCCACCAGAATCATGATGGTGCGCAGCACGATGGCCCCGATGATGCCGATCATCAGCACCCGTTTCTGGTACGCGGTGGGCACAGCGAAGTAGGTGAAGATCAGCAGGAAGACAAAAATGTTGTCCACCGCCAGGCTCTTCTCAATCAGGTAGCCGGTGAGGAATTCGAGGGACTTCTCGTTGGCGATGGCCGACGAACCCGTCTCGTTCTTCACCGCCCACCAGAACAGCGCGTTGAACACAAAGCTCAAGCCCACCCAGATGAGCGACCAGTTGAGCGCCTCTTTCACGCCCACGTCGTGCGCGCCCTGCTTTTTGAGCACGACGAAATCGACAAACAGTGCTGCCAGCACGAAGCCGACAAACACCAGCCAGAGCCAGAGGGGAGCGATGGTTTCCATGAAACAGTCCTTGCAAAAAAGGTGTTGAACAACACCCGCAAGGTCTTGCAACACCCGGCTGCACGGCTGGGTGGGACCGATCCCGGCGTCCCCCATGCGGGCGGGGACGCGTACTGACGGAACCGGTCGCCAACGCGCCCGGATCAATGGGCGGCTGGCCTGCTACTCCCCTTGAAGGGAAGCCAGATTGTCAGCACCGCCCAGTGGCCCGGCAATGAGAAGAAGCGTCCCAAAAAACCGGAAGATGGCCCACTGTCAGCATCACCGTCAGACCTCGGGTGCCAGCACCCGCGCCAGCAACGCACCTTCGTAACGCGCAGGCAGTGGCACCCACACGCGCACGGGGCTGCCCTGGGCCACGTCCACCGGCTGGCCCTGGGCGTTGCGCATCTCGTTCAGCCGCAGGGTGAGGTTGCCGCTGGGGTGCACCACCTCCAGCGTGTCGCCCACGGCAAAGCGGTTTTTGGTTTCCACCTGCAGCCAGTCGCCGCTCAGGCCCGCGTCGGCCTGGCCTTGGGCACCCAGCACCTCGGCCACGAACTGGCTGCGCAGGTTGACCGAGTAGCCGGTGGCGTAGTTCTGGTAGCCGTTCATGGGCTGCGGCTGCAGCAGGCCTGGGGTGTAGCCCCGGTTGGCCAGGCCGTCTAGTTCGGTCAGCAAGTCGGGGTTGAAGGGGCGGCCTGCCACCGCGTCGTCGATGGCGCGGCGGTACACCTGCGCCGTGCGGGCCACGTAGTAGCGGCTTTTGGTGCGCCCCTCGACCTTGAGCGAGTCGATGCCCATCGCGGCCAGCCGCGCCACGTGCTGCACCGCACGCAGGTCTTTGCTGTTCATGATGTAGGTGCTGCCGGGGTCGCCACCACCACTGCCTTCGCCATCTTCATCGCCCCAGGCGTCGCTGTCGCCGCCAGCCACCGACACCGGCGGGCGGGCCGCCATGCGCTGCAGTGGCTGCGCCAAGGCGGGCTGGCCGCAGCCGCCCGGCGCGGGGGGGCTGTCGGCGGTGCGCTCGATGGCATCGCCCGTGTTGGGATCGGTGTCGGCATCGTGGGTCACGTAGCCCCAGCGGCAGGCGTTGGTGCAGGTGCCCTGGTTGGGGTCGCGGCGGTTGAAGTAGCCCGACAGGTAGCAGCGGCCCGAGTACGCGATGCACAGCGCGCCGTGCACGAACACCTCCAGCTCCATGTCGGGGCATGCGTGGCGAATGGCTTCAATCTCGTCCAGGCTCAGCTCGCGCGACAAAATGACCCGCGCCACCCCCGCCCGCTGCCAGAATTTCACGGCCGCCGCGTTGGTGGTGTTGGCCTGCACCGACAGGTGGATGGGCACATGGTTCCACGCGCCGCTGTGCATTTTGTCCAGCACCATCATGATCAGGCCGGGGTCGGCCATGATGAGCGCGTCGGGCTGCATGGCCACCACGGGCTCGATGTCGCGCAGGTAGGTGCGCACCTTGTCGTTGTGGGCCAGCAGGTTGCTGGTGACGAAGAATTTCTTGCCCCGCGCTTTCGCTTCCTGAATACCTTGCTCCAGTTGTTGAAGCTTGAACTCGTTGTTGCGGGCGCGCAGCGAATAGCGGGGCTGCCCGGCGTACACGGCATCGGCCCCGAAGTCGTAGGCGGCGCGCATTTTGTCGAGCCCGCCAGCGGGCAGCAGCAACTCGGGGGCTTTGCGGGTACTCATGTCAGTACCGCCCGGCCGTCCCGAAGGTGCTGACAGCCCCCTCGGGGGGCAGCGAATGCAATGAGCCCCGGCACGCAAGCGTGCCGCATGGGGGTGGTGTCATGTCATTCGCCTTGCAGTGCGGCCAGTGCAGGTGCATTCAAGGTCTCAGCCGAAGGCCCTGCGGCTTGCCCGATATTTCCTGAATTCATAGCTGAAACATGAATTGGAATAAGCGGCAGAGGCACTTTTTGATATGAATCTGGGTAATCAACCGGGTCGAAAGCCGTGTCGCCCAACTCGGGGTCGGCCACGCCGGTGGCTTTCACGCTGGCGAAGTCGAACGCCTGCGGGTCCATGAAGTGCGAGGGCACCACGTTTTTCAGGGCGGTGGCCATCGACTCGATGCGGCCGGGGAAGCGGGTTTGCCAGTCGCGCAGCATCTGGCCCATTTGCTGGCGCTGCAGGTTTTCCTGGCTGCCGCACAGCGTGCACGGGATGATGGGGAAGGCCTGCAGCTCGGCCCAGCGGATCAGATCGGCCTCGGCCACATGCGCCAGCGGGCGGATGATGACGTGGTCGCCCTTGTCGCTCACGGCCTTGGGCGGCATGCCCTTGAGCTTGCCCGCGTAGAAAAAGTTCAGGAAAAAGGTTTGCAACATGTCGTCGCGGTGGTGACCCAGCGCGATCTTGTTGCAACCCAGCTCGGTCGCCACCCGGTGCAGGATGCCCCGGCGCAGGCGGCTGCACAGGCTGCACATGGTTTTGCCCTCGGGCACCTGCTGCTTGACGACGCTGTAGGTGTCTTTGGTTTCAATGTGAAACGGCACGCCCAGCTTGGCCAGGTACTCGGGCAACACATGTGCCGGAAAACCCGGTTGCTTCTGGTCCAGGTTGACGGCCACCAGCTCGAAGCGTGGTGCACCGTGCAGGCGCTGGTAGCGCATGAGCATGTCGAGCATGCCGTAGCTGTCTTTGCCGCCCGACACACACACCATGACCTTGTCGCCGGGTTCAATGAGTGCGAAGTCGGCCACGGCCTGGCCCACCTGGCGCAGCAGGCGTTTTTCGAGTTTTTGGGCGTCTCGTTGCAAAGTGGTTTCGGGCTGGGCAACGACGGATGGGTTGTTCGGGTTCAAGCGAGGTCTTTCAATGCATCACAGGGGTCTGGCAGCCAACGCCTGCAGGCGCAACCCGTCGGCACGGGCCTCTGCCAGCAACTGGCCCCAGTCATCGGGCGGATGGCCACTTTCAAGCATTTTGCGAAACACCTTGTAGGCATCGCTGCTGCTGTCGTAGGCCCGTTTGCTGTCTTCGTCGTTGAGCCAGGCAAACACAATCACCTTGGCTGGTGCGTGGAAGCGGAAAAACAGCCGGTACTGCTGGAAAAATTTGGCCCGCAACCAGTGCGTGTGCGCGTCACCCAGTGTGTGGCCCTGGCGGTACTCGGGCCATGTCGGGTCTTGTGGAACGGTGTCGAACGCCAGCTTGACGATCGCGGCCAGCCGCTTGCTGGCGTTCTTTTTCACGTACCCGGCAGGGTCTTTTTGCCTGGCCGCTTCGACTTGGCTGACCAAGGTCTCAAGTTGAGCCAGAAACAGCGGGTGGGCAAACACCGTCCAGCCATGGATGACCAGGGGCACGGACTTGCTCGCAGTCATTCATCGTCCGCCGACAAGGCCGCATCCAGATTGACTTCGACATCCCCCGTCAGCGACCGCAGGCGCTGCACCCAGCTGGCATCGATAGCTTGCAACCGTTCGGGGTGGGCTGCCATGTCGCGGGCCAAAAACCCCAGGAACTCGCCCAGCACAGGATCGTCAGCCTCGGGGGCCTCGGCACGCGACAACACCACTTCGCCACTGGGGCGGATGGTGTAGTGAAGCTTGTCACGCTTGCCCAAGCCCAGCGCGCGGCGCACGGTTTCAGGCACCGTGGTTTGGTAGCGATCAGTCAGCGTGGATTCAACGGCGAGGGTGGCGGGCATGGCGGCGCTCCTGTCACAAAGGGTCAGGTCAGCATGGTAATGCAGTTGCATTGCCATGCCAACGCATCACGCCTCTGCCGGGTAAAACAGCTTGCCCGCAGCCCGTGGTGCCTCGGGCTTCACCGCATTGGCAATGGCTGCAATGTGGTCAGGCGTGGTGCCGCAGCAGCCCCCCACGATGTTCACCAGCCCCTCGGCCGCGAATTCGTGCACCAGGCGGCTGGTCACGTCGGGCGTTTCGTCAAAGCCGGTGTCGCTCATGGGGTTGGGCAGACCGGCGTTGGGGTAGCAGCTGATGAAGGTGTCGGGCGCGGCCTTGGCCAGCTCCTGAATGTAGGGGCGCATCAGCGTGGCACCCAGTGCGCAGTTCAGCCCAATGGCCAACGGTTTGATGTGGCGCACGCTGGCCCAGAAGGCGGTCACAGTCTGCCCGCTCAGGATGCGGCCAGACGCGTCGGTGACCGTGCCACTGATGATGACCGGCAGCCGGTGGCCGGTGGTGTCAAAAAACTCTTCAATGGCAAACAGCGCGGCTTTGGCGTTGAGCGTGTCAAAAATGGTTTCCACCAGCAGCACGTCGGCCCCGCCTTCCACCAGGCCGTCGATCTGCTCGTAGTAGGCAGCGCGCAGTTGCTCGAACGTGACGTTGCGCGCGCCGGGGTCGTTCACATCGGGGCTGATGCTGGCGGTTTTGGGCGTGGGGCCCAGGGCGCCTGCCACGTAACGGGGGTGGTCGGGCGTGGAGAACTTGTCGCACGCGGCGCGGGCGATGCGGGCCGAGGCCACGTTCATCTCGCGCGCCAGGTGGGCCATGTCGTAGTCGTCTTGCGCCACCGTGGTGGCGCCGAAGGTGTTGGTTTCGATCAGGTCGGCACCGGCGGCCAGGTAACGCTCGTGAATGTCGGCAATCACGTCAGGGCGGGTCAGGCTCAGCAACTCGTTGTTGCCTTTCACGTCCTTGTGAAAGTCTTTGAAGCGCTCACCCCGGTACTGCGCTTCGTTCAACTTGAAGCGCTGGATCATGGTGCCCATGGCCCCGTCGAGGATGACGATGCGTTGGCTTAGTGTGGCGGGCAGGGCTTGGGCGCGGGTGTATGCGACAGGGTGGGCAGCAGGCTGGGCGGCAGAGTGGGCTACGGTGTTCATGGGTGTGGATTGTAGAAACCGGGCGGCACGTGACGAATAGCTTCTGGATCAGCAGCTGTACGCCTGTGGCAGCGATTGGCCGTTTGACTGCCGCGCAATAGGCACCGGGCACGTCCACCGGGCTTGATACATGAGGGGAAGAGGCGACGCGGTTGGGCATGCCACACGAAACTGCGCTTGGGAGTGGGCCGTGCGCAGGGCCGATTTGGGCGGTGCATCGTGCACCACTGGCACCACCACTATGCCTTGGACTGGGGCGTGGCCCGTTTTCGGGGTGACGCGGGTTTGCGGCTGGCCGGTTTGGCCGGTTTGGCCGGTTTGGCCGGGCCAACGGTGGGGGCGTGCAGCTCGGGCACGTCGCTGGCGCGCCAGTACCGAGGTATCCAGGGCCAAGGTTGGGGCTCTTCGGTGGCATCCACATACCGCACGGTGTCCACCACCGCACCTTCGCCGCTCCACAGGCCACGCGGGTCTTGGCGAAAGTCCAGCGTGACCCAGTTGTTCACTTGGTTGGGGGCCAGCATGGCTTGCATGCCCATAAAGTGTTCACCGCAGCGCATGCGCAACAGCTCCGGTTGTGTCTGCGCAAAGGCATCCCACAGGCGCAGCGTGCCGTCACTACCACCGCTGGCGATGTGGCGGCCATCGGGGCTGAAGGCCACGCTGTTAATTGTGCTTATGCAGCCATCCAGCATCCGCACAGCTTGGCCGGTGGCCACATCCCACAGGCACAGTGCGCCGCCCAAGCCACCACTGGCGATGTGACGGCCATCGGGGCTGAAGGCCACGCTCAAAACCCGATTTTTGTGTCCCTCCATCACCCGCACAACTAGGCCAGTGGAGGCATCCCACAGGCACAGTGTGCCGCCCATGCCACCGCTGGCGATGTGGCGGCCATCGGGGCTGAAGACGACGCTTTGAACCCAGCTCTTGTGCCCCTCCATCACCCGCAGGGATTGGCCTGTGGCGGCGTCCCACAGACGCAATGTGCCGTCATTGCCACCGCTGGCGATGTGACGGCCATCGGGGCTGAAAGCCACGCTTTGAATCGCGTTTTTGTGCCCCTCCATCACCCGAACGGCCTGGCCGGTAGCGATATCCCACAGGCGCAGCGTACCGTCATCGCCACCGCTGGCGATGTGGCAGCCATCGGGGCTGAAGGCCACGCTGTGAACCCAGCCCTTGTGCCCCTCCATCACCCGCAGGGATTGAGCAGTGGTGGCATCCCACAGTCGCGGCGTGCCAGCCATGCCACCACTGGCGATGTGGCGGCCGTCGGGGCTGAAAGCCACGCTTTGTATCCAGCTTTGCCCCACAATCACCCGCACGGGTTGGCCGGTTCTGGTGTCCCACAGGTGCAATGTGTCGCCGCTTCCACCACTAATGATGTGGCGGCCATCGGGGCTGAAAGCCACGCTGCGAACCCATTCTGTGTGCCCCTCCATCACCCGCAGGACCTCGCCGGTGGCGGCATCCCAGAGGTGCAGCGTGCCGTCACTGCCACCACTGACGATGTGGCGGCCGTCAGGGCTGAAGGCCACGCTTTGAACAGCGTACTTGTTCCCCTCCACCACCCGCAAGGCTTGGCCGGTCGCGGTGTCCCACAGGCGCAGCGTGCCATCCAAGCCACCGCTAGCGATGTGACGGCCATCACGGTTGAACGCCACGCTGTGAACCGCGCTTTTGTGCCCCTCCAGCACCCGCAGGGCCTGGCCGGTGGCTGCATCCCACAAGCGCAGCGTGCCGTCATCGCCACCGCTGGCAATGTAGCGGCCATCGGGGCTGAAGGCCACGCTGTTAACCCAATTCTTGTGTCCCTCCATCACCCGCAGGGCTTGGCCGGTGGCGGCATCCCACAGGCGCAGCGTGCCGTCATCGCTACCGCTGGCAATGCAACGGCCATCGGGGCTGTAGGCCACGCTGTTAACCGAGTTTTTGTGCCCCGCAAATGCCCGCAGGGCCTGGCCTGTAGCGGCATCCCACTGGCGCAGTGTGCCGCCACTGCCACCACAAATGATGTGGCAGCCATCGGGGCTGAAGGCCACGCCTTCAGTCAATTCTGCGTGCCCCTCCATCACCCGCAAGGTTTGGCCAGTGGCAGCATCCCACAGGCGCAGCGTGCCATCCAAGCCACCGCTGGCGATGTGACGGCCATCTGGGCTGAACGCCACGTTTAGAACCCATTCTGCGTGCCCCCCCATCACCCGCAAGACTTGGCCAGTGGCGGCATCCCACAGGCGCAGCGTGCCGTCATCGCCACCGCTGGCTACGTGGCGACCATCGGGGCTGTAGGCCACGCTATTGACACCACCCACGTGGGCAGCATCCGGGGCCAGGGCCACCTGGCGCAAAGTCGGCTTCGTCAACACCTCTGTGCTGGCGGGCCAGCCCGTGGCGTGGCGCGCAGTCAGGCCGTGGGTACGGGTTTGGTCCAACAAGGGTGCGCCCTGGCAAGCGACCAAATGGGCTGCGCGCACATCGGCTTGGGTGAGGTCACAACCTTCTAGGAGTGCCCCTTGCAGCTGGGCATTGAGCCAGATGGACCCCCTGGCATTGGCCCCACGCAGGTCAACCTGCGAGGCCACCACATCGCTCGCATCAACACCTTGCAGCTGGGCGTTTTGCAGGTGGGTGCCCATCAGGTCTGCGTGCCGCATGTCGGCATGTGCAAGCTGGGCACTCTGCAAACGGGCACCCGACAAGCCGCTGCGGCTGAGGTTGCTGTGGCGCAGGTCAGCACGCGGTGCGGCCAGAAACTGGAGCGGCATTTCGCTCAAGTCCAAACCGGCGAGGTTTGCGCCTTCGGGAATCCAGGCTGCCATAGTTTGCTGTGCCTGAAGTAGGCTGCTTGTTTCAAGGCAGGCGCAACGGTAGCCCAGCCACAGTGCATTGACCCGGGCGGCAGCGGGGGCAGCTTCTGACCGCTGTGCTTGCAGCAAGCCGCTGATGGCCTGTTGCATGCCCTGGCGGCGGGTGGGGTCGGTAACAGACACCAGGTCATGCAAAAAGCTGGTGGTTTCGCTGGACAGGCGGGGGATGTTCAATGCATCGGCCACGTCGCCCGATTCGGGGCAGCACACCGAGCGCTCGATGCGCCGGGCCAAAAAAAACTCCAAAAAACTGCGGTGCGAAAAGCCATACAACCCATCGGGCGTGCGCGACAAAAAAGCGGCGGTGCGCAGCTCCACGTCAAGCTGGTTGGGGTCGAGCTGGCCGCGCAGGTCCACCCGCTGCTTCACCAGTGCAAACAGGTCGCCGTAGTGGATGCGGTTGCCCACGCGCTGCCACAGCAGCAGGGCCAATTCTTCTAGCACGCTGCGCAGCATGTCGGTGGTGCTTTGGCGCTCTACCGGCCTGACCCCCTCATCTCCCAGCCATTTGTTGGTGTAAATCTGGTACAGCGCGCCGGTGCTCAGTGCTTCGCCACTGCGTGCTTGGCGCTCTTTCAAAGCGGGCAAGCTGGCAATGATGATGTCAAGCAACTGGGGCCGGTCACCCAGCTCCATCATGCGGTGCTGCTTCAGGAACTCAAGTGCTTCGCCCCCCTTGGCTTTGCCCAGCCGCTGCACCAGAAACTGTTGTACCTGCGTGGGCGTGAATGTAGCCACGGTGTGGATGGCTCCGTCAAACCTCTGGGCAACGTCTTGCAAGGGCGAAGCCGGTATGCGGTCTTGTTCGCCGCTGGCGGCTTTGACGGCATCGCCATGGTCTTTGAAAAACTGTTCGCGGCAGGTGATGAGCACACGGTTGCCCGTGGCGGTGTCGCCGGGGTTGGCTGTGATGCCCACCAGCATGCGAAACTGGTCAACCACGCTGCGCCCAGCGGTTGCAATGCCCATTTCGTCAAAGGCATCAAAAATCAGCACGATGCGGCCGCGCTGGATCAGGTGCAGCAGCACGCGCGGGTCTTTGCGCTGGCCGGTGGCTTGCAGCCAACGCTCGGCCAGCAGGTCTTCCAGCTTCACTTTGTTGGGGAAGTCGCGCAGACTGACGCGCAACGGCACGGGTGCTGCGCCATCGGCCATGGCGCGTTTGGCCAACTCGTAGGCCAGCTTTTCGGTGAAGGCTGTTTTACCGGTGCCGTAGTCGCCCAGCAACACCCACAGGCGGCTGTCGCGGCCTTGCGCCCAGGCCAGACCGTGGACCACCAAGTCTTCGATGGTGGTCGTGGTGCCTGCAGCCGTGCTGCCCGCTGGGTTATCGCGGGCGCTGGATACGCGAATGCGCTCTGGCTGGGTACGCTGGGTCACATAGCTGGTGGCCAGTGGCATTTGTTCGAAATTGGCCACCCGCTGGAACAGGTATTTGTCGAAGTCCAGCAGGCGGCGCTCCAGGTCTTGCGGGGAGGCTGTGGTGATGCCCAGGTCTTTGGCGCTGCTGAGTGCGGCAGGCGAAAAGGCGTTGGCCACTACCATGCCGCGTGCGTGCAGAGCCTGGGCAGCCGGTTTGCGCAACCAAAGCCCCAACAAGTCCACCACCTCTTTTGATACAGCTGCTTTGTGGTCTTTGCACTCCACAAAATAGGTGAGTGTGTCCAGGCCTGACTCGATGCGGGCCAGCAGGTCCACCCGGTCGGGGCCAATCAGTTGTTCACGCTCCACGCTGTAGCCCAGCAGGCGCAGCAGGTCAGCCACACGGTCTTCAAAACGTTTGCCTTGGGCCGCGCGCGACGAGCGCGGGTCAGACGGGTCGCGGTCAAAAATGTCTGGGCGGGCGTCTTGCGCGGCTTGTTCAGCGGCCTCAGTAGCAAACAGGGTGCCTGTGAACTCCGAAAGGTCGCGGTAGATGCGCTCGTAGTCTTTGGCCACTTCACGCTCACCCTGGGTGATGAGCAAGTCTTCGCTGAAGGGCAACGTGGTGTCATAGCGGACTTCGCGCACGGAGGCGAGGTCGGGTATGCCAAAAGACTGGCCCCACAGTTGACGGCCTGTCGCGACTTTGGCGGTGTCATCCTGCGGAATGGGCGAGGCCACGGGAAACAGGCGCAAGTCGGTGTTGCTGGGACGGATGGTTCGGTCCAGCGCAGACAGCGCGTTGTACACACGGCCCAGGCCCATGAGGTTTTGGCGACCGTAACCGCCCACTAAAACGGTGGCATCTGGCAAAGCGCCCGCCAACAGTGCGCCCAGGTCGGTCAGCCCGGTGCGGGTGTCGATCAATACGTGCCTGAAACCTTCACGCCCCAAATGTTCAAACAGCTCGTTGAACACGTCGCGCCCAAGTGGGGGGTTGCCACCCAGCAGGTGTGCCCAATCAATGCCAAAGTACAGCGATGCAGCATCGGCCTCGTCGCCGTGTGCGGGCAGGATGAACAGTTGAGTAAAGGGCGTGGCCTGCAGCAGCTTGGTGAAGCGGCCCAGGTCTTGTGGGCCAGGGGGACGCAGCTTGTTTTTCTGCCACTCCAGCAGCCAGTCGAAAAACCCAGCTTGGATGGCCCCTTTGTTGCGCAGCGCCTGGATGTTGTGAAGGCCAGGCGCTTCAACGTCCATGTCCCACAACAGGGTTTTGCCTTCGCGGGCGAGAGCAACCGCCATGTTGGCGGCAAGCAGGGTGCGGCCAACGCCGCCTTTGTAGCTGTAGAAGCTGATGACGGCTGGGCGCACTGGGGAGTCCTTGTCAGGCGGCTTTTCGAAGGGCGAATACGTTCGCACCGATGTGCGAGACCGCAGTGGTGGGCACGGGCACATGGGGTTGTACCGGCGACAACGGTGCTGCGCCGGGCTGGGCCAAGCTGACCCAGCTTTCCTTGCCTTGGCGCTGGCGGGTGATGAGCGCGCGCGACTCCAGCACGCCCAGTATCTGGCTGACCCGACCTTTGCTGAGCTGCAAGCGCTCGACCAGATCGAGCTGCTTGACACGACCGCCTTCGGCCTGCGTGATGATTTGCAAGATGGTGTCTTGTTGTTTGAGCTGCATGGGCACTGCGGCACTGCTGGCACGCAACCGCAAGGTGCGGCGTTTGCCTTCGAGCAAGTCCTGAAAACCGCTCCATCGCTGGCGCATGGTGCTGCCTTCGGAACTGGCGGGGGTGAGATCGCTGGCAATTTCGCAGAGGGTCAGCACTTCCTGCACGCCATCCGGGTCGTCTGCACGTTGCAACACCACCAAGGTCCAGTGGTGGAGGTACACGTCGAGCTTGGGAAGCTGTTCTGGCGTCAACGTGGCTTGCTGCCGCAGCTGTGCCAAAGCCTCGGCAGGCTCAAAGCGCTCGACGAGGTCGTCAGGGTGGTGGTGGAGCCAGCTCATGATTAAACCAATATAAACTGTTTGGCTAAAGAGTGTAATTTGATTTAGGTTTGTTTATATGCATATGAAGAAGATGGGCTTGGGCAACACCTTGAACGGTTGATCACTTCACCCGTGTGAGCGTGGGGCGAATGGGCTTGCTCGGCAACGGCTGAGTGTCGAGCCCAAAATCGATCAAACCACCGGTGATCGAGACATTGCGTTCTACGGCTTCACCAGCAGCATGGCCAAAGCCGGGAAGCGGGGGCAGCATGTCTCCGGGTTTTCCCGTCGCGGTGTTTTGTGTTTGGGCCACTGCACACGATGTACCGCTGGTAACGGTGGCCAACTTTTTGGCACGTGCTTTGTGCCCTTTGAGGGTGGTGTCATTGCCGTAACTGGGTACCCAGACCCAATCGACCGGCACCTCTGCCAACAGGTTGTTGACCCGGCGGTCTTCGTCCATGAAGTCCTTGCAGATCAGCACGGTCATGCAGCCGATGGGGGTGACCAGCACATGCAGCTGGTTGCCGACCTGGGCAAACTCGGTGCCGTCGTCCTTGCTTCCGAACAGGCGCAGCTTGCGGTGTGCAAAAAGCAAGCTGCCGTTACCCGATAAAACGGGAGAAATGTTGAATGTGGCGGGTCCGGCCGCCTCCATTTCTTCGACATGGAAGGCGCCAGCCACCACCATCTGAACGCTGCTGGGCGTTTTTCTGAGGTGCGCCCGGAGTTGCTCTTTGTGCAGCAAATCGAGCGTAAATTCGGGAAACACCACCACGTGTGCGCCCGCACTTGCCGCCTGTTGCAGCGTCTTGACCATCGATGCTTGCCTGGCATCCTGAGGCTCTACCGATTGCGTGCGCCAGTTGCCGACGGGGCTGCTGGTTCGATCCCAGACCACATCGGCCCCGTCATCAAAATGGGCAATCCAGACATTGAGCCTTCCGTCTTCCGAGTCTGCCAACGTCTCAAGACAGACATGTAAATCAGAGCGTGACTGCGCACAGGTGACTTCGATGCCGTGGGCGGTGCAACATGGCAGCACGGCGTGATGATGAAACCACCTTGCCAATCGAGCGGACTGGCGATTCATCCTTGCAAGCCGCCGCGCAGCAAGGGGCACAGGAACGAGCCAATGGCTTTTGCCATCTTCTTCGAATGCATATTCAGTTCGGCTGGCGGACGAACATTGGGACGAAGGCAGTCGGATGCTCGCCAGATAGTCATCGAGCGCCCGAATAAGCGCCAAGGGGTGGGCACGAATAATTTCCACATCAATCGGCTCTTCTTGCCCCAAGGCATCAAGGATGCTCGCAACGAACGGGGCAATGGTCGTTTCGTTTTCGGCTTGCTCCCAGTCATTGAGCCGTCGATCGTCTGATGCAAGCCCCCACAGGCTGACCAGTGCCCTGCGGAACGAATGCGTTTCGTGCGCTGGATTCAAAAGCTGTGCAACACGTTCCATGACGTTTCGTTTCCTCCCGGGCACAGTGTAGGGGAGCACCCCTACCCGATTTGACCCATTGCCAGCCGTTGTGCCATGCTGACGGCATGAACACGCCCACACTGCCCGGCTTTGCCACCGCCCCCACGCGCTTCCTGTTCTTCACGGGCAAGGGCGGGGTGGGCAAAACGTCGCTCTCCACCGCCACAGCCATTGCGCTGGCCGATGCGGGGCGGCGCGTGCTGCTGGTCAGCACCGACGCGGCGTCCAACCTTGACGACATGCTGGGCATTGAGCTCAGCAACCAACCCGTGGACGTGCCCGGTGTGCCGGGTTTGCAGGTGCTGAACATCGACCCCGATGCCGCCGCCGAGGCCTACCGCCAGCGCGTGCTGGCGCAACTGGCCGCCGATGCATCGGAAGACGAACGCACCACCGTGCGCGAACAACTGTCGGGCGCGTGCACCACCGAAATTGCGGCGTTTGACGAATTTGCCGCGCTGCTGGCCGGTGATGCGGCTGCACCCAAAGATGGCTCTACACCCTGCGCCACGGCCTGCGCAGGGAGCGTGCACACATCGGCCCACGACCATGTGGTGTTTGACACCGCGCCCACCGGCCACACGCTGCGCCTGCTCAGCCTGCCCAAGGCGTGGAGCGGCTTTTTGGCTGACAACGACCGGGGTGCCTCATGCCTGGGGCCCCACTCGGGACTGAAGATGCAAGAGGCCCGCTTCAACGCCGCGCTGGCTGCGCTGAGCAACCCGGCGCTCACCACCGTGGTGCTGGTCACCCGCCCCGACCCGCGCCCCATGCAGGAGGCGGCCCGCACGTCTGATGAGTTGCGGCTGCTGGGCCTGGGCAACCAGCGCCTGGTCATCAACGGCGTGTTCCATGCCAGCCAGCCCGACGACGCGGCAGCCAACGCCATTGAAGCCCTGGGCCGCGAGGCCATGGCCCATCTGCCCGACGCACTGGCCGCTTTGCCCCGCGACGAGGTGCCGCTGCGCGCCTTCAACACCGTGGGGTTGCCTGCGTTACGGGCCTTGCTGGGTATAGCTGACAAGTCAATACAGGAAAGCGGTGGAGCACAAAAAGGCTTGGAATCTGCTGCGCGCACACCGCCTGCAACCACGCCACCCGCTGCCACACTGGCCCAGCTGACAGACGAGCTGGCCACCGCCGGGCACGGGCTCATCATGGTGATGGGCAAAGGCGGCGTGGGCAAAACCACCATTGCCGCCGCGCTGGCCGTGGGCCTGGTGCAGCGCGGCCACAGCGTGCACCTGACCACCACCGACCCGGCGGCCCACGTCAGCCAGACGCTGGCGGGCGAGCTGCCCGGCCTGAAGGTGGACCGCATCGACCCCGTGGCCGAAACCCAGGCCTACATTGCCAAGATCATGGCCAGCAAAGGCAAGAACCTGGACGCCGACGGCAAGGCCCTGCTGCTGGAAGACCTGCAGTCGCCCTGTACCGAAGAGGTGGCCGTGTTCCACGCCTTCAGCCGCGTGGTGAACGAGGCACGCAGCGCCTTCGTGGTGCTGGACACCGCGCCCACCGGCCACAGCCTGCTGCTGATGGATGCCACCGGCGCCTACCACCGGCAAATGACGCAGCAGTACGCAGGTATGGCCAACGCCAAGCACATCGTGACCCCGCTGATGCGCCTGCAAGACCCCGACACCACCAAGGTGCTGCTGGTCACCCTGCCCGAAACCACGCCCGTGACCCAGGCCGCCGCCCTGCAAGACGACCTGCGGCGCGCCCACATCGAGCCGTGGGCCTGGGTCATCAACAAAAGCCTGGCCGCCACCGGCACGGTGGACCCGCTGCTGCAAGCCCGGCTGGTGGGTGAACAACAGCAAACCGACCGCATTGCCCAGGGGCTGGCCCAACGCACCTACGCGTTGCCTTGGCTGGCGGAGTCGCCGGTGGGCATGGCTGCGCTGGCGGTATTGACGCAGGCGTGAGCTGACTGAGCGCGGACATCAGCAGGTCGGGAGGTTGGCAAGTCGGCATGCCGCGCGCTGAAAGAGAAACGGCCCGCTCCTTTCAGTTCAGGCTGCGCCTGATGCAGGCGTTTGATGCATGCGCATAATGTGCGCATACTGCATTTTCAGGGGTATCCCATGCCAGTCGCAATCGAGCCATCGCGCAAACGCCCGGTCAACCTGACCTTGAACGAGGCCTTGGTGACACAGGCCAAGGCCTACACCAGCAATCTGTCCGCCACCATGGAAGCGCTGCTGGCGGACTTTGTGACCAGTCAACAACAGGCCCAGCGCAGCCGCCAGCAGTTGGCCGATACCTGCGCGACCGACTGGAATGCTGTGCATGCGGCGGTGGGTTCGTTTGCAGACGAACACACCACACTCTGATGGCACAGTTCGATGTGCATCGCAACAAGGGGACGTTGCGCGAGTCCATACCCTTTGTCGTGCTGGTGCAGTCTGCCCAGTTTGACCGCTACCGCAGGCGCATGGTGGTGCCGTTGGTGCGCCGCAGTGCATTGCCGGGCAACACGCCCACGGTGGGCTCGCGCATGAATCCCGCGTTTCAGTTGCAGGGCATCGATGTGGTGCTACACCCACTGGACATGGTGTCTGTGGCGCTGGACCAGCTGGGCGAATGTGTGGGAACGCTCGCCGACCAAGGGCAGGTCATTGCCGATGCGTTGGATGAGCTGCTGACAAGATCCTGGGGCTGAAAATAGCCGACGAACGCAGCCGCCTCAGCGCCACAAACAGGCCCGCGCTCAGCCTGTTACGGAGCTGGCAGCAGCAGCTCCACCAGCTGTGCCATGGGCATGGGCCTGCCCAACAGATAGCCCTGCATCGTGATGGGGCCCATGGCCTGCAAGGCTGCGCGTTGCGCCTCCAGCTCAACCCCTTCGGCCACCACGTCGATGCCCATGCTGGCGGCCAGACCGACCGTGAACGAGATGATGTGGCGGCTGTCGGCATCGTCCAGCATCTTGCTCACGAAGCCTTGGTCGACTTTCAGCTCGGCGGGGTGGATTTTCTGGATGTAGCTCAGGCACGAATAACCGGTGCCGAAGTCGTCCATCGAAATGCGGTGGCCCAGCGCCTTCAGCCGTGCCAGCGTGGCCATGACCCGCACTTCGTCCGCCATGATGGCCGACTCGGTCACTTCGATCACCAGGTGAGCCGGTGCCATGTGGCCTGCCAGGCAAATGGCGTGCAGCGTGTCGGCAAATGACGCGTCGCGCAACTGAATGGACGAGCAGTTCACCGCCACGGGCACGCTGGCGCAACCTGCCTGGCGCAAGGCCTGGCAATCGCGCATCACCTCTTCCAGAATCCACTTGCCCAGCGCGATGATCTGGCCCGAGTCCTCGGCAATGGGGATGAAATCGGCCGGGCTGACCTGCCCCAGCTCGGGGTGCAGCCAGCGCACCAGGGCTTCCACACCCACCACCTGGGCACCATCGGCGCTGAACTGCGGCTGGTACGCCATGCTCAGGCCTTGCCCGCCCTGCTGCAAGGCCTGGCGCAGCGCGTTGTCCACCACCAGAAAGTGCTCCACACCGGCGTTCATGCTGGGGTGATACACCCTGACGCGGTTGGCCCCATCGCGCTTGGCCCGGTACATGGCGGTGTCGGCACAGCGCAGCAATTGCGCAACTGAATCGGCGTCGCTCGGGTAGCGGGCAATGCCCGCACTCATGCTGATGTGGTAGTGCCCGCCCTCCACATCGAATGCCTGCTGCAGGCAGGCCGTTAAGCGCTCGGCCACGGTCACCGCCTGTTCGGCCGTGGATTGCGGCAGTACCACCACGAACTCGTCTCCGCCCCAGCGCGACAACAAAATATCGCTGTCCAGTTCAGCCTTGAAGCGTTGCGCAACGGCTTGCAGCACCCTGTCACCCACGGGGTGACCGAGTGTGTCGTTGATGTGCTTGAAGCGGTCCAGGTCGATGAACATCAGGCAGAGTGCGGAGCCGTCAAGGTCGGCCTGTTTCAACATGCGCTGCATGTCGCTTTGCATCAGGTTGCGGTTGGGCAGGTCGGTCAGGCTGTCGTAGTTGGCCAGGTAAACCAGGCGGCGCTCGTAGTCTTTTTTCTCGGTGATGTCGTCAAAAATGCCGATGTAGTGGGTGACCTCACCGGCCGCATCGGTCAGGGTGTTGATGGTCAGCCATTCGGGGAACACTTTGCCGTCTTTGGTGCGGTTCCAGATTTCGCCATGCCAGACACCGTCGCGCCGGATGCTGGCCCACATGTCCCGGTAAAAAGCCGCGTCCTGCCGCCCGGAAGCCAGGAACGAAGGCGACTTGCCCAACGCCTCTGCCTCGCTGTAGCCCGAAATGCGGGTGAACGCGGCGTTCACACTGACGATGCGCACCGACGCGTCGGCAATCAGGATGCCCTGGCCGCTTTCATTGAACACCCGGCTGGCCAAACGCAAGGCGTCGTTCTGGGCGTGCAGCGTGGTGGCCAGGTCGATCAATGACCGGGCAAACACCGCCAACTCGCCCCGCCCCTTCACCGTGGGGATGTCCACCGCGCCACCTTCTTCACGTATGCGCCGCGCTGCGGTCGCAATTTTTTCAAGCGGCCCCAATTGCCGCGCCAACAGCAACAGCAGCAAGGCAATGAACAACGCCGCAGCCACCACCCCGCCCCACAGAATCTGGCGCGACAACGCATCTGCGGGCGCAAAGGCAGCCGTTTCGCTGTGGCGGGCCACCACCACCCAGCCCATGCCTGGGTAGTCGCGGAAACCACTTTCGCGCACGGCAGCCGTCAGGTAACGCAGCCCATCCGGCCAGGTTTCCACGGCCACCTGGCTTGGGGAGGTTTGCAAATCCTGATACGTGCGCAACGAGGCCAGGTCCACCTTCAGCGAGGGCAGCGCCGGGGTGCCCATCAACACTTTGCCCTCGCGGTTCAGCACCACCAGGTCCAGGCTGTCGCGGTCCAGTTGATCGAGCATGGACTCGCGGACGTCGAACGCCCAGTCCAGGCTCAAATGCCCGCAAATGACCCCGATCAGCTTGCCGTCTGCGTCGTGCACCGGGGCCGACACATCCACCAACCGCAAGGGCAGGTCGTCCCATTTGGGTTTGGGCAACAACTGGGCCAGCAGGAAGGCGTCGTGGGCATCGCCGAAGTGCAGGCCTTGCCGTCCTTTCAGGAACCAGTCGCGCTGGGCCACGCTTTTGCCTTCCAGCAGACCATCGGTTCCCGCGACGATGTTGCCGTCCAGGTCGGCCATGCCCACCCAGGCGTAGAACGGATAGGCCTGGCGCACACGCTCGAAAATGGCGCGCTTGCGTTCATGGGGGTAACCGGGGTCGCGGATGCGGTCGTGCCCGGCCAGAAACCGCAACTCGTTGGCGCGGGTGCTCATGTCCTGCGCAAACTGCGAGGTCATGCGCAATGCCATGTTCAGCAACAGGGCGCTCTGGTCGCGCTCGATCTGGTGGCGGCTGGATGGCTGGCGTACTGGCTGAGCAACAAGGCACTCAGCAGCGCCAGCACGCCCAGGCTGGCGGCCAGGCGGAATTTCAAGCTCGACATCAGCGACATCATGGATTCCCGGGAAAGCATGCCTGTGCGCGCAGGCATGCGTCATGAAAACGACGGGCGTACTCTACTCCGGGCCTTTGGCGGGCAGGCGCACCTGCTGCTCACGCCAGCGTTGCACCTGCTGTGCCAGCGCCTCCACCGTCTGCATCACACAGATGCCTGCGGGCACCTGTCGCCGCCTGAGGCTGGGCGATGCACCCCCCACCCAAATGGCCACCTGTGACGGCAGTGCCTCACGCAGCTGGCTCAGCGCAGCCCACACGGCAGCGGCAGAAGGCGGCGCGATGACGCTCAACGCCACCGCGTCCATTTGCCACTGGCCGACGGCCTGCACCACATCGGCCAGCGGGGTGTCGCGCCCGAGCGAGCGGCGCTCGCACCCTTCCAGCGCCAGCATGCACTCGGCCATCAGCAGGCCCAGGGTGTGATGCTCGCCCGGCAGGGTGGTCAACAGCACGCGCGGTGCCGTGCGGGGTGCCGGGTGCTGGCGGTCGGCCGCGCTCACGGCCTCTTGCAGAAAGCGTTGAACGGCATCTGAATACAGGTGTTCCTGGTAAACCGTGATGTCGCCTGCCAGCCAGGCCTCGCCCACGGCATGGCCCAGTGGGCCCAGCAGGCCGTCCACCGTTTGAACCAGCCCGTGCTTCAGGGCGTGCTGCCCCAGGGCCTGGTGCAGGGCATCGACCGCGCCTTCGCGCACCCAGGTCATCCAGTTGCCCCTGTCGGGGGCAGGCACGTCACGGGCCTGTTCGCGCGTGGCCACCCGTGCCCCTGACCGCGCTGGCCGCACAGCCTGCACCCCGTCAGACAAGGCCTGGACGCGTTGCGCCAGCCCCTCGGGCGGCAAGGCCACCACACCACCGGGCCGGTGGCCCGCGTCGAGCAGGCGTTTGATTTGCCGCAGGCGGCTGAGCTGATCGGTCCCGTAGCGGCGCTCGCCAGCGGCATCGCGCGAAGGCACCGGGAAGCCGTAGCGGCGCTCCCAGACCCGCAGCGTGTCTTTCTGGATACCTGTTTCGCGCGCCACGTCGGCAATCGTGTGCACATCGGTTGTGGCGGCAGTGGGGGTTTGGGGCGCAG
>JAVBXK010000127.1 GCA_030824555.1 bacterium
GCCCAGGCACCGCAGCGTTTGCCACGCGCTGCGGGGTGGCTGGGTGTGCGGGGCAGGGGGGGCGTTCAGGGCTGGATGAGAGAGGTGCATATCGGTCCCAACGTGGCTTGCTGCCCCGTGGGTGCCAGCAAGCAGAAGTATGTGGCAGGCATCTTAAGTCAGCACCGCAGCACCGAACCTGACGGCCAGCGCACGGGTCTGTCCGCCTGTTTAGCACGTGCATCGGGCGCCTTTTGCACTGCCGTGGTGCGCTCGCCGCCACTTGCACGGTCGCTGCGCGGGCTGTCAGCCTGCCATCAGTAAAATCTGTGCCAATACACTGTTGCGCTGGGTTCGTGTGCTGGGCACGCGGGCCACCACTGGTTTTCTTTCTTCACTTTCTGTGTACACACCATGTCATTGAACAACGTCACCCCCGGCACCAAGGCACCTGAAGTCTTCAACGTCATCATTGAAATTTCGGCCAATTCCGACCCCGTGAAGTACGAGGTGGACAAAGAGTCCGGTGCCCTGTTTGTGGACCGTTTCATGGGCACGGCCATGGCCTACCCTTGCAACTACGGCTACATCCCACAAACCATCAGCGGCGACGGCGACCCCGTTGACGTGCTGGTGCTGACACCCTTCCCACTGCCCCCTGGCGTGGTGGTGACCTGCCGTGCCATCGGCATGTTCAAAATGACCGATGAAGGCGGTGAAGACGCCAAGTTGCTGGCCGTGCCCACCAAAAAAATCCTGCCTTTCTACGACCACATCAACACCATGGACGATGTGAACCCGCTGGTGCTGAAGAACATTGCACACTTCTTCGAGCACTACAAAGACCTGGAGCCAGGCAAGTGGGTGAAGGTCAATGGCTGGGTGGGCATCGAAGAAGCCCACAAGGAAATCACCGACGGCCAGGCCACCTACGCCAAGTCCAAGGCCTGAGCGCCTTCACATTGGCGAGCAGGTTTGCCTGCCAAATATGTGACTGAAACAGGCTCCACCGCTTGATGTAAAAGCAGTGGTTGCTACACATAAAGCGCCTGCAGGCTGGTTCTGCAGGCGCTTTTGCTTTGTCCCTACCAGCCACGGGTCGGGGCCAAAACCTTACACTGCCCGCCATGAACGCCCCTGTCGATGTGTCTTTTTTCCACCGTGCGGCCAAACCGCTGAACAGCTACCGCAAGTACTGGGCAGCGCGTTTCGGCACGGCCCCGTTTTTGCCCATGAGCCGGGCCGAGATGGAGAAACTGGGCTGGGACAGCTGCGACATCGTGCTGGTGACGGGCGACGCCTATGTGGACCACCCCAGCTTCGGCATGGCCGTGATTGGCCGCATGCTGGAAGCACAGGGCTTTCGCGTGGGCATCATTGCCCAGCCCGACTGGACCAGTGCCGAGGCCTTTCGAGCGCTGGGCAAGCCCAACCTGTTCTGGGGCGTGACCGCTGGGAACATGGACAGCATGATCAACCGCTACACGGCGGACCGCAAAATCCGCTCGGACGACGCCTACACCCCCGGCGACGTGGGCGGCAAGCGCCCTGACCGCGCGGCCATCGTGTACAGCCAGCGCTGCCGCGAGGCGTTTCCCGAGGTGCCCATTGTGCTGGGTGGCATCGAAGGCAGCTTGCGCCGCATTGCCCACTACGACTACTGGAGCGACAAAGTGCGCCGCAGCATCGTGGTCGATGCCAAGTGCGACCTGCTGCTGTACGGCAACGCCGAGCGCGCCATCGTTGACATTGCCCACCGCCTGGCCGCCCGCGAGCCGGTGAAGCAGATCACTGATGTGCGTGGCACCGCGTTCGTGCGCCGCTCGGACGATGACAGTGGCAAAGGCTGGTTCGAGATCGACTCCACCCAGGTGGACGAACCGGGCCGGGTGGAGGCACACGTCAACCCCTACCAGACCACGGCGGAGCAAGCCAGCGCCCAGGGCAGCACCTGCAGCCGTGAAGAAGAAAATGCGGATTCTGTAGCTGACAAACCAGATACAGAAAGCGGTAGAGGCCAAAAAAGCTTGAATAATTCAAGTGGCTTGCCTGGTGATTTCGCATCAACCAAAACAGCAGCGGCCACAGTGACAGCCAAGGGCAAGACACAAGGCACTCCTGGCGACACCCTCACCATGCAGGGCAACGCGGGCTTGGCCCCAGTGGCCTCGGCGCGGAGCCAGCCCATCATGTTTGTGCCCAACCCGGCGCTGCAAGGCAAGGGCGTGAAGGTGCCGCCGCGTGACCGTTCGGTCATCCGCCTGCCCAGCTACGAACAGGTGAAAAGCGACCCCGTGCTGTACGCCCACGCCAACCGCGTGCTGCACCTCGAAACCAACCCCGGCAACGCCCGTGCGCTGGTGCAGGCCCACGGCGAAGGCCACACTGCGCGCGACGTGTGGATCAACCCGCCTCCCATCCCACTGACCACCGCTGAAATGGACCTGGTGTTTAGCCTGCCCTACGCCCGCAGCCCGCACCCCAGCTACGCCGACGAACACGGCAGCCACGACGGTGCGACCAAAATCCCGGCGTGGGAAATGATCCGGTTTTCCATCAACATCATGCGCGGGTGCTTCGGTGGCTGTACCTTCTGCTCCATCACCGAGCACGAGGGGCGCATCATCCAGAGCCGCTCGGAGGACTCGGTCATTCAGGAGATTGAAGACATCCGCGACAAGGTCAAGGGCTTCACCGGCACCATTTCAGACTTGGGCGGACCCACCGCCAACATGTACCGCCTGGGCTGCCGCAGCCCCAGCATCGAGGCCGCTTGCCGCAAGCCCAGCTGCGTGTACCCCGGCATCTGCCAGAACCTGACCACCGACCACGGCCCGCTCATCAAGATGTACCGCCGGGGCAGGGCGCTCAAGGGCATCAAAAAGATACTGATCGGCTCAGGCCTGCGCTACGACCTGGCCGTGCAAAGCCCCGAGTACGTGAAAGAACTGGTGCAGCACCACGTGGGGGGTTACCTGAAAATTGCGCCCGAGCACACCGAAAGCGGGCCGCTGACCAAAATGATGAAGCCCGGCATCGGCAGCTACGACAAGTTCAAAAAAATGTTTGAACAGTTCAGCGAAGAGGCGGGCAAAAAGCAGTTTCTGATTCCCTACTTCATCGCGGCCCACCCCGGCACCAGCGACGAAGACATGATGAACCTGGCGGTCTGGCTCAAGCGCAACGGCTTTCGGGCCGACCAAGTGCAAACCTTCTACCCCAGCCCCATGGCCACGGCCACGGCCATGTACCACTCGGGGCGCAACACGCTGCGCAAAATCCACCGCCAGGCAGAAAACCCTGACGAGGCCGTGGACGTGGTGCGGGGCGAAAAGCGCCGCCGCCTGCACAAGGCGTTTTTGCGCTACCACGACCCCAACAACTGGCCGCTGCTGCGCGAGGCACTGAAGGCCATGGGCCGTGCCGACCTGATTGGCAACGGCAAACACCACCTGATACCCACTTTCCAGCCGCTGACCGATGGCACCTACCAGAGTGCACGGCGCAAGAACAGCACCCCAGTTGCCCCCAGCGCAGGCAGGGCAGACAACACACTGATTGGTCACACGGCAGCCCAACCGGGAGGGGGCGCAAAAGGGCAGATGGCCGGTACTCAAGCGGGCAAAGGCAAGGCGCAGGGTCAAGGGCCTGGCAAGGTGACCGGTGTGGCATTGGGTTTGAAGGGCAAGCAGCCCGTGCGCGGCCAGCTGCTGACGCAGCACACCGGTTTGCCGCCGCGCAGCCCCAGTTTGAAACCCGTCAAACCCAATGGTGGGCGCACCACACGCAAAACGTCCTGAGCTGGGCTGGGTACGCCGACGCCGCTGCCCTTTGTTTTCTGCGAGTTGAGCCACATCGGGGTGTGGATTTCGAGCGGGCGTGCGTAGGCTCCATACACAAAAAAACCCGGCAACCTTGAACGGTGCCGGGTTTTTAACGGTGAGAGACGACTTGCGTGAGCGTCAGCGCACGGCTCGCATCACTTGATGAACGTGGACAGCCAGGCGATGACGGAAATGCCCACCACGATGCCCATGCCAATGACCATGTTGCCTTGCTTGCCAGCCTGAATTTCTTCGGTTTCGGCCACTTTCTCGGCAATCCGCTGCTGCACATACTCGGGCTGAGGTGTGATGTTGCGGCGGCAGTACGGGCACACCGAGGCCTCGGGCAGCACGTATTCGGCACAGTGCACACATTTGACGTGGGTCAGTTCCATGTCGTGTGTGACGGTGTCCAGCGCATCAGCAAGGGCGAGGTCTTTCATCATCATGAGGATGGCAAACCCCAACAACGGTGAAATGACGATGCCGATCAAAAACCAGTTCAGCACGCCGCGCCCTCGCTGTTTGGCCAACATGCCCACACCAAACGCGAAAATCAGCCAAAGAAAACCAAATGTCAACATCCCGAACCCCTTTTTGTATCGGTCAGAGGATACCGTGAACACGTTGCACTGAACAGAAAATGCGCTGCAGCATCGGTGCAGGTGAGCAAAAAATGCAACAAATTCACAGCGGTTCGTTGCGCGTCAGGCCAATGTGTACATAGGCAGGTCGCGTTCGGTGGCCAGCGCATCCAAAGATTGCCGGGAGTGCCGGGCAAAAAAAGCTGCCAGGGCGGTGTGTTGTGCCGGTTCGCGGATGGTTTGCCACGCCTGTGGCGACAGTCCTGCGGCTTCGCACAGGCGTTGTGCAAAGTGGGGCTCCAGGGCCGCGACGGCCACGCGCCCGTCCAGACAGGCGTACACGCTGTAGCCAGCGTGGCCACCGCCCACGTCGCCGCCAGGTGTGGTCAATTGCCACTGCCTGGGTTTGCCCAGCCACGCGGCTGCATCGCTCAACGCCACCTCCAGCTGGCAGCCGTCGCCCGATTGGTGGCGGGTCAGCAGCCCTTGCAGCACAGCTTCACTGGTGGCGAGTGCGCCGCCCATGTCAGCGTACAGCGTGGGGGGCAGCGACAGGCCTTGCACCAGGTCCTGTTCGGCCATGTAGGTCAGGTCGTGGCCGGGTTCGTCGGCCCGATGGCCCGGTGCGCCGACGATGCTCACCATGATCAGCCTGGGGAACGCGGCATGCAGGGTGTCAAAGTCCAGGCGCAACTTGCGCAGGGCGCTAGGGCGAAACGACGTGACCAGCACGTCGGTATCGGCCAGCGCACGGTGCAGTGTGTGCTGGCCATCGGCCTGCTTCAGGTCTGCCGTCAGCACACCGATGCCTTTGTGCATGTCGGCGTATGCCACCGGGCTGTACGTGGCCATGGGGTCGCCAGCGGGCGGCTCTACCTTGGTGCAGGTGGCGCCCATGCTCTGCAGGCGCATCAGGGCCGCAGGTCCAGGCAGGTTGAGCGCGAGGCTGAGCACGCGTATGCCGGTCAGCGGATGCAGACGTTGCGTTGGCTCGCGGGTGGGTGCGGGTTCGGTATGGGCTGAAGTCATGGGGCTGGCGTGGCAAATGCGGGGTATGGCAGGTGTTGCATGGGCGAATGGGATGGTAGACCAAACCCTGGCGGCAGCCTGTCACGGCAAATTCATGTGACTGCCACAAACGGGACATGTGCGCTTTTCAGAATGGCGGCCATAGCGTGAACGGAGCCTGCCGTGACGCGATGGTCACATTGGAGTACACATGAAAGAACTGCCCACCCCCACCCTCGCCCTGTCGCCCATTGCGTTGCCCAGGGGGTCACTTCATCCACGCGACACGACGCATGTGCCGGGCAGTGGTCAGATCGCCAGCATGGGGCAACCGGTGGTGGCCGTTGGTGGCGGTTTGCTGGTCACGTGGGCGAAACACCTTGACGAGGTTCGCCAAGCCCAGCGCCTGAGGTACGACGTGTTTGCCGGCGAAATGGGGGCCACGTTGCCTGCCAATGTGCCAGGCCACGACATCGACCTGTTTGACGATTTCTGCGAGCACCTGCTGGTGCGCCACGCCGCCACGCAAGAAGTGATCGGCACGTACCGCGTGCTCACGCCGACACAGGCCAAGCGGGCGGGCAGCTTCTACAGCGACACCGAATTCGACCTGACGCGCCTGCGGTTTTTGCGTGAAGACATCGTGGAACTGGGCCGCAGCTGTGTGCACCGTGACCACCGGCAGGGCGGTGTGATCATGGCGCTGTGGGGCGCGCTGGCCGACTTCATGGTGCGCAACCGCCTGCACACCATGATCGGCTGTGCCAGCATCCCCATGCAGCACGATGGCCCCCATGGCCGCGTGGGCGGTGGCCATGCGGCGGCCAGTATCTGGCACAAGCTGAAGGACACGCACATGGCCTCGGTCGATTACCACGTGCGGCCCCGCCTGCCGCTGCCGGTGGACAGGCTGGACACCTCGCTCGACGTGGAGCCGCCAGCCCTGGTGAAGGGCTATTTACGCCTGGGTGCCAAAATTCTGGGCGCACCGGCTTGGGACCCCGACTTCAATGCCGCCGATTTGCCCATGATGATGCGCATCGCAGATTTGCCCTCGCGCTACCGCAAGCACTTTCTGGGCAATTGACGCACGGCTTTTCAGAGGGGCGGGTCAGATATCCTGAATTGATAGCTGTGTATGCTTGTGAATAAAGCGGTGAAGCTCAAAAAAGCTTCAAAAAATGATGGGTAACGCGTTGCAGAGTGTTGAAAACGGTGCAGGCTGGCAGAAAATGGAGGCACCGCAGCCCACACAACCCAAGCCGCCCCACCAGTCCGAAGGTGCGGGCCCGCACCTTCGGACTGGTGGGGCGGCTT
>JAVBXK010000108.1 GCA_030824555.1 bacterium
CCCAAAGACGGCGACAAAAACAACTACGCCATCAGCATGGAGCCCGAGCTGGCCCGGCGCATCGAGCAGGAAGAAGACGTCAAAACCCTGATCGAGCTGGCGCAAAAGCTGGAGGGCATGACCCGCAACATCGGCATGCACGCCGGTGGTGTGCTGATTGCCCCGGGCAAGCTGACCGATTTTTGCCCGCTGTACCAGCAGCCCGGCAGCACCTCAGCCGTCAGCCAGTACGACAAGGACGACGTGGAGGCCGTGGGCCTCGTCAAGTTCGACTTTTTGGGCCTGGCCACGCTGACCATTCTGGAAATTGCGCGCGAATTCATCATGAAGCGCCACAAGGGCCAAGAAGGTTTTGCGTTCGAGAACATTGCCTTGGACGACCGCGCCACCTACAGGCTGTTTTCAGAAGGCAAAACCGAGGCCGTGTTCCAGTTTGAAAGCCGGGGCATGCAAGGCATGCTGCGCGACGCCAAACCCACCCGGCTGGAAGACCTGATTGCGCTCAACGCGCTGTACCGCCCGGGGCCCATGGACCTGATCCCCAGCTTCGTGGCGCGTAAGCACGGGCGCGAGGTCATTGAATACCCGCACCCCCTGGTGGCAGAGATGCTGAGCGAGACCTACGGCATCATGGTCTACCAGGAGCAGGTGATGCAGACCGCCCAGATTCTGGGTGGCTACAGCCTGGGTGGTGCCGACATGCTGCGCCGCGCCATGGGCAAGAAAAAAGCCGAAGAAATGGCCGAGCACCGTGCCATCTTCCGCGCCGGGGCAGCCAAAAACGACATCAGCGAAGCCAAGGCCGACGAGGTGTTCGACCTGATGGAGAAGTTCGCGGGCTACGGCTTCAACAAGTCGCACGCCGCCGCCTACTCGCTGCTGGCCTACCACACCGGTTGGCTGAAGGTGCATTACACGGCCGAGTTTTACGCCGCCAACATGACGGTGGAAATGGACAACACCGACAAGCTGAAAGTGCTGCATGCCGATGCCGCAGCCTTTGGCATCAGCTTCGAGGCGCCCGACGTGAACCGGGGCACCTACCGCTTCGAGCCCGTGTCGAACAAGTGCGTGCGCTACGGCCTGGGCGCCGTCAAGGGCACAGGCGAGCAGGCCATTGAAACCATCGTGGCCGCGCGCAACGAAGGCGGGCCGTTCACGTCGTTGTTCGATTTTTGCGTGCGGGTGGACAAAGGCCGTGTGAACAAGCGCACGGTGGAAGCGCTGATACGCGCCGGGGCGTTTGATGCCATCAACCTGCACCGCGCATCGCTGCTGGCCAGTGTGGAGCGCGCGTTCGATTTTGCCGCAGCCACGGCAGCCAACGCCAACCAGGGCGGCCTGTTTGACATGTTTGACGACGGCGACAGCCACGGCAGCAGCACACAGGAGCCCGATTTGGTGGACTGCGCCCCCTGGGGCGTGAAAGAGCGGCTGGTGCAGGAAAAGCCCGCCATCGGGTTCTACTTGTCGGGCCATTTGTTTGACGAGGTGGAGACCGAGGTGCGCCGCTTCGTGCGCACCCGCCTGAGCGAAGTGGCCGACAGCCGCGAACCCCAGTTGCTGGCAGGCATCGTGACCGATCTGCGCGTCATCAACGGGCAGCGCGGCAAGCTGGTGCTGTTCAGGCTGGACGACAAGAGCGGCACCATCGAGGCCAGCGTCGATGAAAACACCTTCAACCAGCACCGCGACACCCTGAAGGACGACGAAATGGTGATGCTGCAAGGGCTGGTGCAAAACGACCGGTTTTCGGGCGGCCTGCGCTTCAAAACCCAGCAGGTGTGGGATTTGCCCAGCGCCCGCTGCCGCTTTGCCAAGTACCTGCGCGTGGGTGTGAACGGGCGTGATGTGCCAGTGGCCACGCTGGTGCAAGCTCACCCCGCGCGGCGCGAGGAAACCGAGCACGGCGAACGTGTGCGCGGCGTGCTTGTACGCTTGCAACTGGAACGCCCCGGCGTGAAGTGCGACATCCAGCTGGACGACCGCAGCCTGTTCTTCCCCAGCGACGCCGCCCTGGCCAGCTGGACCGCACAGGCCAGCCCGCTGAAGGCGGAGTTGGTGTACGACTGAGGTTTGATGGGGGTTGTCGGCACGTGGCGTGGCGGGTGGGCCACAGGGTGGATGGTTGGCGCGTGGCGTGACAGCTGGGCTGTGGGGGTTGCTTTGGAGATGTTTCGCACGTGCCGTGACGGGTGGGCCATGAGGGTGGCTCATGCGGGGTGGTCGGCTGGCGCCGACTGCGCTGCGGTGCTCGACCGTGGGGCGTGTCGCGGAACTCACTGCGCTGACGCTCCGTTCAAACAGCCGCGACAAATTTGATGTTGAAGTGCGCTGACGCGCACCCGCCCCACGGCCTGTGCGCCTCGCCACCCCGCAAACGAGCCACCCCCACGGCCCATCCGCCACGCCACTGACACAGCAAGGCTGGTGTGCACAGGTTGAGAAAACCACAACCCGCCATCAAACCGCCCAGCCGCCCAACGGTTCAGCCGTGAATGCTCGACAAAAACTGCTTCAGCTCAGGCGTTTTCGGGTTGGCAAACAGCTCGGCGGGCGGCCCCATTTCGTGCACGCGGCCCTGGTGCATGAAGATGACGCGGTTGCTCACCTTGCGGGCAAAGTTCATTTCGTGCGTGACCATCAGCAGCGTCATGCCCTCTTTGGCCAGGCCTTCCACCACGCTCAGCACCTCGCCCACCAGCTCGGGGTCCAAGGCTGAGGTGATTTCATCGCACAGCAGGATGCTCGGGTCCATGGCCAGTGCACGGGCAATGGCCACGCGCTGCTGCTGCCCGCCCGACAGCTGGTCGGGGAAAGCGTCGAACTTGTCGGCCAGGCCCACACGTTGCAGCAGCTGGCGGGCACGGGCTTCCAGCTCGGCCGCTGCGGGCTTTTTCACCAGATGCGGGGCCAGCATCACGTTCTTGCCCACGCTCAGGTGCGGGAACAGGTTGAACGACTGAAAAATCATGCCCACGCGCTGGCGCAGCTCGCGCATGGCCGCCGCGTCGTGGTGAACGAGCGGCTGGCCCTGCACCGTCAGACTGCCGTGCTGAAACGTTTCCAGCCCGTTGATGCAACGCAGCAGCGTGCTTTTGCCCGAGCCGCTTTTGCCGATGATGGCAATCACCTCGCCGGGGGCCACGGTCAGGTCGATGCCCTTCAGCACCTCGTGGTCGCCGTAGGACTTGCGCAGTTGCTCGGTGCGGACCGCAGGCGTGGTCGATGCAGGCGCGGTGGTGGTGGTGTTGGGGGTGTCAGCGGATGCCATTGAGTTTTTTCTCCAGCGAACGGGCGTACAGACTCACGGGGAAACACAGCGCAAAGTACAAAAGCGCCACGCAGCTGTAGACCAAAAAAGGTTTGAAAGTGGCGTTGGTGATCATGGTGCCGGCCTTGGTCAGCTCAATGAAGCCAATGACCGAAGCCAGCGCGGTGCCTTTGATGACCTGCACCAGAAAGCCCACCGTGGGCGCAATGGCCATGCGGCCCGCCTGCGGCAGCACCACGTAGCGCAGCAGCTCGCCCATGCCCAGCGCCAGGCTTTGCCCGGCCTCCCACTGGCCTTTGGGCACCGCCCGCACGCAGCCTTGCCAGATTTCGGCCAGGAAGGCACTGCTGTACAGCGTGAGGGCCACGGCGGCGGCCACCCAGGCCGAGGTGTCCACCCCCAGCAGGGCCATGCCAAAGTAGGCCAAAAACAGTTGCATCAGCAGCGGCGTGCCCTGAAACAGCTGCACATAGCCACCCACCAGCACCTGTGCACCGGGCAGCTTGGCGGTGCGTGCCACCAGCAAGGCCATGCCCACCACACCGCCACCCACAAAGGCAATCAATGACAAGCCCACCGTCCAACGCGCGGCCAGCAGCAGGTTGCGAAAAATGTCCCACAAGCTGAAATCAACCACGGCGGCCTCCGAACAAAAAGCGGGGGCCCAGCCAGTTGAGCGTGCCGCGCACCGCCACCGACAGCGCCAGGTAAATGAGCGTGGCCACGATGAAGGCCTCGAACGCGCGGAAATTGCGGCTTTGAATCAGGTTGGCCGCGTAGCTCAGCTCTTGCGTGGAGATCTGTCCGCACACGGCCGAACCCAGCATCACGATGATGATCTGGCTCACCAGCGCGGGCCACACCTTCTTCAGCGCCGGGGGCAGCACCACGTGCACAAAGGTCTGTGCGCGGGTGAGAGCCAGGCTCAGCGCCGCTTCGGTCTGGCCACGCGGCGTGGCGTCGATGCCCGCGCGCACGATTTCTGCCGCGTAAGCCCCCAGGTTGACCACCATGGCAATGATGGACGCCACCTCGGGCGACAGGCGTATGCCCGCCGCAGGCAGCCCGAAAAACACGAAGAACAGCTGGACGATGAAGGGCGTGTTGCGCACCGCCTCCACATACGCCCCGGCCACCCACCGCAGCGCGGTGGGGCCCTGGGTGCGCGCCCAGGCGCAGGCCACGCCCAGCGCCACACCCAGCACGGCAGAGACGGCGGTGAGGCCCAGCGTCCACACCACGCCCTTGGCCAGCAAGGGCCACTCCGCCAGCACGGCGGCAAAGTCCAGCTCGATCAGCATGGCTCGGTCCTGTGGGGGTGTGAGGGCTTACTGGGGCAGGTCGCCAGCAGGGCGGCCCAGCCACTTGCTGGCCAGCTTGTCGATGTCGCCTGCTTTTTTGGCGGCGGCAATGACTTCGTTTACCTTCAGGCGCAGCGCGTCTTCACCCTTGCCCACGCCGATGAAGTTGGGGCTGTCTTTCAGCAGCAGCTTGTATTCGGCACCCAGCTGGGGGTTCTTCTGGATCATGTTGCCCGCCACCGATGCGCCGGTGGCAATCAGCTGCGTCTGGCCCGAAACGAAGGCCGACACCGTGGCGTTGTTGTCTTCAAAACGCTTGATGTCGGTGTTGGCCGGGGCCACTTTGCTCAGTTCCTGGTCTTCGATGGCGCCACGGGTCACGGCCACGCTTTTGCCGCCCAGGTCGGCCCATGACTTGACCGACAGTGACTTGGCGGCAAACACCGCCTGGAAGAAGGGCGAGTAGGCAGCAGTGAAGTCGATCACCTTTTCGCGCTCGGCGTTTTTGCCCAGGGTGGAAATGACCAGATCGGCTTTTTTGGTTTGCAGGTAGGGAATGCGGTTGGCGCTGCTCACGGGCACCAGCTCCAGCTTCACGCCCATCTTGTCGGCGATGAGTTTGGCCATGTCCACGTCCAGGCCCTGGGGTTGCAGGTCGATGCCCACGAAGCCGTAGGGCGGGAAGTCGGTGGGGATGGCAATTTTGATGAGCTTGGCTTTCATCACGCCGTCCAGCGCGGTTTGTGCTTGGGCGGTGCCCAAGGTGGCGGCCAGGGCCAGGGAGATGCCAGCGGCAATGAGGTGGCGTTTGGTGTGGTGGATGCGGGTCATAACAAAGCTCCTAGGTAGGTGTCTGGTGGGGTGGTGGTGGGGGAATCGGTGCCTGCTGCGGGTGCGGCCAGGCGTGTGGGCCGTTTGCGGGCTTTTGGTGTGAGCGGCTTGGCGCTGCCCGCCTTCTGGCCAGTGGCGGGGGCGATGGGTATGGCGCGGCCCAGCGGCGACAGTGCGGCGCGCAGCTCGGCCAGCGGGTCGGTGTCGGCCTGCACGTTCAGGGCCGACTGCACCTGGCCAATGTGCACGTCCATCAGCCGTTCGGCCTCGGCATGGTTGCCGCTTTTCAGCGCCGCGACGATGGCCACGTGCTCGGCGCACGACTGGTGCGCGTCGTGGCTGGACTGGTACAGCATGGCAATGAGCGTGGTGCGCGCCGTGAAGTCGCGCAGCGTGTCGGCCAGCAGCTGGTTGCCCAGGCACTCGGCCAGGCACACGTGAAAGTCGCCCAGCAGGTAGCTGCGCTGGCCCACGTCGTTGCCCGCCAGGGCGGCCTGTTCTTCTTTCAAATGGTCGCCCAGGCGCTTCAGCGCGGCGGGGGCCATGGGCTTGGCGCTGCGGATCAGGCCCATTTCAATGACGCGGCGGGCCTCGAAGGCTTCGCGCGCTTCGGCCTGCGAGGGCTGCACCACGTACCAGCCCCGGCGCGAGCTGACGGTGACGATGCCGCGTGCGGCCAGTTGCATCAGCGCCTCGCGCACCAGGGTGCGGCTGCAGTCAAACAGCATGGACAGCGCCTGCTCGCCCAGGCGTGCGCCCGGCTGCAGCTTTTGCGCCAGGATGGCTTCAACGATTCGGTTGGCAATGTCGGTGGAGTTCACGGTGTTCGGGTCGGTGTTGACACCTTCTTTGCGAAAACCGTGCCAGGTGCTTTTCAGTCTTGTATGCAAGATTGATGCGCCGAAAGTGTGCGCAAAGCGGGTTGACGTGGGGTGTCGTGGGCGAGATTGGGGCGCGGTTTGGGTATGCAGCGGGCGGCGTGCGCTCACTTTGTGCATGGCGCGCAGGCTGCGCGCGTGCGGAGTTTGTTGGCATTGGCGCGATGGTTGGGCCGTGCGAGGTGTGTCGGTACGTGGCGTGGCGAGTGGGCCATGGGGGTGGCTCATGCGGGGTGGTCGGCTGGTGCCGACTGCGCTGTGGTGCTCGACCGTGGGGCGCGTCGCGGAACTCACTGCGCGTTTGTGCCAAACGCTCCGTTCAGACAGCCGCGACGAGTCAGAGTTGAAGTGCGCTGACGCGCACCCGCCCCACGGCCTGCGCGCCTCGCCACCCCGCGAATGAGCCACCCCCATGGCCCAC
>JAVBXK010000024.1 GCA_030824555.1 bacterium
TTGCTGCACATCACCAGCCTGACCAAGGTCTATGGCGCGGGCGACAACGCCGTGCACGCGCTGCGCGGCATTGACCTTGAGCTGCTGCGGGGCGAGGTGGTGGTGTTGCTGGGGCCGTCGGGGTCGGGCAAGTCCACCCTGCTCAACATCCTGGGCGGGCTGGACGCAGCCACGGCGGGCAGCGTGCGGTTCGTGGGCGAAGCCGACACCACGCTCGACATCTGCGCCCTGTCGCCCACCGATCTCACGCAGTACCGGCGCGACAAGGTGGGCTTCGTGTTCCAGTTCTACAACCTCATTCCCAGCCTGACCGCCCGCGAGAACATCGACGTGGTGGCTGAACTCAGCCCCGGTGCGCTGCCTGCCGACGAGGTGCTGGGCCTGGTGGGGCTGGGTGCGCGGGCCGAGCACTTTCCGTCCGAGCTGTCGGGCGGCGAGCAGCAGCGCGTGGCCATTGCCCGTGCACTGGTCAAGCGCCCGCCGTTGATGCTGTGCGACGAGCCCACCGGCGCGCTGGACCTGCAAACCGGTATCCTGACGCTGCAAGCGCTGCTGGATGCCAACCGGCGCTTTGGCACCACCATGCTCATCGTCACGCACAACGCCGACATTGCCCGCATTGCCGACCGCGTGATCCACTTTGCCGACGGGGGCATACGCAGCATCACCGTCAACCCCGAACGGCTGGACCCGGCCCAGCTGCACTGGTAATGGCCCCAACCGCCAGACGCCGCCATGCCGCACTCACCCACGTTCGCCCCTTCGACCACGGTGACCACTTTGGCCGCCTTGGCCGAGCCCGTTGAGCGCAAAGGCGGCTGCACATGACCCCGCTGCACCGCAAACTCTTTCGCGACCTGTGGCGCATGAAATCGCAGGCGCTGGCCGTGGCGCTGGTGCTGGCCTGCGGCATCGGCATGCTGGTGATGTCGGTGGGCATGCAGGGCTCGCTGGAGCGTGCGCGTGACCGCTACTACCTGAACAACGGCATGGCCGACGTGCAAGCGCAGGCCGTGCGTGCGCCGCGCCGCCTGGGCGCGGAACTGGCCGAGCTGCCCGGCGTGACCGCGCTGGAGCTGCGGGCCGTGGGCCAGGCCCGCATCAGCCTGCCGTGGGTGACCGAGCCGCTGGCGGCGCAACTGGTGTCGCTGCCCGACGAAGGCCTGCCCCGCGTCAACCGCCCGCTGCTGGTGGCGGGCCGCTGGCCCGAGCGCCAGGCCCAGGGCGAGGCGCTGGTGAACGAAGCCTTTGCCCAGGCCAACAACCTCACCCCCGGCAGCCGCCTGGACGTGGTGGTGCGCGGTCAGCGCCAGCGGCTGCACCTGGTGGGCGTGGCCAATTCGCCCGAATTTGTGTTTGTGAGCGCACCGGGCGAGCCGTTTCCGCAGCCCGCCCGCTTCGGCGTGCTGTGGATGCGCCAGGGCCAGCTGGAGCGGGCGCTGGACATGCACGGTGCCTTCAACGACGTGGTGCTGACCCTCTCCGACCCCACGCTGGACGCGCCGGTGCGCCAGGCCCTGCAAGACCGGCTGGCGGCCTACGGCGGCATGGAGCCCTTCGGGCGCGACCGCATGGTGTCGGCCCGTTTCCTGACGGAAGAGCTGGCGCAGCTGGGCAACATGGCGGCCACGCTGCCGCCCATTTTTCTGGCGGTGGCGGCGTTTTTGCTCAACGTCACGCTGTCGCGGCTGGTGGCCACCGAGCGGGCCAACATCGGCCTGCTGAAAGCCTTTGGCCACAGCAACGGGGCCGTGGCCCGCCACTACGCGGGCATGGCGCTGCTGCTGGGCGGCATGGGGCTGGTGCTGGGCATCGCGCTGGGCCATGTGTTTGGGGAGTGGATGTCCAGCATCTACCGCGCCGTGTACCGCCTGCCCGCGCTGCCTTTTCAGACCGATGCGAACACCTGGCTGCTGGCCTTTGGCGTGGGGTTGGCTGCTGCGCTGGCGGGTTCCCTGTCTGCCGTGGCGCAAGCCGTGCGGCTGACCCCCGCCGCCGCACTGGCCCCACCGTCGCCCCCGCACTTTGGGGGGGGTGGGCAACGTGGCGGCACATCGTGGCTGGGCCAGCTCGACCCACTTACCCGCATCATCATCCGGAGGGTGGTGAGTGCGCCCCGGCGCTCGCTCAGCACGCTGGCGGGGGTGGCGCTGGCGCTGTCGGTGCTGGTGGTGTCGCAGCACTTTCCGGCGGGCATCGAGAAGTTTTTGCAGGTCACGTTCCGTGTGGCCAAAACGCAGGATGCCACCGTCACACTCACCGAAGCCGGTGGCCCCATGGCCCTGCACGCGCTGGCCCGCCTGCCCGGCGTGGAGGCGGTGGAGCCCTTCCGGGCCGTGGCCGTCAGCTACCACTTCAATGGCCGCAGCGTGCAAGACGCGCTGGTGGGCATGCCCGCCCAGCCCCAACTGGAGCGGCTGGTACAAACCGGCTCCGAAGCCGTGACCTTGCGCGGCGACGGGCTGGTGGCCTCGCGCGGGCTGGTCCGCCAGCTGCATGCCCAGGCAGGCGACGTGGTGCGGGTGGAAGTGACGCAGGGGCGGCGCATGCAGTTCGACCTGACCGTGGTGCAAGTGGCCGACCTGTGGGTGGGCTCCAGCGGCTACACCGAGCTGACCGCCCTGGGCAGGCTGTTGCAGGAGCCGGGCCGCATATCGGGCGCACACCTGCGCCTGCAGCCCGACCGCACCGATGCCTTCAACGCCGCCGTGGCCGAACGCCCCGCGCTGGCGGGCCTGAGCCATGTGCGCCAGGCCGAAGCGTCCATGCGCCAGACCTTCTCGCAAGGCTCGGGCTTCATGTCCACCCTGTTTCTGACCTTTGCCGGGATGATGGCCGCCGGTGTGGCCTACGCCACCGCCAGCGTCACCCTGGCCGAGCAGCAGCGCGACCTGGCCACCTTGCAGGTGCTGGGCTACACGCGCTGGCAGGTGTCGTATGTGATGCTGGGCGAGCTGGCGCTGCTGACCTTGCTGGCCCTGCCGCTGGGCCTGTGGGTGGGCTACGGCTTTGCCCTGTGGCTGATGGGCACCATGAGCAACGAGCTGTTCACCTTTCCCATGGTGGTGGACCCCGCCGCCTACGCCCGCTCGGCCCTGTTCGTGCTGGCCACCGTGGCCGTGTGCGCCGCCTGGGTGCGCCGCCAGGTGGACAAGGTTGACCTGGTGGCCAGTTTGAAATCGAGAGAGTGATATGACCAAAACACAACGCAGCCTGGCCCTGTGGGCCGCCCTGGGTGCCACGCTGGTGGCCGCATCGGCCTGGGCACTGTGGCCCAAGCCACTGACCCTGGAAGTGGTACACCCCCACCGCGACACCCTGCGCGTGCAGCGCACCGACCAGGGCACCACCCGCGTGCGCGACCTGTACACCGTCAGCGCCCCCACCTCGGGCCTGCTGGAGCGCCTGAACCTGGAGGCGGGCGATGCCGTCACCGCCGGGCAAACGCTGGCCAGCCTGCGCGCCGCCCTGCCCGTGCCGCTGGACCCCCGCCGCCAGGCAGAAACCAAAGCGGCCGAAGCAGCCGCCCGCGCCCGGCTGGACGAAGCCCAGCTGCGCACCCGCCAGACCCTGAGCGAGCTGGAGCGCCAGCAAAAGCTGGCCGCGCAGCAAATGGTGTCAGACAGCGCCCTGACCGCCGCCCGCTCCGCCTGGGCCGAAGCCAGCGCCCGTCAAACCGCTGCCCAGGCCGACTGGGCCGCCGCGCAGGCCAGCCACCAGGGCGGCTGGGTGGCACCGGGGCGGCAGGCCCTGGCCATCAAAGCCCCCGTGGGCGGCGTGGTGCTGCGCACCCTGGTGCACAGCGAAACCAGCGTGGCCGCAGGCACCCCGCTGCTGGAGCTGGGCGACCTGTCGGCCCTGGAAGCGGTGGCCGAATTCATCTCAGAAGACGCGGTGCAAATGGCCCCCGGCGCACCCGCCAGCATCGAAAACTGGGGCGGCCCGCCCGTGCCCGCCAAGGTGCTGCGCGTGGAGCCGCTGGGCGAACGCAAGGTGTCGGCCCTGGGCGTGGAAGAACAGCGGGTGAAGGTGGTGCTGAGCCTGCAAAACCCACCCAAAGCCCTGGGCCACGGCTACCGGGTGGATGCCCGCGTGACCGTGCTGGAGCGCCCCAACGCCCTGCTGCTGCCGGTGGAATCCCTCATCCGCACAGCACAAGGCTGGCGTGCCTGGGTGCTGACCGACGGCCAGGCCCAACCCCGTACAGTGACCGTGGGCGACAGCGACGGCCAGCACCGCATGGTGACCGAGGGGCTGAGCGAAAGCGATGCCGTGGTGCTGCGCCCACCGCCTGGGTTGGTGGCGGGGCAGAGGGTGAAGGCGGAGACGGCGGGGAAGTGAGCGGTGGTGCCCGTTGGAGATGGGCGGAATGAGGGGCCGGGTTTGTGGGTGAATTTATCCGGGGTGGTGAATGGATGAATTCAGTGCAGGTGCTTGATTTGAAAGAATTTTCAGGAGGAAATTGTGATCAGAATATCTTGTATCGTTTGTTTTATTCCGCAGGGTCTGCGGGATATATTGAGTTAGGTATTTTGCGCATCCACATCGGGAACAAAACGGCATTCACTGAACAAGTTCGACAAGCAGTTGAAGAGTACGTAGAAAATCATCTCCCAGGCGATCAATTCTATCGAGAATATTTCTGGTTTATCTCTGATGGGAGTCTGCGAGAACGACTGGAAGAAGAGTTCCGCTCTGCCAGATATATCTACAAAATTCTGGAAGGCATGCAAGTAAAAGACTGGCTTCTATCCGCACAGGTGCGGGTTCAGATCCTTATGTATGCATCGATCTACGAAGCCGTAATACATCACGTTTTACTCCAAAACTATGCAACCAGTCCCGAGGTTGAGTCGTTAGTCTCCTATGAGCATCGCAAGCCCATCAACATATCCAGCGATATCAGAAGCAAAATTCAAACCAAATACACTCCAACTGGAACCATTTCTGTTTATGAAGCAGAAACAAAAAAAATGGATGAACGTAAAATTGTTTTTGAAGACAAGGCTGAGACCGCCCTATCTCTTGGACTTATTAATCCAAAAATCAAAGATGTGGTTTGCAATGTTTATAGCTTGCGAAATGCCATTCACTTACACGCAGAAATTCGTCGTGGCATCGAATACGAAATAGAAGCGGCAAAAGATGCATACTGGCACTTGCAAGGCTTCTGCCAGCAAATTGCCGAAAAACTAGTTGCAGATGGAAAAACTTCGTTAGCATGAGCACTTGGCCTCGAAAGAGAAGTTCTACTCCTTTCTAGATGCGTACGGTGCCTAACAACTCCGTCGAGAGGGACGATTTGCAAGCTGCGCTTGCAAATGTCCTCGGCCGTTTCGCGGCCTCGGCCACCTCTCACGTCAAACGTTAGCCCTTATGGGATTCTCCATGTCACCAACCATCACAGCGTTGCTTTCAATATTTGGCGTAATTGTTGGGGCGTTTTTGCAAAACCACTTTGCCAAACAGAACAACCAAACCAAGCAGCTGTTGGAGTCTCGCAATCAAGCCTACGTTGATTTTCTAGAGGCCGTTTCTCTTGTTGTAGCTGCTCAGCGCATGGGCAAAAAGGATCAAGAGCTTGAACAATTGGCACGGTTAACCCATGCAAAAGCAAGAATATGCATCTTCGGGGAAGAATCAGTGGTCCGAAAACTTGCTTCTTTCTGGTCGGCGGGGGCGTCCCTCGAAACGGAAACCGAAATACTGGCTTTTACACGTTTTTGCCTAGATATCAGGCGTTCTCTCGGTCTTCAAGACAAGGAGTTATTGAATGGCGAAGTTTCACAGTTGCTTTTTTCTATCAAGCCGCCAAGACGTGGCTAACTTTACGCTCCAGCCGACAGTCAAGAAGCTACGCTTTTTGCCGTCGGCTGAGTTTTCACGTTGATGTCATGAACACCGTCGCGCCGAGCGCAACGATTCCTTCTGACCGACTAGGTCCTCCTGGTGTCGCTGGGGAACTCGTCGTCATCGCAATAATGGAGAACGAAACTCGACGAGATGAGGATCGACTCCTTGACGGAACAGTTAGGCCTTTCAAAGTTTTTGCGCGGCTAGGTAAGACCGCTCTAATAGCGGAAAACATCAAGGGTGACTTCGGCCCCGAAGACGGCGAGTCCTACGTCATATTGCCCCCTGAAGTAGTGGCTGGTCGAGTACGTTGGGGCGGCTACATGATGGAATTCATGAAAAATGCCAGAGGAGAAAAATCCTTGGTGAAACTCCAGTGCACAGCAACCAGCCTCCAAGAAGCCAAGGCTGCTTTTCTCAAGTTTGCACTACCATTCTTGGACCACCTGGCTTACACGATGAATTGCCCGGTTTTCGTGCAGGCCATTCGAGTGGAAGACGTGAACAACCAGGTGCAGTCAATCGACTATGTTTCTCCGTACCGCAAAGCATCGGTGACTCAGCCGCTCACGGAAATTCCAGGCGAGCTCGCGCCGGTGTTTGCTATGTACCGGGAGGCAAAGAACTCTCACAGTGACTTCTACAAGTTCCTCTGCTATCACAAGATTCTGGACGGTCTCCTAGGAACTCTTCGCTCCTCAGTAAAAATTCGAGCGCGAAAGCAGAAGGTGGCGCTTATTACGCGCAGAGATCTTGTGCCGGATCATCCCGAGATCGCGACAGCGTACCGAACGCATGTTGGAACTCCTATGAAATCGTTCTACGACAGTGTCCTTACGCCGCAATTTCGGAACGCCATCGCGCATTTCATAACGAAGGATGGTGCGATCCTAAATCTGAGTGAGCCTTCCACACTATCCAGACATTCAGAGATCATGTTCGTCTCAGAGCTCTGCGTAAGAACAATGATCGAGTCGCACTTAGAGTTGCTGCAACAGTTGGCACCCAAACATGATGTTGAAGTCAAACGCTGAACCCCCATGCCATTCACAGACACCATCCAATCCTGGCAAGACGACCGGGGCTTTGGCTTCATTGAGCCCGCGCAAGGCGGGCAGGCCGTCTTTGTCCACATCAAATCGTTCACATCGCGCGGTGGCAGCAGGCCGCAGGTTGGCCAGCGGGTCATGTTTGAAGTCGAGCTGAACGCCCAGGGTAAGAAGCGGGCGAAGAACGTGGCGGTGGTCAGCGCCGCCGCCTCTACCGCCGCAGCGCCGCGTCAGCGACGGGCTGCCGACTCCCCGGCGCAGTGGGGCACGGCCAGCCTGTTTGCCCTGCCTGCTTTCCTGCTGGTTTACCTGGCGGTGGCCGTCATCTGGCGTGTGCCGAGCTGGGTGGCGGCGCTGTATTCGGGTGCCAGCGTGGTGTGTGCGCTGGTCTATGCCATCGACAAATCAGCCGCCGTGGCCGGGCGGTGGCGGGTGTCGGAAAGCACGCTGCACACGCTGAGTCTGGTGGGCGGGTGGCCGGGCGCACTGGTTGCGCAGCAGGTGCTGCGCCACAAGTCGAACAAGGCTTCGTTTCGTGCGGCGTTCTGGGTCACGGTGGTGGCCAACGTGGCGGGCTTTGTTGCCATCCATTCGCCTCTGGCTACGGGCTGGCGGGTTTGACAGCGGGTGTGGTGGCGGTGGCTGCACATATTTGAGAACAAAAACAGGCTTCCTCGCTTGATTGGCATTAATAGTTTGCTATATATTTAATTCAATAGCAAGCAACCCTAGCCAGTCAAGCGTGAGACTCATTTTTTCTTTATATTCCCGTCGAGCCACTGACCGGTTCACCGACAATCCCCGCCTTTGCAGCACTTGACGCCACCCCCACATGAACATCACCAAAGACGCCGCCGTCACCATCACCTACAAGGTGACCTCCCCCCAGGGCAAACCGCTGGATGCTGGCGACATGGCCTACCTCCACGGGGGTTATGAAAACATTTTCCCCAAGGTCGAAGCCGCGCTCGATGGCCAGGCCGTGGGTTACAGCACCACGTTGCAACTGTCGGTGGAAGACGCTTTTGGCCCCCGCGACGACAGCCTGGTGCGCACCATCCCCAAAAGCGAGTTCCCGCCCGGCGTGAAGGTGGGTGGGCAATTGCAAGGCATGGCCAACGACGGTCAGCCCGCCGTGTTCAATGTGGTCAAGATCAAGGGCCCCACGGTGCACCTGGACGGCAACCACCCCCTGGCGGGCCAGGCGCTGACGTTCAGCTGCAAGGTCACGGCCGTGCGCGCGGCCAGTGCCGAGGAGATTGCGCACCAGCATGTGCACGGGGCGCACGGGCACCAACACTGAGACCCGCGCGAACACTCGCCCAGCAGCGGCTGCTCAGGGCAGGCAAAGCGTTGGTGTACCGGCGCGAGGCAGCCCGCCCACCCGCTTCCAGGATCGGCCCATCATCCTTTCAGCGGGTGAGTCACTTCGCCGTTGACCGCAGGCTGGCGGGTTTGACAGCCGGTGTGGTGGCATCCACTACGCAAAAAGCAGAGCAAAAAACAATAGCTGCTTGCGCTTTATATCAAAGAGAAGAGTGCATTTTTGATGCAATATTTAACCCAGAAAACTTGAAAAACCTGTGCCACAGCACCTTTCCATGCCTGCAAAGTGGCACTGCAGCTGTCTGGAATGTGGTTTTTCAGGTTTTGGGGCCTTATTTCAGGCCATTGAATGGCAGTTTGCGCAATGAATAAAAGCGCAAGCAGCTCACTTTTTTTGCACTCCTTTTCAGAGCACTTCACACAACCACCCACCACCGCTGCTTTGGCGGTTTTGCACCACATGGTTCATCTGCCGCGTATGCATCCCAAGTCTTCGTCCGCCGTTTCGGCGTGGCAGATCAACGCTGCGTGCGGGGCCGCACCGTGAGCCGGTTTGTCGTGCTCCTGCGCGGGGTCAATGTCGGCAAAAGCAACCGGGTGCCCATGGCCGAGTTCCGCGCCGCACTGGAAGAGCTGGGCCACGGGTCGGTACGCACGCTGCTGAACAGCGGCAACGCCATCTTCTCGTCCACGGAAAGCAGCACCCGCACGCTCGCGCACGGCATTGCCAACGTGGTTGAGGAGCGGTTCGGGGTGGTCACACCTGTCATCGTCAAGTCGGCGGCCGAGCTGGATGCCATCGTCAAGAACAACCCGTTCCCGCCGCCCGAGGCAGCGCATTCGCGCTTTCTGGTGGCCTTCGCCATGGACACCACCAGGCTGCATGAGCTGGCATCCCTATCGTCTCTGGTTCAACCCGACGAGCGCTTCTCGGTCACCGCACACGCCGCATACCTGCACTGCCCTGGCGGGCTGCTGGAGAGCAAGGTCGGCAAGGCCATCGTGGGCCGCGCCGGGCGCAGCGTCACCACCCGGAACTGGGCCACAGTCCTCAAACTGTCGGCGCTGCTGGGCGAGGGGGTGGCCTGACTGCCATGTGTTTGAAGCATCACTGCGCTGTAGGCAGTGGCATGTCCGCTGGGCACCGTCACCAAGGCCGTCAACGTGCGCCACGGGCTCCAGCGGCTGAGATGCGGAAGGGACGGAGGCAAGGCGCGCGGCACAATGCGTTGACAGGCTGATTTACGGTAGCTACAGTAAAGCATGCATTTCGAGTTCGATCCAGCCAAGGACGTGGCCAACCAGGCAAAACACGGCGTATCGCTGTCAGCGGCGAGCGAACTCGACTGGGAAGCTGCGCTGGTTTGGGTAGATTAAGTCTGCGCCGAGCCAATCGTCGCGAGGTGAAACACTATGTCGAAAATTTCTGAGCGTCCCACCGTTCTCATGCCAACCGTGGAAGAAGACAAAGCCATCACGGCGGCTGCCCGAAGCGATCCTGACGCACAACCACTGACACCCCAGCAACTGAAGTCCATGCGCCCCATCCAGGCGGTGCGTGGCCGACCAAAGTCCGAACGGAAGAAGTTGCTCGTTTCAGTGCGCTACAGCCAAGAGGTGGTGGAGTTCTTCAAATCCACGGGTGAAGGCTGGCAATCACGCATGGATGGCGTTTTGCGTCAGTACGTGGAACAGCAGTCACGCAGCACCTGACGATGGGGCCACACTCATCATTCGCACGCAGCCAAGCCCACCACAACCGCCATGCCAGCCCCAGCCACCATTGACGAGTACATTGCCGCCGCACCGGCTGAGGTGCAGCCGGTGCTGCAGGCCATCCGCGCCACCATCCGGCAAGCGGCTCCGCTGGCCCAGGAGCGCATCAGCTACCGGATGCCCGCCTTCTTTCAGGGCAAGAAGGCGCTGGTTTACTTTGGGGCCTTCAAACAGCACGTTGGCCTGTACCCGCCTGTGCGGCAGCCGTCTCTGCTGGCGCAGGTGGCACGCTACGCCGGGCCCAAAGGCAATTTGCAGTTCCCGTTGTCAGAGCCCATGCCGCACGCCCTCATCAGCCAGATCGTGCGGGCGCGGCTGCAAGAGGTGGCTGCAACGGCGGTCAAGTGAGTGGGTGCGGCTGGTGCAAAGACGTGTGGCACGGCGCTTGCGACAAGGTGCCAAACGCCTGAGACAGTGCACGCTGCTGCCGTCAGCTTGCAGTGCAGCAAACACGTCAGAATCAACCGCTGCACTTTGCCCCACCCGCCTACCGCCTACCAGGGCAGACAGCAACATTCGCTTCCTACTGTGGACATACTGATCACCATCTTCGCTGGCCTGGGCCTGTTTTTCATGGGCATCCGCCTGATCGGCCACAACCTCAAGCAAATGACCGGGCGGCGCTTGCGTGCGCTGGTGGGCAAAGCGGTGGCCCACAGCCGTGCGGCCACGCTGTACGGGCTGGCGGCCGGTGCGGTCATGCAAAGCGTGAACGCCGTCATTTTTTTGCTGTCCACGCTGGTCAGCACGGGGGTCATCACAACGCGCCAGGCCTTGCCGTTGATCAACTGGGCCAACCTGGGCACGTCGATGATCGTGCTGCTGGCATCGGTCAACCTGCACCTGGCAGTGCTGCTGATGGTGGGGCTGACGGGCGTGGCGTACTACTTGCGGCTGGACCAGTCGGCCCGGTACCGCCACCTGGTGGGTTTGCTGATGGGGCTGGGGCTGCTGTTTCTGGGCATCGATTTCATCAAGACCGGCGCGGCACCGTTGAAGTACGCGCCCTGGTTGCAAGACCTGCTCAAGCCCACGGCGCAATCGGTATCGCTGGGCTTTCTGATGGGTGTGGCGGTGACGCTGGTGGCGCAGTCGTCGTCCACCGTCACGGTGGTCGCCATGACGCTGGCCGCAGCCGGGGTGCTTGACCTGTCGCATGGCAGTGCCGTGGTGCTGGGTGCGGGCCTGGCGTCGGGCATTTCGGCGTGGATGCTGGGCCACAACCTGCCCGGCAGTGCCCGCCAGCTGGTGACCTACCAGCTCATTCTGAAAACCAGCGGTGTGGCAGCGTTTGGCGCGCTGCTGTTGCTGGAGGCGTTCACGGGCTTGCCCCTGTTCATGGCGGCATTTCAGGCGCTGGGGCTGACGCCGGCCATGGGCCTGGCTGCGGTGTACGTGCTGCTGCAGGTCATTTCAGACTTGGCGGTGCACCCGTTTCACCATGCCATTGAACATTTTCTGGCGCACCACCACCCGCCCACCGACGAAGAGGTGCTGGGCAAGCCCCACTTCCTGACTGACCAGGGTTTGGCCGAACCCGAAACCGCCCTTGCCCTGGTGGACTGCGAGCACCACCGCTTGCTGCAGGATCTGCCCGGCTTCGTCGATGCCTTGCGTTCGGACAACCCCCAAACCCGGTATGCCACCGACGTGCTGATGAGTGCGGGCACCGCCGTGGCGCGCGAATGCGACCACTTCATCACCGCGCTGGCGGACCAGCACCGCTCGCGCGACGTGCTGGAGCGCACCATCGTGCTGCGCGAGCGCAACGACCTGATCATGAGCCTGCAGGAAACGGTGCACGATTTCCACATGGCCGCCGCCGAAAAAGACCCACCCGAGCCCGTACAACAGTTGCTGCACAGCCTGACCGAAAGCCTGCACATGATCCTGGCCTTGCTGGCCGACACGCACCACAACCAGGACGCCGACGACCTGGACATGCTGCGCGCGCTCACACAGGACCGATCGGACATGATGGACGCGGTGCGCAGGCGCCTGCTGGCCATGGGCGAGAGCCTGCCCCCCGCCAACCAGCAAACCGTGTTTGCCTGCACCACGCTGTTCGAGCGCGCGGTGTGGCTGGTGAGGCGGCATGTGCTGTCACTGGGGGTGCTGGCTCCGCAGGGCCAGTAGCCAACAAAGGGGTTTCGTACACCGTTTACCCTGAACAACACATGTGGTGGACAAAACAAACCTGAATGGCCGACACTCCCAGCCCAACACCCCCCAAGCCATGACGCCCATCGAACACATGCCAACACCCGCCCCCGCCGAGCCATTGGGTGCCGTGCAGGTGCTGGCCAACCGGGAGGGGCTGGCAGCCTGCCTGGCCCTGACCGAACGCCTGTGCACCGAGCTGGCCCTGACAAGTGAAGACGCGCAAGCCGTTCGGCTGGCGGTGGAAGAGGCGTGCAGCAACGTGGTGGACCATGGCTATGCGGGGCTGCCCCCTGGCCTCTTGTCGCTGGCATTCCACCTGATTGCGGCAGACGTGCTGGAAGCACAGGTGTGCGACCAGGCCCCCCCTTTCCACCCGGACGAAGCACATCAACCCGATTTGCTCTCGGACTCCGATGACCGCCCGATCGGCGGACTGGGTTGGTTTTTCATCAAACAGGTCATGACCGAGGTGGCCTACACCAGCCAGGCCGGGCGCAACTGCCTGTCCTTGAAGCGCAAATTGAACGCCCCGTTGCCCTTGTTTGGCGGAGGGGTTGCATGATGTGGCGGCGGTTGGTGCTGATGTCGAGTTTCCTGGTCGGGTTGCTGGTGGTCGTCCTGGTGGTGGCTGGTGGCTCACTGTGGTTGTGGCAAGACGCCATCAACGACCGGGTGGAAGCGCTGCGAAACGAGCGGTTCCGCTTCAGTCTGATGGACCTGAAGGCCACACTGGAAGCCGGTCTGCGGCTGGGCAACAACACGGCCGATCTGGCGGGCACGGATGCACTGGTTGCCCAGGTGCGCGACCGCCAGCCCGACATCCTGTCCATCGACGTGTACGACGCTCAGGGCGACGTGCTGTTCAGCACCGACCCGAGTGGGCGTGGCTTGAAACTGCCCCCGACCTGGCAACCGCCGTGCCTCAACCCGGACACCACCGGCTGGGCTGGGCTCGACGCCGATGGGGGGGTGCAGTGTGTCGGGCTGGTCAATGCGTTCGGGCAAGCTGCGGGTGGGGTGCTGCTGCGCCACCGCCATGCCGCCCGAACCACCGCAGGCCTGGCGTTGCCGACCGACTGGCCCTGGCTGGCTGCCATGGTCATGGCGCTGATGGCGGCAACGGCCTGGGCTGCGGCCAGGGTGGTCCGCCCGTTGCACCGGCAAGCGCATGCACTGCGGACACAGCTTGAAAACCTGGCCACCTCACCGCCGACGGCAGCGGCCCCGGATGCAAGCGCCTTGGGGCCTGCAGCTGCCGCGCTGGCAGCCCTGCAGGCACACGACCGCTGGCTGCTTGAAACCGACGCCGAAGCCGACCGGCTCGACGCGCAGGAGGCCGCATGAGCGCCACCTGGCCGATCCGAAGGCGCTCAGCCCCGCAGTGCGCAGCACGGAGGGTAGCCCAGTGACCACCTTTGCACCACGCCTGTCCCGCATCTGGCAAAGCTGGAGCGCGTTGCTGCTGGCCTGCGCGCTGGCCCTGGCCTTGCTGGGTGCGTGGCGGGGCTCGGACGTGGCGGCAGCCCTGCAGCGGCAGGAACAGGCCGCTGTGCTGAGGGAAATCGGCCGCTCGATCACGTCAAACCTGGAGCGGGTACAGGCGCTGGGCATTCCACTGGGCGAAGCGGTGGGGCTGGAGCCCTGGCTGGCGTCGCAGACCAGCGCCAGCCCGCTGGTGACGGGCCTGGCCATCACGCTGGCATCGGGTGAGCTGCTGGCTCAGCAGGGGGTGGACCCCGCCATCCTGTTGTTTCTCCGACACCCCGACTCCGACAGCAAGGTGAGCACCGAACGCCTGGTCGTGAGCGTCGCTGTCACGCAGGCAGACAAAACGGTGGCCTGGTTGCATGTGATTGGCACGCCGCGTCCCGGCATGTGGCCCCAAACCATGGGTGCCCTGGGGCTGGCACTGGTCATTTCATTGGCCTCAGCATTTTTCTTGCGGGCCTGGTTGCGCCGACGCATCGGCTGGCCGCTGGCGCGCATCCAGCGGCACCTGACTGACATGGCCTCGGGTGCACTGGTGGGGGGCACCGTCTCTCCGCCCGATGCCGGCCAACACGAGGTGGCCCGCCTGGACCAGGCGCTGGCGCACCAATGGCTGGCCCTGCAGCATCGCCAGGCCCAGCTGCTGCAAAAACTCAACGAGGTGCGGGCCGCTCACTTTGACAACGCCGTGTTGGCCCGCATCGACACGCTGGCAGCACCTTTGCTCTGCGCCCCTCCCGAGTCAAAAGGGGCTGCGGGTCCGTTGCCCGTCACCCAACGGGGATGGCGCAGCTGGAGCCTGAACCGTCGTGTGTCCGCGATGCTGCTGGCCGGCTGGCTGTTGACGTTGGTGGCATTGCTCACGCTGCACGGCCTTGAGAGCGACAAGCTCCAGCAAGCGCAGACACAAACACAGACGCGTCGGCTGCAAGCAGCGCTGGACCACAGGTTGAACCAGGATCTGGCTCGCCTGGATCTGTTGGTGCAGCCCGCCATGGCCCAGGCCGTTCTGGTATCTGGCACCGGCGTGGCCGAAGCTGTTCTGCCCGCAGCCGCCCATTGGTGGATGCGGGCAGGACCGAACGCGTCTTGGGATGCCAGCGGCACCGGTACACAGCCCATGCCCCCGCCGGGCACGGTATTGGACGACCTGACGAACCGGCGGGAAGCGGTGCGCGGCATCTGGGTCGGCACCGAGAGTCACGACCTGAGCCTGGGCACAGGCAAGGCCATTGCCTTGGCCGATGGCACGATGGCCAGTTTGGTGGCCTCGCAACCCCTGAGCGTGACCCTGGCCGGCCTGCTGCGCGATCTGGACGGGCGCTTTGCACTGGCCGATCACCGCGGACAGGCCGTGGGCGCGGACCCCCATGCACTGGTCAGGCGTTGGCAAGAGGCTGACCGTTTGCCCGTACCGCCCCAAGGGGCGGCAGACACCTGGTTGCTGTCTTTGCCGCTCATGTCGCACTCGGGCCACACGTTGGGCCACCTGGTGGCTGCCGTGCCTGACGGGGGGTGGACCGATGAAGCCAGCCAAAGCGGCTACAGCGGCCAGTCCATGCTGCTCATCGTGGTGGGCTGGCTGATGTTGGGGGCATTGGCATGGCTGGTTCGCCAGCAGCTGAGCCCATTGGATGACGCCGCGCGCGAGATTGCGCGCCTGGCCGAAACGTCGGACCGCACGGCACCCGATGCCCTGAGGCTGGATGCCTTGAGCCGGGACATCGGGCGGGTGGAAAACCGCCTGGACGTGCTGCGGGCGCTGCGCCGCTCGCGCGAGAGGCAAGGCAGGCGCCAGGCACGCTTCATCAGGCACCAGATGCTGGAACTGGCCAACCGGCTGGACGACTCAGCCCGGGCCGATGTGCTGAAGGACCTGGAGCGCATCGAGTCCGCAGGCCTCCATCCACCGGAGGTGTTGCCGGACGCGCCCACGCCCACCGCCGAGCTGAACCCGCGGTTCGAACGCATGGTGGACGAGGTGGGGGTGCTGGCCCTGGGTTTTCAGAACCTGGTGGGCCGTGTGGGCGACCAGTACCAGCAACTCGGCCACCTGGTTCAGGAGCTGCGCGAGGCGCTTCGGGTCAAGACCCAGTTCATTGCCATCCAGCAGGAACTCGAAATTGCCCGCAAGATGCAGCTGGCTTTTCTGCCGCATGATTTTTCCAACCAGCGCGGAGTCCAGCTCCATGGCATGACACAACCTGCCCGCGAGGTGGGCGGGGACTTTTACGATTTTTTCCGGCTCGACGAACACCACCTGGCGGTGCTGGTAGCCGATGTGTCCGGCAAGGGCGTACCGGCGGCTTTTTTCATGGCGGTGTCGCGCACGCTGATGCGCGCCGTGGCGCAGTTCAGCACGGGGCCTGCAGATTGCCTGCAACGCCTCAACGACCTGCTGGCCGCAGACAACGAAGAACTGATGTTCGTCACGCTGTTTTACGCCGTGCTGGACACCCGCAGCGGCCACATGGTCTATGGCAACGCCGGGCACAATCCGCCCTATGTGGTGCGCAGCAATGGCCTGGTGGAGCCGATACCCATCCTGGGGGACATGGCCCTGGCCGTGATGCCGGACATGCCGTACACCGAGCAGCGGCTGCAGCTGATGCCTGGCGATGCCCTGTTCCTGTACACCGACGGCGTGACCGAGGCATCCAGCCCCGACGGCCACTGGTACGGTGAACCGTTGCTGGAAGCCTATTTGCATCAGCACGCGAGCCAAGAAGCGGTCGAGGCCGTGAACCACGGGCTGGTCGAGTCTGTGAAGCAGTTCGAAGCGGGCGGCGCCCAGTCTGACGATGTGACCTGCCTGATGGTGAGGTTCACACCCCCGGCAGACCATCCGGCCCTTTCTGCGGAGCACGTCACCCCATGACACGGGACACCACTGACCCACAACTGCCTGGCCAAGCGGCCTGGGTGGCCGTCATCGGCATGAGCATGCTGGCCATGCTGCTGTTTGCGTCCCTGCTGGTGTCCCTGCGCCTTGAAAAAGCCCTCACCGAGCTGCTGGAGGACCGGGCCGAACTCATGGCACGCCAGTTGGCTGGGGCCATTGAAGGCGGGTTGCGTTTCGGTGTGCCGTTGGCCGATCAGGCCGAAACACCGCGCAAGATGGCCGCGCTGTCAGAGCTGGACCCGGAACTGCGGGCACTGGCCTTGTTTGACGACAAGGCCGGGGTGGTCTTTCACCAATCGGCCACCGGCAACAAAGAAGCACCCGACACGCGCACCATCCAGCGCTTGCTGCAGCTCAAAGGTTTGGCCACCACAGAGGCCCACAAGAAGGTGTGGACCGACGCCCTGGGTATCCAGGTGCTGATGCAGGTGCGCGATGCCACCGGTGCCGTCTCGGGTGCTGTCTGGGCCGTGTATTCGGCACAGGCACCCCAAGCGGCGTATGCCGACAGCCTTCGCCAGCTGGGCTTCTGGGCTGTCGTGCTGGGCACGGCCGTCACGGCCCTGGCGGCAGCGGTGCTCGGTGCCATGGGCCGACGCAGCCTGCGCGCGCTCGACAACCTGCAAAATGCCGGGGCAGACCCCATGCCACCATGGCCTGTGTTGCCCGTGCCCCAGGCACTGACCGCACTGACGCAACTGGAACGTGAACTGGAAGGTGAAATGTCCGCACTGGGTCAAACCCCGAACGGGAAGGAGGCCGCATGACCACACGGTTTGCCCCCTTGCCCTGGATGGCCGCCCTGGCTGCGCTGGTGCTGAGTTCGGTGCTGACACTGGCCTGGCTGGCACGCGACCTGGGTGCCGAGCGGGTGATCCACACCCTGAACGGCAACACCACGGCCATCGGCACGGCACTGCGCATCCAGTTTGAACGCGCGGTGGCTGTGGGCATGCCCATCGAAGAGCTGGTGGGCGTGGAGCCCTTGTTCGCCGAGCACCTGCGGCGACACCGCGAGGTGTCGTTTTTTGCCCTGCTGGACGCCCGGCAGACCACACGCGTGTTCAGCGCCAGCCCCACGCTGCGCGAACCGGACGTGGCACGGGCACACCAGCATGTGCGCGCGGCCGCAAACGGTGACAACTTGGCGGGGTCGGGGTTCAGAACCGTGCGCACCCCCATAGAGGCAGCCGACGGATCAGACACAGCAGGCTGGCTGCTGACTGGCTACCCGGTCAACTACATCGACAGCCAAGTCAACGCCGTGGTCACCGACTTGCTGGTTGCGGTGCTGATTGCCATCATCCTGACCCTGGAAATGGTCCGGTTTGCTGGAAGCTGGCGGAGCTGGCGCCTGCTGTTCCAGTTCGGCACTTTTTTGCAGAGCGTTCAGAACGGGCAGTTGTCGGTTCGCAGCCCCTTGACAGCGGCTGACCGCTGGAGCCAGTTGGGCCAGGACATGAACCACCGGATCGACCGGCTGACACGCAAACTGACGGCGTTGCTGTCCGACGCACCACCCGCCCAAGGCACGGGCAACACCTGGCACCACCGCTTGCGGCAATGGGGGGCACAGCATGGGTTGCTGGCAGACCCACGGCCCTGGCTGGGCACCCAAAGCGTGTCGCAGTTGCGCATGGTCGTGTTCCTGGTGGCCTTGTCCGACGAACTGGTGCGGCCATTCATGGCGGTTCACGCCTCGCAGCTGAATGGGCCGCTGGCGTTGTCCCCCGAAGCCCTGGCGGGCATACCCCTGACCACCTTTTTGCTGACGTGGGCACTGTCACAACCGTTCGGGGCCGAGCTGTTGCGGCGCCATGGCTCGCGCACCTGCCTGATGGGGGCCACCGCAGCGGTAGGCGTGCCGATGCTGGCCACCGCATTGACCACCGATTGGCTGATGCTCACGGCCTTGCGTGGCTTGACTGGCGCTGGCTTTGGTTTTGTGCTGATATTTGCCCAGACCCTGATGCTGCGGCTGGGCCGGGAATCGGGCCGCGCAGGGGCCATTGCTGAATTTGTGGGTGCGGTGGTGGCGGCCGGCATCTGCGGCCCCGTGATCGGCGGACTGATGACCGTGAAACTGGGCACACCCGTGACGCTGGTGGCATCGGGCGTGTGCGCGCTGGCAGCCCTGGCGCTGGCAAGCCGACAGGCCGCCATACCGCCCCCTGAATCAGCCAGCCAGCCCATGTCATGGGCCAACCTGGCGGCGCTGGTGCGCCACCGCCGCTTGCGCACGCTGCTGTTGTGCTCGGCCATCCCCGGCAAGCTCGCGGCCACTGCAGTCTTGCTGCTGGTGGTGCCACTGGCTGTGGCCGACATGGATGAATCGGCCTCGCTGACCGGGCGGCTGCTGTTGCTGTACTTCCTGGCCTTTCTGCTGGTGGCCAGGTGGGCGGGCCGCCTGTCAGACCGGCACCGGGCGCGCAAGCCATTCGTGGTCGCGGGCGGGCTGGTGTCTGCTTTGGGGTGCAGTGCCGGTTTTGCCTTGGATGGAGTGTGGGGCCTGGTGGCGCTGTCGTTCCTGCTGGGGTTGGGCCAGGCCTGGTTGTCCAGCCCGCAAATCGTGTGGGCCACGCAAATGGCCGACCAGGGCCACGGCACCACCGACAGCGAGCTGATTCTGGGCATCTACCGCCTGGTGGAACGGTTTGGCGGGGCCCTGGGGCCCTTGCTGGTGGCCAGCCTGGTGTCCACCCAAGGCCTGAAGGCATCGCTTGCGGTGCTGGCGGCCGGTCTGGTGCTGGGCAGTATCGTCACTTGGCTGGGCCTGGCCGAGGCCACGCCAGACAGCCGCCGACACACACCAGAAAGCAGGCCATGAGTACAACCGTCGTGGTCACGCCGCCTGAACTGCCTCCGCTGCGGTTGCCAAGGGCACTGGCCCACCTGACAGGCCATTTGCTGACCCCAGCTGATGCAGATGCCGTGCTGACCCTGCGTCGCACCGTGCTGTCCACCATGCCTGCCGCGCTGCGGGTGGCCGACCCGGTTCGTGCGTTCGCCCCTGAAGTTGAACAGGCCTGGGTAGCCAAACACCTTGGGCCCCGTGCCAGCACGCTGGCACTGTTTGACGGCCAGACGCTGATCGCCTTCGCCTGCCTGCTACTGGCCGATGCACAAGACCCCGAAGACCCGGGGCACCTGCTGAAACTGTCCGACCCAGACTGGCAGCGCGGTGCCCACATGGCCGCCTGCATGGTGAACGAGGACTACCGCGGACTGCACCTGCAAACCAAGTTGCTGAACTGGCGCCGCTCATTGGCCGAGAGCCACCACCGCACGCTGCTGATGGGCATGACCGCATGCGGCAACACCTATTCGCGCCGCAACATGATGGGCTGTGGGCTGGGCATCCAGTGGGTAGGTGAGTGGCGCCCGGACAGCTGGTGGCACATCCTGACCATGGATTTGAAACCAGGGGCCTGGGTACCCGACGACACCCGGCATGAATGGGTGGAGGTGAGCAACCTGGCCCGACAACGTGAATTGACAGCTGATGGGTACGTGGGTGTGGCCGAAACGGCCCTGTACAGCATGGAGCGCCGCAAAGAATCGCGGCTGCAATTTGTGCACCGGATACCCTTGTCGCCGCAAGGCAACCTGCCTGGCCAGGTGACTGACCAGTCGTTTGCCGGGCTGCCCCAAGAACGACTGCCCCCCCCCGGTGGGCCTGGCACAGCCAGGGTTGGGGGCACTGTCACGTCGTTCGCCGGGCCGCCCCAAGAACGACTGCACCCCCTCGGGGGGCCTGGCGGAGCCAGGGTTGGGGGCACTGATTTCTCAACGGAGCGTGTGGAATGAACAAATGGTGGTGGTTGCCGATCCTGAGCCTGCTGATGCACGGTGCCATGGCCGAACCGCACGTGGTGCTGGTCACGCCACGTGGCGAAACGGTGATGGAGCGCGTGTTCATGGACGAACTCAAGCGGCGGGTGGGGCCGGTGCGGTTCACCTTGATCAAACCCGATGCAGCCCAGCCCGCCAGCATGGCGGGCTTGCCCGACCAGGTCCGCAAGGCCAAGCCCGACCTCATCTACACCTGGGGCACGCCCACCACTGTGGCCGTGGCGGGGCCACACGATGCCCCCCGCATCGCCGACATCCCCATTGTGTTCACGGTGGTGGCTGACCCTTTGCGCGCCAAACTGGTGACCAACCTGAAACAACCTGGCCGCAACGTCACCGGCACATCGCACCTGGCACCGTTGGCCGTGCAGCTGGAAGCCATGCGCAGTTACCGCCCGTTCGAGACATTGGGCGTGGTGTACAACCCCAAGGAGGCCAACACCAAGTTCATGCTGGAAGACCTGACCGCAGAGGCCGCCGCACTCAAGCTGACCTTGCTGGTGGAGTCAGTCGGGCTGAACGCCGCAGGCGAACCAGACCCCGCCACGCTGGCACCTCAGATTCAGCGCCTGAAAGACAGGGGTGCCCAGTGGTTGTACCTGGGACCGGACACCTTTGTGGCCTTCACCCACCGCCAGCTCACCACCGAAGCCGCCGTGCGGGCCGGGCTGCCCGCGTTCTCGGCCAACGAATCGGCCATACGCGACGCGCACTCGTTGTTCGGGCTGTTTTCGCCCGTCGAGAACATGGCCCGGTTCGTCGCCTACAAAGCGGCACAGATCCTCAAAGGCGAGAAAAAAGTGGCCGATGTGCCCATTGAAACCCTGCAGCGCTTTTCGGTGCTGGTGAACATGTGCGTGGCCAAAACGCTCAAGGCTTACCCACCGATGACCTTGCTGAGCTATGCCGATGTCCGGCTGCCGACCGACCCCGACGCGCCAGCTGAAGCAGGCAAACCCCAAAAGGGCTGTACCCCGCTGCTGTGACGGTGGTGGGCGGTGTGAATCAGGCCGCCGGAGGGGTGTCGCTCGCTTCTTCCACCTGAAACACCCGGTACACGTTCCTGCCCGCATGTTTGGCGAAGTACAGGGCAGCGTCGGCAAACTCGATGAGCTGATCGACCGTGGTGCCATGCGCCGGGAACATGGCAATGCCCACGCTGGCGCCAATGTGCGCCACACCGTCGCGCAACGTGAAGGGTTGGTTCATGGTGTCCACGAAACGTTGGGCCAGGTCTTCGGCGGCCTGCTGACCGTCGATGTTGGGCAGCACGCATAAAAATTCATCGCCCCCCAGCCGGGCCAGCGTGTCGCTGTCGCGTATGCAGGCCAGCCCGCGTTGGGCCACTTGTTGCAGCAGCTCATCACCTGCGGGGTGGCCCAGGTTGTCGTTCACCCACTTGAACTTGTCCAGGTCCATGTACAGCACGGCCAGTTGCCCGTCGTTGCGCCGGGCATGCAACACGCCTTGGTGCAGCCGGTCACGCGCGATGACGCGGTTGGGCAAGCTTGTCAACGGGTCGTAGTTGGCACGTTCCAGCTCGGCTTTCACGGCCAGCAGGTCCTTGATCGTGCACTCCAGCTCGTACTCCCGAGCCTCCAGTTTCACCACCATGCGGGCAAAGCTTTCAGCCAATGCCGTGACGATGGGTGATTGCGAATGCGCAGACGTCATTTCGAGCAATGGCTGAACGGCCTGCAAATCGCCTTCGCTGGCGATGCGGTCAGCCACGTTCAACAGTTTTTGCAGAAATTCGTCTTGCTGGGATACAGGTGATGACACGTTCATGCTTGATCTCCGACCGTTCGGGGGTTGTCCAAGGCACCATTAAACCGTGTAACAATGACTCGACACAATGCCCATCGCCCAGTCGTATATTGTTCAGGAGAGCACATGGAGGTTACCGTTGTCCAGTTGGAGCCCGTCACCGTCGTTGCGGTGCAAGGCAGTGTAGACAGCCTGACTGCCGAATCGTTGACCGTGGCGTTGTCCGAACACGTAAACGCTGGCCGGGTGAAGCTGGTGGCCGATTTTTCGGGCGTGCACTACACCAGCAGTGCCGGTTTGCGTTCGCTGCTCATGACACTGAAAGCCAGCCGCAAAGCCGGTGGCGATTTCCGTGTGGCCGCCGTTCAACCCAACGTGTTGAGCGTGTTGTCGATGTCGGGGTTCACCAACCTCATCAAGGTGTTCGACGACGTGCCCACGGCCGTCAGCAGCTACGCCAGCTGATCAGAAAAAATAGCTGCCACAGCTTGCCAAAAAAGCGGTAGAGCCTGTTTTTATTGTGTATTTTTATCGTGAGCACTGAACGCTCGCGGGGAAACGCCGGGCCGCGCCCAAATGGCCTCATCGTGCTCGGGTGGGCTGGCGCACAGTGACAGGTCCGGGGGGGCACTCATGATGGTTTCGGCAGACGCCGTCACCCCCCCGCACACCACCACCAGCACCCGTCGGGCAGCTTGCAACGCGGGTGGCACGGCATCCAGCGCAGCCAGCGCCGCACCACAGGCCGGCTCGACGAGCACGCGGTGGTCGTCCAGAAATTGCCTGCAAGCGGCCAGTGCCTGTGCATCGGTCACCACCACCGGGTGCACCGCGTGCCGCTGGGTCCATTCGAAGGCCTGGGCACACACCTGACGTGCGCCCAGCGACGTGGCCACGCTGGTGATGGCTGGCAGCGTGATGCGTTCACCCGCCATGATTGATTGCGCCAGCGAATCGGCCCCATGGGTCTCGGCGGCCAGCACGGGTACGTGGCCCCAGCCGTTGCGGTGCAAGCCCTGCACCACGCCACTGAGCAAACCACCGCCGCCCACCGACAGCAGCACCAGATCCGGGCTGAAACCTGCCTGCGCCAGCTCGTCCACCAGCGTGGCATGGCCTTCCCACAGCAGCGGGTCGTCAAACGGGTGGATGAACGCATCGTCCGGCCCCAACATGCCTTGCGCCAGCTCGTTGGCCTCTTGCCACGACGCGCCGTGCACGGTCAATTGGGCGCCCTGCAAAGCGATCAGCTCGCGGGCGCGGGCCGACGTGGTTTCGGGCACCACCACGTCCACCGGTATACCCAGCATGCGCCCGGCATAGGCCACCGCGATGCCCGCGTTGCCGCCTGACGACGACACGAACCGCCGGGCACCCCGGCTGGCATGGGCTTCGCAAGCCAGCCCCACGCCGCGCAGCTTGAATGAGCCTGGCGGCTGCAGGGCGTCCATCTTCAGCCACACCTCTCGGCCTGTGCGTGCAGACAATGCGCGTGAAGCGATGAGTGGGGTGGCGATGTGCAAGGGCATGGCAGGTAACGAAGGAACGGGCCATCCGGGCCATTCCCGGATCGATGGCGTTGCCGCCTTTCATGACCATGGTACCCCGGCCGTCAGGCGCGTGTTGAACTGGGGCTGTGGCGGGTGTTGGTACACGGTCACACGCAGAAGTGCACATGTCCGTTACCATGTTTGCAGCACACGCACACCCTTCAGCATGCAGACCACACCTTTGTTGTCCGAGATTGAACTGAGCGAACTTCGCGTGGGTCACTACGTGCTCCTCGACCTGGGGTGGATGGCGCACCCGTTTCCGCGCAGCAGCTTCCTGATCACGTCCGAGCGAGAGCTCGACACCATCCGTTCTCTCAAGCTGAAACGGGTTCGCATCGATCCGACGCGCAGTGAGCTGCCTGATGCAGACACGCCCCAGCTCAGCCCGAACCTCGAAGCGTCGGCCGCAGCGTCCTCGGCGCAGACAACCACGAACCCCGTCCCGCAGTCCACGCCCACCGCGCCTTCACTCGCCGATGTGCACCGCATTGCACAGGAGCGGGCCGAGCGACGTTTTCAGGAAGGTGCCCGTTGCTTCAAGGCCGTCACCGGGTTGGTGGAACAACATCCTGAGGCGGCTGCACCGCAGTCACAACAGTTCGTCAACGGCCTGCTGACCGAGATGAACGGCCACGGCGAATCGGCCATTCGCCTGCTCGATCAGGTCATGGGTGACCGACATGCACAACATGCCGTCAACGTCATGGTGCTGTCGTTGCTGCTGGGCAAAGCCATCGGTTTGTCTGGGGCTGACATCGAAGGGCTCGGGCAGGCTGCTTTTTTGCATGACGTGGGCAAAATCAAACTGCCGACACCGGTGCGCAACCTCGACGAGTCCTTCACCCCCGCGCAACGCAAGGCATATGAGAGCCATGTGGCCTACGGCGTGGAAATCGGTCGCCACATGAAGCTGCCGAACGCCGTGCTGCAGCCCATGGCGCAACACCACGAAGCGGCAGACGGCTCAGGCTTTCCGACCGGCTGCAAAGGCGACCGCATTGCCCGGTCGTCGCAGGTGCTGGCGCTGATCAACCGTTACGACGGCCTGTGCAACCCATGGAACCCCGCACGGGCGCTGACGCCGCATGAAGCGGTGTCCCGGTTGTTTGCGTCGTACCGGGCGCGTTTTGATGCGCAGGTGCTGCAGGCGTTCATTCGCATGATGGGGGTGTACCCGCCTGGCTCCATCGTCCAGCTCAACGATGGCCGGTATGCACAGGTGCATGTGGTCAATGCGTCGCAACCACTCAAGCCCACTTTGCTGGTGCATGCGCCAGGCTTGAAGCCGCAGCCTTTTCAGATATTGGACCTGGCCCAGGCCCCGGACGTGTCGGTGCAACGCAGCCTTCGGGCCGACCAGTTGCCCAGGGCCGTGTTGGATGATCTGGCACCGCAGGCGCGCTACTGCTATTTCTTTGAGCGTGCAGTCCAGGGCGCTGGCGCTGGGGGGCACGCATCATGACCCATATCACGTGGGAGGCGGTGGTCGACAACCTGCTCGATGCCGTGCTGGTGGTTCAGCCTGAAACCCAAACCATCACATTTGCCAACCGCGCCGCCGCAAAGCTGTTGCAGACCGACGTGGCCACCTTGGCGGGTTCGCCTGTCCTGACATGGACCGATGACCTGCAGGACCATGTGTACTGGGAGACTTGGCAGCAGGATGGGGAGCACACCCTTGAATCGCAGACCACGGTGCGCTGCCCGGATGGCCAGCAGGTGCCCGTCATTCGAAAAATCATGCCGATCAAGCTGTCGGACGGGCAGCGCATCATGGCCCTGTCGCTGCGTGACATTGCCGATGCGGAATCCAACCGCCTTCGGCTGGAAGAACTGCTGGCCGAGTTGCGGTCAGCCCTTGACTCGTCGTCAGACGGCATCCTGATCACCGACCTGAACGGGCACATACGGGCCTTCAACCACAGTTTTGTGGCGCATTGGGATTTACCACAGGCCCTGCTGACCAAGCCGGACGAAACCCTGATCTGGCAACACCTGATGGACAGGGTGTGCGATGCCAACAGCTTCTTTGCGACCAGGCAGGAGTTCGAACGCAACCCGCTGATGGAGTTCGACGACCTGGTCATTCTGAAAGACGGGCGAATGCTGGAGCGCCACTCCTGTGCGCAGCTGGCACGCGGACGCCCGATTGGCCGGTTGCACGTGTTCCGCGACGTGACATCGCGCGCGGCTGCCGATGCCAAGCTGAGGCTGGCGGCCAAAGTGTTCGAGTCCAGCCTGGACGCGATCATCGTCACCACAGCGGACCGGTGTGTGGTGGCATGCAACCCCTCTGCGCTGCGGCTGACGGGCCAGCAGATGCACGAGCTTGAAGGCGGGCTGGTCGACAACTGGTTCACGGATGTCGCGCGGGCGGGCATGTTCGCCGCCATTCAGGACGCGTTGACCCAACGCGGGGCCTGGGAAGGCGAGCTGCGGCTGGCACGAAGCGGCGCCGCCGAGGTGGTATTGCTGGTGTCCTGGGTGGTTTTGCGGGATGAATCGGGGTTGGTTCAGCACACCGTGCTGTTTGCCAAGGATTTGTCCGAGCGCATGGAGTCGCAGCAGCGCATCGAACAGCTGGCGTACACAGATCCCCTGACCGGCCTGCCCAACCGCCTGATGCTGGGTGAGCGTGTGGGGCATGCCATTACGCACGCGCCGCGCAGTGGCAATGGGTTTGCTGTGCTGTTTCTGGACCTGGACCGCTTCAAGAGCATCAACGACTCGTTGGGGCACATGTTCGGCGACCTGGTGCTGCAGGAGGTGGCCGCCCGGCTGGGGCGCTGCCTGCGCTCGTCGGACACCTTGTGCCGCCTCGGTGGGGACGAGTTCGTGATTCACCTGCACAACGCGGGCCGCGATGCCGCCGACGGCACGGCCCAGCGGATCATCGATGCCATCGGCCAGCCGGTCCAGGTGGGCGAGTTGCAGTTTTCAATGAGCTGCAGCATTGGCATCGCGCTGTACCCGCAAGACGGTCAGAGTCTGGATGAGCTGGTACGCAGCGCAGACACGGCCATGTACCAAGTCAAGGAGCGCGGCAAAGGCCATCACCGCTTCTATCAGGCCGACATGAATGCCGACCTGCTGGAGCGCGTGCGGCTTGACCATGCCATCCGCCAAGGGTTGAACCGCCAGGAGTTCGTCCTGCACTACCAACCCCGCGTGGACTTCAAAACAGGCGCCATCGTGGGCTGCGAGGCCTTGATGCGATGGCAGCGACCCGGCCACGGCCTGGTGCCCCCCGGTGCCTTCATCGGTGTGGCGGAAGAAACGGGTTGCATCGTGCAGATGGGCCGTTGGCTGGCCGACACGGCCACTGCACAAGCCATGCGCTGGCTGTCCGCAGGCCGCCCGTGCCAGGTGGCCATCAACGTGTCGGCACTGGAGTTTTCGCAGCCCGATTTCGTGCCGCAGGTGGCCAGCGTGTTGCAGCGTTCGGGCCTGCCTGCGCACTTGCTTGAACTGGAGCTGACCGAGTCCATCCTGATCCGGGATGTGAACGAAGCGCAGGACAAGTTGCATGCGCTGCAGGCCCTGGGCGTGCATTTGTCACTGGATGACTTTGGAACCGGTTACTCCAGCCTGACTTACCTGAAGCGCTTCGTGGTGCACCGCATCAAGATTGATCAGAGTTTTGTCAGGTCGTTACCTGACAACACCACCGATCAGGCCATTGTCGACGCCATCGTCCGAATGGGACACGCCCTGTCCATGGAAGTGGTGGCCGAAGGGGTGGAACACACTGAACAGCTAGAGTGGCTGCAATCCATCGGCTGCGACCAGTACCAGGGTTTCCTGTTCTCGCGACCGGTGCCTGCAGACGAGCTCGGGCGCATGCTGGGGCTCGACACCGGCACCCTGGATGCGGCAGCTGCGTGACGGTGGTCCCGATCACTTCACAGGCCCATGCGCCATGCCCGCCGCGCCCATTTGGGCCGATGGCGTTTTCTCGAAGTTGCTGATAATCCCACGGCGTTTCAACGCGCTGAAACCGAATCAGGACCAGGGATGGACAAAAAACAACTTTCGGAAAGCGACATTTGCGACAAATTCATCCACCCGGCCATGGTGCAGGCTGGTTGGAGCCGTCTGGAGCAGATCTACGCCCAGTTCCCTTTGCGGGCAGGCCGTGTGGTGGTGCGGGGCAATGCAGCCCGGCGTGATGCCGCCACCGTGCTGAAAGCCGACTACGCGCTGTTCTGGAAGCCCAACATCCCACTGGCTGTGGTGGAGGCCAAGCGCGCCCGCCTGTCCATGGCTGCGGGCACCCAGCAAGCGCTCATGTATGCCGACCTGCTGGGCGTGCCCTTTAGCTTTGCCAGCAATGGCGACGGCTTTGTGTTCCGCGATGCCACCCTGGCCACTGGCGTGCTTGAGCAAAACCTGGCCCTGCACGAATTTCCCAGCCCCGCCGAGCTGTGGAACCGCTACTGCGCCTGGAAGGGCTGGGCACCCGAGGTGCAGCGCGTGGCAGGCCACGACTACGCCCCCAGCAAAACCCCGCGCTACTACCAGCTCAACGCCATCAACCGCACAGTGGAGGCCATTGCAGCCGGGCAAAACCGCGCGCTGCTGGTCATGGCCACGGGCACCGGCAAGACCTACACCGCGTTCCAAATCATCTGGCGGCTGTGGAAAAGCGGGGCCAAAAAACGCATTCTGTTCCTGGCCGACCGCAACATCCTCATTGACCAAACCATGGTCAACGACTTTCGGCCCTTCAAAGGGGCCATGGCCAAACTCAGCCCAAACGCCAAGGGCATTGAGCGCGTGAACGAGCAGGGCCAACTGGTGGCGGAAGACCTCGACCTCGCGGTGAACAAAACCACCAAGAAGGTGGACACCAGCTACGAAATCTATTTGTCGCTCTACCAGGCCGTCAGCGGTGCGCAGGAAGAACGCAACATTTACAAGCAGTTCAGCCCCGACTTTTTCGACCTGATCGTGGTGGACGAATGCCACCGGGGCAGCGCGGCTGAAGACTCTGCCTGGCGCGAGATATTGACCTACTTCAACACCGCCACCCAGGTGGGCTTGACCGCCACACCCAAAGAAACCGACACCGTCTCCAACGCCGACTACTTTGGCCCGCCCATCTACACCTACAGCCTGAAGCAAGGCATTGAAGACGGCTACCTGGCCCCCTACAAAGTGGTGAGGGTGGACCTGGACAAAGACACCTTCGGCTGGCGGCCCACCGAGGGCATGACCGACAAGCTGGGCAACGTCATTGAGGACCGCATTTACACCGGTGCCGACATGAACCGCAAGCTGGTGCTGGAGCGGCGCGACGAGGTGGTGGCCGCCAAAATCACCGAATACCTCAAGGGCACCGACCGCCACGCCAAAACCATTGTGTTTTGCGAAGACATCGACCACGCCGCCCGCATGCGCCAGGCGCTCAGCAACGCCAATGCCGACATCTGCGCCACCCACCCCAAATACGTGGTGCAAATCACCGGCGACAACGCCGAAGGCAAGGCCCAGCTCGACAACTTCATTGACCCCGAAAAGCCCTTTCCGGTCATTGCCACCACCTCCAAGCTCATGAGCACCGGGGTGGACGCGCAAACCTGCAAGCTCATCGTGCTGGACCAGAACATCAAGTCCATGACGCTGTTCAAGCAGATCATTGGCCGGGGCACCCGCCTGCGCGAAGACCTGGGCAAAAGCTGGTTCACCATCCTCGACTTCAAACGCGCCACCGAACTCTTTGCCGACAAAGACTTTGATGGCGACCCGGTGCAGGTGTACCAACCGCAACCTGACGAGCCCGTGGTGCCGCCCGAGCCGTTGGCTGAAGAAGCGGGAATGGGCCTGAACGCCTCAGCCCTGGGCGACCCAACTCAGCCACCCAACCAAAACGGCCTGGGTCCCGTCCAGCCCGGCGGGCCGGACGAGCCCAAAAAGTACATCCTGGGTAACCAAGTGACAGTGGCCGTGGCCCGCGAGCGGGTGCAGTACCTCAATGCCGACGGCAAGCTCATCACCGAAAGCCTGCGCGACTACACCCGCATCAACCTCACCAAACGGTACGACTCGCTCGACAAGTTTTTGCAGGCCTGGCACAGCGCCGACCGCAAAGCCGCGCTGGTGCAAGAACTGGAGCAACAAGGTGTTCTGATAGAAGCGCTACAGGCCGAATTGGCCCATGAACCTGGCCTGCAAGGGCTGGACCCGTTCGACCTGCTGCTGCATGTGGCCTACCACCAACCCCCGCTCACCCGGCGCGAACGCGCCCGACGCGTGCGCCAGCGCAGCGCCCAGGCCACCGTGTTCACCCAATACGGCCCGCTGGCCCGCAAGGTGATCGACGCGCTGCTCGACAAATACGCCGACGAAGGCGTGGCCACACTGGAAAGCGACGAGGTGCTGAAGCTCCAGCCCTTCACCGACCTGGGCAGCCCGGTGGAATTGGTCAAAAGCTTCGGTGGCCGCCCGCAATACCTGGCCGCCGTGCAGTCTCTGGAACGCGAGTTGTACGCTTGACCCTTCGTTGCCCCGTTTGGTGTCGAATTTCTATTTTCATAGCTGACTTCGCTTGTTAATAAAGCGATGAGCCACTTTTTCATTCATAAAAACAAATGTCCAACATCTCCAGCGTCATCAAGTCCATTCAAGACGTCATGCGACAAGACAGCGGGGTCGATGGCGATGCGCAACGCATCAGCCAGCTCACATGGCTGTTGTTCCTCAAAGTGTTCGACGCGCTGGAAGAAGAGCTGGAACTCACCCGCGACCACTACGCCAGCCCCATTCCTCACGCCATGCGTTGGCGCAACTGGGCGGCTGACCCTGAAGGCATCACCGGCGATGCCCTGCTGGACTTTGTGAACAACCAGCTGTTCACCACCCTGAAAAACCTGCCCGGCGACCCGGCCCGCAACCCCCGTGGCTACGTGGTGCGCGGCGTGTTTGAAGATGCCTACAACTACATGAAAAGCGGGCACCTGCTGCGCCAGGTCATCAACAAGCTCAACGCCATCGACTTCAACCGCCAGGCCGAGCGCCACCAGTTCAACGACCTGTACGAAAAAATCCTGAAAGACCTGCAAAGCGCCGGCAACGCTGGCGAGTTCTACACCCCCCGCGCCGTCACGCAGTTCATGGTGGACATGACCAACCCCCGCCTGGGCGAAGTGGTGCTGGACCCCGCCACCGGCACCGGCGGCTTTTTGGTGTGCGCCATTGAGCACCTGCGCCAGCAAGTCAACAACGCCGACCAAGAGGCGCAACTGCAACTGGCCGTGCGCGGCGTGGAAAAAAAGCAGCTGCCCCACATGCTGTGCGTGACCAACCTCATGCTGCACGGCATCGAGGTGCCCAGCAACGTGCGGCACGACAACACCCTAGCCCGCCCCCTGCGCGACCACACCGCCGCCGACCGCGTGGACGTGGTGCTGACCAACCCGCCCTTTGGCGGCGTGGAAGAGCCCGGCATCGAGCAAGGCTACCCGGCAGACGTGCGCACCAAAGAAACGGCTGACCTGTTCTTGGTGCTCATCAAACACATCTTGAAACCCGGTGGCCGCGCCGCGCTGGTGCTGCCCGACGGGACCCTGTTTGGCGAGGGCGTCAAAACCCGCATCAAAGAACAGCTGCTGGCCGAGTGCAACCTGCACACCATCGTGCGCCTGCCCAACGGCGTGTTTGCGCCTTACACCGGCATCAAAACCAACCTGCTGTTTTTCACCAAAGGCCAGCCCACCCAGCACGTTTGGTACTACGAGCACCCCTACCCGGCGGGCGTGAAAAACTACAACAAAACCAAGCCCATCCGCATTGAAGAGTTCGACGCCGAAAAAGCCTGGTGGGGCACCGAGGCCGACGGCTTTGCCACCCGCGTGGAAAACGAGCGGGCCTGGAAGGTGAGCATTGAGCAGATCAAGGCCGCCAACTACAACCTCGACCAAAAGAACCCCCACGCCGCCGACGTGGCCACCCATGACCCCGAGCAACTGCTGGCCGAACACGCCCGCCTGCAAGCCGAGGCGCAGGCGCTGCGCGACGAGTTGAAGGCCATCTTGGCGCAGAGCCTGGGGGCCAAGGCATGAGCCAACTGCCTGTGCCAACCACCGAAGCGGCAGGAGCCGACACGCTGTACGCGCAAATTTTGGGTGTGCTCACCCAGGCCCGCACGCACGCCAAGCGCAGCGTCAACCAAACCATGGTGCAGGCTTACTGGCAAGTGGGCCGCCTGATTGTGGAGGACGAACAGGCGGGTCAAGCCCGCGCCGCCTACGGCAGCAAAACCCTGCAAACGCTGGCGCAGCGGCTCAGTGCGGAGCTGGGCAAAGGCTTTTCTTTGGCCAACCTGCGCAATTTCAGACAGTTTTACCTGACCTTCACCGAAGACGACATTCGCTACTCGCCAAGTAGCGAATTGAGCTGGACCCACTACCGCGTGTTGATGCGCGTGGCCGACCCCGTTGCCCGCCAGTGGTACGCCCGGGAGGCCGTCAGCCAGACTTGGAGCGTGGCCGCACTCGACCGCCAAATCAGCACCCTGTATTACCAGCGCCTGCTCTCCAGCCAACAACAGGACGGCGTTCGCGCCGAAGCCACCGCCCTGATCAAGCGCGATGCGCCTCCCCACCCGCACGACTTCATCCGCGACCCCTACATCCTCGAATTTCTGGACGGCCAGCCCCACGCCAGCTGGTACGAAAAAGACTTGGAACAAGGCCTGCTCGACCAGTTGCAAAAATTCCTGCTGGAGCTGGGTAAAGGCTTTGCCTTCGTGGCCCGCCAGCGCCACCTGCGCGTGGAAGACGAAGATGCTTTTGTGGACTTGGTGTTTTACAACTACATCCTGAAATGCTTTGTGCTGATTGAGCTGAAGGTGGGCAAGCTCAGCCACCAGGACGTGGGCCAGCTCGACATGTACGTGCGCGTGTTCGACCAGCACATCCGCCAGCCCGGCGACAACCCCACCATCGGGCTCATCCTCTGCTCGGAGCGCAACGAAGCCGTGGCCCGCTACTCGCTGCTGGCCGACAGCGAACAGGTGTTTGCCAGCCGTTACCAACCCTGGCTGCCCACCGAAGCCGAGCTGCAAGCCGAACTCACCCGCGACCGCGCCCTGCTTGAAAACGCCCAGCCCCTGCCGCCACGCCACACCGATTGACCGACCAGGAAGGCGAGCCACCGTGAACCCCATTGCCATTTACCAGAGCCCCACCGGAGTTGTCGAAGTTCGGCTGGACAACGACACCGTCTGGCTGACCCAAGAGCAGATGACTCAGCTCTTCGGGCGTGAGCGCTCCGTCATCACCAAACACATTCGCAACGTGTTCAACGAGGGCGAACTTGAGCAGAAATCAGTATGTGCAAATTTTGCACATACTGCCGATGACGGCAAAACGTACCAAGTTCTTCACTACAACCTAGACGTGATCATCTCCGTCGGCTACCGCGTCAAGTCGCCCCAGGGCGTGCAGTTTCGCCAATGGGCCACCCGCCTGCTGCACGAGCACCTCACGCTGGGCTACACCGTCAACCGCCAGCGGTTCGAGGCCAACGCCGCCGAGCTGGAGGCCGCGCTCACCCTCATCCGCAAAGCCGCCCAAACGCCCCACCTCAGCACCGACACGGGCCGGGGGCTGGTGGACATCGTCACCCGCTACGCCCACACCTTTTTGTGGCTGCAACGCTACGACGAAGGCCTGCTGACCGACCCCACCACCCAGCCTGGCGGCACCCTGCCCACGCTGGAGCAAGCCCGCCAAGCACTGGCGCAGCTCAAAGCCGACCTGATGCAACGCGGCGAAGCCACCGACCTGTTTGCCCGCGACCGTGGCGACGGCCTGGCCGCGCTGCTGGGCAACCTCGACCAAACCGTGTTTGGCGAACCCGCTTACCCCAGCGTGGAAGCCAAGGGCGCGCACCTGCTGTACTTCGTCATCAAAAACCACCCGTTTTCAGACGGCAACAAACGCAGCGGCGCGTTTTTGTTTGTGGACTTTCTGCACCGCAACGGCCGGCTGCTGAACGCCGACGGCCAGCCCGTCATCAACGACATGGGCCTGGCCGCGCTGGCGCTGTTGGTGGCCGAGTCTGCCCCCGCGCAAAAAGAGGTGCTGATCCGCCTGATTGTGAATATGTTGGCAAAAAATGCCGCTACCGCTTGATGAATAACACTTTGTTGCTATCACAGTTTGACCTCCTGGCCACCGCGCCCGGCGGCGTGGCCAAGCTGCGCGAACTCATCTTGACCTTGGCCGTTCAAGGCAAGCTGGTACCCCAAGACCCAGCAGACGAACCCGCCAGCGAACTGCTGAAACGCATCCGCGCCGAAAAAGACCGGCTGATTGCAGCGGGGAAGATCAAGCGCGACAAACCGCTGGCGGCGATTGGGGAGGATGAACCGCCGTTTGAGTTGCCTGTGGGATGGGCATGGGTACGTTTAATTGACCTGATGCCTGAATTCCAAAATGGTGCCTCCAGTCGCGGGGATGTGGGCGGAACACCGATAACGGTACTTCGGCTTGCGGATATCAAGGACAAACGCATTTCGCTCGTGGAAACCCGGCAGGTTCCAATCGCGCCCTCCGACATCGCAAAGTACCAACTTTCGGAAGGCGACATATTGATCACTCGTGTCAATGGAAGCGCAGATATTGTTGGGCAGTTCAACCTATGCGATAGACCGGTTGAGGCGATCTACTGCGACCACTTCATCCGCATGCGCATTGATCGGCATTGGGTTAAGCCAAGCTTCTGCGCGCTACTTGGGGAAAGTGCACTTGTACGGTCTGCCATAAAGAGTTTGTTCATCACGACAGCAGGCCAGAAGACCGTTAATCAAGGTCACATAGGTTCGTTGCAATTTCCCCTGCCACCCCTCCCCGAACAAGCCCGCATCGTCACCCGCGTGGAAGAACTCATGCGCGTGTGCGACGCGCTGGAGGACAAGGGCCAGCAACAGGCCGCGCACCACCGCCAACTGGTGCAAACGCTGCTCGGCACCTTGACCGGTGCCGACCGCGACCCCGACACCGCCACGCCCACCCAAGACGCCTGGCAGCGCGTGGCTGCCCACTTCGACACGCTGCTCGACCGCCCCAGCGCCGTCGATGCGCTGGAACAAACTATCCTTCAACTCGCCGTGCGCGGCCAGCTCGTCCCCCAAGACCCCACCGACGAACCCGCCAGCGAATTGCTGAAACGCATACACACCGAAAAAGGCCGGCTGATCGCCGAGGGCAAGATCAAACGCGACAAACCGCTGGCCCCGATTGGGGCGGATGAACAGCCGTTTGAGTTGCCGCTGGGGTGGGCATGGGCGAGATTTCCGGAACTTGGTGAGTTTGGTCGAGGCAAATCGAAGCACAGACCACGGAATGACCCGGCACTTTTCAATCCTCCGATTTACCCAGTTGTACAAACCGGTGAGGTGGCGCGGGCCAAAGGAGTGATTCAGGAGTACCACTCGAAATACAGCGAAGTTGGGTTGGCACAGAGCCGCTTGTGGCCCAAAGGGACTCTGTGCATCACGATTGCCGCCAACATTGCTGATGCCGCTGTGCTTGGCTTTGATGCGTGTTTTCCAGACAGCGTTGTTGGGTTTGTCCCTGCTGAAGCCTTGGGGTCGGTCAACTATTTCCTGGCGTTCATGGAGACGGCAAGAACTCAGTTAATCGCCTTTGCGCCCGCCACTGCGCAAAAGAACATCAATTTGGAGATTCTGGAATCTGTACTGATTCCACTGCCACCCTTGGAAGAAATGAAGCGCATCGCCTCCCGCGTGGAACACCTGCGCCGCCTGTGCGCCGAGCTGCGCCAGCGCCTGTCCCAAAGCCAAACCACCCAAGCTGCGCTGGCCGACGCGTTGGTGGCAGCGCTACCATGAGCCAACCACACCTACCTGCTGGAGCTGCCATGCTGACCGCATTCAAACTGACAAACTTCAAGAGCTTCCAGGCTGAAGCCGTGTTGCCGCTGGAAGGGGCGTTGACCGTCTTGATTGGCGCCAACGCGGCTGGCAAAAGCAATGCGCTGGAGGCATTGCGCTTGCTGTCATGGCTGGCGCAGGGCAATAAGTTAGGCACCATTCAGCATGAGGTGAACAAGGCTGACAAGGTGGTACGCGGGCGGGTGCCCGATTTATTCAGGAACGGTGAAACACGCTTTGAACTGGGTTGCCATGTGCAAGAAGCGGATAGCACCAGCAGCCTCTCCATGGCGCTGGCGCTTCGCTCGGATGACCTGCACATCGTGGCCGAGCGGATAGACACGGGTGCGGGCGTGCCTCTGTATGACATGGACCAGCCTTCTCAAGGTGGCACGGCCACCGAAGCGGGCGTGGCCTACAACAATTTTTCAAAAGGTGGCAACAAACCGCACATCAAGGTGACAGACCAGATGGCGGTGTTTGCTCAACTCGACAGCCCGGCCAGCTTCCACGCCAACCACCGTAAAGCACAGCAAGAAATCCCCAAGGTGTGCAAGGCTTACCAAGAGTTGCTTTCAAACGTGTTGTTTCTGGACCCGGTACCCGCGAGGATGCGGGACTTCAGTTTTCTGGCAGAAAAGAAGCTGAATGGTGATGGGGCAAACCTGTCGAGTGTGTTGCACAGGCTGTGGTCACAAGGCATGGACTCTGGCTTTGACTTTGACGCTTTGGCCCATGAAGCGGGTTTGTTGTCTGTACCCACCAGTGCTTTTGAAGCGGTCAAATTGGTCACGCAATTCACACAAAGAGAGTTGATTTCGTTCATCCAAAGCCTGCCGGAACAAGACATAACCGGGCTGGATTTTTTGAAAGGTCCTCGCGGCGACGTGATGGTGCAATTGATAGAAACGTTCAGCGGCACCCCACGCAAGTTTGAAGCCGCGCTGTTGTCAGACGGCACGCTGCGCGTGCTGGCCATTGCAGCGGCCATGTTGTCGGCACCCAAGGGTAGCTTGGTGGTGATTGAGGAAATTGACAACGGTGTTCACCCCAGCCGAGCCAAGCATTTGTTGGAGCGCATTCAATCGGTGGCAGAACGGCGAAATTTGCGCGTGCTGCTGTCCACACACAACCCTGCCATGCTGGATGCCTTGCCTGACAAAGCGGTACCAGATGTGGTGTTTTGCTACCGCGATACCGGCAGCGGAGACAGCCGCCTGGTGCGCTTGGGCAGCTTGCCAGATGTGCCTGAGTTGTTCATTCAAGACAGTTTGGGTCACTTGATGACATCGGGTGCGTTGGATCGGTTTGTGAAGTCCCACCCAGGTCCAGAAGCACGCAAGCAAAAAGCCCAGGCGTGGTTGGCAGCATTCCGAACCTCAACCGCTGGGGCAGAGGAATGAGCGACATTGTGCTGGTAGACACGTCCGTGTTGCTGAATGTGCTGGATGTGCCTGGCCGCAATCAAAACCGCAATGCCGTGTTGGACGAGTTGAGCTTTTTGGTAGATGCCACCGACCATTTGTTCATTCCCATGGCGGCCATCATTGAGGTAGGTAACCACATTGCCCAGATGGCTGGAGATGGGCGGTTGCGCCGCCAAGCTGCGAAACGATTCGTCACTTTGGTTCGCGATGCATTGGGAGGCATCGCACCATGGCGACCCATGAACTTCCCCAGCGATGAGCACTTGCTGGCCTGGCTGGCAGACTTCCCTGATTGCGCCATGCGGCAAATGGGCATGGGGGATTTGTCCATACAAAAAGAATGGGCAGAACTTTGCAAAAAGCACCCTATGACGCGCGTTCGTATTTGGACACTGGATGGGGATTTGGCGGGGCATGACCACTGACTGGACATACCATCTCGGTTAAGCCTAAAGTCCCTGCGGTGAAGCTCTCAACCTGAAAACGCATCATGAATACGCAACAAATTGCACTGCAACAGTTTGCTTTGAACTCCATGATTGGCATGCGTTCTTCGGCACGCCCTATTCGCTTGCAAATTGAGCAGGCACTGGATGCCGGTCAAGAGGTTGTTGTGAATTTCACAGGCGTTGCTGTCACGCAGTCTTTTGTTGATGAGCTCTTGGGTGCGCTTGTTTTGCGCGATGGCCCAGGTGTCATGCAACGAATTGTTCTCAAGGGTTGTTCCGAGGAAACACGTGGGATCATCCGATTCGTAGTCTCAGACCGAGCAGAACAGTTCACGCGTGCACGGCATTGATTTCAACATTCAAAACAAAAAACCCGCTCTCATCCAGCGGGTTTTTTGTTTGTGGTGAATACACACCCCGTCACTTCGCGTCAGGCAACTCGATCTTCACTTCCAGCACCTCAAGATTGCCCTGACGCTCCAAGTTGACCTTGATGTCGTCAGGGTTGATCTTGATGTATTTGCTGATCACGGCAATCAGCTCGCGCTGCAAGTCGGGCAGGTAGTCGGGCTCGGCCGCGTTGCGGCCGCTGCGCTCGTGTGCCAGGATGATTTGCAGCCGTTCCTTGGCGACGCTGGCGGTTTTTTTCTTCTCGCCCAGCAAGAATGAGAGGAAAGACATGGCTCACTTCCCTCCGAACAGGCGCTTGAAAAAGCCGGGCTTTTCGGCCTCGGTGAACCGCAGCGGCAGGTCTTCTCCCAGGAAGCGGCCGATCACGTCTTTGTAGGCCTCGGACACGTCGCTGCCCTGCATGTGCACGGCGGGTGTGCCCTGGTTGGAGGCCTGCAGCACACTTTCGCTTTCGGGGATCACGCCGATGAGTTTGATGCGCAGGATGTCCTGGATGTCTTCCAGCGACAGCATGTGGCCGTCTTGCACGCGCCCCGGGTTGTAGCGGGTGATCAGCAGGTGCTCTTTGATGGGGTCTTCGCCGTTGATGGCGCGCTTGGTCTTGCTGCCCAGCATGCCCAGGATGCGGTCGGAATCGCGCACGCTGGAGACTTCGGGGTTGGTGACCACCAGTGCCTCGTCAGCAAAGTGCATGGCCATGAGTGCGCCGGTTTCGATGCCTGCGGGCGAATCGCACACGATGTACTCGAACCCCATGCCGGCCAGGTCGGTCAGCACCTTTTCCACACCGTCTTGCGTGAGGGCGTCTTTGTCGCGCGTCTGGCTGGCGGCCAGCACGAACAGGTTGTCGCACTGCTTGTCTTTGATGAGGGCCTGGTTCAGGTTGGCTTCGCCGTGGATGACATTGATCAGGTCGTACACCACGCGTCGCTCGCAACCCATGATGAGGTCGAGGTTGCGCAGGCCCACGTCAAAGTCGATGACGGCTGTTTTGAACCCGCGCAGGGCCAAGCCCGCTGCGAAGCTGGCACTGGTGGTGGTTTTGCCCACGCCGCCCTTGCCGGAAGTGACCACGATGATTTTTGCCATGAAGTTCGTCCTGAAAATGGGGATGCAGCACGTGCTGCTGAAAACGTTTGAATGTGTGTCGGATATGCGTTGTTGCGTACAGCGGGCGGATCAGGCCTTGATGGGCTCCATCACCAGTTTTTCGCCTTCAGGGCCGGGTTGAAGGCTGACCATGGCGGGCTTGCCAGCCACATCAACGGGCAGCGGCACGTCGCTGGTGCGGTAAATGCCGGCAATGGAAATGAGTTCGGCTTCCAGGCTCATGGCAAAAATGCGGGCGTCGCCATTGCCACGCGCACCGGCAATGGCCTTGCCGCGCAGGGGTGCGTACACATGTATGTGGCCGTCGGCAATCACCTCGGCTCCGGCGTTGACCATGGCCAGCACCACCAGGTCGCGACCGCGCGCGTACACCTGCTGGCCCGAGCGAAGGGGTTTGTCGAGCACCAGTGCCGGCAAAGCGGCGGCGGGTGCCACGGGTGCCACTTCTGGCTCAGGTGCGGGTGGGGCAGGTGGTGGCTCCGCCGGAGCGGGCATGTGATGCAGCACCACGTCCTGCGCCACCACCAGGCCTGCCTTGACCGCTGCGGCCAATTGTTCCGGGCTGCCGCCCTTGACCGCCACCGGGCGCACGTTATGGCGCTTGAGCAATGTCAGCAGCGTTTTGAAATCGGGGATGCCGGGATCGGTCAGGTGACTCAGGTCAACAACCAGCGGGTCTTTGTCGAAAAAGCCGGGGTTGTCGCCGTAGTGGGCGTCCCATTCTTCGGACAGGTGTGCGATGTCAGTCGACTTGAGCAGCAGAGACACCAGGGGCAACTGCGCACTTTTCAGCTCGAAAGTGTCGGGTTTGCCCAGCGGCGCAGCAGATTTCGTTGCAGCAGACATGCCCAGTCACACCCCTATTAAAACCAGAAATCTTAACAGTGGCGGGGTTTGGCAGACCGTTGGGGTGCACAACGCGCCGGAGTCAGGGCGCTGCGAACGGGCTTTGCACACGAAAAAAAAGCGCTTGCCAAGAGACAAGCGCCTTTTTCAGGCTGTCGGTGGTCAGCAGCGTGGCTGACCTGTGCGCCCCGTTGCCGGGTGTGCGGTCAGCCCTGGCGCGGGCCCATGCGGTGGTGGCCGCCTTGGCCACCGTGCATGCCACGCATGGATTGCGCGTCGAACACCTTTTGCTGCTCGGGGGTCAGCGTGGCATAGAAGGCCTTGGTGGCGTCCAGGCGTTTGCCCATTTGGGTGTCGCGCTCGGCTTTCAGGGCCTGCATTTTTTCAATGCGCTGTGGCGTGGTCAGTGCCTGCATCTCTGCCGGGTTCATGCGCGGCATGTTGGCCATGTTGGGGGGTGTCATGGCTGTGTTGAAGGCCGTCCAGGCACCTTCCTGTTCAGCGGTCAGCTTGAGTTTGGCTTTCAGGTCAGCCTGGCGTTTGGCAAATTGCTCACCCATGCGGGCTTGCATTTTTTCGGCGCGGGGGCCGTTGGGCATCTCACCATTCATACCGCCCATGCCACCCATGGGGCCGCAGTCGTTGCCGCCACGGGCCAGGGCAACGGTGGACGCACCCACGAGCAGCGCTGCGCTGGTGGCGATGAGGAGGCGTTGGGTCAACTTGGTCATGATCAGTCCTTGCATATCAAAGTGGCGCATTGGCCGAAAGGCAGTTCCGCTGCCACCGGCTCCCACCGTCTGATGTGGTCAGCAGCTGGGATGGGTGTACTTTGAGGGTGCTGTGTATCGCCCGCATGCCGCCTGTGTGAGGCTGTGTAAAGTTGGCTGAAGTGGCCAGAATTCGCCTTGAGTCGCGTCAGTCGATGCCCGGCGTTGCCGGGTGAGCGGGGTTGGCCAATTCATCGAGGATGGGGCACTCGGGCCGCTCGTCCCCGTGGCAACAACCGATCAGGCCTTGCAGCGTGCGTTGCATGGCCTGCAGGCCGGCAATGCGCTCGGCCAGCGTGTGCAGGTGGCGCCGGGCAATGTCCTGCACGTTGGCGCTGCTGCGGTGCTGGTCGTGCCACAAGTTGACCAGGCTGGCGATGTCTTTCATGGGGAAACCCAGCTCGCGGCACCGCCGGATGAACCGCAGGGTGTGCACATCGGCCTGTGTGTACAGGCGGTAGCCGCTGTCGGTGCGGTTGACGGCTGGCAGCAGCGCCAGGCTTTCGTAGTGCCGGATCATCTTGGCCGACACACCCGACAGCTTGTCAGCCATGCCGATGTGCACCGGCCACGTCACCGCTGCATCTGACAGCCGCGCTGACTCAGGCAACGGCATAGCCTTCTTCGCGGATGGCGGCAGCCAGTGCCTCGCGGGGTTGTGTGCTGGTCACGTCCACGCGGTTGGCCGTGCGGTCTGCCTTGACGTCAGCCTGCGGATCGAGTTCGCGCACCGCCTGGACCACGGCTTTTTCGCAGTGGCCGCAGGTCATGCCGGTGACGGTGAAGGTGTGGGTAGTGAGGTTGCTCATGGTGTGCTCCAGACAGTCGGTTTGAAATCGAGGTTGAAATGCGTACAGGCCCGCATCATGAACCTTCCCATGGTGGGAAGGTCAAGGCGGTTGACTGTACAAGCGACGCGATGCCATCGCAGGTAGGCCCTGCGGGTTTCACCCAAGCGCGGCAGTTTGCTGGACAGCATGCTGACATGCGAATGCTTTCCGGGCATAGCTGGTATGTGGCGCGCAATGCAGTTTCACACGGGGGCCCCAGTAACATTCACCCATGAAATTCAATTCTATTTATTGACCATGGTGACATTGAATGCAGATATTGGCGAAGGTTATGGCCGCTTCAACATTGGAATGGATGCTGAATTGTTGAAGTTGATCAATTCCTGCAACATTGCCTGCGGCATGCACGCAGGAGATCCGACAGTCATGCACAACGCCTTGAAAGCCGCGATACGAAACAACGTTTCGATCGGTGCTCATCCCGGTTTCAATGATTTGTGGGGATTTGGACGGCGCGCCATCATCATGGACTCAAATGACGTCCACCACATGGTGGCGTATCAGATTGCAGCCCTCACGGGCATGGCCCGAGCGGTGGGGGCAAGGGTGTCACATGTCAAACCACACGGTGCGTTGTACACCATGGCACATGTACGGGAAGACTATGCAACCGCTGTCGCTTTGGCTGTGCGGGACATTGATGACCGTTTGCTCCTGGTCACCGGCCATGGATCCCTGGTGGCTGACGTTGCGACGGCATTGGGTTTGCGTGTGGCTTACGAGATGTGTGCGGATCGCCGGTATGCTGAAAATGGACAATTGATCTCGCGGCAATCACCGGAAGGGATCATTGCAGATCCGACCGAAGCAGCCAGGCAGGTTATTTCATTCCTGCAAAACAAAGGGATTGTCACTGCCAGCGGCCGTGTCATACCCGCAAACATTCACACCATTTGCATCCATGGTGATCACCCGGATTGCATTGCATTTGCGACTGAAATAAGAAATGCATTGACGGGTGCCGGGATCCGGATGAAATCTTTACCTTCTCATTTTCATTGAATGATGCACATGTCAATTGATCGCCGAAATTGCTTGAAAGCCCTGTTTGCGCTGGGCATGGCGGGTCATTGCCCAGCCTGGGCTGAGCAGTGGCCCACCAAACCCGTCAAAATCGTGGTGCCGTTCCCGCCAGGGGGCTACGCCGATGTCTATGCCCGCGTGCTGGCCGAGCACATGGCCCAAGCTTGGGGTCAGCCGGTCACGGTGGACAACCGGACTGGCGCAGGGGGCATTCTGGGGGCTTCGGCTGTGGCCACCGCACCGGGCGACGGCCACACGCTGCTCATGGGCACGGTGGGCACACACGCCATCAACGTCACGCTGTTTCCCAAGCTGCCCTACAACCCGGTCACGCAGTTCACGCCCGTCAGCTTCATCGTGGAAGCCGAGGGTGTGCTGGTGGTGCCCACCTCGTCCCCCGCCAGATCGGCGCAGGAGCTGGTCGAACTGGCCAAGGCAAAAAAGAACCTCAGTTTTGCGTCGGCAGGCCCTGGCACCACCAGCCACCTGGCGGGTGAACTGTTCAAACACAAGAACAAACTGGACATTACCCACGTGCCCTACAAAGGCAACAGCCCGGCTCTGGTGGACCTGATCAGTGGGCAAACGTCCATGATGTTTGCCACGCTGCAGACCGTGTTGCCGCACCTGCAGTCCGGCAAATTGCGCGCACTGGCCGTGCTGGGTGCCCTGGGCCCGAATTCATCCCCCATGGTCAAGGGTCTGCCTTCGCTGGCACAGTCGCCCTACATGGGGCAGGCGCTGGAAAACTGGACGGGCCTCTTCAGCGGACCGGGCACGCCCGCACCTGTGGTGAAAAAAATCCATGCCGAGGTGCAGCGCATCCTGCAGCTGCCCCAGGTGCAGGCCCGCATGGCTGCAGAGGGCATGCGTTTCGCCCCCATGAGCAGCGATGAATTTGCCCAGTTCGTGAAAACGGAAATCTTCACCTGGCGGGACATCGTCCGCGCCTCTGGCGCGACGATGGAGTGAAGCCCACCTGAAACACGTGGCCGCAAGGGATGGGCTATCCCTCGTCGGGGAGTTCGTCCTCAGGCGGGGTGGCCGCGCTCAGTCCCATCTCGCCATGCTCGCCCGCCACCAGCGACTGCACCACGCGTTTGATGCACTGCGCCACGTGCCGGGTGGCATCGGTATACGGGCGCTGACTGGCCGAGGCCAGCAGCAGCCGGGTGTGCATCACTGGGTCCGTCAACGGGCAAACCGCCAGTTGTCCCGCCTGCAGCTCCCCTTTCACGGCGGGCTGTCCCAGCACGGTGCAAGCCAGCCCGGCGGCGGTGATGTGTTTGGTCATGCTCAGGCTGTCCACCTCGTAAGCCACGTTCAAGCGAATGCCGCGCTGCTGCGCCGTCAGCTCCAGCGTGCGGCGCAAACCGTGTTGCCGGCTGGATAGCACCAGTGGCACGCGGGCCAGCCAGTCAAAAGGCATCTTCGACCCGGCCGACAGCCCTGTCGGCAGGTGACTGGGGGCAGAAATGAGCGCCAACTGAGAGTTGGCCAGCGGCTCCAGCACGATATGGTGGGCACGCCGGGCGTCGTGCAGCACCGCCAGGTCCAGCCGGGCGTCCTGCAGCCATTCGTGGATGTGGCCGCTGTAGCCCTCCACCACGTTGAGGCGGATGCCGGGAAACTGCTGGCGCACGGCATGGAACAGCCGCAACCCCAGAAAACTGACCGTGGTGGGGGGCATGCCCACTGCCACCTCGCCCACCACCTGTTCGCGGCTGGCCCGCATGTCGGCGCTCACCTGGTGCAGCTGCCCCAGCAACGGTTGCACCCGAGCCACGAACTGCTGCCCTTCGGGCGTGAGCGCCACACCACGGCCATGGCGGTACAGCAGGCGCACGCCGCATTCATCTTCCAGCTTTTGCACCTGCCTGCCCAGTGACGGCTGCGCAATGCCCAGCACCGCCGCCGCACGGGAAAAGCTGCCCTGCTCGGCCACTTGCAAGAGGTACTCGATGCGTTTGAGGTTCATGGTGGGTGGCACCAGTTTAGCCCCGGCCACGGCCTGAACGGCACGGTTTCAGGCCCTCTTCCATGCCTGCCGGGCATAGCTGATAGAGCCCGCACAGGGCGGCGGCGAGGACCCTGTCACCGTAACCTTGTTTCAGAAAACAGCCCCTTCCAGCGCGTTGCGCAGGCACAGAGTGGGCCATCTGTTTTCATAGCTGCTTACGCTTACTGATAAAGCGACAAGTGCCAAAAAGTCTCATAAAAATTCACACACGGGTTGCCCTGTTACACCATGAACGCCGCTTCTGTTTCCCCCAACGCTTACACCGCCCATGTCTACCGTGGCCCGCAGCTGGCCGCTGCGGCCACCGCCGTTGCGCGAACCGACATCGTGTTCGTGGCCGATAACCTGACCGACTGGGCAACCCTGGCCCGTGGTGTGCCCGAAGGCACACAGGTGGTGGTGCTGGACAGCCGTGGCAACGGCCTGCAACAAATGGCCGACTGGCTGGCCACGCAGCCCGCAGGCAGTGTGGATGCCGTGCACTTGCTCAGTCACGGTGCGGCGGGACAGGTGCAACTGGGCAGCCTGGTGTTGACGGCTGACAACCTTCACACGCAGGCGAATGCATTGGCCCAAATACAGCGGTCTTTGACAGAGGATGGAGATTGGTTGCTGTACGGCTGCGATGTGGCGGCGGGTGCCCAGGGCGTTGCCCTGGTGCAGGGCCTGGCTTTGTTCAGTCGGGCAGACATTGCTGCCTCCATTGACCGCACCGGTTCCGCAGCGTTGGGTGGAAACTGGACGCTGGAGGCCACACGTGGCTCGGTGGATGCGCTGTCCGTTCAGCTGCGTGATTCGCTGACGCACTACCAGAACAGTCTGTCCACACAAGTGGCTTTCACCGGAGACACCGGCAACACCAACTCGCCCGTTGCCACCTTTGCCAGTGGCACGCCGCAGTCGTCCATTGCCATTACCGCCACTGGCGATGTACTGAATGTCGCCATGAGCGGCACAAACATGTTTCACGACACCGTTGCCAACTTCGCTGCGTTGGGCATGACGTTGCCAACCGGCAGCAGTGGGATGGTGTTCGTTTCCCAGAATGACAATTTCGTCAACAGCATCACTTTGTCAGTGCAAGCTGGCAAGGTGTTTGACTTCGTGTCCATGCTCCTCATGGAGGCCAACGATGAAGCAGATACCTTCACGGTCACACCCAATGGCAATGCAGCCAAAAAAGTCACGCTGAGCTTTGCAGCGAATGAAACAAAAAGCGTCGACCTGAGTGCCAATACAGATTTCGACAACCTGTCCACGCTGACCATCTCGACGGCAGACGGCAATTTCCAGGCACGGTTTGACAACATCGTGTTGGAAAACATCCGATCTCCCAACGCTGCCCCCACCCTCGGTGGCATCACGGCCTCCACCACCATCAACGACACGGCCACCGCCACACCGTTCAGCACGGTCACGGTTGGCGATGCGGATGCCGACAACGTCACCGTGTCGGTCACCTTGGACGCAGCAGCCAAGGGCGTGTTCACCCCGACATCGTTGACCGCATCGGGCTTTACCAGCACAGGCGGTGGCGTCTACAACCTGGCCAGCACCACCGCTGCGCTGGCGCAAGCCGCCATCCGCCAGCTGGTGTTCGACCCCGCCGACAACCGTGTGGCCGCCGCGTCTACCGAAGCGACCACCTTCACCATCAGCGTCAATGACGGGGTGAACACGGCCGTCACCAACAGCACGACCACCGTCACCGCCACCAGCGTGAACGACGCGCCCACGCTGACCGCCGTATCCACCCTGACCGGTGCCAGCGAAGACACCGCACTGGCCGTCACCTACGCCACCCTGGCCGCTGCCGCAGACGAGGCAGATGTGGACCCCGGCAGCACGCTCAGCTTCCGTGTCGATGCCGTTTCTGCTGGCAACCTGTACACCAACAGTGGTTTGACCACGCCAGTTACGCCGGGGACCACACTGCTGGGCACCGGCGGCACCTGGTACTGGAAGCCTGCGGCGGACGCCAACGGCACCGGGGGCTCTGCCCTCAACGCGTTTACCGTCAAAGCCTGGGATGGCACCGCTGCATCGGCCACGGCCATTCAGGTCAAGTTGGATGTCACCGCCCTCAACGATGCACCCACCCGCACTGCTGGCAGCCTCACGGCGGTCAGCGTGCTGGAAGATTCGGCCAACGGTACCGCCGCCAGCCTGGGGTTGGGTGCCGTGGCCTATGGCAACGGCGGAGGGAGCGACGAGTCTGGCCAGACACTGGCGTACACCGTCACCGCCATTCCCAGCTTCATCAGCCTGTTCAAGGCCGATGGCACCACAGCCGTCACGGCCAGCAGCACCCTCACAGCAGCAGAGTTGCAGGGCCTTACATACAAAACCGTGGCCAATGCCAGCGGCACAGGCAACCTCACCTGGACCGTGGTGGACAGCGGTGGCACAGCCAATGGCGGCCAAAACACCCTGACCGAGAGCCTGGCGGTCACGGTCACCGGCGTGAACGACGCACCCACCCGAACCGCTGGCAGCCTGACGGCCGTCACCGTCAACGAAAACAGTGCCAACACCACCGCCACGACGCTGGGCCTGAGTGCCGTCACGTATGGCAACGGCGGCGGCAGCGACGAGTCTGGCCAAGCCCTGACCTACACCATCACCGCCGTTCCCGCTTTCATCAGCCTGTTCAAAGCCGATGGCAGCACCGCCGTCACGGCCAGCAGCACCCTCACAGCGGCTGAACTGCAAGGGCTGACCTACAAGACGGTGGCCAATGAGGCTGGCACCGGCAGCATCACCTGGACGGTGACCGACAACGGCGGCACGGCAAACAGCGGGGCCAATACCCTGACCGAAAGCCTGACGTTCACGGTCAACGGTGTGCCTTTTTTCTCCTCGGGCAGCACGGGCAGCATTGCCGAGAACGCAACCATCACCACGGCCGCTTACTGGGCAGCGACGTTTGATGCGGAAAACGATGTCATGACCTATTCGCTGGGTGGCACCGATGCGAGTGACTTCGACATCCACAGCACCACTGGCAAGGTCACGTTGAAGGCATCCGCAGACTATGAAGCCAAGAGCAGCTACAGCATTCAAGTGAACGCCAGCGATGGCATGGCGAGTGTGAGCAAGGCCATCACGGTCAACGTCACCAACGTCAACGAAGCCCCTACCAACGTAGCGCTGTCGGCCAGTACCGTGGCCGAAAACACCTCGACCGCGAGCGCACTGACGGTGGGCGCATTGAGCAGTACCGACCCCGATGCCGGTAGCACCTTCACTTACAGCATCGTGAGCGGTGCGGACCAGGCCAGCTTCCAAATCAGTGGTGCGAACTTGCAGTTCAAGACCGGTTCCACACTGAACTACGAGGCACAGAGCAGTTATGCCGTCACGGTACGCGCAACAGACCAGGGCGGGCTGACTTACGACAAAGCGTTCACCATCAACCTGACGGATGTGAACGAAGCGCCGACAGTGGCCAACACCATTGGCAACCAGTCGGCCTATGCAACGCAGGCCTTCAGCTACCAGTTCGCCAGCAACACCTTTGCCGATGTGGATGCCGGACAAACACTGACCTACACCGCCACCAAGGGCGATGGCAGTGCACTGCCGACCTGGCTGTCATTCGATGGCAGCAGCCGCACCTTCAGCGGCATACCCGCCTCGGGCGATGCGGGCAGCTTCACAGTCAAGGTCACGGCCACTGACAACGGCACGGGCAGCCTGAACACGTTCACCACGTTCGACATCAATGTGGCCGCTGGCCCCACGGTCAGCGGCATCGTGCGGGCGGGTGCTGCCAGCGCCAACGTGCAGGGCAGCGCCACGTCGGTGGACTACACCGTCACGTTCAGCGAGTCGGTCACCGGGGTCACGTCAGATGACTTCAACGTCACGGGCACCGGTGGCGCCAGCGGCAACGTGTCTGGCGTGACAGGTTCGGGCACCACCTGGACGGTGACGGTCAACACACTGACCGGCGACGGCACGCTGCGGTTGGACCTGAACGGCAGTGGCACGGGCATCCAGAACGGCTCGGCAGCGGCCATCGTGGGTGGGTACACCAGCGGCCAGACCTACACGCTGGACCACACGCCACCCACACTGGCCATCGGCACGGTGGCCACAGACGACCGCATCAACGACACGGAAGACGAGAGCAGTGTCACGGTCAGCGGCACATCCAGTGGAGCCGATGGTCAAACGGTCTCGGTCAACGTTGGGGGCACCACCAAAACAGACACCATTGCCACAGGTGGTGCGTGGTCAGTCTCACTGAGCAGCGCCGAAGTCAAAGCCCTGAGCGAGGGCAACGTCAGCGTCACGGCAGATGTGAGCGACGCGGTGGGCAATGCCGCCACCCAGGCCAGCCAAACCGTGGTCTATGACCGCACGGCCCCCACGCTTGCCATTGGCACGGTGGCCTCAGACGACAAGATCAACGACACCGAAGACGACAGCAGCGTCACCGTCAGTGGTACATCGAGCGGGGCCGATGGGCAGACCGTTTCCGTCAACGTCGGTGGGACAGCCAAGACGGCCACCATCGCCTCTGGCGGCGCGTGGTCTTTTTTGCTCACCAGCGGTGAAGTCAAGGCCCTCACGCCGGGCAACGTCAGCATCACCGCCAATGTGAATGACGCAGCGGGCAACGCCGCCATGCAAGCCACCTCAACGGTGGTCTACGACAGGACCGCACCCACTGTCACCAGCATGGCAAGGCAAACACCTGCCAGCAGCCCCACGAATGCGGACACCCTGGTCTACCGCGTCACGTTCGCAGAAGCCATCTCCAACCTCGATGCTGCCGACCTCCACGTCGCAGGCACCACGGCCAGTGTCAGCAACGTGGCATCTGCCGGTGGCAATGCATACGACATCACCCTGTCTGGTGGCGACCTCGCCAACCTCACTGGCAACGTGACCCTGAGCTTTGCGGGTGGGCAGAACATCACCGATGCAGCAGGCAACGCACTGACTGCCACCACGCCCACCGGCACCCACAACCCCACCTACGCCTTGGACAACACAGCCCCCACGCTGGCCATCAGCACCGTGGCAGGCGATGACCGGATCAACGCAACTGAAGATGACAGTGCCGTTGCCATCGCAGGCACCACCACGGCAGAAGACGGCCAGATCGTCACGGTCCACGTCGGTGCGCTGACCAAAACAGCCACCGCTGCATCCGGCGCATGGTCTGTTTCATTGAGCAGCGGTGAAGTGCAAGGTTTGACAGCAGGCAACGTCAGCATCACGGCAGATGTCAGCGACGTGGTGGGCAACGCTGCCACACAGGCCACCAAAACCGTGGTCTATGACACCACCGCCCCCGTATTTGCGCCCGCCACCAGCACCCCAGCCGACAACGCCACCACGTTCGGCATCGGCAGCGACATCGTCGTCAAATTCGGCGAACGCATCGATGCCAGCAGCGACCTCACCAAGGTCTACCTGAAAGACGTGGACACCGACACCCTGGTGCCCGCCACCTTCACCCTCGACGCCGATGGCAACATCGTCATCAACCCGACCGCCAGCCTGAGCCACAGCAAAGCCTATTACGTCACCTGGGACGCCAACGCACTCAAAGACGCGGCAGGCAATATCGTTGCAGCCGTGGCAGACGAGACCACCTACAACTTCACGACCGAAGCAGAACCACCTGCTCCTGCTCCTGCTCCCGCACCTGTACCCACAACCCCAACAGTCACCACCACGGTAGATGGCACCACGGTCCAGACGCAGACGAACACGCAGACAGGCAGCGACGGGCGCACCACCACAACCACCACCCAAACCGTGGCCCCAGTCACCCCCACCCGCCCCGAAGACCCCAACACGCCCAACAGCACATTGGCCGACATCCCACT
>JAVBXK010000006.1 GCA_030824555.1 bacterium
TCAGTCTTCGGCCAGGGTGGCGGGGGTGAACAGGCGGTCGACCACGGTGGGGTTGAGCTGGCGTTGCACCACCTCCAGCACCGTCTGGCTGGGGTCCTGGTGGTGGTCAATGGTGATGCTGCGGGCGCGCCAGCGGCCGCCGGGTGCCACGTCCAGCCCGTCGTGGCGCTGGGTTTTGAGGGGGCGCATCTGGCGGTCGAAATAGCGGATCTCGGCCACCGCATGCTGGGGGGTGAGGCGGATGTGGCGCATGCCGTAGGCTGATGTCACCCCTTCGCGGGGCAGGGCTTCGATGAGCCAGCCGCTGCCTTCTTGCGCCAGTATGCGGTACTGAAAGTCGGCCACCGCTTCGCCCAGCAGCTGGCGGTTGTCTTCAAAGCTCAGGTCGGTGCCGCCAAAGGGGCGGCCTTCGCGGTCGGCGGCGATGCGGCGGGCCTGCGTCCAGGAGGGCTGACGCATCCACATCTGGGTGTCGCGCTGGGGCGCGCGCACGATCAGCAGCCCCAGGCCTTTGTCGGCTGCCGGGGCTGAAAACCGCACCAGCACCTTGTCGCCCTCGGGGGACAGGCGGCACCAGCGCGTCAGGGTTTTGACCTCGGGGGCCTGCCCGGGCCGGGTGACGCGCACCTGCATGTGCTCTTGCTCGGTGCTCACCCCTTGCCGGTAGTGGGCCCAGGCCAGGGCCATGTGCTGGGCGGCGGTGAAGTCGCTCGCAGGGCTGGCCACCTGGCCTGGACCACTGGCCCCGGCTGGGTTGGACGCAACGGGGTTGCCGGGGTTTTGCCCCCGCGACAGGTGAGCGTGCCCGCCCAGCCAGGTGACCAGTGCGGTGTGGAGCAGGGTGCGGCGTGGCAGGTTCATGGCTGGGCTGGGGCGTGGTTGGGCTGTTGAATCCGGTGGGGCACGGCGCAACTGCGCAGCACACCGGTCATGAGGAACAAGGCCCCGAAGGCGCAGGCCAGCAGCATCAGCACCATCACCACGCCCAGGCGCTGGATGGGCACAAAGGCCGACGCCAGCAACAGGCTGAAACAGATGGCGTTGAGCTTCGCATCCACCAATGTCACATGGCCGCGGTCGCGCAGGGCGTGGGCCAGGGCCTCGTCGGGGGTGCGGCGGGCGTGCAAGGCTTGCATGAAGTCGTCCACCACGTAGATGTCGAAGTCGATGGCCGCGTTGATGCCCAGCGCCGTGGCGCAGGCTGTGGCCTGGTCCAGCGGGATGCCAAACACCGCCATCACCACCACGATGACCGCGTAGGCAAACACAAAGGGCACGCTGATGGCCAGGGCCGTGCGCCACGGGGCCAGGGTGTAAGCCCCCGCTTGCGCCTGGGTGCGGCGTTGCCACACCAGCCACAGCCCGCAGACCAGCACCACCAGCGGGAACGAGGTGAGCACGTTCAGGGGCTTGCCCTGGCTGATGTAGGCATCGGTCTGGTGGTAGGTGTGCAGGCGGCCAAAGGGCAGCACGGTCAGGTCGGGGAAGTCATGCCGGGCCACGGCCATCACGTTGTCGGCAAACTGGCGCAGCGAGCCCGAGTCGTCCGCTGCGTGGGCAACGAACAGCACATAGCCCTCGTCAGACCAGAAGTGTGGGGCCAGGCTGGGTGAGTCCAGGTCCCAGCGGATCAATTGCAGCCGCTCATGTGCTTGCTGGGCTGTGACCGGCAGGACGGCAGGCTGCTCAGGGTCGCGCTGCGACACTTCGCCCAGTTTGTCCAGGATGGAATGGGCCGCCATGGCCCCAGACACCCCGACCACCCGTGCTTGCAATGCTGCCACCCTGGCGATGAAGGCGGGGTCTTTGGCGGAGACCGTGGCGGTTGTGGCCGACGGGCCCTGCGCGGGCAGCACCAGAAAGTGCAGCGTGCCAAAGCCGGCGGCGCCTTCGCGGTTGAGGATGGCGCGGCCCCGGTCCACGATGGTGTGGGGCAGGTAGTCGATGGGGCGCTCGCGCACCACCACCCAGGGCTGTTCGGGGTGGCGCACATCGTGGACCACCACGCCCAGTGCCAGGGCCAGGGTGCCCAAGGTCAGCGTCAGGCTCAGGGCCAGGCTCTGGCGCGGGGAGCGGCGCGCCCAGACGCTGTGCGCCCAGCCTGGCAGGGCATGGATGCCCCGGCGGTAGGCCCGGCTCAGGCGCTCCCAGTGGCGGGCCGGGGTTGACATCGATGCCTGGCGGCGTGCGTCAGCCTGTGGCCAGGGCACACCCCCGGCCAGCAGGTGCAGTGCGGGCAGCAGCGTGACCACCAGCACCCGTTGCAGCGCCACGCCCACGGCCGACAACACGCCCACTTCCAGGATGCCGCGGATGCCGATCTGCGGCAGCGTGGCGAAGTTGAGGATGGCAATCAGCGCCACCACCGAAAACCGCAGGCCCAGGGGCCTGAGACTGGTCCAGACGCGGGCCGCATCGGGTTGCAGGCCCACCATGCGCTCGCGCAGCCAGGCGTCGTTGAAGGCTTCGAAGGCCCGCACGTTGAACGAAATGCCCGACACGATCAGCGCCGACAGCACCAGCAGGAAGTACACCCGTTCGCGCACGGGCTCGCCGTCGAAGCTGATGCCCAGCCACTCCATCAGCGGGATGCTGCCGCGCACCCACACGAAGGATGCAAAGATGACCACCGTCACCTGCACCGCCTGTCGCCACGAGCCCAGCGACAGCATGGCCGCCACGGTGGCAATCAGCAGACCGGCGGTGGAGTACAGCAGCACATCGGAAATCAGGGCGTAGTGCATCAGCCCGCGCGCCACGGCCCAGCCGCCCAGCGAGACATTGGCATAGGCGGCGCTGGGGTGGATGTCTCCTTTCCACAGCAGCCACTCGATCTGGCTGATGTCGCGCTGCTCCAGGTATTCGGCCACGCGGTCGGCCAGGGCCAGTTCGTCATGCGTCTCGGGCAAAAACACCAGGATTTGCGCATGGTCGAAGTTCTGGCCCACCAGCGTGCCGTAGGCCGAGGTGTCCTGGCGCACCTGCTTGCGCCAGGCAGCCAGGTCCAGCGTGTCGGGCACGTCGTCGGCTCCTTGGTGTGCCAGGTGGGCGTGGCTGTCCAACTGATCGCCATCGGCCGTGTACAAGCGGCTGTTGGCGGCCAGGCTCCAGACAGGTCCCTCCGGGAAGCGTTGCTGGATGTCGCGCGTCATGCGCACGATCTGGCGCAGGCTGTCATGGGTGATGCCGCCAGGAAAATCCAGCACGAAAGACAGTGTGTCGCCCGGCGTGATGCTGGTGTGGGTGCGGGCCTCGCGGTCCCACACGCGGTAGGGATTGTGGCGGTCAAGCAGCGCGTTTTCGACGATGCCCGCACTGGGCACCCGCAGGTTGAGCCAGACGAACAAAGCGGTGATCAGCAGCGCAGCGGCGCAGATCCACCGCGCCCGCCGGGGGGTGATTCGGGACAGGTTCATGGTGGGGCGTCCGTTCAGGCTGCGGTGTGGTTCGAGGCGGGCAGGGTTGGCAGGCCACGGTGGCGGACCAGGCCACGGGTGTCCAGGGGCAGGTAAAAACTTTCAACCGGGTGCCCGAAGCAGTGGGGAGTGGGCAAGCCCACGTCCAATGCGGCAAAGGCATCGCCTACCAGGGCGGTCTGCTGGGGGGTGACTTCGAACCAGTCGTGGCGCAACGCATCGGCATCGTGCTGGCGGAAGATGCGGTCGTACAGCGCCATGGCTTCGGCAAAGCAGCCGAACACCGTGCCTTTGGACAGGTGCAGCTTGCCGTGGCTCAACGCGCCCAGCACGTAGTGCAAGTGGGGGCTGTGGGCATTGCCCGCATCCTGGCGCACCACGCCGTGGGCGCATTGGCGCCAGGTGGGCTCGTCCAGGTTGGCTGGTTCGGCCACGTCCACCACCACCAGCCGCTGGCGCGGGCGGCGCAACTGTTCGATGGCGGCCACGGTCAGCTTGGCTTCGGTGCTGTGGGTGCAGGCCACCACCAGGTCCACCTGTCCGACGTCGGCCAGGTCATGGGCGATGGGCAGTCCGGTGCGGGCCGACAGCTCGATCAGCAGTTTGCGGTTGCCGCCATGGCCCACGGCCTGGTAGCCCTGCTGTTGCACGTGTGCCGTCACCGCCTGGCCCAGGATGCCGTAGGGCCCCACGATCAGGATGCGCAGCTTGCGCCGGTCCAAGCCCGACTGGGTGATGGCGCGTTCGACATCGGCGCACAGCATCAGCGCAGTGCCGTTGTCGCCAATGGTGAACACCATGTGCGGAAAGTGTTTTTTCAGCTCGGCCCCGTCGCGCCCGAACAACCGTTTGGTGGACGCGGCCAGCAGCACCACTTTGGCCCCTTGGGACTCGGCCCAGCGCACAGCATCGATGAACACGCCCTTGGCCTGGCGACGGCCTTCGGGCGTGTACATCTCTTCGGCGGTGAAGTTGATGCCCCTCACCTGGCCGGCCACGCCGTGCAGGTGCATGCGCGGGCCACTGGCATGGCGCGAGCGGTCGGCATGGGCCGGAAAAAAGCGGCGGCGCTCGGCCTCGTCACGGATGTTGGTGATGAACACCACGTCCAGTGCGGGTTGGCCCAGCAGGGTTCGCACGACGCGGCGCCAGTCGGCCAGAGACAGCAGGATTCGCCAGAGGGTAGACAGCATGAAAAGACTCCTTGCAGTGCCCGCCCCGTGCGGCACCGGATGTCTTTCAGCTTAGAAACAGAAGGCTCCTGCGGCCATACGGTGCCCACCGCATTTTTGGGGCTTTTGGGGGGGCGTGCGGCCTTCAGTCGGGCCCGGTGTCGTCGGGAATGAACACCGCAAAGCACGAGCCCCGCCCTGGGTGCGAGCGCACGCTGAAACCGTAGCCTGCTTGCGCGCACAGCGAGCGCACGATGTGCAGCCCCAGGCCATGGCCTTCGGTGGCCCCCTCGCCTTGGGTAAAGGGCCGCTGCAGGTGGCTGATCTGGGAGGGGCCCAGGCCCGGGCCGGTGTCCAGCACTTGCAGCTCCACCCCGCCACGGCGACGGCGCACCCCCAGCAGCACCCGACCGCCACGGCCACTGTGGCGCACCGCGTTGCCCAGCAAGTTGTGGACGATGCGGCCCAGCACCAGCTCGGGGGCCGACACGCGCAGCCGGACGGGTGCACGGCGCAGGGTCACGCGGCGAGACTGGGCCATGGGCTGGTGGTCCTGCAGCCATTGGGTCAGCAGCAGGTCCAGGTCCAGCTGGTCAGACAGGGCGTGCAGGTCGTCCCGGCTGTCGTCCATCAGGCTGTGCAGCAGCGATTGGGCGTGCGCCAGGGTGCGCTCCAGGTGGCCCGCAATGGGGTCGTGCGGGGCCTGGGCTTTGAGGGCTTCAGCGGCAAAGCGCAGCGAGGCCAGCGGCTGCGACAGGTCGTGGCTGGCACCGGCCAGTTGCAGGGTTTTTTCGCGGGTGCGGGCATCGGCCTGTCGGCGGGCCTGCTCGGCGGCCAGCAGCTCCTGTGTCTCGGCCAGGCGGCGCATGCGTTGTTCGGCTTGCTGGGCCTGCATCAGCCGCACCCGGTTGATGAGGGCAGCTGAAAAGCACAGTGCCTCGATCAGCAAGCCGAACTTGGGGTAGTGGAAGTGGTTGACCCAGGGAACGGGGTTCCACCCCATCACCCCCAGGTTGAACAGCACGATGCCAAACAGAAACAGCCAGGCCATGCCCAGCACGTACAGCGGCGCACCGGGTACCCGGCCCCGCAACGCGTGCACCCCGGTGTAAACGGCCAGCGGGCAGTACAGCGCTGACAGGCCGATCACCCCCCACTCGAACCCCAGGCCGGGCATCCACAGCAGGTTGAGGCCCAGGGCCACCAGAAGGCCCAGGTGCAGACGGTGCAGCACGGGCTGGCGCTGGCGCAGCTGAAAAAATTCCACCGCAAACAGCGCATGCAAGGCCAGGACCACGCTGGCCAGCACCAGCGGGGCCACGGCGTTCCACTGCGGCCAATGGGGCCACAGGTGCGCAAAAGCATAGCCCTCGGTCTGCGCCAGCATGAGCATTTCCGCCACGATGAGGGGTGGGTACAGCCGGTACGCCCGCTGGCGGGTGGCCCAGCTGTAGCTGGCGCTGACGGCCAGCAGCGTCAGCATCACGCCCAGGATCAGGCCATTGACCAGGTCGTGCCCCGTGCTGTCGCGCACCAGCCCGGCAGGGGTGTGCAACACGGGCCCCAGCTTGCCGTTGCCGTGCAAGGTGTAGTCCACGCTCAGGTGGGTGGTACCGGGGGGCAAGGTCAGGGGCACCAGCAGGTGCGGGTGGGGCAAGGGGCGTTGATCGAAAGGGGTGAAGTTGTTCTGCTCCAGCAGCGGCGGGTGGCCGACCATGTCCACGCGCAGGCTCAGGGCATCGGGCACGCCCAGGTCCAGCCAGGTGTGCAGCGGGTGGGCAGTGGGGTTGTCCAGCGCCAGGGTCAACCCGCGTTGTGG
>JAVBXK010000129.1 GCA_030824555.1 bacterium
TGCACGTTTTTCAGCAGGCTGACGGGGCGGGTGGGGTCCCAGTCCAGCGGGTGCAGCAACTGGCCGTCGGGGCACACCAGCAGCAGCTCGCCGTAGGGCATTTCGTGCTCCATGTGGCGCGACTCTTTGCCGCCCATGAGCCCGGCACGCGGGCAGCTGGTGAACAGCGGGTGCTCGCCCGCGCACGCGTCAAGCACGGCGTGTACCGTGGGGTAGGCCTGCATGCGCTCCAGCGTGCGGATGGTCGGGAAGATCATGAAGAACCGGCCCGCCGCGTGTTCGGCCAGTGCGTGAGCGGGCGACACCCAGACGGGTTCGAACTGCTCGGCGTTGTCGGGCACGGGGGACTGGCCCTCGGGCATGCGGGCCACCAGAAACGGCACGTCGAAACGGCGGGGCAGATCGGGGTCGGTGGTCCAGTGCGCCAGCATGAACACGTCGGCACCGGCCAGCGTGAGGCTGCGCTGGCTCATCTGGGCAAAAAAGTCGCCCTTGCGGTCCAGTGTTTGCACGTCGGCATCGTTGGCCCAGCTGCCGTCAGCGTGGCGTGCCAACAAAATGCCCAGTTCTTCGAAGCTTTCGCGCATGGCGGCCACGGCCTGGGTCAGCGCGGTGTCCGATTGCGTCGGCCGCCGGGTGGACAGGTGGTGTGCCGTGCCGTCGGCTGCGTCGATGGCCCCACCCGGGAACACATAGGCGTTGGGTGCGAAACTGGCCGTGGCACTGCGGCGCGTCATCAGCACCTGGGGGCCGTCGGGCGTGTCGCGCATCAGCAAGACGGTGGCTGCCAGCCGTGGCGTGGCTGCGGGACGTTGGGGGTGGAGAAGTTGATACGGTCTGACCATGGTGCATGGTAGCGGCATTCACCCAGGCACTGAATTTGCCTGCACAGAAGCATAAATAGCCTGCTCTGTGACCAATCTCACCGAATGTGTCTTGCCGGGCGCGCGCCATCGTCCGCCCCATGGACAAAGGGGAAGACACGGCTAGAATTCGCCCCTTACTTCGGAGTGCAACGGTGACTCACAGTGTTTTGATAGTGGACGACAGCCGGGTTTCCCGGATGATGATCAAGGCTCGCATGCTGGCTGTCTGCCCGGATTGGACCTATCTGGAGGCCGCCAGTGGCGACGAAGCCCTGACGATGGTGGCGGCCGGTGCACCCGACTACCTGACCATGGACATGAACATGCCTGGTCTGACCGGTTTCGAGGCTGCGGAACAAATCGCAACGTCGGCGCCAACGGTGCGCATGGTCATGTTGACAGCCAACATCCAGGAAAGCAGCCGTCTGCGTGCCGAGGCCATGGGCTTGGGTTTTGTGCAAAAGCCCATCACCGACGCCAGCATCAAGCAAGTGCTCGATTTCTTCACAGGTACATCATGAAACTCGATGATTTGGCTCTGGATGCGCTGACCGAGTTGTTCAACCTCGGGGTCGGTCAAGCCGCCAGTGCGTTCAGCCAGATCGCGGGCGATACCGTGCAATTGACCGTGCCGCGTGTGCGCGTCATGACGCACGCCGAACTGTCGCAACACCTGATCGAAGGGGGCAGTGCCGCTGTCAGCGCCGTGCGTCAGCGCTACTCGGGTGCGATCAATTCGGAAGCCGTGCTGATGTTCCCCGCCGAGCGCGGGTTGCAGCTGGTCCAGATGATGGTGGGTGGCGAACTGCCACTGGACCAGTTGGCCGAAATGGAGCAGGAAGCATTGTCCGAAATCGGCAACATTTTGTTGAATTCGGTGATGGCCAGCGTAGCCGATGCGCTTCAGATTCAGCTCGACGGCTCGTTGCCCACGGTCGAACTCAGTCAAGTGGGCAACGTGCTGCGCAGCCAGCACGAAACCGGTGGTGCGGTGCTGATGATTGACATCCAGTTCGAAGTCGCTGCCCGTGAAGTGAAGGGCCTGCTGGCGTTCCTGCTCGATGTAGCCTCGCAGGATGCGCTGGAACAACTGATTGCACGTTTCGTGGCGGGTGCATGACCCTGTCTTCTGCGCCAACCGATACCCATGATGTGCCGGTGACAACGGGCAACAACGCCCCGCCTTGGCCATTGGTGGCACTGGTGCACCTGCAAGCCGGTATCCTGATCCTGGATGCGTCAGGCAAAGTGGTATTCGTCAACGAATGGTTTCTCAAACGTTGCGGTCTGGAGGCTGATGGGCTGCTGGGTCACAGGCTGATCGATGTGTTCGACGGCACCGCAACCGTCCATTTCTGCCGCCGGTTGACCCTGAGCCAGAAAACCGGTTTTCCCGCGATGTTGTCGCACAGCTTGCATGCGCCGCCGCTGCCGCTGTACATGCCTCATCTGGTGGGGCATGCCCCGGCCCTGCTGAGCCAGTCGGTGCACATCATTCCCATGGGCAAGTGGACCACGCAACGGCACGATCAGGCCTACACGCTGGTGCAGGTGACCGACGTGACGCCCACCGTGCGCCGCGAATCGCTGTTGCGCACGCGGGTCGATCAGATGCACCTCATGGCCCGGGTCGATGCGCTCACGGGCATCGGCAACCGGCGTGCGTTTGCCGAAACGCTGGACACCGAAGTCCGTGCGGCCATCCGGTCCGGCACGCCACTGGGCCTGCTGATGATGGATATCGACTATTTCAAACCCTACAACGACCATTACGGACACCCAGCCGGTGACCAGTGTCTGCGTGAGGTGGCCGCCATGCTGCAGCGCGTGGTCAGGCGCCCGCGCGATCGCCTGGCCCGTTACGGTGGCGAAGAGTTCGTGGTGTTGTTGCCCGGTACACCGCTTGAAGGCGTGCTGGAAGTCGGGCGCGAAGTGATCGAGCAGATGCGCCTGTTGCGGCTGCCACACCTGGCACGCCAGGGTGGCAACACCGTGACGTTGAGCGTGGGCGCCGTCTCTATCGTGCCCAGGCACGTTGACGAAGCCAGTACCCTGGTGAGCATGGCCGACAAGGCTTTGTACGAAGCCAAGGCGGGTGGGCGCAACAGGCTCTGTTACGCACCCGCAGTGCAAATCGATTTACCTGCTGCCTGAACTGCCGTGCGCATTCCGTTTACCAAAATGCAAGGGGCCGGCAACGACTTTGTCGTGCTCGATGAAACACGGCAGTCCTTCGGGCTCACCGCTGCCCAATACCGGTTTCTGGCTGACCGGCATTTTGGTGTCGGTGCCGATCAGATCCTCACCGTGCGCCCGTCGCCTGGACCGGGCATCGATTTCGAATACGTCATCCACAACGCCGACGGTGGCGAGGTCGAGCACTGCGGCAACGGCGCCAGGTGCTTCGTGCGCTTCGTGCGCGAGCAGGGGCTGACCACACAAGATGCCGTGCGGGTGAAGGTCAAGCACGGCGTCATCGAACTGCGCATGAACCCAGATGGCCGGGTCACCGTCAACATGGGGCCGCCCGTGTTCGACCCTGCACGCGTGCCATTCGTGCTACCAGCGCTGCCGCCACTTGTACAAAATGATTGGCAAAAATGGCCTCTGGCGCTTGATGCAGATGCGTTGATTGCTCCTGTTTTAGTGGGCGTGGTGTCCATGGGCAACCCGCATGCCGTGCAGCTGGTTGACGATGTCGATACCGCCCCTGTTGCCACAGTTGGCCCGTTGGTGGAAAACCATGTGGCGTTTCCCAATCGCGTGAATGCCGGGTTCATGCAGGTCGTGTCGCGCAACCATGTGCGCTTGCGCGTGTACGAACGCGGCGCAGGCGAAACGCTGGCGTGCGGCACGGGCGCGTGCGCTGCCGTCGTGGCTGGCGTGCGCTGGGGCCTGCTGGATGCCCCGGTCGACGTGGACACGCACGGTGGCCGCCTGACCATCAGCTGGGAGCAGACCGCAGACCTGAGAGCCCCTGTCTACATGACCGGGCCCGCCACCACCGTGTTCACGGGCACCATCGACCTGCCTGCCCTCTGACACTTCGCCAGGGGCTACAGTTGGGGTTGTTTCAGTCTGTCCGCCTGTACCGTCACATTTGCCTGCCATGAGCACTTCTTTCATCGACACCCAGCCCATTTCTCCCATCACCGAGGAAGACATCGCCAACTACCTGGTGCAGACGCCTGATTTTTTCGAGCGCCACGCCGAGGTACTGGCGTCGGTGCAGCTGAGCAGCCCGCACGGTGGCCGGGCGGTCAGCTTGCAGGAACGCCAGGCCGAACTGCTGCGCGACAAGATCCGTGGCCTGGAGCGCAAAGCCAGCGACATGATCCGCTACGGCCACGAAAACATGGGCATCGGCGACAAGCTGCAGGGCTGGACATTCGGTCTGCTGAAAGCAGCCGACCCGGGCGACCTGCCCACCGTGATTGCCCGTGACCTGGCGCTGTGTTTCGGCGTGCCCCAAACGGCACTGCGTCTGTGGGATGTGGCACCCACCTGGGCGTCGGCACCCTACGCCCAGGGTTGCAGCGACGATGTGAAGGCGTTTGCCACGTCGCTGGTGCAACCGTATTGCGGCAGCAACCCCGGCCTGGAAGCTGTGAGCTGGCTCGACGAACCCGCAGAAGCCAAGTCGCTTGCCTTGATTGCGTTGCGTGAGGAGCCGGGTGCGCCGTCGTTCGGCATGCTGGTGCTGGCCTCGCCCGATGTGCGCCGCTTCCAGGCTGACATGGGCACTGACTTTTTGGAGCGCATTGGCGAGCTGGCCAGTGCTGCGCTGTCGCGGCTGCGCCCACGCGCCTGACAGACTGCCAGTCCACCCGCCTGTCCGTCCAGCACATGGCTGAGCCAGCGCTTTCACCAGCCGATGCCGAGCTGGTTCGGCGCTACCTGCAGCACGTGCAGGTTGAAAAGCGGTTGGCGGCTCGCACGCTGGCGCTCTACACCATTGACCTGAACAAACTCGCTGCGGCGGCTGTCACTGCGCGCGTGGCGCTGACAGCGGTGCAGACCCACCACGTTCGCCGCTGGGTGGCCCAGATGCACGCCGGTGGCCGCAGTGGGCGGGGCATTGCCCTCATCCTCTCCGGTTGGCGGGGGTTTTATGTGTGGTTGGGGCGCATGGGGCTCATGGCGCACAACCCCGTGCAGGACGTGCGTGCGCCCAAAGCGCCCAAGCCCCTGCCCAAGGCGCTGGGCGTGGACGAGGCCATGCAACTCGTCACCGCGCCAGCCAGGGTTGGAGGTGACCACGGTACGACCCCAGAGGACGGTGTGAACGGGCCGATCGATGCCGTTCAAGCCGCGCGCGACCAGTGCATGGTTGAGCTGTTGTACGGTTCTGGCCTGCGCCTGGGTGAGTTGCTCGGGCTGGACGTGAACGGTGCCCCCCCAGCAGTGGGCTGGGTGGATGCCGATGCCGCCGAGGTGCATGTGCTGGGCAAGGGGTCGAAACGGCGCACGGTGCCGGTGGGTGGCCCCGCGTTGCAGGCGCTGGCCACTTGGATGGCGGTGCGTGACCAATGGCTGCCTGTCGGCGGCAGACCCGGCGGGCAAATCGATGGGGCCGGTGCCCTGGCCGATGGGCTGCGCGCGCTGTTCATCAACCGCCGTGGCAAACGCCTGTCGCCGCAGCAGACCCGTCTGGCGCTGCGGCAGCGTTCGTTGCAGGCGGGGCTGGCCACGCCGGTGCACCCGCACATGCTGCGCCACTCGTTTGCCAGCCATGTGCTGCAGTCCAGTGGCGACCTTCGCGCCGTGCAAGAGTTGCTGGGCCATGCCCACATTGCCACCACGCAGGTGTACACGCGGCTGGACTTTCAGCACCTGGCCAAGGCCTATGACGCAGCCCACCCGCGGGCGGGTCGCAAAGGCACGCCGCCGAAATGACCTGAACCCCGTGGGTTGGTGTGGCGCGATCCGTTGGCACAAGACGATCGCACACATACAGCCATGCGGGTTGATTTCTGTAAAGATTCATTTTAAATGATGCTTATAACGGTGTTTGTTGTAAAATAGATATATTAAATTTACATCTTTAAACTGCCATGAACCAACTGATTCAACTCGACCTGACCGCATCCAACGTTGCCACTGACCGCGATGCTGCCGTGCTGGCCGCGTTTGCGCAACTGCCCGTGGGCGACAGCCTGGCATGGACGCAGGCCCATGACCCGCTCCCGTTGCACGAGGCGCTGATGGCACAGTGGGGGGGACAGTTTGCCTGGACCCGGCAAGAACAGGACGGTGGGAACTGGGCGCTGCACCTGACGCGCAAGCCCGCTGGCAAAAGCTGCTGTGGCTGCTGCGGCGGCTGATCCCCCATAGCTGTACCGGCAAGCAAACGCCATGGCCTCCGTCATCATCCCTTTAAAAGAACCCACTCGTCGTGCGCCCCCCGGCCGCATGGCGCTGTGGGATCTGGGTTTTCGCCCCTTCTACCTGCTGGCGGCGTTGTTCGCTGCCTTGTCGGTGCCCTTGTGGGCGCTGCAGTTCTCTGGGTTGACCTCACATGCCTGGCTGCGTGGTGCGGTTTGGCACGCCCATGAAATGGTGTTTGGCTACACGCTGGCGGTGGTCATCGGCTTTTTGTTCACGGCGGGGCGCAACTGGTCGGGTCAGCCCACACCCAAAGGCCTGTGGCTCGCGGCACTGGCCGCGCTCTGGGTGGCTGCCCGCATCCTGGTGCTCACACCCTGGGGTGTTGCGGCTGCGGTCGTGAACGTGGCTGTGCCCTGGTTGGCTGCGTGGGGGCTGTGGCGGGCGCTGTACCAAGGCCGCAACAGCCGCAACTACTTTTTCGTGGCGCTGCTGGTGGCGATGGGTGCCGCCGCTGGCGTCGTTCATCTGACGCAGTCGATGGGGGTGCCGTTTCCCGGTGGGCTGGGCATTCCGGTGGCGTTGGATGTGGTCTTGTTCATGGTGAGTGTGATGGGCGGGCGCGTGATCCCCATGTTCTCCAACAACGGGGTGCCAGGCATGAATGCCGTGCGCCACCCGACCGTCGAAAAAGCGGCCCTGGGCAGTGTGCTGGCGCTGATCGTGGCCGACGCACTGGGGCTGCATGGTGTGGCGCTGGCTGTGTTGCTGTTGGCGGCCACAGGGGCACACGCCGCCCGCTTGTGGCTGTGGCAACCGCTCAAATCGCGCGCCAACCCGTTGGTGTGGGTGTTGCACGTGGCTTACCTGTGGGTGCCATTGCACTTGTTGCTGCGTGCGGCCGCCGAGCTGAGCTGGGTTGCACCCGGCCCGGCCACGCACGCGGTGACCGTGGGTGTGATTGGCACGATGACGCTGGGCATGATCACCCGCACCGCGCTGGGGCACACAGGCCGGGCGCTGCACGCGTCACGCATGGAAACGGCTGCCTATGTGGCCGTGACTGCATCAGCCGTGGTGCGTGTGTGCTTGCCACTGGTGGCCCCTGCCAGCCTGATGGTGGCTGTGCACGTGTCTGCCACGCTGTGGACGCTGGCTTTCGTGCTGTACCTGGTGCGCTACGTCCCGTTCCTGATTTACGCTCGGGTGGATGGTCAACCGGGCTGAACGCCTTGGATGGGTTGACCGCACCACACCACCCTGGCATTTTGGAGCCCCGATGCGTCTGACCACCATGACCGACTATGCGCTGCGACTGCTGGTGTACATCGGCCAGAACCGTGACCGGCTGTGCACGATAGCGGAGGTGGCCAGGGTCCACGGCATCTCCGAGGCGCACCTGATGAAGATCACCCACCAGCTCGGGCTGGGTGGGTGGATTGAAACCGTCCGTGGCAAGGGCGGTGGCATGCGCCTGGCGCGGGAGCCTGACCAGATCAACCTGGGTGAACTCGTTCGCCGCGTGGAGCCTGACTTCGCGCTGGTCGAATGCCTGGGTGTCGCTGACCTGTGTTCGCTGTCTGGCAACTGCCGGTTGACCGAGGTGTTCAACGGTGCGTTGGCTGCGTTCATGGCGCGGCTCGATGCGGTGACGCTGGCAGACGTGTTGCCGTCGCCCAAACCGGCACAGTTCGTTCAGTCAGTCGATATCAAGACCATCCGCGTGCATCCGCTGTAACGGGCGCGGCATGCAAAACCGAATGGCGTCATGCACAAAGATGCCAATGGCCACACACGCCCAGGTTCAGTCGCGTGTGGCCTGGCGGCGCAATTCGTCCAAGTAGGCCTGCCCGTCAGGCGGGCGGCCCGAGCGCTGGCTTTCCCACACCATGCGACCCAGGCAGTCCATGGCCACATGGTGGGCATCGTGCAATGAGTCTCGGCGGGCGGCCAGCAACTCGACGGCCTGGCGCACACCGGCGGGTTGGTCGATAGAGCATTGCTCGCTGATGCTCAAGTGCATGGACAGGTGCAGGAACGGGTTGGTTTTGCTGGCATCAGGCTGATGCATGTGGCGCAACGCAGCGTCCACGTCTGACAGTTCGGCGTGGAACTCGGGGTGCTCGTCTATCCACTGGCCACTCAGCACCTCGATCGCTTCCATGGCTTCGCCGGACCGCTGCTTGCGGTACACGTCACAAAAAAACCGGCGAACATCTTCCTGGCTGGGGTTGAACATGGTGAAGTCTGGGGTCAAGGAAACAGGGAGCGCAGCATACACGGGCCGTCAGCTGCGCCAGGGCGGCAACGTCCAGTTGCGCCACACGGCCAACCCGCGCAAGCCCACGGTCACACCCGCGCAGGCCGTCAGGGCCAGCCAGCCGGGGCTGTGTGCCTGCCACAAGCCCAGGTACACCCAGCCTCCGGCGAACGCACACACGGTGTAGGGCTGGTGGTCGCGCAGCACAGCCGGGATTTCGTTGCACACCATGTCGCGCAGCACGCCGCCGACCACGCTAGTCACCACGCCCATCAGCACCGCCACCAGCCCGGGCATGTCGGCCGCCAGCGCCTGGTGCACGCCGCTGGCGGTGAACAGACCCAGGCCCAGCGCGTCGGGCCAGAAGATGGCTTTTTCGGTCAGGTCGAAATGGCGCTGCCGCAGCACCAGCATGGCCAGCAAGGCCAATGCGAACACGCCCCACAGCAGTTCGACATGGCGCACCCAGAAAAACGGGCGTTGGTCCAGCAGCAGATCGCGCACCGTGCCGCCACCGAATGCGCACAAAAACGCCACCGCACACACGCCCACGGCATCGAGCCGCTTGCGTGCAGCTTCCATCAGCCCAGACAGCGCGAACGCAGCCGTGGCGGCAATTTCAACCAGGATGCGCAGGGCTTCACCCCAATTCGATACGGCGTTCATGGCGCGAGATTGTCGCTGTGTTCAGGCCGTGTGCAGGTGCGGCGCTGGTGCGTTGCCAGGCTTCACTATCATCGAGAGGTTGGGCCGCTGTGCCCCCGTTTCACCATCTGGTTTCGTTTCAGGAGGTCTGTCATGCCCGTTGTCGTTGTCGCCAATCCCAAAGGCGGGGTGGGCAAATCCACGTTGGCCACGCAGCTGGCCGGTTACATGGCCAGCCAGGGCCATGCCGTGATGCTGGGTGACACCGACAAACAGCAATCGTCCCGCCTGTGGCTGAGCCTGCGGCCAGACGAAGCCCGGCCCATCGCCACGTGGGACGTGTCACCCGACCTTATCGTCAAGCCCCCCAAGGGCAGCACGCACGTGGTGTTGGACACCCCCGGCGGCTTGCATGGCTGGCGCTTCAACGACGTGATGCGCATGGCCACCAAGCTCATCGTGCCGTTGCAGGCAGGCCTGTTCGACATGTACGCCACACGCGATTTCCTGGCCGAGCTGGCTGACAAAAAGAAACTGTCCGAATTGGACGTGGCCATCGTCGGTATGCGTGTGCAGCCCCGCACCATCGCGGCCGACAAGTTGCGCGAGTTTGTCGACGGGCTGGGCCTGCCCGTGCTGGGCTACCTGCGCGACACCCAGAACTATGTGCACCTGGCGGCCCGTGGCCTGACGTTGTTCGATGTGGCACCCGGCCGCGTGACCCGCGACTTGGAGCAGTGGCAGGGCATTTGCCAGTGGGTGGATGCCTGACCACCCAGCAGGATGGGGACAGCGGCGAAAAACTTTCAGTCTCTCAGGGGAAACCTGATGCCAGGCTGTCCCGTGCATGACGCGTCAGGTGGTTACCCGAGGTGACGATGCAGGCCATGAAAAAAATATTCACCCATCTGTCCGATCTGGCACCGCTGGTGGGCCAGCAAGTGGCTGTGAGCGACTGGATCACCGTCGAACAGGCTGCGGTCGATCAATTCGCCCAGGCCACTGGCGACCACCAGTGGATTCACGTCGATCCGGGCAAGGCGGCCAGCGGCCCGTTCGGTACCACCATTGCGCACGGGTTCATGACGCTGTCGCTGCTGCCACGGTTTTTCGAGTCGTCATTTGCCATCGAAAACTCGTCCATGGGCGTGAACTACGGGTTGAACAAGGTGCGCTTTCCGGCACCGGTGCCGGTGGGCAGCCGATTGCGGGCACACATGCAACTCATCGCGTTTGACTGGATTGAAAACGGTGGTTGTCAGATGACGTGGGGTATCACTGTCGAGCGCGAGGGCCACACCAAACCCGTGTGTGTGGCAGAAAGTCTGGTACGCCGCTACCCCTGATTGGCGCGTTGCCCGGACGTGCCCGGAGAGCGTCAGTCTTTGGGCGCTGCGCCTGCGAAACCCAGTTGTCGCCACCCTTCGTAAGCGGTCACGGCAACTGCGTTGGACAGGTTCAGGCTGCGCTGGCCAGCCATCATGGGCAGTTTCAACCAATGCGTGGCGGGTATCTGCTGGCGGATGTCTGCGGGCAGGCCCTGCGTTTCAGAGCCAAACACCAGCCAATCGCCTACTTGAAAGGCCACGTCGTGTGTCCAGCGCTGGCCTTTGGTGGTCATGGCAAACAGCCTGTCCGGTGCGGGTTGCCGGGTGGCCAGGAAAGTCTCCCAGCTGGGGTGGCGCGTCACGTTGGCGTACTCGTGGTAGTCCAGCCCCGCGCGGCGCATTTGCTTGTCTTCCATTGAAAAACCCAGAGGTTCAACCAGGTGCAGGCTGCAGCCTGTGTTGGCACACAGGCGGATGACGTTGCCCGTGTTGGGCGGGATTTCCGGGTGAACCAGAACGATGTTGAACATGGTGGTGGTGTGCGTGCAAGGTAGGGCCGGGCGGGATTCGGCCGGACCGGGATTATTCCGCTGAATCGGCCTCAGGCGCGGGTGTGCGCGCAAACACCACGGCCGACACGCTGGCGGCACCCGCGTGCAGCAGGGTGCGCGCGGCGGCGTGCAGGGTGGCACCGGTGGTCATCACGTCGTCGACCAGCAGCACTGACTTGCCAGCCAGCGCATGGGCCGCATTCGGGTGCACGGCATAGGCTGTACGCAGGTTGGTCAGGCGAGCGTGGCGGTCCAGGTGGTGTTGTGCGGTGGTGTCGGTCACTTTCATCAGTACATCGTGGCGCAGCGTGGGGGCGTTGGCGGGCATGGTGCCAGCCGCCAGTCTGTGGATCGCTTTGGTCAGCTCCCACGCCTGGTTGTAGCCGCGCTCGCCCAGGCGGTGCCGGGTCAGGGGAATGGGCAGCCACCAATCACACGCGCGGGCCACCGGGCGCAGGGCGGTCTGTTCCCACAGCATGTCGGCAAACCACGTGGCCCAAGCGGGTTCGTTTGCAAACTTGAAACGGTGAATCAGGCTCTGCCACGGGTAGCCATAGTCCACTGCGGCGAAGCAGGCCGCCAAAAGGGTGGGGTGGGTCTGGCAATCGGTGCAGGTGTGGGTCTGGGTGTGGGTGGCGGTCCCGGCACCAGCTCCCGTGTCAGGCGGCAGCGGCAGCGCACACGTGGGGCACCTGGCCACCGGGGCCGCAAACGCCTGCGCACAGTCGCCGCACACCGGTTTGCCAGCGGGCAGGGCAGGCCAGCGGCCACACACTGCGCAGCCCGACGGGAAGCAGGTGCCGAGCGAAGGCAGCCAGGCGGGTCGTGTGGGGAACATGCGGTCACTATACTGGCGGCCCGCGCCCACTCGTGAGCGCCCCAGACCTGTGGCACGACGCCATGCAGCCCGAAGAGGGTGGGAAAACTGGGGTGCGATCCGGCGTTTTCTCATGAGCCCACACGTGTCCACTTCCCCAACCGAAACCCCGGTGCCTTCGATGGACGGCGCTGCCGTCGAACGGTGGGCCCGTTTGTCTGCCGCGCCGAGTCCGTGGCTGCACGATGAAGTGGGCGCCCGCATGGCGCAGCGGCTGCACTGGATCAAGACCGCTCCGTCAAGCTGGCTGGACTGGTCGCCGTTGCGCGGTGGTGCCGCCGCCGGGCAGGCGGTGGCCAGTTTGTACAAAAATTCAAAGCTTTTTTTGCCTTCATCGCTTTTTTATAAAGAGATGTCAGCTATAAAAAAAGTAAATTCTGCACGGCATGGTCTTTGGGCCCGGCTCACCGGTCAGGGCCCCACGCAGGCAGACTCGGACACGCAGGTGGGCATGGTGTGGGCCAACATGTGCCTGCACGACACACACCTGCCCCGCACCGTGATGCAGCAATGGCACAGGCACCTGGACGTGGACGGTTTCCTGATGTTTTCGTGCCTGGGCCCGGACACGCTGACCGAACTCCGTGCCGTCTACGCGCGCCTGGGCTGGCCTGCGCCGTGCCATGCGTTCACCGACATGCATGACTGGGGGGACATGTTGGTCGAAAGCGGGTTCGATGCGCCAGTGATGGACGTGGAGCGCATCGTGCTCAGCTACGCCTCGGGCGATCGGTTGTTGCAGGACTTGCGCCAGTTCGGGCGCAACCTGAGCGCCGAGCGCTCGCGTGTCACGCGCGGCAGGCGTTGGCGCCGCGAGTTGATCCAGGCGCTGGAAAGTGGTTTGCCCCGCACGCCAGATGGCCAGATGACTTTGACGTTTGAAGTGATCTACGGCCACGCCTACAAGCCCTTGCCGAAGGTGAAGGTTGCCGCCAGCAGTGCGGTGTCGCTGGCCGACATGAAGCAGATGCTGGGGGCGGGCAATCCGCCCAGCAACCGCCGCTGAAGCGGTGTCGGCGGTTTTGTATTGGCGCGCTTGCCAAGCGGTCTGTCAGTTGCTGCGTGCCGCCCCGTGCGTGGTCAGCCGATGTAGTGGTCGATCAGCAGCACGGCAAACAGCACGCTCAGGTGGATGAGGGAAAACCGGAACGTCTTGCGTGCCAGGGCGTCGGAATAGTCGCGCCACAGTTGCCAGGCGTACACACAAAACCCCAGGCACAAGCCCGTGGCCACCACCAGGTACAGCCAGCCGCTCATGCCATAGACGAACGGCAACAGGCAGGCGGCCAGCAGCACAAACGTGTACAGCAGGATTTGCAGGCGGGTGAACTCGCTGCCGTGCGTCACGGGCAGCATGGGCAGGCCAGACTTGCGGTAGTCTTCCACCCGGTACAGGGCCAGTGCCCAGAAATGGGGCGGTGTCCACACGAAGATGATCAGGAACAGGATGAGCGCCGGCGGTTGCACGTCGGCTGTCATGGCGGCCCAGCCCAGCACGGGCGGCATGGCACCCGACGCGCCGCCGATGACGATGTTTTGCGGTGTCATCGGTTTCAGGATGACGGTATAGATGACGGCATAGCCCACGAACGTGGCGAACGTGAGCCACATGGTCAACGGGTTGATCCAGACATACAGAATGGCCGAACCCACACCGCACAGCAGTGCCGAAAAGGCCAGGGCCTGCAGGTCGCTCAACTGACCACGGGCGGTGGGCCGCCAGGCGGTGCGCTTCATTTTGGCATCGATGCCTTTTTCGATCAGGCAGTTGAAGGCGGCTGCAGCGCCTGCCACCAGATAAATGCCCATGCATGCCAGCGTGGCGCGCCAGACCTCTGCGACGGTGGGCACCCCTGGCACGGCCAGCACCATGCCGATGAGCGCACAAAACACAATCAGCTGGATCACCCGTGGTTTGGTCAGCGCGTGAAACTGCTGCCAGACAGACAAAGGGGACAACGGCTCTGCGACCTGCTCGCGGCTGGCAGCCAGCGTCCAGGTCAGCGCCAGCAACAGGCCTGCCGCACCAGCGGTGTGCAACACGGCTGTGGCCAGCGGCCACTGCAGCAGCACGTTGCTCAAGCCCGTGACCACCTGTGCCAGCAACAGCGCAACCAGCCATTTGGCCTGGGTCCGCATGCCGGGTGCGCGGTACAGCGCCCATGCCACACCCAGCAGCACGGTAGCCAGCACGCCAGCGCCCAGGCGGTGCACCATGTGGATGGCCGTCAGCCCGGCAAAGGCAATGGGTGTACCGTCTGCCCGCAGCCCCAAGTGTCGCCAGATCTGAAAACCTTCTTCGAACGACATGGGTGGCCACCAGCTGCCCTGGCACAGCGGGAATTCGGTACAGGCCAGCACGGCGTAGTTGGTGCTGACCCAACCGCCCAATGCAGTCTGGGCCATCAGCAACCACAGGCTGCACCCGACCCACCAGCGCAAGGTGGGTGACAAGGCCGGCCAGTCAGCAGCCGATCCGTTTCGAGACAGCCGCAGCGTTTGCACGCAGAGCATGGCCAGCAGCACAAACCCGCCCATGAGGTGCAGGGTGACGATGGCCGGGTACAGCCTCATGGTAACTGTCAGCGCCCCGAATGCACCCTGTATGCAGACCCAGGCCAGTGTCAGCAAGGGCAGCCAGAGTCCGCCCTGAGGGTGTTGTGTCGGGGTGCCAGGTTGCTTGGCCCTGCGGTGCTCAAACCAGGCCATGCCAGCCAGCACCAGGATCAGTCCACCCACACCGGTGGCCAGGTAACGGTGCACCATTTCAACCCAGGCCTTGCTGTGTGTGACCGGCCCGGTGGGCAGTTGGGCCTCGGCCTGTGCAATCTGGTGTGCGGCCCCCATCGGACTGACGCTGCCGTAGCACCCAGGCCAGTCGGGGCAACCCAAGCCTGAATCGGTCAAACGGGTGAACGCGCCAAACAGCACCAGGTCAAACGTCAGGAACAGCGTAAGCGCCGCCAGAGCTTGACGCTTTTGCAGACTGGTGCCACCACGGGTGCGCCACCACACCCATGCCAGCGGGCCGCTGGCGATGGCCGCGCCCAGCAGCAGCATGGTGAGCGCCGGGCTGAGGTTGAAGAGGCTGGTGGTTTCCATGGGTCAGCGTCCGGGCTCGTCCCAGGAGGCTGATGCGCGCAGCAGCCGCTCCAGGTCGCGGCGAGCTTTGGCCGCTGCGGGCGCATCCATGTTGGCCGCCATGCGCATCATGGCGTTGCCCAACGGATCGACCACGTAGAAATGGTCGGTCAAGGCCTGGGCAGACGGTGCGCCAAACCAGGCATCCAGCACGGCAGGGCTGACGCGAAGCACGGTGGTGTCACCCAAGTGCCGGCGCAACTCTGCCGGGACAGGTGCGTCATCAGTGACGAGCCAGACGCGATCGACGCGGGACTTGTCTTTGCCCAGCATTTCACGGAGTTGGCGTTGCAGGTACAACTCGCGCGAACAGCTTTCGAGGCAGTTACCCCCCGCCGCTGTCACCAGCAGCCATTGTTTTTTCAATGCAGACAACGGCTGTGACACGCCTTCAAGGTCTGTGCCCGTTGCTTCGGGCGCGGGCCGTGCTGGGGTGATGAGCTCGCCGTAAGCGGCGCGGCCTTCGGGGCGCACCACGAAATAGGCGTAATAGCTGACCAGCACGGGCAGCGAGCAGATCAGCACGATGGCCAGCAGCTTCCATCGGCTGCCCAAACCGCTTGGGGGCGCAGCCATGTCCCGGTGAGACGGCATGGCATGCACGGTCAGCGTCAGCGGCTGGTCTGATCCGTCAGGTGTCGGGGCAGCGGGGTGAGGCGTGGGCTGTTGCAAGGCGGTGTCCGGTTGAATGGGGCAAAAACAGCTCAGAGGCTGAGCGTCTTTTGGGCATGAGCGAAAGACTCTCAGCCTCTCAGGTGTTGTCGTTGCGTCGAGTGCTGGCAACGCCAAAAAAGACGACCAATGCAATGGCCATACCAAACCATTGCAGGGCGTAGCTTTGGTGCATGGATGCCCGGTCTTCAGGCGGTGGCCATTTGCGCACCAGGGCCGGACCGCCGTCGTCGCTGGTTTGCAGCAGGACTACCGGCTGAACCGGATGAGCCGATTGCGATGTGTAGCGTGCCAGGTCAAGGCGTTGCCACAGCTCAGGCCAGGCCTCGGGGCGGTCGGGCATCAGGAAAAAGGCTTTGGTCGAAGGTACTGCGGCCACACCCGTCACTGTGACCTTGCCGGTGGGCGTGTCCACCCGGGGCAACTGATCACGGGTGTTGCCCCAGCCGATCCAGCCGCGGTTGACCAGTATGCGAGTGTCTGAGCCATCGATCTTCAACGGGGTGACCAAATGCAGACCAGGGCGACCCCCGTCCTGGCGGTTATCCACATAAAAACTGCCTTTGGGCTCGTAGGTGCCTGTGGCCGTGATGGGTGCATCTTGTGTGTGCTCGGTATCCAGCAATGCAGCACCGACACTGACTGGCCCCAACTGCGCTCTGGCTGCATGCTGCTCACGTGCTGCGGCTGCGCGCTCACCTTTTCCAGCCTGCCAGAGTCCGAGGTGAATGAACAGGGCCAGCAGGAACGCGGTACCGATGGCGGGCAACAGCCTGGGGCGAAAACGCAAGGGGGGCATGTGAGTAGTCAAAAACCGGATAATGGCTGAACACATCACCGTTGAATGACATGCTGACGAAAATCATTGTTTCCGCACTGCTGGTTCTGATCCTGGTCAGTTTGTTCAGTGCTCTGGCCTTGCTGTTTCGCAAGGAATCACACAGCAAGCGCTTGGTGCAGGCCTTGACTGTGCGCGTGTCACTGTCAATCGGCCTGTTTGCCTTGCTGTTGGCTGGATTTTATTTCGGACTCATACCGCAGCAGGGGCTCAGGTAACCCGCTGCCCCGTGGCAGCGGGTTTACACCCAGTAGACGAACACGAACACGACCAGCCAGACCACGTCCACAAAGTGCCAGTACCAGGCCACTGCCTCGAAGGCGAAGTGGTTGTGTTCCGAGAAGTGACCTTTCATGCTGCGACCCAGCATGACAGCCAGCATGATGGCCCCCAGTGTCACGTGCATGCCGTGGAAGCCGGTCAGGATGAAAAAGGTGGCGCCGTACACACCTGCGCCGAGCGTCAGACCCAATTCGCTGTAGGCGTGCATGTATTCATAGACTTGGAAGCCCATGAAAACTGCGCCCAGCAGAATGGTCAGCAGCAGGCCCAGCTTCAATTGACCACGTTTGTTTTCGATCAAGCCCCAGTGTGCCCAGGTCAGGGTGGCGCCCGAAAGCAGCAGCAGCATTGTGTTGATGGCTGGAATGCCCCATGCCCCCATGGGGGTGAAGGCTTCGCCCATCGGACCGGCACTGGGCCATTTGGGGTCAAAGCCCGCGAAGGGGGCATACGCAGCATCGAACCCACCCAGTTCTGGCAGCGCAATGCGGCGAATGTAGAACAACACGCCGAAGAAGCATGCAAAGAACATCAGTTCGGAAAAAATGAACCACACCATGCCGATGCGGTAGGAGCGGTCTTCCCACATGGTGTATTTGCCGCCAACGCTTTCAGCGATCACCTCGCTGAACCAGCGCACCACCACGTACAGGATGAGCGCTGCGCCGAACAGCATGCTCCACACCCCAGAGGGCACACCATTGAGTTTGAAGATGAAACCGAGGGCCAGCAGAAAGATGCCTGACGACAGGAACGTCGAATAGTGGCTGGCGGCCGGGACGAAGTAATGCGCCTTGGCATCTGGAATAGCTGTGGTGCTCATGGTTTGTGTCTCCACTTTCAGTCAAGTCGGGTTAAAGCTTTGCCTTCGGCGCTTCGAAGAAGGTGTATGAAAGCGTGATCGTGCCCAGGTCGGGACGCAATTCCGGGTTCACAACGAACACAACGGGCATCCAGCGTTCCTCGCCTGGCTGAAAGGTCTGTTCCGAAAAACAGAAACATTCAATTTTTTCAAAATAGGGTGCTGCCACGGCAGGTGTTACGCTGGGAATGGCCTGGCCTACGAAAACCTGGGCTGAGTCGTTCTTGACGCGGTACTGCGTGTGAATGACGGCACCGGGGTTCACGCGCATGGAAAACTGCTCGGGTGCAAACGAAAGCCCCACGCCGGGCATGGTGTGACTGAGAAACTCCACCTTGACCCAGCGTGCGGCATCCACTTGCGTGTTTTTGTTCACCACGGCGGCTTGGGTGTTGGTGCGCCCGTTCAAGCCCGTTATCTTGCAGATGACGTCGTACAACGGCACCAATGCAAACCCGAACCCGACGAAAAACAACGCAACCACCGCCAGGCGAACGCCCAGGCGCTGATTGCTCTGCACGCGGGGCGTTGGCGGTAGGCTGTCAGTGGTCAAACCGGCCTGTACTTCCATATGGCAAGCAGAAAAATGGCCAACACAACCCCACCCAGTGCCAGACCCAGTTTCAGATTGTTTTTGCGGCGGCTTGCCACCCAATCGGGCGCGTCCGCCTGAGGCAATTGCACAGGTGTTTTATCCATGTCGGGCATGTTCGCAGCGTGCATCACTTGATGGTGGGCTGAACTTCAAAGGTGTGGTAAGGCGCGGGAGACGGCACAGTCCACTCAAGGCCAGTGGCACCTTCCCAAGACTTTGCCTCTGCCTTTTTGCCACCACGGATGCACTGAATGACGTTGTAGATGAAGATCAGGTGTGACGCTCCGAGCACGAATGCTCCCACGGTCGACATCATGTTCCATTCGGTGAACATCAATGGGTAGTCAGGGATGCGCCGGGGCATGCCAGCCAGACCCACCAGGAACTGGGGAATGAAAGTCAGGTTGAAACCAATGACAGCAACCCAGAAGTGCAGCCGCCCCAGGCGCTCGTTCAGCATGTGCCCAGTCCACTTGGGCAGCCAGTAGTAAACGGCGGCCATGGCACCCATCACGGTAGTGGGGTACAGCGCGTAATGGAAGTGGGCCACCAGGAAGTAGGCGTTGTGGTACTGGGGGTCGGCAGCGGCATCGGCCAGCACCAAACCGGTCAAACCACCCCAGCCGAACAGCACGACGAAGCCGATGGCAAACAGCATGGGCGTTTCAAAGCTCAGAGAGCCGCGCCAGATCGTGGCGATCCAGCAGAAGAACATCACCGCCAATGGCAGCGAAATCAGCATGGTGCTGTACATGAAGTACAGCTGCCCGCCGGTGGACATACCGCTGGTGAACATGTGGTGCGCCCACACGATCACTGACAGGCCTGCGATGCCCCACATCGAGTAAACCTGCGCGCGATAGCCATACGTGGGCTTGCGAGAGAAGGCAGACAGCACATGCGGCACAGCGCCTGTGATGGGCAACAACAGCACATAGACCTCTGGGTGACCCATGAACCAGAAAATGTGTTGCCACAGCACTGGGTCGCCACCGCCCGAAGCGCTGAAGAAGTGGGTGCCGAAGTGGCGGTCCATCAGGACCATCGTCACGCCGCCTGCCAGCACCGGCATGATCACGATCAGCAAAATGGCCGTCATCAGGAAGCCGTGTGCGAACAGGGGCATCTTCATCAGCGTCATGCCGGGTGCTCGCATGTTCAGGATCGTGACGATCACGTTGATCGCACCCAGAATGGACGACACGCCCAGCATGTGAACGGCAAAAATGGCAAAGTCCATGCCCCAGCCACTCTGCACGGAAAGTGGTGCATACATGGTCCAACCCGTGTCCACGGCACCTGGGCCGATGCCCGCAATGCCCAGGAAGAACGGCAGGGTCAGCATCAAAGCAGCAGGTGGCAGAATCCAGAAGCCCCAGTTGTTCAGACGTGGCAGGGCCATGTCAGGGGCCCCCAGCACCATGGGCAACATGTAGTTGGCCAGGCCAGTGGCGGCAGGCATGGCAAAACCGAACACCATGATCAGGCCGTGCAGCGTGATCAGCTGGTTGAAGAACTCGGGTTGCATCAGTTGCAATCCGGGTTGGAACAGCTCGGCGCGCACCGCCAGAATCATCGAGCCGCCGATCAGCAGCATCGTGAGGGCGAAAATCAAGTACATGATGCCAATGTCTTTGTGGTTGGTGGTTTCTATCCACCGCAACCAGCCATAGGCATGGTGGGTATCGTGCCCGCCATCGTGGTGCAAGTCGTGCGCCAAATCATGTGCCATGGGTAACTCCTTTATCTTGAATGCTTGATCGATTACTTGGCGCTGGCGACGAGTGCCTTGCGAGAGGCCAACCAGGTGTTGAACTCTTCTTGCGTCACGACATTGACAACCACTGGCATGAAGCCGTGCTCTTTGCCGCACAGTTCAGAGCACTGACCGCGGTAGGTGCCCGTTTTGTCGACGGTGGCCCAGAATTCGCGCAGGAAACCGGGCACAGCGTCGCGCTTGACGCCAAATGCGGGTACCCACCAGCTGTGGATCACATCGTTGGATGTTGTGATGAAGCGCACCTTCTTGCCGACCGGTATGACCAGGGGGTTATCCACTTCCAACAAGTAGTTTTCACCTTTTGCTGTGGTGTTTTCGATCTGTTCGCGCGGTGTGGTCAGGCGACTGGTGTATTTCACACCTTCGGCTGGGAATTCGTATTCCCACAGCCACTGGCTGCCGGTGACCTTGACGACCAAGTCTGCGTCGGTCTTTGTGTCTTCGTACATCAGGACCGCGTGGTAGGCAGGGATGCCGAACACACCGTAGTCAAGGATGAGCAAGCCCGCAAACGGCAGCAGCACAAAGAACCACTGCTTGCGGGATTTGGGCGCGACAAAATTGGCTGCCACGTGCCCCCGCGACTTTCGGTGTGCCCAGAATGAATAAAGCATCAATGCCAGAACGCCGAAGAACAGCGTCAGGGCGATGACCATGAACAGGTTGTGTACGTGCAAGGTTTCCCGTGCAATGGGGGTCACCGGTTCAGGGAAATTCCATGAATAGCCTGCCACAGCGGTGGCCGCTGCCACGGAAATGGTCAGTCCCACGACTGTTTTCTTGATGCCTTGCATAGTTCTCCGTCCTGATGAGTGCAATTCGCCGACGCTTTGATAATTGTCAATTCTAGTGGGTCAGCTGGCTACCCGGACTCCCAAGAAACCCCGGGGGGCACCCGTGACTTGATTTCTGGGCTTCTGGTATCAATTTGTCGGGCTGGATTGCCTCTGTGACTCAGTTGAACCACAGACTTCTGACTGTGGGCCAGACCAATGCCCAGACAATGATGAAAGGGGCGGCGACCCAGGACAGTTCAATGACAATCGAGCCATGAAAGTTGGCTTGGGGGTCAGTCTGTGCACGATGGTTTCGCCAGCTCGACCAGCACATCAGCATGAACACGATGACCAGAATGGCCATACTCAGCAGGCCCAATACACCACGAAAATTGTCCAAACTGCGCTCCTGTTGCCCCTGCCGTCAACGCAGGTGCTGACGGGCTGTCATCCGAGGCAAGGCGCGCATTCTATGTAAAGTCAGCGGTTCGTGTTGGATGTTCAAGCCGTGGTCAGGGTATGTACCCGTTATCGGCAGGGCGAGATGGCAATGTGTCAAACAGCTGGGCTCTCCAGCGTCAGGAAGATCATGGTTCAGTGGTACGGCAAGGAATCCAGGCGAGCGCTGTTGTGCGGCCTGTTGGGCATACTGGGTGCGGGCATCGCGGGGTGTTCGGAGTCGGCACCGCCGTTTGTTGGCATTGATCTCACGGGCGCGACATACGCCCAAGGTTTTTCGTTGCCCGATCAGCACGGCCGTGTCCGTTCGCTGGATTCGTTTGCAGGCAAGGTTGTGGTGGTGTTTTTTGGCTACACGCAATGCCCTGATGTCTGCCCGACATCCCTGGCTGAACTGGCTGAAACCAAGCGATTGCTGGGTGACCAGGGTACGCGCCTGCAAGGCGTGTTCATCAGCGTCGACCCTGCCCGTGACACACCTGAAGTCATGAAGGCCTACATGGCCAATTTTGACAACACGTTCCTGGCTCTTCATGCGACGGCTGAGCAGTTGCCCGATCTCGCCAAATCGTTCAAGGTGTACTACAAGCAGGTGGACGGCAAAACGCCCTCAAGCTACACCATGGACCACTCAGCTGGCAGCTATGTGTATGACCCCAAGGGGCGCGTGCGCCTGTATCACCGCTATGGCAGCGGTGCGCCAGCGTTGGCTGCAGACATCAGACGCCTGCTTGCAGAGAAGGGCTGACAGCCCTATCAATCCACCCGTGCGCCGCTGCTTTTCACCACAGGGCCATATTTGGCGCGTTCCTGTGCCATGAACGACCCAAACTGCTCAGGGGTGCTTGGCGTGGTCTCGGCCATCAGGGTGGCAAACCGGGCCTTCACGTCGGGGTGTGCCAAGGCCTCGGTGTAGGCCTTGTTCAGCCGCTGGATCACGTCTGCCGGCGTGCCTGAGGGGGCCACCAGGCCCCACCAAGTGTCTACCGCAAAGCCGGGATACAACTCGGCCACGGCGGGTACGTCGGGCAATGCCGGACTGCGCAGTGCGGTGGTGACTGCCAACGCCTTGAGCTTGCCCGCCTTGATGTTGGCAGACGCGGTTGCCAGGTTGTCAAAATTGAAATCCACCTGGCCCCCCAGCAAAGCCAATTGCGCAGGGTTGCCGCCGTTGTACGGAATGTGCAGGGCAAAAATGCCTGCCCGCTGCTTGAACAACTCCCCTGCCAGGTGGCCAGCGCTGCCGTTGCCCCCGGACCCGAAATTCAGCTTGGCGGGGTTGGCCTTGGCGTAGGCTACCAAGTCTTTCAGTGTGTGGATGTTCAGCCGCTTGGCGGCTTCGGCGTTCATCACCAGCACGTTGGGCACCCTCACCAGTTGGGTGATGGGGGCAAAGTCTTTGGCTGCATCGAAAGGCATCCGGGCAAACAACCACGGGTTGATGGCATGCGTGGCCACGGCTGCAATGCCGATGGTCAAACCATCGGGCGCTGCTTTGGCTACCAAGTCGACACCGATGTTGCCACCAGCGCCTGGTTTGTTTTCGATCACCACCACGCCCAGTGATTCCTTCACACGCTCTGCCAGCACCCGTGCCGTGACATCAATGGGGCCGCCTGGTCCATAAGGCACCACGATGCGGCTGACTTTGCTCTGCGCCAGGGCGCTGGACATGAGCATGGTGTTGCCAGCCAACAGGGCGGCCAACATGGCAGGGGCGGTGACAAGCATCTGGCGTCGCAGCATGGTGTGTGTCTCGGTTTCGTTGGAAGGAATCGGGTTGTGGGCCGAAGGTGGGGGTGCCCGGGTCAATGTAGCTTGTCGCGCCAGGTCATCTTGCTGTCAAGGGTGAGCCTTGTCTGCTTCGGAGGTGAACGAGTCTGCAAAAAATTCGTCTGCTGGCAGGCCGCAGCGCGTCGAAAAATCGGTGCGTGCTGACTCCACCACCACGGGGGCACCGCAGGCATACACCTGGTGGCCGCTGAGGTCCGGGTGGTCGGCCATCACCGCCTGGTGGACAAAGCCTGTGCGGCCAGTCCAGTTGTCTGACGGGAGCGCATCCGACACCACGGGCACGTAGGTCAGGTTCGGCATGGTGGGGGCGAGCGCCAGCATCCACGGGTGCATGTACAGGTCCGACGGTCTGCGGCCACCCCAGTAGACCTGGACCGAGCGCTTGGAGTCAATGGCCTGCATGTGCTCCAGCAAAGCCTTGATGGGCGCGAAACCCGTTCCGGAAGCCAGGAAAACCATGGGTTTGCTGCTGTCCTCACGCAGGAAGAAGCTGCCATGCGGGCCTTCGATGCGAAGGATGTCCTTTTCTTTTAGTAAGCCAAACACCTGGTCAGTGAACTTGCCTCCCGGCATGTGCCGAACGTGCAATTCAATGTGCGCGGGCGAGCCCTGGTTGCTCGGTGCATTGGCCATGGAGTAGCTGCGGCGGTCTCCATCGCGCAGCAGGAATTCGACATACTGGCCGGCATGGAATTGAAACGGCTCCGTTGCTGGCAATTGCAAGCGCAGCACGGCTACGTCCGACGACAGCTTTTGCAAGGTGCTGACGCGAACGGGCATCTTCTTGATGGGGAATGCACCCACTTCCGTTACTTGTTTTGACTCTAGCACTATGTCAGATTGCGCCGTGGCGCAACAGGTCAGCACCATTCCAGCTGCGGCCTCCTCTGGTGTCAGCGCTTTGCTCTGATGGGGTCCATGCACAACGGTGCCCGACAGTTTTTTGCATTTGCATGATCCGCAGGCTCCGTCTTTGCAGCCATAGGGCATGCCAATGCCGTCGCGTATGGCCGCGGCCAGGATGACTTCGCCGGGGTGCGCTTCAAAGTAGCGACCGCTGGGCTGAACCGTGATGTGAAATGTCATACTCGATTGGAACAAATGGATGAACGGGGTGCATGCCTGGCGCGTTGCAGCGTGGACGCATGGCCAAATTGTCTCGCATCTGGAGCATGGAATGACATTGTTGGGGGCGTTGCCGTCACGGTTTCGGCGCGAACGGATTCTCGTGGTGGGGTGTGGCGACATCGGTCTGCGGACCGTGCGCGAATTGTGTCCGCGTGCGCGGGTGATGGCGCTCACGTCTAATGCGGAGCGCCGTGACGAGTTGCGTGCAGCCGGTTGCACCCCTCTGTTGGGCAACTTGGACCATCCAGCTGGGTTGCGCCGCTTGGCGGGGCTGTCCCACCGGGTATTGCACCTGGCACCACCGCCTGCTGATGCGGGCAACCGCTGGCGTACCGACCCGCGAACGCGGGCGTTGACCCGTGTGCTGGCACTTCGCACACCACCGAAAGTGCTGGTGTATGGCTCGACCAGTGGTGTGTATGGTGACTGTGAGGGGGCGTTGGTCCGGGAAACGCAGGTCTTGTCCCCACAAACGCCTCGCGCCATGAGGCGACAGGATGCGGAGGCATCGGTCCGGGCATTTGGCAAGCAGGCTGGTGTGGCCTGGGTGATTTTGCGCATCCCGGGCATCTACGCCTTGGACCGCGAGGGCGGGACACCGGCCGAGCGGTTGCGCAAAGGCACGCCCGTGCTGGAGGCCGCTGACGACGTGTACACCAACCACATCCAGGCCGATGACCTGGCTCGGGCGTGTGTGCTGGCATTGTGGCGGGGCGGGCGCCAGCGTTGCGTCAACGTCAACGACGACACCGATCTGAAGATGGGCGACTACTTCGATCTGGCTGCCGATATCTACGGGCTTCCCCGCCCGCAGCGTTTGCCGCGTTCCACCGCACAGGCCCAATTGCCACTGGTGTTGCTGAGCTTCATGAGCGAGTCACGTCGCATGTGCAACGACCGCATGAAATCGGAGCTGGGCCTGGTGCTGCGTTACCCCACCGTGCGTGACGGGTTGCTGGCGCATGCGCCGTGACGGGCTGGGGATGGGCTGCCACTGACGGGCGGCACGCCGTGCAGAAAGCAAAAAGCCCCATGAATGGGGCTTTGCTGTCGGTTGTTGCTGAAAACCACGCCACTGTGAAGTGAGTGGTGCCGGGGGCCGGACTCGAACCGGCACGGTGTTTAGCACCGGCAGATTTTGAATCTGCTGCGTCTACCAATTTCGCCACTCCGGCGACAACCTAGCTCTAAATTATGGCACAGTGCAAAGCCCTGTTGCAATGGAACTGCAGCGGGTAGCATTTTTTCTTTGCTTGGCATTTGTTTTCCTCTACCAACCAATTGCTGTCTATGAACTCTGAAGCAACTGTCGCAACACAGCCGGTCTATCCGACCATTGAAGATGTCATTGGCAAAACGCCACTGGTGGCATTGCAGCGCATCGGTGCACAGGTCTGCCGTGACAACGGCAACGTCATCCTGGGCAAGCTGGAAGGGAACAACCCTGCTGGCTCGGTGAAGGACCGCCCGGCTGTGTCGATGATCCAGCGCGCGCAGGAGCGTGGCGACATTCGGCCCGGGGACACGTTGATCGAAGCCACATCGGGCAACACCGGCATCGCACTGGCCATGGCTGCGGCCATCAAGGGCTACCGCATGGTGCTGATCATGCCGGAGGATCTGAGCATCGAGCGCGCGCAGACCATGAAAGCGTTCGGTGCCGAGCTGATCCTCACGCCCAAAAGCGGCGGCATGGAATATGCCCGCGACCTGGCAGACCAGATGCAGGCGCAAGGCAAGGGCCGTGTGTTGGACCAGTTTGCCAATGCCGACAACCCGCGCATCCATTTTGAAACCACAGGGCCTGAGATCTGGCAGCAAACGTCTGGCCGCATCACGCATTTCGTCAGCGCCATGGGCACCACGGGCACCATCACCGGTGTGTCGCGTTTCCTCAAGTCGCAGAACAAGGACGTGCGCGTGATCGGTGCGCAGCCCAGCGAAGGCTCGCGCATACCCGGCATACGAAAGTGGCCAACCGAATACCTGCCCAAAATTTACGACCCCGCAGGTGTGGATGAGCTGGCTTACGTGAGCCAGGCTGACGCCGAGGACATGTGCCGCCGCCTGGCCAGGGAAGAGGGCATTTTTGCGGGCATCTCTGCAGCGGGTGCCTGCTGTGTGGCGCTGGCGCTGGCGCAGCAGGTGCGCAACGCCACCATCGTGTTCGTGGTGTGCGACCGCGGTGACCGCTACCTGTCCACGGGGGTGTTCCCGGCATGACGCCTGCGCCGTTTACCTATTGCCCTGTCTGCGCCACCGCATTGGCACCGCGCAGCGAGGTGGAAGATGGCGGTGCGAAGACCCGTTTGCGTTGCCCGGCGTGCCAGTTCACACACTGGAACAACCCCACCCCGGTGCTGGCTGCCATCGTTGAAATGCCCGATGGCCGTGTGCTGCTGGCCCGCAATGCCGCGTGGACGAACCGCATGTTCGCCCTGATCACGGGGTTCATGGAGGCGGGGGAAACACCCGAAGCAGGCATTGCCCGCGAAGTGGCCGAAGAAACGGGCCTGACGGTCACGTCGCTGTCGCTCGTGGGTGTGCACGATTTCCAGCGCATGAACCAGGTCGTCATCACCTACCACGCGCGGTGTGAGGGCACTGTGGTGTTGTCGCCTGAGCTGGCCGAATACAAGATGTTTGCACCGGCCAACATCCGTTGCTGGCGCGCCGGTACCGGCCTGGCGCTGGCCGACTGGCTGCGCAGCCAAGGCTACACGCCACAGTTCATCGAGTCGGTTTAACCCACTGAAAGCACGGGGTCAGAGCCCGACCCTAGAATCGCGCACATCAAGAGGACACACATGACAGCCGACAAAGAACTCGACGCCCGGGGATTGAACTGCCCATTGCCCATTCTCAAGGCCAAGAAAGCACTGGCTGACATGACCAGCGGGCAGACACTGAAAATCATCGCCACCGATGGCGGCTCGGTCAGGGATTTCCAGGCGTTTGCCAAGCAAACGGGTAACGACCTGATGTCGCAGGACACCGTGAACGGCGAATACGTCACGGTGCTCAAGCGCCGCTGAGGTCGCCTGCGTTTCAGCTGCCAACCGCCTGGGATGGCGGTGCTCCCGGCAACGAGTTGCCACCGTACCCAGGTGTACAGCGGCAACTTGCAGACATCAGCCCAGGCGGGCGAGCTGGTCTTTCACCTTGGCCAACGTGGCTGAGAAGTCGGCCATACGCTTTCTCTCCTGCTCCAGCACGGCGGCAGGGGCTTTGGCCACAAAGGCTTCGTTGCCCAATTTGGTGTGGGCCTTGTTGATTTCGTTTTCCAGGCGGGTGGCTTCCTTGCCCAAGCGCGCTTTTTCAGCGGCCACGTCCACTTCCATGAACAGACACAGGCGGGCTTCGCCGACCACCGCCACCGGCGCAGCCTGAGCGGCAGCGGCCCAGGTGGCGTCGTCTTCAAACACCTTCACTTCGCTCAGTTTGGCCAGCGCTTGCAACACGGGGGCTGCGCTCTGCATGAACGCGGTGTCGCCCACCACGAACAGGGGCAAACGTGTGGCGGGTGACACGTTCATTTCGCCGCGCAGGTTGCGGCAGGCATCCACCAGTGTTTTCAGCTTGGCCACGTGGGCTTCGGCCTGCTCGTCGATGCGCTCGGGCTGGCTGACCGGGTAGGCGGCCACACTGACCGACTCACCCGCACGCCCGGCCACAGGGGCCACCTTTTGCCACAGTTCTTCGGTGATGAAGGGCGTGACGGGGTGCAGCAGGCGCAGAATGGTTTCCAACGTGCGGATGAGCGTGCGGCGTGTGCCGCGCTGGGTTTCGGCGTTGCCAGTTTGGATTTGCACCTTGGCGATTTCCAGGTACCAGTCGCAGAACTCGTTCCACACGAAGTCGTAAATCGTGTTGGCCACGTTGTCCAGGCGGTAGTCGGCAAAGCCTTTGGCCACCTCGGCTTCCACGCGCTGCAGGCGCGAGACGATCCAGCGGTCGGGTTGGCTGAATGCCAGATAGCCGCCACCGGGCACGCAGGCATCGGCGGTGTGGTCGTTCAGTCCGCAATCCTGGCCTTCGCAGTTCATCAGCACGAAACGGGTGGCATTCCACAGCTTGTTGCAGAAGTTGCGGTAGCCCTCGCAGCGCTTGCTGTCGAAGTTGATGCTGCGACCCAGGGATGCCAGTGCGGCAAACGTGAAGCGCAGGGCATCGGCGCCATAGGCGGGAATGCCGTCGGGGAATTCTTTTTCGGTCTGCTTGCGCACCTTGGGCGCGGTTTCGGGCTTGCGCAGGCCGGTGGTGCGTTTGTCGAGCAGGGGGCTCAGGGCAATGCCGTCGATCAGGTCCACGGGGTCGAGCACGTTGCCTTCGGACTTGCTCATCTTCTGGCCCTGGGCATCGCGCACCAGGCCGTGGATGTAGACGTGCTTGAACGGCACCTTGCCGGTGAAGTGCGTGGTCATCATGATCATCCGGGCGACCCAGAAGAAAATGATGTCGTAGCCCGTCACCAACACCGTGCTGGGCAGGTAAAGGTCGTAGTCTTGAAGGTTGGCGTTGGCTGGAGCGCTGGCGGGCGTGCCGGACTCGCCCGGGCTCATACTCGCTGCGCTCGCCAAATCGCCCGGTTCGAGCCCGGCACGCCCGCCAGCTTGCGGGTTCTCCAAGGCTTCAGGCCAGCCCATGGTGCTGAACGGCACCAGTGCGCTGGAGTACCAGGTGTCCAGCACGTCGGGGTCGCGCCGCAGTGGGCCTGAATATCCGGCTTTTTGGGCTTTCTCCGCAGCATCTGTCTCATTCTTAGCTACGAAAAGTTCACCATTTTCGCCGTACCAGGCGGGGATCTGGTGGCCCCACCAGAGCTGGCGGCTGATACACCAGTCCTGGATGTTGTTCATCCACTGGTTGTAGGTGTTGACCCAGTTTTCGGGCACGAAGCTCACTTGGCCGCTGGTGACGGCGTCGATGGCTTTCTGGGCGATGCTCTTGCCGGTGGGGTCTTGTTCGGACACCTTGTTCATGGCCACGAACCACTGGTCGGTCAGCATGGGCTCCACCACCTGGCCGGTGCGGGTGCAGATGGGCACCATCAGTTTGTGCTTCTTGATTTCGACCAGCGCACCGCAGGCTTCCAGGTCAGCCACGATGGCTTTGCGTGCCACGAAGCGGTCCATGCCCCGGTATTTTTCGGGTGCGTTGTCGTTGACGGTGGCTTGCAGCGTCAGCACGCAGATCATGGGCAGGTTCTGGCGCTGGCCCACGGCGTAGTCGTTGGGGTCGTGCGCGGGGGTGACCTTCACCACGCCGGTGCCGAAGGCTTTATCCACATAGGCATCGGCAATGATGGGAATGGCCCGGTCGCACAACGGCAGGTTGACCAGTTTGCCGATCAGGTGCTGGTAGCGCTCGTCTTCGGGGTGCACCATCACGGCCACGTCGCCCAGCATGGTCTCGGGCCGGGTGGTGGCCACGGTCAGGCCTTTGGCCAGCTCGCCGTTCACGGTTTGCGGGCCGTCGGCAAACGGGTATTCGATGTGCCACAGCGAGCCGTCTTTTTCCTCGTTTTCCACTTCCAGGTCGGACACGGCCGATTGCAGCACCGGGTCCCAGTTGACCAGGCGTTTGCCACGGTAAATCAGGCCCTGTTCGTACAGCTTCACGAAGGTGTCTGTGACCACCTTGCTCAGCTTGTCGTCCATGGTGAAGTATTCGCGGCCCCAGTCCACGCTGTCGCCCATGCGGCGCATCTGGGTGGTGATGGTGTTGCCGGATTTTTCTTTCCACTCCCACACCTTGGACACGAAATTCTTACGCGCTTCGGCTGGCGTGGGGCCCATGTCGTGGCGGCTGATGCCTTGCTCTTGCAGCTGGCGCTCCACCACGATTTGCGTGGCAATGCCAGCGTGGTCGGTGCCGGGCACCCACACGGTGTTGAACCCGGCCATGCGGTGGTAGCGGGTCAGGCTGTCCATGATGGTCTGGTTGAAGGCGTGGCCCATGTGCAGCGTGCCCGTCACGTTGGGCGGTGGCAGCTGGATGGCGAACGACGGTGCGCCCGCCTGGGGCACTCCCGTGCCCCGGAACCCGGCGGTGCCATAGCCGCGTTGCTCCCACTCTGGCCCCCATTGGGCTTCCAGCGCAGCAGGCTCGAAAGACTTGGACAGCGATTGCAGGCCGGGTTGTGAGGGCTGCTGAACGGGTTCTGACATGGCGGAAATCTCGGGCTGGGCGCGCGGGCAGTGCCTGCGGCGGTGTGATGAACAACCCGCGATTTTACGAAGCGTTGCTGCTTGCGGCTCGCTACCTGTTTGCTGCCCGTTTGCTACGGGTCCACATGGCCAGTCCACACCGCCCATTCCGGGCCAGGCGGCACGTGCAAATTCAGCGCAAGGCCGGTCACGGGGTGGGTCAAACAGAGGGTGGTGGCGTGCAGCCACAGGCGTTGCAGCCCCAGGTGCTGGGCCACGGCACGGTTCAACGGGCCTTTGCCGTGCGTGGCGTCGCCCACGATGGGGTGGGCAATGTGCTTCATGTGGCGTCGCAGCTGGTGGCGCCGCCCGGTCAGGGGCTGCAGCTCAACCTTTGCCAGCCGTGTGCCGGGGTGCGGCCCGTGGGGAATGGGCAGCGTCAGCCGAACCAGCGTGCGGTAACGGGTTTGTGCGCTTTGCACCTGCTCGCGGGTGTCACGGGCATCGTCGGGCAGGCGGCGCAGCGGGTGGTCGATGTGGCCCTCGTCAGCCGGCCAGCCACGCACCACGGCCTGGTAGGTTTTGTGCAAACCTGCGCCGTGTTCGAATGCCTGGGCCGTCAGGCGGGCGGTGTGGGCGTCAAGCGCAAACAGCAGCAGCCCGCTGGTGCCTTTGTCGAGCCGGTGCACCGGCCACACGTGCCGCCCGAGCTGGTCGCGCAGCAGCTGCATGGCAAAGCGGGTTTCGCCCGCGTCCAGCCCGGTGCGGTGCACCAGCAGGCCAGGCGGCTTGTCGATGGCCACCAGATACGGGTCTTGGTACACCACATCGAGCATGGTCCCGATTGTGCCGCCCAGCCGGGGCAAGGGCTGGGGGCACAGGGCGGGTATGTCCGAAAGACGCTCGGCCTGTCTCAATCTTTCTCAGGCCAGTTCGATCACCACGTCGATGTTGCCGCGTGTGGCGTTGGAGTAAGGGCAGACCTGGTGGGCGGCATCGACCAGTTTCTGGGCCACGGCACGGTCCACGCCGGGCACGGTCACCACCAGTTTGGCGTTGATGCCAAAGCCTTGCGGGATGGGACCGATGCCCACACTGGCGGTGATGGACGTGTCAGCTGGCACGGCAATTTTTTGCGCGGCAGCCACGTGTTTCAGCGCGCCGATGAAGCAGGCGGAGTACCCGGCTGCAAACAGCTGCTCGGGGTTGGTGGCACCGCCGGGGCCGCCCAGTTCTTTGGGGGGAGCCAGTTTCACGTCCAGCAAGCCGTCGCTGGAGACCGAGCGGCCGTCGCGCCCGCCGGTAGAGGTGGCCACGGCGGTGTAAAGCACTTTGTCGAGAGAGGTGGTCATGGGGTCAGGGCTTTCAAAAATGTGCCGGGGTGTGCACCGGCGAGGTGGGAATGTGGGCGGGCCGGTTGGGCCAACAGGGTCGGTGGTTGTGTGCGGTGTCAGGCCCACCGCACGGCGGCCAAGCCAATGGCGCCGGGCAGCGCCTGGATGAACAGAATTTTTCGGCTGGCGGTCAAGCCGCCATACAGCCCGGCCACTGCCACACAGGCCAGGAAAAACACTTTCACGGCATTGCCAGCGGGGCCCAGTGCCAGGCCCCAGATCAGGCCCGCAGCCAAAAAGCCGTTGTACAGCCCCTGGTTGGCTGCCAGCACTTTGGTCGATGCGGCGAACTCAGGCGTCATGCCGAAGGCGCGCAGGCCCTTGGGCTTGTCCCACATGAACATCTCCAACACAAGGATGTAGATGTGCAGGGCGGCAATCAGGGCGGTCAGGACGTTGGCGGTGGTTTGCATGGTGTGGCTTTGTGTTGTCGGTGTTTTGAATTGTACATAAATAAATTGTGTGCAATATAAATCCGTGCGAACTGCAAGGGCAATCCAGGGCGGGACACAGGTCGTGCGGCAACGGGTGCTTCAAAACGGCCATTTCGACGTGACAGAATGGAAGGATGCTTTTCCTGATTTCACCCGCCAAGGCGCTGGACTTCGACACGCCGCCCACCACCACCCGGCACACCCAGCCCCTGTTCGTGAAGCAAGCGTCCGAGCTGATTGCGGTGTTGCGCCCCAAAGCACCGCAGGACATTGCAGCCCTCATGGGTTTGAGTGACCAGCTGGCAGGGCTGAATGCCGCGCGATACCAGGCCTGGACGCCCACTTTCAACACCCGCAACGCCAAGCAGGCTGTGTTGGCGTTCGACGGCGATGTGTACGGCGGGCTGAACGCGCCGACCCTGCCCGAGGCCGATCTGGCCTGGGCGCAAGACCACGTGTGCATCCTCAGTGGCCTGTACGGCGTGTTGCGCCCGCTTGACCTGATGCAACCCTACCGCCTTGAAATGGGCACCCGCCTGGCCACTGCCCACGGCACCAACCTGTACCAGTTCTGGGGCAGCCAGATTGCCGATTACCTGAACCAACGCGCCCGGGCCGATGCGTCGCCCGTGGTCATCAACCTGGCCAGCGAGGAATACTTCAAAGCTGTGGCCAAAAAAGTGCTGCAGCCCCGAGTGGTGACGTGCGTGTTCGAAGAGCACCGGGGTGGTGGCCAGTACAAGGTCATCAGCTTCATGGCCAAGCGCGCCCGGGGGCTGATGGTGCGCTACGCGGTGCAACACCGTGCGGCCACGCCAGAGGCCCTCAAGGGGTTCGATCTGGAGGGCTACGCCTACCAGGCGGCGCTGTCATCACCCGACACCCTGGTGTTCCGCCGTGACCGCGCGGTGCATTGACTTCACCCGCACGCCACCACGGCCCACATCGTTAGGCCGACACGCCCCCACTGACAGAAGGTTGCCCATGACCCAACTCATCACACCGGAACTGCAAAAGTGGATCGTTGACCAGGTGACCGCCGGACATGGCCCCGATTCGGTGCTGCAGGCCATGAGAACGGCTGGCTGGCAGGCCGAGGTGGCGCTGCGTGCACTGGAGCACACCCTGGCCTCGCACCTGAGCGCGCACGGTGTGGACGTGGCGGCGGTACTGGGGCCTGACCACACCCACCCAGCACAGGCCGCTCAACCCGTGGGCACCCCTGCCGTTGAAGGCCAAGCCGCATCAGCGCGCGCGTCAGCCCCGGCAACCGTTGCCACGGCAGGTGCTGCAACGGTGGTGGTGGCCCCCGTGCAAAACCAGTTTGACCCGGCCAGCCAGGTGCCACCCATGCTGACCCGTCTGGCTGCACGCACCTTCAAGGCCATGCCCGAGCCCGATTTGGCACAGTCGCCCCGGCAGATCGACGTGGGCGACCGCACCGTTGACGTGCTGCTGACCCTGTCGCGGCCCAGGGTGGTGGTGTTTGGCAATTTCCTGAGCGAAGACGAATGCACTGCGCTGATCGATGCCGCTCGCCCGCGCATGGCGCGCTCACTGACCGTTGAAAACGCCACCGGCGGCGAAGCGGTCAACGCCGACCGCACCAGCAACGGCATGTTCTTCAGGCGGGCCGAAAGCGAGCTGGTGGCCCGCATCGAAACCCGCATTGCCCGGCTGCTGCACTGGCCGCTTGAAAACGGCGAAGGCGTTCAGGTGCTGAATTACCAGCCCGGCGCCGAATACAAGCCACACTACGACTACTTTGACCCCCTGGCACCCGGCACCCCTTCCATACTCAAACGTGGTGGTCAGCGGGTGGGCACGCTGGTGATGTACCTGAACAACCCCGAGTGCGGTGGCGGCACCACTTTCCCCGACGTGGGGCTGGAAGTGTCGCCCCAGCGTGGCCATGCCGTGTTTTTTGCCTACGACCGCCCGCACCCCAGCAGCCAGACGCTGCACGGAGGTGGCCCCGTCATCAGCGGCGAAAAATGGGTGGCCACCAAGTGGCTGCGCGAACGGGAGTTTGTGTGACAAACTTGATGTAAAAAAACAGACTCTATCGCTTTCCTGATAAGCATTGTTTGCTATCAATGTTGTTCTTTGATGAAAAATGCCTTCATGGCATACAAAACGGTACCTCTTCGCTATGAAAATCAATTCAAACGGTTTGAGCTTCGAGGTGCTGGTTGACGAACCTGCTCAGGCGCCGCCTGTGGGCACCGTGCTGCTGACCATGGGGCTGGGCATGCAGCTGGTGGCCTGGCCCGATGCGTTCATCCAGGCGCTGTTGCAGGCGGGCTACCGCGTGGTGCGTTACGACAACCGCGACATCGGCCTGTCGTCTCACCTTGACGTGCTGGGCAAACCCAGCATGCCGTGGCAACTGGTCAAGCACAAGCTGGGTTTCAACATGGCCCACCCTTACACGCTGCAAGACATGGCCGACGACGCGCTGGGCCTGCTCGATGCGCTGGGTGTGGACAAGGTGCATTTGGTTGGTGTCAGCATGGGCGGCATGATTTCGCAGCGCCTGGCAGCCACCGCGCCGCAACGCGTGCTCAGCCTGACCAGCATCATGAGCAGCAGCGGTGCACCGGGCCTGCCCGGCCCGGCCCCCGAAGTGGCCCGCGCCATGATGCACGCACCCGCCAGCACCGACCCCACCGATGTCGTGGCCAGCACGCTCAACCTGTTCCAGCTGATTGGCAGCCCGGGCTTCCGTGACGACGCCGCCCACCTGCGCGATCGCCTGATGGCCGGGGTGACGCGCAGTTACCACCCCGAGGGCGTGCTGCGCCAGACGCTGGCTGTCATGTCCGACACGGAACGCCACACCCTGCTGCCCCGCATCACCTGCCCCACGCTGGTCATTCACGGCACAGCCGACCCGCTGGTGCCGCTGGCCTGTGGGCAGGACACGGCGCAGCGCATACCCGGCGCGCGTTTCCATGCAATTGAAGGCATGGGCCACGACTGGCCCCCCGCCGTGTTGCCCATCTGGCTGGGGCTGCTGCTGCCGCACCTGGCCGCAGCCCGTTGACCGAGAGCGCCCCCAACCCTGGCTTCGCCAGGCCCCCCGAGGGGGTGTAACCATTCTTGGGGCGGCCCAGCGAATGGTTTGAGCTGCGAGCCTTTCGTTCAACCCACCGGCATTCCTTCGAGGAAAATCACTTATCAGTAGCTGACTATTCAATACAGATAAGCGACATAGCCATATTTGGCTTTTAATTTCAAGATGACCACTCCCCAACCCGACCAATCCCAGCTGGGCAAACCCACTGCCTACATCGACCAGTACGACCCCACGCTGCTGTTCCCACTGCCGCGCGCGCCCAAGCGGGCCGAAGTGGGCATCACGGGCACGCTGCCGTTTCTGGGTGCCGATCTGTGGATGGCGTTCGAGGTGAGCTGGCTCAACCGCAAGGGCAAGCCCCAGGTGGCGCTGGCGCAGATCACGGTGCCAGCCGAGTCGCCCCACATCATCGAAAGCAAGAGCTTCAAGCTTTACCTGAACAGCCTGAACAACACGCCGTTTGACGATGCCGAAGCCGTGCGCGCCACCTTGCGCGCCGACCTGACCGAGGCCGCCTGGCGCGGCGCATCGGCGGTGGGCTCCAGCGTGGGGGTGAAACTGCTGGCCCCCGAGCTGTTCGACCGCGAACCCATTCACGAGCTGGACGGCCTCAACCTCGACCGCCTTGACATCGAATGCACGCGCTACACACCCGCGCCCGATCTGCTGTCAGCCGCCGTCGGCGAACAGCCCGTGACGGAAACCTTCACCAGCCACCTGCTGAAAAGCAACTGCCTGGTCACTGGTCAGCCCGACTGGGGCAGCGTGCAAATCAACTACAGCGGCCCGCAGATTGACCAGGGCGGGCTGCTGCAATACATCGTGAGTTTTCGCAACCACAACGAATTCCACGAGCAATGCGTGGAGCGCATGTTCATGGACATCTGGACGCGCTGCAAACCCACCAAACTGACGGTGTACGCCCGCTACACCCGACGCGGTGGGCTGGACATCAGCCCCTGGCGCACCAGCCACCCGCAGGCCCTGCCGCCCCACATCCGTACCGCGCGGCAGTGAGCTGGGTGGAAAAAATGGCCATGGCATGCAGTCATCTGACGAGCGTCAACGTCAGTTGAAGTTAAAAACCGTAATCTCACAGGGTGGCTGCCAACCATTGTGGCGAGCCGTTTGATTGGGAGTACTCATGGCGTTTTCAGATCTCAAAATCCGTACCCGCATCCTGGCGGGGTTTTCGGTGCTCATCCTGGGCAGTGTGTTCATGGCCTTGTATGCGTCGGCGCAGTTCGGCGCCACCAGCCGCACGCTGACGGACATCGTCGAGTCGCACATCGACAAAATTTCGCTGACCAAGGGCCTGCAGGACAACGTGAACCTGGTGGCCCGCGGGGTGCGCAACATCGCGCTGCTGACCGACCCGGAAAAACAGCAGTGGGAAAAGCAGCGCATCGACAAGGCCAGCGCCGCCAACACCGAGTTGTTCAACAAACTCGCTGCAACTCAAAATGAGCCAGCAGAACAAGCTGCATTGGATGCGGCCAAAGCGGCCCGGGCGTTGTACCTGCCGCTCATTCACAAGGCAATTGAATTGGGCACCACGGGTGAATACACGGCAGCCGTGGTGTTGATGATGGGTGACCTGCGCAAGGTCCAGAACGATTACCTGGACAAGCTCCAGAAGTACGTTGACCTTGAAATCAACCTGGCCAAAGAACAGGCGATCAGGGAGCAAAAAGACGCGAAAACAACCAGTTGGGTGTTGATGGCGGCGGCACTGGTCAGTGCGGTGGTGGGGCTGATGGTCGGTGTGTACGTCAGCCGCTCGGTCACGCAACCCATCGGTGAGGCTGTCATGGTGGCCCAGGCGGTTGCGAAGGGGGACTTGACCGTGCATGTGCGGGCGCACAGTCAAGACGAAGCGGGCCAGCTGTTGCAGGCGCTGCACGACATGAACCAGAACCTGCAGCGCATGGTGGGCAAGGTGCGCATGTCCAGCGATTCGATCGTGACCGGTGCCACCCAGGTGGCCGCAGGCAGCATGGACCTGTCGCAACGTACCGAGGCCCAGGCGGCCAACCTGGAGCAAACGGCCGCGTCGCTGGAAGAACTCACGTCCACGGTCACACAAACGTCGGACACCTCACGTCAGGCCAACCAGTTGGCGCACCAGGCGTCTCAGGCCGCCATGCGTGGTGGCGAGGTGGTGGGCAAAGTGGTGCAAACCATGAGCGACATCACGCATTCCAGCCACAAGATGTCTGAAATCATCGGCGTGATCGACGGCATTGCTTTCCAGACCAACATCCTGGCGCTCAATGCGGCGGTCGAGGCGGCGCGTGCGGGCGAGGCTGGGCGAGGTTTTGCCGTGGTGGCGGGCGAGGTGCGCAGTCTGGCGCAGCGCAGTGCCGAAGCCGCGCGCGAAATCAAAGCGTTGATTCAAGGCAGCATCGGCAACGTCGAAGCGGGCAGTGAACTGGTGGCCCAGGCCGGGCAGTCAATGGAGGACATCGTCAGCCAGGTGAGCCGCGTGACCGATCTGATCAACGAAATGAGCAGCGCCACCCAGGAGCAAACGGGTGGCATCCAGCAGATCAACACGGCGGTGTCTCAAATGGACCAGATGACCCAGCAGAACGCTGCGCTGGTGGAAGAGTCGTCTGCGGCGGCGGCCAGCCTGCAAAGTCAGGCTACCGAGCTGACACAGGCCGTGTCCGTGTTCAAAACGGACGATGGCGCAGGGGCATCAGCTTCACCGCGCCTGGGTTTGGCGGCAAGCTGAACCGTTGAAGCCCTGCAGCACGTTCACGGCATTCACGCCCACTTCAGCCACGGCGTAACCGCCTTCGAACGTGAACACGGTGGGCAGGCCCAGGCTGGCCAGGGCTGCACCCATGGTCAGGAAATCGTCGCTTTGCAGCTTGAAGCCTGAAATGGGGTCGCCCGCAAAGGTGTCCAGTCCCAGTGGCACCACCAGGGCTTGCGCGTCAAAGCCGCGCACGCGGGCCAGCGCGGTGTCAAGTGTGGCCAGCCAGGCGGTGCTGCCTGTGCCCCTGGGCAGCGGCAGGTTCAGGTTGAAGCCTGTGCCTGCACCCGCACCGGTTTCGTCGGTGTGCCCCAGGAAAAAGGGGTATTCGGTGGTGGGGTCGCCGTGGATGGACACGGTCAGCACGTCTGCGCGCTCATAGAAGATGGTTTGGGTGCCGTTGCCGTGGTGGTAGTCCACGTCCAGCACGGCAACGCGTGCGCAGCCGCCATCACGCAGCGCCTGTGCGGCCACGGCGGCGTTGTTCAGGAAGCAATAGCCACCCATGAAGTCGGGTCCGGCATGGTGGCCTGGCGGGCGAGTGAGGGCCAGCGCTGATGGCAGAGGCGTGGTGGCGCGCACCGTTGCGGTGGTCGCGGCGGCCGTGCCCTCGGTCAGGTGCGGCAGGCTTGTGTCGGTGCTTTCAGCCATGTTTGCCAGCACGGCTTGTGCAGCAGCCAGTGCGCAGGCTGCACCGGCACGTGCGGCCACCCAGCTGCCTGCCGTCAACGGTGTGCCCGAATCGAATGCGTACATGCCCAACCGTGCTGCAAAGTTGCGGGGCGGGTGGGTGGTGGCAAAACCGTGGCGGTTGGGCAAAGGCCAGACGGATGGCAAGGCGTCGCGCTGCGCGTTGGCCGGGTCCATGGCCACCCACTCGTCCCACGCACCGGCCAGAAAACGCAGGTAGGCAGGGCTGTGCAAGCGTGCAAGCGTGGCGTCCAGGCTGGCTTCGAATGCGGCTGTGCCCAAGGCTGGCGTGGCCAGCGGGCCGACGGGGCGGCGCGCCAGCTCGGCCAGCACATGGTCCAGCCGTGCGGGCACCTCGTGGCAGGGCACCATCTGCCCCCTGAACATTTCCTGTTGGCCCGCGTGTTGTGCGTGCAAGGGGTTGTGAAAAACGTGCATGTTCATGTGCGCCGACATATCAGCCTCCGCCGAGCCGCCTCAAGGAGGCTGAAGCCCCCTTGGGGGGCAGCGAACGATGTGAGCGTGGGGGTTGTTTCATTTCAGCCCAGTTCTTTGAACGATTGCAGCGGCGACAGCGGCGTGAAGCTGCCCGCCCGTTTGGCCTGCATGGCCGCAATGGACTCGCGCACATGCACGTTGCTCCAGATGGCGCCTTGCAGCCAGCCCATCTGGCGCAGGCTGTCTTCCACACTGTGGTCGCGGGCGTACTGGACGGCCTGTTTGGTGCCCCAGATGGCAATGGGGGGCTTGGCGGCAATCTCTTTGGCGCATTGCAGCGCGGCGGCCAACATGGCCTCCGGGGTGTCAAACACCTCGTTCACCAGGCCATGGGCCAGCGCCTTGGCGGCGGGCAGGCGGCGGCCGGTGTAGGCCAGCTCTTTCACCACGGCAATCGGTATCAGCTTGGGCAGGCGCTGCAAGGTGCCCACGTCGGCCACCATGCCGATGTTGATTTCCTGGATGCAGAAGAACGCGTCTGCCGTGGCGTAGCGGATGCAGGCGGCCGTGACCATGTCCACCGCCCCGCCGATGCACCCGCCCTGGATGGCGCAGATGACGGGGATGCGCAGCGCCTCCAGCTTGGTGAACGTGGCCTGCATGTCGGTCAGCAGGTCGAATATGGCTGCGCGGCCTTCGGGGCTTTGGTCGTCCATCTGGATGGCGCCTGCAAAGGTTTCCAGCGCCATGCCCGCGCTGAAGTGCTTGCCCGTGCTGGAGATGACCAGCGCCCGGGCCGTGCCGCTGCGGTGCAGGGTGGTCAGCACCTCGTCCAGCTCGCGCCAGAAGGTGGGGTGCATGGTGTTCATGGCCTCGGGGCGGTTGAGCACCAGGTGGGCGATGTGGTCGGCTTCGGTCAGTGTGAAGCAAGTCAGTGGGTGGGTGGTCATGCGTGTCTGTGGATGGAGCAAAGGAACGGCAAAGGGAGACCAGGTTCAGCGGGAGCAGCCCTTGCCGTTGGACGGCCGAAAATCACTTTCGATGGCATCGGTCTCGTCCGTGTAAGCGCCTTGAGATGTTTTGCCGTAATGCTTGGTGCCAAAACAGTGGTAACGCTTGGTTCGGCTGTTGGCCCAGACCAGATCGCGACTGCCGCCCGGTGCGGGGGCCTTGTTGGCAAAGTAGTCGGGTTTGTTTTTGGGTTCAGTGCTTTTTGTCGCTGTGGCTGTGACTGTGACTGCGGGTGCGGGTGCTGCTTGCTCGGGTGGCTTGGTGGGGGCCGCTGCGGCTGTTGATGCCGGGCTTTGGGCATGTGCCCCGCTGGCAACCAGACAGACAGCCAAAGCGATTCGTGACAAATGTTTCATTGAAGGTGTCTCTCCGTGGTTTTTTTGCAGAAGTTGACCAGTATGGCGTTGGCAAAACCGGGCGGCAACTGAAAGCGGGTGCGTCTGCGACAGTGTGTGGTTTGGCGGCATCTGCTGGTGGTGGTGCGGGCAGGCAACAATGGCGGTTTTCACACACCCTTTCAGGCCACCATGCCCCGCATCCAGTTCACCCTTCCCGACCGGTTCAGTTTCGTCACCGACATGCAGATCTACATCAGCCACGTCAACCAGGGCGGGCACCTCGACAACGCCCAGCTGCTCACGCTGGTGTCGGAAGCGCGCGTGCGGTTCTTCAAATCATTGGGCTACACCGAGGGCAACGTGGCTGGGCACCCCATTGTGGTGGGCGACATCGTGGCGCAGTACAAGTCGGAAGGCTTCCACGGCGAAACCATGCGCGTCAGCATGGTGCCGCAGGACTTCAACCTGTACGGCTTCGACCTGGTGTTTCAAATGGCGTGCCCCGACAAGGGGCGCGAGGTGGCGCGGGGCAAGATCGGCATCGTGTTCATCGACATGGCGACCCGCAAGGTGTCACCCGTGCCCCCCGCGTTTCTGGAAAAAACGGCGGCGCTGACCGGATCAAACGGTTGAGTTGCCCGTCTGTGTATTGAATCAGTTGTAGCAAACTTTCTATGCTGCAAAAGCAGTAGGCACTGATTTTATATATATTTTACAGAGTGCCCGTCTGTTGATGGCCGGGTGCGCCACAGTGTGCTCAGGCGTGCAGGGCTGGTATGGGCGAGTCGAAGCTGAGCCCCGCCACCTCGAAGCCACGCCGGTGGTCCATCAGGTGTCGGCGGGTCCAGGCCACGGCCGATTCGGCATCGCGCTGGCACAGCGAGTCGTACACGTGCCGGTGTGCCTCCAGCAGGCGCGTGCCCGATTGCGGCAGCGCCGGCGCAATGGCCGCGTAGCCCGCCCGCATCAGCAGGCTGACCGGCGCGCGCGCCAGCAGCAGCGCCTGGTTGTGCGTGGCCTCGGCAATGAGCGACTGGAATTCAATGGTGGCCGCCACGGGCGATTGCCCGCTGTCCACCAGGCTGGCGGTGAGCGCCAGGTTGCGTGCCAGCGCCGCCAGCTCGTCAGCGCTGATCCGCTCTGCGGCCAGCTGGGCGCACATGGGTTCGAGCGTGGCGGCCACCTCCCACACGTCGCGGAACGTGACCTGCTGCATGTGCAACGAGCGCTCGGCCGCGCGGGCCAGGTCGGCCTGCCGGGGCACGGTCACCACCAGCCGCTTGCCCCTGCGTTGCAGCAGCCCGTCCTGCTCCAACTGGCGCAGCCCCTCGCGCACGGTCGAGCGGTGCACGCTGTACTGGCTGGACAGGGTGGCTTCTATGGGCAGCGCATCGCCGGGCTGTATGTCGCCACGCACGATGCGCTGGCGCAGGTCGTCGTACACGGCGCGGTAGGCGGGCGCCCAGGGTGGCTTGACGGGTTCCATGGCGGGGTGGTGAACGGGCATGTGCGAAAGACTTTCGGCCTCATGAGAAAACGCCGGGCCGCTCCCAAGTTTTCTCATCCCCCTCGGGGGGGGCCTGGCGCGAAGCGACAGGTTTGGGGGCGCTCTCGGTGGGTGGTACAGCGGCGAAGTCTAGTGGACTGGCCGCTGCCCGATTCGATCCCCGATTCACGCCACGTCCGCACTCCGTTTCACCGCGCCGTTGCGCCCCAGGGGCTGAGCGTTTGGGCCCGCAGGGGCGGCATGAGGGACCGGCGCTCAGTCTGCCGTGAAACCAGACGCTTTGATGATGGGCTCCCACTTCTGTGCGGCTGCGTTCTGGCGGTCGATCAGTTCCTGTGTGGACTTGCCCACGGGGTTGAACCCCATGACGGCCAGTTTGTCCTTCACGTCGGGCAGGGCCATGACCTTGGCCAACGCCTTGTTCAGGTTGGCGACGGTGGCCGCGGGTGTGTGGGCGGGCACGTACAGCGCGTTGAAGCCCATGCCACTGACGTTGGGGAAACCCAGCTCTGCAAAGGTGGGCACGTCGGGCGTTTGCGGGATGCGGGCCTCGGACGTGACGGCCAGGATTTTGATTTTGCCGGCCTTGTGGTTCTCAACCAGGCTGCTGGCCACGTCGATGGACGAGGCAATCTGCCCGCCCATCAGTGCCAGCGCAATGGGGGCGCTGCCCTGGAAAGGCACGTTTTGCATGGGCACGCCAATGGCGTTGCCCAGCAGCAAGCCATAGAAATGATGGGGTGCGCCCAGTGCCGGGATGCCGTAGTTGGCTTGCTGCGGGTTCTTCTTGGCCCAGGCGACGAACTCGGCCCAGGTGTTGACCTTGGGCTCGGTGCCCACGGCAAAGGCGAAGGCAAATTCGGCCACGGTGCCCACGGGCACCAGGTCTTTCTTCAGGTCGTAATTCAGCTTCTTGAAGGTGAAGGGGTACAGCGCTGACAGGGCGTCGGGGCCCAGCATCATCACGCTGCCGTCGGCCGGGGCGGTTTTCAGGGCATCGACCGCGATGCGGCCACCGGCACCGGGCTTGTTGTCCACCACCACGGGGCGGTTGAGTTCGGTGCGGAACTTGTCGGCCAGCATGCGCGCGATGTTGTCGAACGAGCCGCCTGCCGGGAAGCCGACGATGATTCTGGCGGGTGCGCTGTCCTGCGCCTGGGCGGGCAGGGTGGTGCCCAAGCCCAGCAGGGTGGCCAGCAGGGCGTGGGTCACGTGGCGGCGGTAGATGCGTGTCATGGATGTCTCCTTTGTGGTGGGTGAAAACGGGGCGGAAGCGTGGCGGGCCGAGTACAGGGTGTGTCCAGCGAGGGGTGGGCCGCGTGCGGCGGCTCAATCGAGGTGGTCAGCCTGCAGTTGGAGCAGCGGGTACTGGGGTGTCCTGCGCATCCTGCTGTGCCTGCAGGGTGCGCCACATCAGCTTGCCCGAGGCGTTGCGCGGCAACGCGTCGGCAAATTCGACGGTGCGCGGGTATTTGTAGACGGCCATGTGTTCGCGTGCCCAGGCCACCACCTGTTCTTCGGTCACGCTGCCCTTGTGGCTGTCACGGAGCACGATGACGGCCTTGACCGACTCGCCCCGGTAGCCATCGCGCGTTGAGATGACGCAGGCTTCCTGCACCGCAGGGTGGCGGTGCAGCAGGGCTTCCACCTCGGCAGGCCACACCTTGAAGCCGCTGGCGTTGATCATGCGTTTGAGGCGGTCAGCCATGTAGAAGTAGCCGTCAGCGTCCACACGGCCCAGGTCACCGGTGCGGAAGTAGGCCTGCCCGTCCAGCTCGGTGAAGGCATCGGCCGTGGCCTTGGGTTGTTGCCAATAGCCTTTGAACACCTGCGGGCCACGCACCACGATTTCGCCCACCTCGTTGGTGGGCAGCTCGTGCAGTGTCACGGGGTCGATGATGCGGGCTTGCGTGCCGATGTACGGGATGCCCAGGCAGTGGCGGCGCGGGGCTTGGCGTGGGTTGGTGTGCGTGGGGGCAGCGGTTTCGGTCAGGCCGTAGCCTTCCACGTACTGCAACCCGAACTTGGCTTGCAGCTCGGCGGCTACCGCGTCGGGCATGGCCGCACCGCCGCCGCCGATGTAGCGCAGGCTGGACAGGTCGTGGTGCTGGAGGCTGACATCGCCCAGCAGGTCCATCACCATGGTGGGGATGTTGGGCCAATGGGTGACGCGGTGGGTTTGTATGGCCTGTGCGGCCTGCTTGCGGTCCCACCGGGGCAGCAGCACCAGCTTGCAGCCGTGGCGGATGGCCGCCAGCATGCCGATCACCAGGCCGGTGATGTGAAACATGGGCACGGCAATCAGCACCGCGTCGCCAGCGCGCATGTCCAGCCAGGGCGCGGCGGCCAGCACGTTGTGCATGAGCGTGGCGTGGGTGTGCATGCACCCCTTGGCCGCCCCTGTGGTGCCACTGGTGTAGGGCAGCAGCGCCAGGTCTGCACCTGCGCAGGGCACGTCCCGGCACGGGCCAGCCCCGGCCATCAGGTCTGCCCAGCGGTGGGTGTGTACGCCGTTTGCCTGGGGCAGCGGGTGACGTGTGGGCAGCCACTGTTGCCAGGCGGGTGGCCAGGTGGACACGTCCGCACCGGGGGGCAGCGCATCGGCCAGGTCGAACACCACCAGATGTGCCAGCTGGCCGTTGGATTCGGGTGCTTCGCTGGCACGGCCCAGTTCGGGCGCGATGTCGGAAGATGCCACGGCCACACGGGCACCTGCGTCTTTGATGTAGTGCCCCAGCTCGTCGGCCTTGTTCATGGGGTTGACCGGCACCGCGACGGCCCCGGCGCGGATCACCGCATGAAACGCCACGATGAACTGCGGGCAGTTCTGCATGAACAGCAGCACCCGGTCACCCCGCGCCACGCCCAACCCTTGCAGCGCTGCGGCCAGGCGGGTGGCCTGGTCGTGCACCTCGGCCCAGGTGTGGGTGCGGCCCAGAAAGTCCAGCGCCACCTCGTGCGGTGCGCGTACCGCGCGTGCTGCCAGCCCTGCCCACAGCGATTCATCGGGCACGGTCAGGTTGCGGGGCACACCGGGGGGCCAAAAGAGCAGGTTGGCGGAGCCGGGTGGCAAGGGCAATGAGGGGCTTTGATCGGTTGACACGGGTGCTGGGGTCAGGGTGTGTTGAGTCACGAGGGGGTGAGGCCGCGCTCAGCAGCCGCGTGTGACGGGCATGGCCGCCGGTTTGCGACGCAGCCCCAGGCGGGCCAGTTCGAGCTTGGCCAGCGACTGGCGGTGCACCTCGTCAGGGCCGTCTGCCAGCCGCAGGGTGCGCTGGTCTGCATACGAAAAGGCCAGCGGCGTGTCATCGGACACACCGGCACCGCCGTGCGCCTGGATGGCCCAGTCGATCACCTTGCAGGCCATGGTGGGGGCCACGATCTTGATCATGGCAATTTCGCCCTGGGCGGCTTTGTTGCCCACGGTGTCCATCATCCAGGCGGCTTTGAGCGTGAGCAGGCGGGCCTGTTCGATCAGGCAGCGCGATTCGGCAATGCGCTCGTGCCACACGCCTTGTTCGGCAAGGGCTTTGCCGAATGCCGTGCGCGCAGCCAGGCGCTGGCACATCAGCTCGAACGCGCGCTCGGCCGCACCGATGGAGCGCATGCAGTGGTGGATGCGCCCTGGCCCCAGGCGGCCCTGTGCAATCTCGAAGCCACGGCCCTCGCCCAGTAGCAGGTTGGTCACCGGCACGCGCACGTTCTCCAGCAACACCTCCATGTGACCATGCGGCGCGTGGTTGTAGCCGAACACGGGCACCGGCCGCACCACGGTGACGCCGGGTGCATCGGCAGGCACCACCACCATGGACTGCTGCTGGTGCCGTGGGGCGTTGGCATCGGTTTTGCCCATGACGATGAACACCTTGCAGTGGCGGCTGCCCGCACCGGTGGACCACCATTTGCGGCCGTTGATGACGTACTCATCGCCTTCGCGGCGGATGTCGCACTGCACGTTGGTGGCGTCTGACGAGGCCACTGCGGGCTCGGTCATCAGGAAGGCCGAGCGCATGTCGCCCGCCAGCAGCGGTTTCAGCCAGCGTTCTTTCAGGGGCTCGCTGGCGTAGCGCTCCAGCGTTTCCATGTTGCCGGTGTCGGGGGCCGAGCAGTTGAACACCTCGCTCGCCCAGTGCACGCGCCCCATGATTTCGCACAGCGGTGCGTACTCGAAGTTGGACAGCCCCTGCGGCGCATGCGGCGAATGGGGCAGGAACAGGTTCCACAGCCCTTGCGCCTGGGCCAGTTTTTTGAGGCGTGCCACGGTGGGGCAGGTGGTCCAGCCTTCGGCCGATTCCCAGCGCTGGGCGGTGGCCTCCTGCCACACCTGCTCTTCGTTGGGGTAAATGTGCGTGGTCATGAAGGCCAGCAGTTGCTCGCGCACTTGGGCAGCGTGGGCGGATGCTTCGAAAAAGCTCATGAGTGGTTCCTGGTGGGTGAGTTTGGGTATCAGGCGGCCAGTGCGTGCGGGGTCAAGGCCGTGGCCTGCCCCTGTGCAATGGCCCAGCCACGGTTGGCCACGGCGGGGGCCATGGCTGCAATGTCGGCGGCGGTGGGGTTGGAGGCTGTGCCCTCGCGTTGCCGGTGGCCAATGCCCTGCAAGATGGCACTCAGGCGGAACAGGTTGAGAGCCAGGTAAAACGGCCAGTCTTTCAGCACCTGCGCGGTGTCCAGCCCGGTGTGCTCGCAATAGCGGGCCACGTAGGCGTGCTCGCTGGGCAGACCCAGTGCGGCCAGGCGCTGGTCGCCATGGCCGCGCAGGATGCCCGATGGCATGTGCCAGGCCAGGCAGTTGTAGGCCAGGTCGCTCAGCGGGTGGCCCAGGGTGGACAGCTCCCAGTCCAACACGGCCACCACTTCGGGCCGGGTGGGGTGGAACATCAGGTTTTCCAGGCGGAAGTCGCCGTGGGTGATGCAGGTGTGGTCGGGGGTGTCGGCCCCGGCCGGTATGTGGTTGGGCAGCCAGGCCATCAGGTGTTCCATGGCGGGCACAGTGGTCTGACAGGTGGCGCGGTATTGCTGTGACCAGCGGCGGATCAGCCGTTGGCAGTAGCTGTCGTGTCGCCCAAAGTCTGCAAGGCCCCGTGCACGCCAGTCCACGGCATGCAAATCGGCCAGCACCCGGTTGGCTGCCATGAAGTAGCTTGCGCGCTCTGGTGCGGGGACCTCGGGCAGCGTGGCATCGCGAAAGATGCGCCCCTGCACAAAGTCCATCACGTAAAACGCCACGCCGATGACGGACTCGTCTTCGCACAGCGCGCGCACCGTGGGCACCGGCACGGCCGTGCCTTGCAGCGACTGCAGGACGCGGCATTCGCGCTCGATGGCGTGTGCCGACGGCAGCAAGCTGGCCACGGGTGCCGGTTTGGCCCGCAGCACCCAGGCGTGGTCGGCACAGGTCAGCAGCCATGACGGGTTGGACTGCCCGCCGTCCATGCGCTGCACCTGCAGCCGGTGGTCCACACCGGCCACGCGGGGCGACAGCCATTGGACCAGCGCCGGTACGTTCAGTGTGTGCGGCGAGGCGGTGGTGCTGTGCGCCGGGCCGTTGTCGCGTTCAGTGAGGTGTGTTGCCATGTTTAAAATTGTCCGACAATCAACGGCATGCAAAACACGGTGTAAACCCTTGAACGATCACGTAGGAGACAGCGTGTGAGCTTTGAATGGTTCGATTTGATTGAGATATGCTTGTTTTTAAACAAGTAATTTGATTTTGAAATTGTGGTTGCATGTGTGTATATGGCTTTTGTGAATTATTTAATTGTCGGACAATAAATGAAAAAACACCTGTTCATGAAAGACGACATGCCTACGACTGCCCACCTGCCACCTGCTGCACCCGCACCTTCACCTGTTCCCGCTTCTGCACCTTCGCCTTCACCTGCGGCCACATCCGCTGCCGCCGATGCCTACCTGGCGCTGGCGCGTGCGGCCACCTTGCACGGTGCCGAATGGCCTGCCGTGCGTGATTTGCCCGCCGACCGCTTGCTGGCTGTGGTGGGGGCGGGGACCATGGGCGCCGGCATCGCGCTGTGTGCGCTGGCAGCAGGCGTCCCCACCCTGCTGGCCGATGCCCGGCCCGAAGCCCTGGCCCATGGCGTGGCGCGCATCCGCAGCAGCCTGGACGGTGCCGTGCAACGGGGACGGCTGACACCCCGGCAGCGTGACGAGCGCCTGGCCTTGCTGCGCCCCTGCGCTGACTGGCACGAGCTGGCCGACGCCGATGCCGTGATCGAGGCGGTGTACGAAAACCTCGGCGTCAAGCAAACGCTGCTGGCCCAACTGCACGCGGTGTGCGGGCCACAGACGCTGTTCATCAGCAACACGTCCACGCTGGACATCGACGCCATGGCCCAGGCCAGCGGGCGGCCCGACCGGGTGGTGGGCATGCACTTCCTCACGCCCGCGCACATCACGCCGCTGGTGGAGGTGGTTCAGGGCCGTGCGCTGTCAGCCGCCAGCCTGGCCCGCGCCCGTGCCTGGGCCATGCGGCTGGGCAAGCTGCCTGTGCTGTGTGGCAATGCCTGGGGTTTCATTGGCAACCGCATGTTCGAGGGCTACCTGCGCGAGGTCGATGCCCTGCAGCTGGCAGGCGTGCCAGCCGAGCGCATCGACCGTGTGCTGGAAGCGTTCGGTTTTGTCCTGGGGCCGTGCCGCACGCTGGACATGGCGGGTACCGATTTGGTCAGCCAGGTGCTGGCCGAGCGGGGCAAGCGGTTTGACCAACCGCCCGCCTACCGCCGCATCACCCAGCGGCTGGCCGAGCTGGGCCGGTTCGGGCAGAAGAGCGGCCGCGGGCATTACCTGTACGAGGGGCGACAGCCGGTGCCCGACCCCGATCTGGCCCGCGTGTGCGCCGAAGAAGCCGCACGCTTGGGGCTGACCCCACAGCCGGACGTGAGCGACGAGCACATCGTCACCCGCTGCGTGCAGCCGTTGGTTGACGAAGGGCAGCGCTTGCTGGCCGAGGGTGTGGCGCAGCGCGCCAGCGACATCGATCTGGTGTGGGTGCTGGGCTACGGGTTCCCGGCCAGCAAGGGTGGGCCGTTGTGGTGGGCCGCCGGGCAGGGCCACCAGACCCCGCCTCAGCCTCAGGCTGTGGTCAGCTGAGTGCGCCGCTGAACGGGCAGCCGCCATGGCTGCCCGGGCTTTCGCACGAGCCGCACGGGCTGGCGGGCATGCGGATGGCGTTGGTCAAGTCGCCGGGTTTGGCAAACACCGACAGCAGTTTGTTCAGGTTTTGTGAGTGGCATTGCGGGCACTCGGGCACGGTGCTGGACCTGACCAGTGCTTCGAATTCGTGGCCACAGCCACTGCAGGCGTATTCGTAAATGGGCATGTGTGAGTGTGTGAGTCGGTGGGCAAGCACCCGATTATCCGGTCAGCTGCGACGGTGGTCGAACCGTTGGGTTGCTCATCACGGCGTCCACACCAGTTCCGCAAAGGCCTGCCGCCCACCCTGGTGGCTGCCCCAGAAGCTGCCTGCCGGGCCGTGTGCCGACACCAGCCCCCAAGTGACTTGCCACTGCGGGTTGAGGCGTTGTTGGGCCGCCACCCGCAGATAGTGCTGGCGGCTGGCGGGGTGCAGCGCGGCTTCCAGGGTCCACAGCCAGCGGGTGTCGGCGGGCTGGTACTGCAGCCGGGCCATGGCGTGGTGACGGAACACGCGCCGAAAGTCCCACCATCCGTCGGGCTGAGGCTGGCCCCGCCGGTGAACCTGCTCCCACTGGCCTTGCAGCAGCAGGTACAGGGTGTCGCGCGGGTGCGCCAGGCCATTGAATTCGTGGTCCACGCTGGCCACCAGGGTGTCGAAATCATCCCCGGCAGCCTGACGCTGGCGGGCCCATTCCAGCCGGAGCATCGAGCCCTCGGCCACGGGACGTGTCAGGCCCAGTCCCCACAGGTGCACGGTGTCGTGCGCGGGGCGCAAGCTCACGCTGGCCGCTCCGGCAGGGGCGGTGGCTGGCACATCCAAGCGGACCGATGGCGACAGCGCTGGCCCCCGGTACATCACCATTGACAGGTCGTTGTCGCCCCGCTGGGTGGTGAGGCGCATGCCCAGCTGGTGGCCGGGGCGGGCGGTGGGGGCCAGCACCACAC